>NZ_JANAEZ010000001.1:47240-1095471 GCF_024813435.1 Aquiflexum gelatinilyticum
GTTTTTTGAAGATAAATCAAAGGCACTTCAAAGGGAAACAGAACTCAAATCAGGCAAGGGAAGAGATTGGATTAAATCAAATATTCTTCCACTTTATATGTAGCAAGGATTCATATCCGCCGCGGCGGACAGCGGTTCAACTCCCCTCCTCGCTACATCAAGCTTCTCCTTTGAGAGGCTTTTTTTATTTCTATTATTTTTAAATATGTATACTGTATACGGCCTATATTCTTTTTCGGCCTCCCGATTTTACACCGGAATGACCTCAGATCTCATAACCCGTTTCAAGTTTCACAACGAGAAAGGAATCAAAGGTTTCACAACTCGATTTAGGCCTTGGTACTGCATCCATGTGGAGTTTTTTGAAGATAAATCAAAGGCACTTCAAAGGGAAACAGAACTCAAATCAGGCAAGGGAAGAGATTGGATTAAATCAAATATTCTTCCACTTTATATGTAGCAAGGATTCATATCCGCCGCGGCGGACAGCGGTTCAACTCCCCTCCTCGCTACATAAAGCTTCTCCTTTGAGAGGCTTTTTTTTTTATTCCTATTTCAGTTTTATCCATAAATTTTAACACCAAATCGACATAATCGTTTCCAAATTTTTTGATTGCAAACTAATCCTGTTTTCTTACAGGCCTATTATGGTCGGCATTCTGTAGATTTTTGGGATTGGTTTTATGAATTGTAGGACATTTGTAATATAGCAAAAAATCCCAAATTGACCTTGTCCAATTAAAAAATAGCTATAAAAAAAAGCCCCGGTTTGGGGCTTTTACAATTAAAATAAGAAAGTGCGTTCTTATTTTACTTTTTCAACAACAGCTTTGAATGCCTCAGGATGGTTCATAGCCAAATCTGCAAGAACTTTTCTGTTCAATTCGATATCTGCTTTTTTCAACAATCCCATAAATTGAGAGTAAGAGATGCCATATTCCCTGGCACCTGCATTGATACGCTGAATCCATAAAGCCCTGAATTCTCTTTTCTTGGCTTTTCTGTCTCTATACGCGTATTGTAAACCTTTTTCGTACTTGTTTTTGGCTACTGTCCAAACGTTTTTACCTCTTCCGAAGTAGCCTTTTGTTGCTTTAAGGACTTTCTTTCTTCTTGCTCTTGAAGCGACGGAGTTTACTGATCTTGGCATAATTTTTTGATTTTTTGACCCTTGGTGCCAACCTTTTTCTCAGTTGATCTTGTAGACCGAAGCGCCTGGTGAATAAATAAACCTAATTTTCAATAGAAATAAGATAACGGATCAACCGATTCTCAACATTGCTTTTACTCTTCCTTCATCTGATTCATGAACCATTCCCATTTTAGTAAGATTTCTCTTTCTTTTGGTTGATTTTTTGGTCAGGATGTGGCTTTTGTAAGCATGCTTTCTTTTGATTTTACCGGTTCCCGTTAAGGCAAACCTTTTTTTTGCACCTGATTTTGTTTTTACTTTAGGCATAACTGTGTTTGTTTGTTGAAATTATTTCTTTGATGACTTCGGAGCCAAGAATAGAAACATTCGTTTTCCTTCCAATTTGGGAAGCTGCTCTACTTGGGCATATTCCTCAAGCTCCTGCGCAAATCTCAATAACAACATCTCTCCTCTTTCCTTAAATACGATAGACCTTCCCACGAAATGAACATAAGCTTTAACTTTTGCCCCTTCCTTTAGAAAGTTGATGGCATGTTTCAATTTAAAATTGAAATCATGATCGTCAGTATTCGGTCCAAATCTGATTTCTTTTAGAACAGTCTTCGCAGCATTGGCTTTGATTTCCTTTTGCTTCTTTTTCTGTTCGTATTTAAATTTCGCATAGTCAATCACCTTACATACAGGTGGAGTGGCATTTGGAGAAATTTCTACGAGATCAAGTTCATTCTCTTCAGCTACCTTAAGGGCCTGAGCGAGCGTCAAAACAGCGTTTCCGCCTTCTACGTAGTCTCCTACAACTCTGACTTCCCTTGCTCTGATCCTGTCGTTAACCTTATAAGGTTCTTCTTGTCTCTGTCTGAACGGTGGTTTTCCTTTCAAATTCTTATTGTTATTTAATGAAATTGCGTGCAAATATCGGAATTAATTTGAGATTTAAAAAATCTGCTTGATTATTACCGATTAAATTAATTTTTTATAGACTCTCCTTTTATTCCTTTGAAATAGGATACAAACTCAACCGGAGATAAACTTCCTATATCGCCTTCCCCGTGCTTCCTCACAGAAATTTTACCTTCCTGTTGCTCTTTCTCCCCTACGATCAACATAAAAGGGATTTTCTTAACTTCCGCATCCCGGATTTTCCTTCCGATTTTTTCGTCTCTGTTGTCAATCAAGCCGATGATGTCGCTCTCTTCAAGGATGGCCTTGACCTCTTCCGCATATTCGATGAATTTCTCTGAAATCGGAAGAATGGTAATCTGCTCCGGTGAAAGCCATAACGGGAAATTTCCTGCACAATGCTCAATCAAAACTGCAACAAATCTCTCCAAGGAACCAAACGGTGCCCGGTGAATCATCACAGGTCTGTGCTTCTGATTATCCGAACCTATATATTCCAACTGGAACCTTTCGGGAAGGTTATAATCAACCTGAATAGTTCCCAATTGCCATTTGCGGCCCAGTGCGTCTTTAACCATGAAATCCAGTTTTGGACCATAGAAAGCGGCTTCGCCCAATTCAGTGACAGTTTCCAATCCTTTCTCAGCGGCGGCTTCCACAATTGCAGATTCTGCTTTTTCCCAAGCTTCGTCTGTTCCAATGTATTTTTCCTTTTTCTCAGGATCTCTCAATGATATCTGCGCAGTATAGTCATCAAATCCCAAGGCTTTGAATACATATAAAACTAAGTCAATGACTTTAATGAATTCCTCCTTGACCTGATCAGGTCTGCAGAAAATATGTGCATCATCCTGTGTAAATCCACGAACTCTGGTCAATCCATGCAATTCCCCGCTTTGTTCATAGCGATAAACAGTTCCAAACTCAGCATATCTAATCGGAAGATCCTTATATGACCTTGGCTTGTGCTTGTAAATCTCACAATGATGGGGGCAATTCATTGGCTTCAACAAAAACTCCTCTCCCTCATTAGGAGTATGGATTGGCTGAAAGGAATCCTTCCCGTACTTCTCATAATGACCGGAAGTTTCATAAAGTGCCTTATGTCCAATATGTGGTGTCACCACTTGTTGATACCCTGATTTATCCTGGGCCTTCTTCATGAAGTTTACCAACCGCTCACGAAGCAGTGTTCCCTTTGGCAACCAAAGCGGTAAACCCATTCCCACTTTTTCAGAGAAAGTAAACAGCTCCAATTCCCTTCCCAGCTTCCTGTGGTCACGCTTTTTGGCTTCTTCAAGCATAAAAAGGTAATCCTGCAGTTCTTTGGCTTTTGGAAAAGTAATGCCATAAAGACGGGTCAGCATCTTGTTTTTTTCATCCCCTCTCCAATAAGCTCCCGCGATATTGAGCAATTTTACGGATTTGATAAAACCCGTGTTTGGAATATGCGGACCGCGGCAAAGGTCTGTGAAGTTGCCCTGCTCGTAGAAAGTAATTGAACCATCTTCAAGTCCTTCCAACAAATCAAGTTTGTAGGGATCATTTTTTTCAGTGAAATAGGCTATTGCTTCTTTCTTAGGAACTTCCTTTCTGATAAAATCGCTTTTCAGTTTGGCCAATTCCATCATTTTGGCCTCTATCTTTTCGAGTTCAGTGCCATCGATGGACTTATCCCCAAAATCAACGTCATAATAAAAGCCGTTTTCCAAAGGAGGACCGATTCCGAACTTTGTGCCTGGGTAAAGCGCTTCCAATGCTTCTGCCATCAGGTGGGCTGAGGAGTGCCAAAAAGTATTTTTTCCTTCCGGGTCATTCCAGGTCAATAACTGAACTTTGGAATCTTGGTGAATGGGCCTGCTTGAGTCCCAAACTTCACCGTTTACTTTTGCTGCAAGTACATTTCTGGCTAGACCCTCGCTGATACTAAGTGCAATTTGTAGCCCCGAAACTCCTTTTCCATACTCCCTGACCGAACCGTCGGGAAGTGTAATGTTGATCTGTTGGTTAGACATTTAAAATTTTTACTTGATGAAACATCACACCTTTACAAACAGGTGTGTTTTTGATTTGCAAATATGCGAATTGATGTTGGCTTTTTTTAAGATATAAGGAACAAACTCCATTATTTTTTTGAATTCAGGATAGGCCTTCAAAACCCCAATCCAAATGTTTTTTCCTTAAAGTATTATCTGCGCGCTTACTTTAACCCCAAAAGAATTTGCGCCCGGATTATCCAAATAGGTTAGTCTATGGAAAAAATCCACCCTGAAGAACTTGAATATATTTTCAATACCATACCCTAATTCAATGTAAGGCAGATCCTGATCCAATCTTCCAAAAGCAGGAAAAGGATTTCCATCTGCATCCAGATCCGAGGAGTTCATCAGGTTTTTGTCACTGACACTTCCCCAAAGCACATTTGCATTGGCCACAGCCCTCCATTTGAGTTTCTTGATCAAAGGGATCCAGTTTAACCCAAATCCCTCAAAAGAATGTCTGTAACTCAAACTTGCAAACCGATCACTTGCAAATTCATTGAAATTCATCAAGTTAAAAGCCACAGTGGTATAAAAGATGGTCTCGTTTCCTATGTGGTTTTCAAGCAAAGGATATGGTACTGTGCCTCGAACAAAACCCGACCTTAATTCATACCTAGAGACGCCTATCAGCCCCAAGTTGAGCTTTTGGTACACACTCAAGACATATTTTTGATAATTGATATCTCCGCCAAGGCTATTCAGTCCCTGTGTAAACCTAAAATCAAAAACCGGCCATTTTACCGGACCAAGGGAAACACGATAATTGTCATTAATGATGTTTACCTCATCTTTTCCATACCTGATTCCAAGGTTGACCTGTGCAAGGTCAAACCTACTTTGGTATGTCCCTGTATTTTCATCCAAATAATTGAAATCAAAAACCGGATCAAATTCCTTCCTTGTAAATCCGGCAGTCAGGTTAAAACCTTTGAATACTTCACGCTGTGAGATCAGGCGATAATATTTGGCATAATAGGGTTTATTTAAAGTTCCAAACCTCGATGCCGCAAGAAATATACTGTTGAGTGAAAGGTTTTCAATTTCCAATCCCACCTGATCTATTTCCCTTTGGGTATTGATCTGAATGGTTGTCCACCTCTTCCGGTCCAGTATTTTGGTTCCTGAAAGGAAGTATTTGAACTGATTGTCTGCAAAACCATAGGCCAAGTAACCCGATAAAACATATTTATTGCTGAATTTTAGGTTTGTCCGGAGTCCTGCCCCCAATCTAAGGCCTTCAACATTATTGTAATTTAAAAGACCTGTCCAAGGTCCAAGGTCAACTTTCCCGACAGGCAAAAACCCGGTTCCCAAAAACTTGATTCCCTCTGAGTAAAACCTGATTACCGGAATCCTGCTCAGGGTATCCACCATCTGACGGGAAACAATTTCCTGGTCTGAAAGCTGCTCGGGTCTAACACTTTGCCAAAACTCCTCAGTTCCCTTGTCAAAATCTTCTTTGAGCTGTATGGCCTGAAAATAGAAACTTGGAGGCTTCGGATTGTTTACTGTGAAATTCTGTCCTGAATTGTAGAATTTGGCAAGCAGACCAACCGTATTTTCTGTGATTTTGGAGATTTTGATTAGTATACGGGTTTTGGATGGAAGCAATGGTCCTGCATCGGTGGCTACCAATTCCTGTTGGATTTTAATCCTTTCTATAAAGTTAAGGTTAGCCGATTTTGGGATCGTCAAATCCACCTGCTTCAATGCATAATCTTCCTTTTTGATCCAAATGGTTCCTTTAAATGCCAAATCCTGTTCCCTGAGCGGATAAACTTTCAGCATGTAGCAAAAATCCTCTCCGACCATCACTGAATCCATCAGGTCGTAATCGTAAAAAGTCTTCCAACCATCTGCAATCGGTGAGACGAATTCCTTTTCTACGATGGTTAACCAGTTTCTATAAAAATTATATTCCTGAAATGCCGAACCCGTGATTTGAGATACCGTCGTCCCATCCGTAATTCCCACGCCACTCAGTTTGGAGTTTTCGATGACTTCCTTTTTCAACAAAGGATCTGTCCGGAAATAGAATTTAGAGTAGGTTTCTGAAAAGAAAACAGGAAGGATTTTTTTTCCTTCATCATTGGTTAGCTGCTTGATGCTGTCCATCACCGCAATGACCTTTTTGACTTGGTTTCTCTCTTTGAAAGCCCCTTCTACCTCATCCAAATCCAGTTCTATTTTTGTATAGTTTTCAGATTCGTAGGCTGTTAGGTTTCTCTTATCAAACTTCTCTTTCATCTCCACAGCTTTTCGGATGATAGGAAAAGCAGGGTTTTCACCTGATTCAAAAACAAACTCTGAGAGGTTGAAAGTAGAGGGAACCAGTTGAAAATTGATGAGGATTGATTGGGAATAAATCACCGGTTTGCTTTGAGAAATGTACCCGACATAACTTACCTGAAGGCTATCCGCCTTGACTGTTGTCGAAATCGTATAATTTCCTTCAAAATCTGTGGTTATACCTACTTTGGTTCCTTTCAGAATCACACTTGCAAAAGGAATTGGATCGCCTGTTTCTATGTCCGTTACTTTACCTTTAATGACATATTGGGCAAGGGAAACACTCAAAAAGCCAAAAAAAATAATCACTGATAAAAGTATACTTTTCATAATGGTTTATAGGTACGGCTCAAAACACGCAAAAGTCTTGGAAAAGTTCTAATTCTGTTGTTTTTGAAATGGAAAAAGAACGCTTCATAGTTTTATGCCCCAAAATTATACTGTTCAAAAATAAATCCCATCCTTATATTTGTCTGCAATTATACAGAAAATGACATACGATATCATCATTGTAGGAGGAGGAATAGTAGGCTTGGCCACGGGCTTAAAAATCAAGCAACAAAAACCTGATCTGAAAGTCGCAATTCTAGAAAAGGAATCCGAAGTAGCCAAGCATCAAACAGGCAACAACAGCGGGGTCATCCATTCGGGACTTTACTATAAGCCGGGTTCTTTGAAAGCCACCAACTGTATCAATGGCTACCATGAACTGATTAAATTTTGTGAAGAGGAAAATGTTCCTTTTGAGCTGACAGGAAAGGTCGTTGTCGCTACCAGACATGAACAGGTTCCGATTTTGAACGGGCTTCTGGAAAGGGGATTACAAAATGGATTGACAGGAACACGGGCAATATCTTTGGATGAGTTGAAGGCTTACGAACCTTACTGTGCCGGGTTGGCTGCCATCCATGTCCCCCAAACAGGAATCGTCGATTACAAAGTGGTGGCGCAGGCATTTGCTGCAAAGTTTGAAGCAATCGGCGGGACCATTTTTTTCAACCATAAAGTAAATGAAATCAAAACCTTGAACGGGATCTCTTATGTCAGGTCGGCATACCATGAATTTGGCTGCAAACTTGTGATCAACTGCGCAGGCCTGTATTCAGACAAAGTCGCCCAAATGAACCAAATAGAAGAGATTGATGTCAAAATCATCCCTTTCCGCGGTGAGTATTACAAAATCAAAAAAGAACGGGAATACCTGGTCAAAAACCTTATCTATCCTGTTCCCGATCCAAATTTCCCTTTCTTAGGCGTCCATTTTACGAGAATGATGAAAGGCGGTGTTGAGGCCGGACCCAATGCAGTTTTGGCATTTAAGAGAGAGGGGTATAAACGCTCTGACATCAACTTATCAGAGTTGGGAGAAACACTTGCATGGCCGGGATTCCAAAAAGTAGCGGCAAAATATTGGAAAACCGGAATGGGTGAAATTTACCGATCTTTTTCCAAAGCCGCATTTACCAAAGCATTACAGGAATTGATTCCCGATATTAATGAATCAGATTTGGTGGATGGTGGTGCAGGTGTGCGTGCCCAAGCATGCGACCGAACAGGTGGCTTATTGGATGATTTCAGCATCAAAGAGAGTGAGTTTGCAATCAATGTACTGAACGCCCCCTCCCCTGCTGCAACGAGTTCTTTGTCGATTGGCGGTACTGTCTGCGAATTGGCTTTGAAGAGATTTGGGAAGTAGGGTCGTCACTCTGAGTGAAGCGAAGAGTCTCACCTAAATTTTATGAGATCCTTCAGTTCCCGTAGAAAACGGGACAGGCAGTACCTCCTTCAGGATGACGAATACCCAAAATTTCATTTCCCTTCGGAATGTTATGGAAAATCTTAAATACTTAGAATATTTACCTACTTCAAGGCAGGCAACAAATGTTTCCAGATTAAATTGATTTCACCCTGCATATCCTGAATATTGGCTGTAGCCACAATGACGGCATCTTTTTCAGGTAGAACCAATACAAACTGACCATTGGCCCCATCTGCGCGGTAGGAATTGTGGCGGCTTCTCCAAAGCTGGTAGCCATAGCCTTGAAGCCAATCGCTGTCTTTGGCTTTCACTTTTAGGTTTTCTCTTTTGACACCGGCTGGCAGTGAAGGAACTTGGGCGGTGCTTGCCTCTTCTATCCAAGCTTCTGAAAGCAACTGTTTGCCATTCCATTTACCTTTTTGGAGATAAAACTGTCCCAACTTGGCCAAATCTTCAGTTTTCAAATGAAGTCCCCAACCACCGACAGGAATTCCCTGCGGACTTTCTTCCCACCTGGCTGCCACGATTCCCAAAGGTCTGAACAACCTCGGCTGCAGGTAATCTATCACCCTTTCCCCTGTGGTTTTTTGAAGTATGGCAGACAGGACATAGGTCGCAAGGCTGTTGTAAACATACATCGTCCCGGGTTGATGATCGACAGGGACCGCTAAGAAAGCTTCCACCCAATCCTTTTCTGTTTCGCTTCTAGTGGCCCTTGTAGGATCGGTATCATGTCCCGTAGTCATGGTCAAAAGATGCCTGATTTCCATGTTTTTGAGGTTCTCACTGACATCGGAAGGCAGTTTATCAGGAAAAAATGAAATTACTTTGTCATTGACTTTGAGCAGTCCTTCCTGAACGGCAAAGCCTATTGCAGTTGAAGTAAATGTTTTACTGACTGAATGAAGTACATGGGGTTTGTTAGCAGCATTGTCTCCAAACCAATACTCTGCCACCACTTTGCCATGCCTGATTATCATCAAGCTGTGAAGTTCCTGTCCGCTGGCTTTTACGGCTTCAAGATAATTGGCAATATTTTTTGGATTTACATTTTCCGCAGCCGGATCACTTCTAGGCAATGCTTTGACCAAGGAAGGGAAATTGACCAAAGCAATCCCTTTGCCAGAGATGGCTTTTTTGACTTTTTCACTCGTCCAAGTGTAGGTGACACCTTGACGGTCCTCAGCTACATTTTCATAACCGATATGGCCCACACCCTGCATTTCGACGTTATCGTAGGAAGGATGGTCTACAAACATGTAACTTTTGCCCGGCTCAAGCTTGTCCAGCATACGGATAAATGCAGCTTCTTTTTCGGCAGAGGTGATTTTAGCTCCCTCATAAGTCGCTCCTGAAATCCCCAAACCCTGCATCACAGCCCTACTCATCACCGGCAAATCATATTCTGCAGAGAGGCGGTCTACCATTTCAGCCACCTTGGGGTCAAAACCTGTCGAACCCATATGCCCTGAAAGATGGCTGATCTGAGGAACATGCTTCAATGCAAACTCAATCTGTGCCCTGAATTCCTGTTCAATTTCTTCCAGATTCCATTTGTTTTCAGAAATGGCCAAACTGGGATAGTTCTTATTTGGCCCCATCATGGGTAAAAAGTAACCGTCCGCATCCACAAGACTCGGCGCCTGGGTCAAAGGCCTCCACTTGATGCCATCCCATTCGGAAGTGATAACCAAGTGCAGTCCCACATCAATTGCAGTGTTTTTTCGGAGCAATTGTGCAGCTTCGGGAAACCATGGCGTGACGACCATCAGCTCAATGGAGGTCTCTATGCCATTGACAAAAGTCTCTATGCTCGCAAGATTGGCAGAGCGGCTCGAACCCATGTCATCTCCCCTTACGATCAGCTTTGGACCACTGACTTGCTGTCCAAATACCGAAAGGGAGACTAAAAGAAGAAATCCTAAGAGCGCATGTTTTTTGAAAAACTTCATAGCAGAAAGGTGTTTTTGGGTAAAATAGGTTTATTGAAAATCAATTTTAAAACCTTTCCAATTAACTGGAAACGATCTACACACCGAAAATAAAGCCAAAAACAGGAAGGATTGTTACCGTTCAAAGCATTTGCAAAAACAAGTTTGAATATTCTGGAAAGAAAGAAGACCGGCCCGAGATATCCTCAGACCATAAGTCGAAAGGTTGATTTAACCTAATCAACTAGAAAAATAATCCGAAGGAAAAATTAATCTCACTTTTATACAGGTTAACCCAACATTGATTTTCTATAAAGACGTATCGAGCAATTGCCATCCAAAGTCGGTTTTTGGATCAAAAAAACATTTTGTAGATTACAATACAAATTGTGATCTTATGAAATTCAACGCATCATACCTCTCAGTTTTCTTGCTTGTCTGCATTTTTTTTTCATGTAACAGACCTCTCGAAAATTCCCAAATGGAAAATGTCACACTATATCATGGAGGTGATATCCTGACGATGGTCGGTGACCAGCCACAATACATTGAAGCACTTGTAGCCAAGGATGGGAAAATCGCTTTTACAGGTAGTTTAATTGAAGCTAAAAAGAATTACCCTAGCCCTGCCTTGGAAGTAGACCTGAATGGAAAAACACTCCTTCCCGGGTTTATTGATGCACATGGCCATATTTTCAACACAGGAATACAGGCACTTGCAGCCAATTTATTGCCTCCACCTGATGGTGAGGGACAGGACATCCAATCCCTTTTGGATATCCTGGCAGATTGGAAAGGTAAAAACCAGGATGTAATCGATAAATTTAATTGGATCATCGGTTTTGGGTATGACGATTCCCAGCTTAAAGAAAAGGTGCATCCCACCGCTGAAGATCTTGATAAGGTTTCCAAGGATATTCCTGTGATCATTATCCACCAATCGGGACATTTGGCCTCTATGAACAACAAAGGCCTTCAACTCATGCGCTATGTTGAAGGAATAAAAAACCCTCCGGGTGGGGTTATCCGTCGGATTGAGGGAACCACAATCCCAAATGGCGTATTGGAGGAGATGGCATTTTTTGTTCCTATTTTCAAAATATTTGGAAGTCTTGATTCAGAAGCCAATCAAAGAATCGCTTTGGCCGGTCAGGACTTGTACATGGCATTTGGTTTTACCACAGGTCAGGAAGGTCGGGCCAACAAGGATGCTACCGAAATACTAAAAAGCCTGGCTCAAAAAGGTCAGATTTTGATTGATATCGCCGTTTTTCCTGATATTCAAACTCAATTGGATTATATCAAAGAGGTTGGTGTAAGCGATACCTATCAAAATCATGTCAGGGTAGCAGGGGGCAAAATCTCTCTGGATGGATCTCCCCAAGGAAAAACAGCATGGCTTTCAAAACCATATAAGATCCCTCCAACAGGTCAGGATAAATCTTACAGGGGGTATCCTGCCATTCAGGAAGATTCAATTGTATTCTCTTTGATAAATGCGGCTTTCGAAAATAACTGGCAGATATTGGCCCATTGCAACGGGGATGCTGCCGCCGACCAATATATTCGTGCAGTTAGCAATGCCGCTGCCCTTTTTGGAAATGAAGACAGGCGCCCGGTCATGATCCATTCCCAAACAGTGACCGATCCACAACTTGATCAAATGAAGGAACTTGGGATAATTCCATCTTTCTTTGGGCTGCATACTTACTATTGGGGGGATTGGCATGTCAACGAAGTTTTGGGAAAAGAGCGTGGCTTCAAGATTTCCCCTGCGGGTACCGCCCTGCGCAAAGGAATGATATTCAGTCAGCACCATGACTCCCCCGTCATATTGCCAAATAGCATCATGATCTTACACACTGTGGTAAACAGGACTAGCCGTTCAGGCCAAATTATCGGGCCGGATGAAAGGATAAGTCCCTACGATGCTCTGAGAAGTATCACTGTTTGGTCGGCATTCCAATATTTCGAGGAAAAATCAAAAGGGACATTGGAAGTGGGCAAACTAGCTGATTTTGTTGTTTTGGATAAAAACCCCTTAAAAGTGGAGCCGTCTACCATCAAAGACATCAAAGTAATAGAAACCATTAAAGAAGGGAATTCGGTCTATCAAAAGAAAGATTAAGTTTTAGAACAAAATAATCCAAAGTGATCATTCAGAACCCCCAAAAGTCCACCCCGAGATGCAAGGATCGGGTTAAAATGCGCAAGGTTGGGAATTGTATTGGAGGGAAAAATAAATGAAAGATAGATGGCAACGACCCGGAATAAGCTAAACTTTTTTGAATCAGGATTTCAAATACCGAAAAAATAAATGGGTGTTATTACGAATTCCAACCAGTTGAATTTTCTAATCAACATCCGAAGGGGGTTACCGAATTAGTCAAGAACCTACCCTACCGGCAAATTCAAAAACTCCAAAAACCTGTACTCCGCCCATGTAAATTCCTGACCGGGAACCAAAAATCCGGTGTGACCTCCCCTATTGGGCATTTCAAGAAAAATATGGGGATGGGTTTCGGCAAGCTTGACGGGAAAGCAGCGGTCCATGATCAGCGGATCATTGAGTGCATTGATGATCAAAGTCGGGATCTGGATATGCTCCATCCAATTGTCGGCACTGACGCTTCGGTAAAAATCCTGCGCATCCCTGAATCCATGCACTTTGGCGGTAAAGTGGGTATCGAATGTGTCAAAGTCTTTGACTGATTTGAGCAAATCCAAATCTACCAATCCCGGAAACTGTTCCCCTTTCACCTGTATTTTAGCTTTCAGCTTACCGAGAAACCTGTTTTTATAAAATGCATTTCTCTTTTCTCTCAATGTTGCTGCCGAGTCAGGCAGGTTGCAGGGAGTGGAATAAACGGCCGCTCTTTTGATTTTTGAATTGAGGTCAAGTCCGTTTTCTCCCAAATATTTCAAAGTCTGTGCTCCCCCCATGCTGATTCCTGCCAGATAATAGGATTCGTAAGTAAGGGATTTTTCGACATGGTCGATGACAGTTTTTAGGTCATATGAAGCACCGTGATGGTAAAGAATTGGACCTTTGTTCATCTCTCCTCCACAGGACCTGTTGTTCCAAGCCAAGGCATCGAATCCATGTTGGTTAAACAGTTTGGCCAATCCCATGGCATAATGCCGGTCAGAACTTCCTTCCAATCCGTGAGAAATGATCAGTAGTTTTTTGCTTCCAGTTTTGGACCAATCCAGGTTCAAAAAATCCCCATCAGGAGTATTGATCTTTTCCCTCGAATATTGGATCCCTTGAATTTTTCTAAAAATACTGGGTATGATCGTTTCCAAATGCCCGTTGAAAAGGAATTTAGGAGGTTTACCATAAGTGGATTTTCCAATCAAAGGCATAAAAAAGGAGAAGTTAAGAAGGCGAAAATAAAAACATATCCACAAAACAGGGAAATATTTGTTTTATTTGGTTTACAAAAATAAATCAATCCCGATGAAATTGATAAAAAACACCCTTTTCCTTCTTATGATGTCTCTATTCCTTACCGATATGATTATCGCCCAAACTGTCGATACCTTCATTGACAAGATTTATCCAGAGCTAGACGGATTATACAAACACCTGCACCAAAACCCTGAGCTTTCACTGCAGGAAAAGGAAACTTCGGCAAGAGTAGCCAAAGAACTGAAGGCCCTAGGCTACACCGTTACAGAAAACATTGGCGGATATGGGGTTATAGGTGTTTTTGAAAACGGTCCAGGACCTGTTTTACTGATCCGCTCTGATATGGATGCCTTGCCTATGGAGGAAAAAACAGGTCTGCCATATGCTTCCACTAAAAAAGGAATTTCCAATGATGGCAAGGAAACTTTCATCACGCATTCCTGTGGTCACGACATCCATATGACGGTTTTTATTGGGACTGCCAAGATGATGATGGAATATAAAAACTCTTGGAGAGGAACTTTGCTAATGGTGGGTCAGCCCGCTGAGGAAAATGGCATGGGGGCTTGGAACATGATGAATGATGGTTTGTACAAGCGGTTTCCCCATCCGGATTATGCCATTGCACTCCATGATGATCCATTTCTTCCCGCAGGAATGTTGGGTTACAAGGAAGGTGCTTTGATGGCAGGCGTCGATATGATGAATGTGACGGTCAATGGTGTCGGTGCACATGGTGCTGCGCCGCATACCGGAATTGATCCGATTGTATTGAGTGCGCAGATGATTCAGGCTTATCAGACAATAGTGAGTCGGAGAATTGCCCCAATGGAACCTGCAGTCGTCACTGTGGGATCGATTCACGGCGGTACAGTGCACAATATCATTCCCGATCAGGTGGTCATGCAACTGACTTTGAGGTCATATTCGATGGATGTGCGGGAAGAGATGATTTCCAGTGTCAAAAGAATTTCAGAAAACCTTGCCATAGCAGCGGGAGTTCCGGAAAACAAAATGCCGACTTATTGGATCAGGGAACCGCATACACCGGCCTTACTCAATGATTCCAAACTGACCAAACAAATGGTGGAAGTGTTCAAAAAGAATATCGGGGAAGATAAAGTCGTAGAAGTAAAAGCACAAATGATCGGTGAAGACTTCAGCAGGTTTGGGATGCAGGAAAGGAACATTCCAATCACCATGTTTTACCTTGGAGCAAGTGATCCAAAATTTTTAGAGGAAGCAAGAGAAAAGGGATTGGAAATTCCTGGATTACACAGCCCCTTCTTTGCACCATTACCCGAACCCACCATCAAGACAGGCATAAAAGCCATGAGTCTGTTTGCGATGGATATTTTGAAAAACCAGGAAGTGATGATGGAAAAAAAGTAACATGGTCAAGGTTTGTTTTTTTGAAGACACAAAACATGGCGTAAAAGAAGCCTAATAGAAATAATTTAACATACTGCAAGGATATGTTCACAATGGCTTAACCAAGTTGAAATTTTGATGGTATACTTTTGTGGCAGTAAGTTTTCTTCATAGGTATTGATGATATTTTAAACGGAACG
This sequence comes from Aquiflexum gelatinilyticum, assembly GCF_024813435.1. Classification (NCBI taxonomy): domain Bacteria; kingdom Pseudomonadati; phylum Bacteroidota; class Cytophagia; order Cytophagales; family Cyclobacteriaceae; genus Aquiflexum; species Aquiflexum gelatinilyticum. Next base: position 62,298 of record NZ_JANAEZ010000001.1, read on the forward strand.
GCCCTGCTGTTCCGTTTTCTTATTTCAATAACCGGGAATACAAAACCTTGAGTTTTGAAGGTGGATGGTTTAGAAAAAAAAGACCAAATACAATCAGATTTGCCACCTGAACCCTGAACCAAGAATTTTTTTCATACTTACGGGCGGAGACCAAAATCCTTTTTTGAATTACTTTAAAGTTGTACTTTTTCTTAATCCTCCTGACCAGTTCAAAATCCTCCATCAGGCAGTATGTCTCATCAAATCCCCCCAATTCCCAAAAAACATCCATTCGGATAAAGAGGGTCTGATCGCCTCCTCCGGAAAGCAATCCGTTGAATTGCGTAAACCATGCATTGACCTTTAGTAATTTCATAGTTGAATCAAAATCATAGGCAAAACAGCCCACCGGAAAACCTTCTTCCAAACACGCTCTGATTTCATTCATAAATGTCGGCAAGATCCTTACATCGGCATGGACAAAATATAATACATCCCCTTTCGCGACTTTAGCACCCAAATTCATCTGAGATGCCCTGCCTCTGATCGGACTTTCCAAAAATCTGAAACCGGCCTTTTCTACAACTTCTTTGGACCTGTCTGTACTCCCACCGTCCACTACTATCACTTCCAGTAACCCTGAATTTATATCCTTGGGAAACAAAAGCAGCAATTCTTTGAGGTTCTTCTCTTCATTTATTACCGGAATAATGACACTTAATTTCATGGGAACATCAAGGGTCTTTCCTCTTTACGACAAAGTTTTTGATCGGGAATTCCATCACTGCTTTGTCTAATTTTCCATTGATGTAGTAAAACCTGTTTTTGTTTCCATTGACATTGACTTCGTAATGGTCCTTGTGTTTGGTCACAGGGCAAACCAATCCATATCCTTCAGCAAAAAACTCTTTTACATTTTTGGGTTCTTCGAAATAAAAGGAAGCGGAACTGAAAAAAACCTTTTTCCTAACCTCAGTATCCAACTCGTATTTGTAATTGCGTGAATTCACTTTATAATGGTCATTGATCCAGGTGATGAGTGAGCGGAAGTTTCCTTTGTTTGTCTTGGAATTGACTTCACTTTTGACAAAATGATTGCCTTTAAAAACCGATAGGGTATGGTAATCGAGTTCGATTTTTCCAAAAAACCAAAATCCGACCTTACTTCTGATGTCAATTTGGGAATCTTCACCGGTAACTTTTTTTGAAGCAGTCATCTCACCGATTGATATTCCCGCTATGGATATGTCGTATTTTTGGACATTCTGGGCAAAAAGTCCCACCGGGAGAAAAAACAGGATCAGGAATAATCTAGTGATGGATTTCATGAATTGATTGGTTCTGGCAACGCCAAATTCCAAAATTAAAATGACAACTTGAAATGATTTATTTGGGGAATATTGCAATCAGGTCCTCCTCGGTATCTATATCGCGCAATGTTTTCAATAAATCAAAGCTGATTTGTCGGCTAATTAGTATTTCCTTGGTCTTGGCAGTTACTTCAGAAGAGCTCCAAGGGATATTCTGAAAAAGGCATTCATTGAATCTGCGCATTCCGAGTAAATAATACCCCCCATCTAAAGCTGGTCCGATACAAACTTCATTTTTTTCCAAAGAGCGAAATGCGGCATCAATGTCGCTGCTCTGGATTTCCGGACAATCTGTTCCGATAATGACTACTTTTTTGTACCCTTCTTGAAAAAGTTTCCGAAAAGCGTTTGACATTCTTTCTCCCAAATCCCCACCCACTTGGATTTCTTTGTATTCAGCCTTGTATGCTGATTCTGAATCAAATTCAATAAAATCTGAATAAAAGATCGAGGTATCGATTCCTTTCAACTTATTGATTTCACCAAATGTGTGCAAGAGCAATGATTTATATATTTCCAAGGCCTTTTCTTCCCCGATTGTAGCGGCAAGCCTGGATTTCACTTTTCCCAATACTGCGTTTTTTTGAAAGACGATCAACGCATTTTCATTATTCATACTTTTCATTTTGTGGCAAACTATCAAGATTAATGGAATATCCTCAAATTTTTATGCTCGGCAATTTATAAATAGGTTTAAAATCTCCTAAAAGCCTTATTTTTTTTCAGATTCTGAACTTTTAAAGAAAAGCCCAAGTTAATACCCTATATTTTCTATAGACTTTAAATCAAAAACAAACCATGTCACTAAGATTAGGAGATTTAGCACCGAATTTTGTCGCAGAGACGACCGAAGGAACAATTGATTTTCATGAATATTTAGGCGATGGTTGGGGAGTATTGTTTTCCCATCCTGCAGATTATACCCCTGTTTGCACCACCGAGCTTGGTGCTGTCGCAAAATTGAAATCCGAATTTGAAAAAAGAAATGTCAAGGTAATGGCCTTGAGTGTGGATGGATTGGTAGACCATGCAGCATGGATCAAAGACATCAATGAAACCCAACATACGACGGTCAATTTTCCTTTGATCGCGGATAAGGACAGGAATGTTTCACAACTTTACGACATGATCCATCCGAATGCGAATGAGAACTTTACCGTCAGGTCGGTATTTGTGATCGGGCCTGATAAAAAAATCAAACTTATCATCACTTATCCCGCAAGCACAGGCAGAAACTTTGATGAATTGCTCAGGGTAATTGATTCTTTGCAATTGACTGCAAAATACTCCGTTGCCACCCCTGCCAATTGGAAACATGGGGAAGATGTGGTCATCGCACCAGCTATCAAGGATGAGGAGATCCCGGAAAAATTTCCTAAAGGGCATACCAAAATCAAGCCCTACCTGAGGACTACCCCACAACCGAATATTTGATACTGATCTAAAAAGCCTTGGCAAATCCAAGGCTTTTTCTTTGCTGTTTATTGATTGATTTTAATAATTTATTGCTTACTTGGATTCTTAATCCAAGAGCCAAAAATCACCACCATGCCAACCTATACCGTAATCAAAGGTTCAGGTTCTTACCTGCCGGAAATCATTGTTAAGAATGAGGATTTTTTGAATAATGAATTTTTGGATGCCTCAGGGCAAAAAATCCAAAAAGAAAATTCAGCCATCATAAAGAAGTTTCAGGAAATCACTGAAATAGAAGAAAGAAGGTATTTGGAACCTGGATTAAATACTTCTGATATGGCATTTATTGCTTCGCAAAGGGCCATAGAAGCTGCAGGAATAGATCCTGAGACTTTAGATTATATCATCGTGGCCCACAATTTTGGTGAAATCAGGCATGGTAATAAAAAAAGTGACTTGGTTCCGACGATTGCATCAAGGGTTAAGCATTTGCTCAAAATCGAAAATCCGGACTGTGTGGCCTATGATCTGCCTTTTGGCTGTCCGGGATGGGTTCAGGGAGTGATCCAAGCAAATTATTTTATCAAATCTGGCGATGCCACACGTGCCCTGATCATTGGTGCGGAAAACCTTTCAAGAATCGTCGATCCGCATGATATTGATACCATGATCTACTCCGATGGTGCAGGAGCGGTGGTGGTTGAAGGAATAGAAAGTGAAAAACCTGTGGGTATCATTGCACATAAGACCAGAACAGATACCTTGACTCAAGCCCATTACTTGAGAATGGACGTATCATACAATCCTAATTATGAAGATGATACACTTTTTATGAAGATGAATGGCCGAAAGCTTTATGAATATGCATTGAATACGGTTCCGATCTTGGTAAAACAGGTCATTGAAAAAGCAGGATTTGGAATAGAGGATGTAAATAAAGTCCTGATTCATCAGGCCAATGCCAAAATGGACCATGCGATCCTTGAAAGGACTTTTAAACTCTTTGAGAAAGAAGCAATGCCTGAACAAATCATGCCGATGATCATTGCCAAAATGGGAAACAATTCAGTGGCTACAGTTCCGATCTTATACGACAAAATTGTCAGAAACGAACTGCCAGCTCATCATTTCAATTCCGATGATGTCTTGGTATTTGCCTCTGTTGGTGCAGGGATGAATGTCAATGCTTTTGTTTATATCCAACCATTAATGAGGGTCAAATAAAAATCCTTCCAATCAGATAAGTCACTGCATTTCCGGTCAGGATCACCCTGTCTCCGACCAATTTACAGCCCAATTTACCTTCCCTTGGTGAAACCTGAACGGCAGTCAATTCATTTTTTCCTAATTTCTCAGCCCAGATCGGAGTCAAACTTGTATGGGCAGAACCTGTCACCGGATCTTCAGGTACTCCCACCTGCGGCCCAAAAAACCTGGAAACAAAGTCCACATGATCTCCTTTTGAAGTGACAATTACTCCCCTGACTGGTAGCGTGGCAATTTGAGCAAGGTCAAAATCAAGGTTCCTGATTTGGCTTTCATTCTCAAAAAGCAAAATATAATCCGTTTTCCCCTTGAATGCCTGAAAAGGTTTGGGAGAAAAAGGATTGGTCATGAGGTCTGTCAACTCAATTTCCTGAATAGTATCAAGTGGAAAATCCATCACGAGTTGGCTTCCCTCCTTTTTAACCTTTAAAATCCCTGATCTCGGTGATAAAAAGGTAATCTCTTCTCCTTCAAATCCTTCATGTTCAAATAATATATGCGCAATAGCAAGAGTAGCATGACCACAAAGATCTACTTCTGTGCCCGGGGTAAACCATCTAAGAATGACCCTATCTCCGTCGATCACATAAAAAGCAGTTTCGGAAAGGTTGTTTTCTAAAGCGATTTTTTGGAGAATTTCGTCTTCTAACCATTGAGTCAAGGGTACGACTGCGGCAGGATTGCCTCCAAAAACCTTATCTGAAAATGCATCGACTTGGTAGATTTTAAGTTCCATAGGGTAGAATTGTTGTATTTGTTGTAGTGGTTGCAATTGTTGTAGTTGTTGTCAAGTTGTCAATGTTGTCTGAGTTTGAGATTTAGAGGAAACTGAGACTGATAACTGAAATCTGCCTTCTGAGACTGCCTTCTGCGACTGAAAACTGCCTGTTGCTATTGACCACTGCTCTTGCCATCTCCCAACTTTTGAGCAATAGCAGACCCTACCATCAACTGTTGGGCGTGATAAATCATCAAAGGTAAAAGCATAACCCCAAAAACCACCGGGTCTGGAAACATCACCCTACCCATCACAGCTCCCTGGATCATGGATTTTTTACTTCCGCAGAATATTACAGTGATCATATCTTCTCTTGAAAATTTCAAAGCTTTGGACAAAAGGTACATCACTCCCATCATCAGAAGGAAAAAAGCCAACATCAAAACTCCCAAAAGAACCAATTCCGCAACTGAATGTCCGTCAAACATATTTGCTAAAAATGACTCAGCAAAAGCAGTAAAAATGATCAAAAGAATGATAGCTTGATCAATATTCTTCAAAGTAGCCTGGAATTTATTGACAAAATTCACCAAATACTTATGAAAAAATAAACCCAAAATCACCGGTACCAAAACCTGAAAACTAAGCTTAAAAATTGTATCTGTCAGGTCAAAATCTACTGCAGTCTCGGGCAACATCAGGTCCATCCAAAGTGGTGTAATGAAAATCCCTACGATACTAGAAATGCTAGCATTGAAAATTGCAGCCGGAAGATTTCCTCCTGCAATCGAAACCATGACTACAGAAGAAGAAACTGTAGAAGGTAAGGCTGCAAGGTAAAATGTGCCGATCCAAAATAGGTTTGCCTCATCTCCCCAAAAGAAATACAGTAGCAACACTACCAATGGAAAAATCAAAAATGTGGTGGATTGAACCAACACATGAAGCTTCCAGTTGGATAAACCTTGTTTAAGTTTTTCCGGACTTAGTTTGACCCCATAAAAAAAGAAAATGAAGGAAATGCCTATTCCTGTTATTGTTTTCAATGGATCGAGAATAGCTTCGGCACCCCAATCCGGAAAGGTACTTGCCAAAAAAATCATTCCAATAAGTAGGAAAAAGAAGGTATTCAGTCCTACACGGTTTAGAGTTTCCCTCAGTTTGGCCATCCTGATTCAGTGGTTGATTTTAAATTGAATTCCTTTTCATGTTGTCACAGAAGATGGCTGTTGCTACAGCGACATTCAATGATTCGGCATGTCCAAATCTTGGGATGGTGATTTTATGACTCACATAAGGCTCAAGTTCTTTGGAAATGCCATTGGACTCATTTCCCATCAGGATAATCCCCCCTTTGGCAAATTTTGACTCATATATGGATTTTCCTTCCAGATAAGCACCGTAAATGGGCAGGTCAGATTTTTCGAATAGCTTTTTCAAATCTGTGTATGAAAACATGATTCTGGTAAAACTTCCCATACTTGCATGCACGACTTTAGGATTGTAAAATTCTGCTGATTCTTCGCTCAACAACAATTTTTGGATCCCGTACCAATCTGCAATACGGATTATCGTCCCAAGATTTCCGGGATCCTTGACATCGTCTAGGGCAATTGCCCATTCGTCTGAAGCCAATTCAATAGGAATATTGGGTTTGCATTTGGCCACGGCAAGGGCTGAATCATTGCTTTGGAATGAACCTACTGATTCCAATGTAGACTGACTTACTTCAAAAATTTCAGCTTTGATAGCATTTAATAGAACTGAATTGTCCTTGCCAAATTGTGTGGTAAACAATACCTGAGTTACTTCATAATCTGATTGAAGCAATTCCGTTACGTTTTTACCTCCTTCCACAAAAAATAACTGTTCTTGTTTTCGGAATTTTTTCTGTTGCAAGGATTTAATAAACTTAAGCGTATTTTTGCTTAACATTCGGTTAATTGCCTAATTGTGAATAAAGCCAAATATATAAACTTTCTTTTTCTGCTTTTTTTAATTTCTTCCTGTTCTTTGACCAAAGGGCTCAAGGAAGGTCAATATTTGGTTTATGATGTCAAAGTGGAAGGCGTAAAAAAAAGTGACAAATCCGACCTTTCGGGATTGATCCAGCAAGCCCCAAATACCAGAATCCCACTTCTCAACACCTCGGCGGGAATTTCCATTTATAGATTTGGTGAATGGATTTATGACAGTACAAGGCATATCAGAAAACAGGATGAACTGCTTATGGAAAGAAATGAATTGAGGGAAATAAGTACTTCAAAACAGCTCAGCAAAAAGCAGATCAAAAGGCTAAACAAAATCAATGACAATTTAGCTTCCGTCGAAAAGAAACTTGAGTTTGGAAATTTTTTCATGAGAACGGGAAATCCTCGAGTCATTTTTGACAGCGCATTGACCGAAGAAACAACCAGGCAAATGAAGTACTACTTGGTAAACAACGGTTTTTTTGATGCAGAAACTAATTTTGAAGCCTCCTTCAAAAACAAAAAAGCAAGAATAACCTATCTCATCAAAGAGCATGAACCTTATGTGGTAGATTCCTTTTATACCAAATCTGACGACGAAGGGATTTTGACATTATTGACCCAAAATCAAAATGATAATCAGATTAAAGTCGGTGAAAATTACAATCAAAATTCCATAACCCGGGAAAGACAGCGGGTGGAGGATTTATTGAAAGATAATGGATACTATACTTTTTCGAAGTCATTTCTTGAATATAATGTGTACAAAGACACTGTAGAAAAGAAAATAAACATCGAAGAAGTGATCCGAAATCCATCATTTTCAGAAAAACACAAAGTCTACACCTTGGATTCTATCTATTTTTCAATTGATCCACCTTCTGATGCATTTATTAACAATGCCTACCAAAAAAAACACAGGGACATAGTATTCGAATTATATGATGACAGGTATTCAGAAAAGATCATTTCCTCCAGGATTTTTCTTGAAAAAGGTAATTTGTACAATAGGACCAATGTGATCGAAACGCAGAGGCAACTTGCTAACCTTGACCTGTTTAGGTTTGTAAACATTGCTTTTGATACTTTGGGGAATGTGCTCAGACCAAGGATTTATACCCAATCCAACCAAAAATATCTCATTACCAATCAGCTTGGAGCAACCATCACGGAACAGGTCCCAGGTCCATTTTTTAGCCATTCTCTGAGAAACCGTAACCTGTTTAGAGGTGCTGAAATTTTCGAGTTTTTCTTCAGAGCCGGTTTGGAAGGTGTCGTATCAGCGACAGGAGAAGGAGGCGTTTTCAGAAGCAGGGAATTAAATACTTCTGCCTCAGTAATTTTTCCCCAGTTTTTACTTCCGCTCAGTGTCAATTCCCTGGAAAAATTCGGCAGGTATAATCCCCGTACCAGGACTTTGATCGGTTACAATTATGTCAACCGCCCTGAATACATTAGGGAAAGTGTCAACGGGGTCATTGCCTATAATTGGAATACACGGAATCTAAAGCAACAATATACAGTCAATGCATTGGACGCGAATTTTATCCGGTCAAACTTAAGTGATGATTTCCGGGCTCTACTGAAAGGCCTTGAGGAGCAAGGAAATAACCTAATCAATTCTTTCCTTCCTTCTTATGTCAGCAGTATTTCAGGGCAAGTAATTTTTAATTTTAACCAATACGGTGCCTTTCAAAAAAACAAAGCTTCACTTTGGCGCTTATTCTTTGAAAGCGGCGGTACTACTCTAAATTTTGTTAACAGCAATTTCGTTGAAGGTAGAAACCTGGCTTATTTCCAGTTTTTGAAATTTCAATCTGACTATAGGAGGTACATACCCATCACCAAAGATCAAACTTTTGCGTACAGATTGAATCTGGGAATAGCAAAACCTTACGGTGTAAGTAATGGCGTCTTGCCTTATGAAAAATACTTTTTTGCGGGAGGCAGTACAGGAATCAGGGCATGGCAACCGAGGCGATTGGGTCCTGGTTCATTTGCCCCCGATACACTTAGTGATGGCTCTTTCGATTACCGATTTGAGCAGCCTGGTGAAATCTTGTTTGAAGGAATGTTTGAATTTCGATCAAAAATTTATGGCTACTTCGATGGCGCATTTTTTGTTGATATTGGCAATACCTGGACTTTTGTAGCCGATGATTCAAGACCCGGTGCAAATTTTGAATTCAACAGGTTTTATAAGGAGATCGCTGTGGGAACCGGAGTTGGTTTGAGGATGGACTTTGATTTTTTGGTAGTCAGGTTGGACATGGGAATCAAGGCAGTCGATCCTGCCCGACAACCCGGACAACGGTATATCCTGAATAGCTTCTTTAGGAATTTTCCAGGACAAAGGGGACAGACTGTATTTAACATAGGAATTGGATATCCATTCTAAATCATAAATAGCCAAAATTGACTAAAATGACATTGTCTGAATTCAAATCATCGCTAAATGAACCAAACCCACCAGAAGGACTAAGTACACAATTGGAAGCTTTGTGGTATTATGGTAAGGGAGATTGGAAAAGTGCCCATAACCTTGCAGATGGTCCTTCTGATAAGCTCTCAGCCAGAGTCCATGCTTATCTCCACAGAAAAGAAGGTGATATTTGGAATGCGGATTATTGGTACCGCCGTTCCGGAGAAACCAGACCTGAAATCAGCTTGAAAGATGAATGGGAAATGTTGGTAGAGAGAATATTAAAAATCAGGTAAAAAACATTTTGCCCGATGGTTTCATCAGGCAAAATGGTAGATAATTTTATTTATTCTTTTTCCCAAAGGTCAGTCAACTTGTAAGGGCTTTGCGTTCCTGTGAAGAATGAACCATCAATAAATCGATACGCAGTTCCAATATTTGCCAGTTTTTGCATATCGATTTCATCTAGATTGACTTCGATTGAAGCTAGGTTTTGTACAATTCTGTCTTGATTGACAGATTTTGGAATGACGGCGATATTTCTATGTACTGAATAAGAAATCAGGATTTGTGCAGAAGAAACACGGTGCTTCGAAGCTATTTCCTTTACCACTTCATTTTCGAGAAGGCTTGGTTCATTTGCTTTTTTATTAGCAGTTGCCCTATCTCCCGAACCTAGGGGCGAGTAGGCTGTCATTAAGATATTCTTGGACCTACAGAAATTGACCAATTTATCCTGTGGAAGAAATGGATGCATTTCTACCTGATTCATTTCAGGAGCAAACTGACTTGATTTGATTATTTCCTCAAGTTTGGTAATGTTAAAGTTGGAGACTCCTATATGTTTAGCCAATCCCATTTTCTTTACTTCTTCCATTCCTTCCCAAGTTTGAGACAAAGGGACATCCCCATAGGTGTAAAACTCTTCCCTGGTCTGGGCAAATAAAACCCCTTTTTTAAAACTTATCGGCCAATGTATGAGGTATAAATCAAGGCATTCGAGCTGAAGGTCTTTGAGTGTTTTTTTTAATGCAGGCACCACATCATCCAAGCGATGGTTGCTGTTCCAAAGTTTTGAAGTAATAAAAAGCTCTTCCCTTTTTACAACACCGTCTTTAAAGGCTTTATCTAGCGCATTACCCACTTCTTTTTCATTGTCATAGATGGCAGCACAATCAATATGCCTATATCCAGCTTCAATTGCCCATAGAACAGCCTGATAGACCTCTCCAGGTTTAGATTTCCAAGTGCCAAGACCTATTATCGGCATTTGGTCTCCATTACTAAAAGTGATTGATTTCATGGTATTTGTTTCGGTTTTTTGAACTACACGAAGTTATTAGCTTATATCTTCATTCGGAATGAAAACCTCATTTTTTTGATGGATGTTTTAAAATTTGTTTTTTAAATCAAAATGGACCTACTTTTCAATTGGAAATATAAAAATGGTCTGCAAAATGAAATACCGGCTGAAAGTCAAATTTTATATCTAAAAACCTACTTTTGGGACATGGACAGACAAATACTTTTAGACTTGGTTTCGAAAAAAATGCCTTTTGGAAAATACAAGGGAAAGTTGCTTTGCGATATTCCTGAGGATTATTTGATTTGGATGCATAGAAAGGGTTTTCCTGAGGGAAAACTAGGCATGTGGCTTAGTACACTTTATGAAATCCGGCTCAACGGCCTGGAGGATATCTTAAGGGAATTAAAAAAATAAACCGCCCACAATGAAGCAGGCGGTCTAAAACCTAAATATTACTTTTTAAATTATCGTGAAATAATTGCATCAGGACTGTTGTCTTTGTCACCTGTTACAAATCCTGATGTTTTTGCAGTACCCAAAAGCAATACACCTGCTGCATGTGGTGAGGCCATTGAAGTTCCACTGATGGTATTATATGCCCCACCCTTCCAAGTAGATTTAATGCTAACACCAGGAGCACAATAGTCAATCGGAGGATTTCCAAAATTTGAAAATGAGGCAAATCTATCTCCACTGTCAGAAGCCGAAATCGTATAAATATTCGAACCGTTTACTCTTGCAGGGGAATAGTTATTTGCATTAGCTGCGCTGTTCCCCGCAGCAACCACAAACTTGATTCCTTTGCCTGCTGCAACTACAATAGCATCATCCAATGCTTGAGAAACAGGGCCACCCAAACTCATATTGGCTACATCTCCTGATTTTCCTTTGGCTGCAACCCAATCTACTCCGGCAATTACCCCGTCATACGAGCCTGAACCTCTAGAATCAAGTACTTTAACAGGTACGACCTGAGCTCCGGCTGCAACACCTATCACGCCGATTGAATTGTTGATTGCAGCAATGGTACCTGCTACGTGTGAACCATGTCCATTTCCATCATTGAAATTGGCATCTTTCCCAGATGTAAAAGCAGTAAAACCGTTGGTGGCATTTACATTTAGATCAGGATGTGTCAAATCAATTCCTGTGTCAATTACCCATGCGACGTTTGTTCCTGTATAATTAACCGAACCACCCACTCTGGTGATTCCCCAAGGTGTTTCTTGTCCTGTGGAGCCACCGCCACCGCCCGGTTTACCTTTTTGGGCAATGGACATTACTCTGTTTGGTTCTATATAACTTACTGAAGGATCATTTTTCAATAATTCGATTTGACTTTTATCAAGTTTCACTGCAAAGCCATCTAATGCAGCTGAATATACCGCCCCTAGATTTTCATCTGAGATTCTGTATTTTGCCAAGATACTTGAAACACTTTTTCTCATCGAAGACTGTGTGTCTTCATAGGATCCATCTTTTCTAAAACCTATAGATTGAGGTTTTAATACTACGATATAGCTATCAGGAATAATATCTCCATTTTGATATTTCATAATCTGGTCTTGCGATTCCAAAATTGGAGATTCCGCATTTTCTTGACATGAAAATGTCACAAGGGCTAGGGCTAATGAAGCAATTCCTGCAGGTTTGCCCATAAATCGGTAGAATTTTTTGATCATAATAAAGAAATTTTAAAGTGGTTTTAATTCCCAAATAGAATTTGGTTTTGATAAATTAAATCAAAATAAAATTGAAATTCAAAAAGTATAAAAAAATTATTAGAAAGTGGTTTTAATGAAATTGTTATATTTTTAATGTTTAAAAAAATAATTTTTTGGTGTTTTTATCAAAATGTCTTTACCAAAAGTTTGAATTGGATATTTTTAGCAGAAAAAATTTTTTATTTTTTATTTGAACTTCAGAATTGAAACAAAGTTGCATTAACGTTAGGTCAAAAGGATGGCTTTGATTATTTTTGCAACATAGTTTCATTTATGTCTAAACCAATTGTCTTTCTCTTTTCCTTTCTTTTGATAGCTGCCAATTCATTTGGGCAGGAAGAATGCTTGCTTGTTCTTCGTGGAAAGGTAGTTCATGAAGAAAACAATGAGCCTATTGAAGGTGCATATGTTTGGCTAATTGATTCAGAAAAAGGTGCTGTCACCGATTCCCAAGGAAATTTTAGGATATCGAAAATCTGCCAAGGTGAACAGACTCTAAAAGTCCAATATCTCGGTCATAAAGACAATTTAGAAAAAGTCAATATCAAGTCAAATATGAGTATCACCATCAGGTTGATGGCAGAGGATGTCCAGTTGGAAGGAGTTGAAATCCACGGGCATGAGGATGCTTTGTTGACAACAAATACTGTCTCGGGTATCTATGGAGATGAGCTGAGGATTTCAAGAGGTCAAAACCTAGGGGAAACATTAAGAAGAATCCCAGGTGTAACGACATATTCTTCAGGATCGAGTATCCAAAAACCTGTAATTCATGGACTTCACAGCAATAGGATTTTGATTCTTAATAATGGAGTCAGACTCGAAGGCCAACAATGGGGTGCAGATCATGCTCCAGAAATCGACCCATTTGTAGCAAGAGAAATTTCTGTAGTCAAAGGTGCCGAAACTGTCCGGTTTGGTCCGGACGCAATGGGAGGTGTGATTTTGGTAAATCCTGCACCGCTACCTGTCAAAGGTGGTCAAAGTGGAGAAATTGACCTGATTGGATTTTCAAATGGGCGCGGAATCACAGGTTCAGTGGGTTTACTCGGCGGTTCGAAAAAAATCAAAGGTTTGGGTTATTGGATTCAGTCATCTTCAAGAATTGCAGGAAACCTGCAAACCCCCGATTATATGCTTGATAATACAGGCGCGAGAGAGTTTAATTTTTCAGGAGCCTTAGGTTACAGTAATTCAAAGTTGGGTACGGAAGTTTATTTCAGTCATTTTCAGACTACTATCGGTATTTTGACGGATTCCCATACGGGCAATCTCTCCGACTTGGAAAGTATCATTGAAAATGGAAGGCCGTTTCGGACGCCGGATTTCACATATGACATCCAAAATCCGAAGCAAAATGTCGACCATCAGCTTTTGAAATTAAAGGGGCATTATCATTTGGCTGACGGGGCAAAGCTGAACATCCAATACGCTTTTCAGAGAAATCATAGACAGGAATATGACAGAAGACGGGGAGAGCTGAACAGCAGACCTTCCCTGGATTTGGTGCTTTTTACCAACACCCTAGATCTGAGCTATAACCACCAAACAAGGAAAAACTGGAATGGGGCCATAGGATTTCAATTGATTCAACAGGCAAATTCAAATATCCCCGGAACTGGTGTAGTGCCATTGATTCCCAATTATGAAATGTTTAATGTCGGTTTTTTTGCCATTGAAAAATTCACAAGCGGGCCTTTGGAAATAGAAGGCGGTCTTCGGTATGATTTCAGACATGTGGAGTCAGCAAGGGTCAACAGAGGAGGCGTCCTTCAAGAAGATGTATTTGATTTCAATAACTTCTCTGCTTTTATCGGTGCCATGTACCCGATTTCACGAAATCTCACATTCAATACCAACTTTGGAACAGCTTGGAGACCGCCTAGTATCAATGAACAGTTCAGTCAGGGACTTCATCATGGTTTGGCGGCGATCGAAATCGGAAACCCTGATTTTGTATCTGAACAATCCTTTAAATGGATGAATACCCTTAATTATTCAGGAAGTAAGGTCAACGTTGAACTGACCGGATATACCAATACCATTAAAAATTATATTTACCTCAATCCTACTGAAGACCGTTTTGTTTCTCTCCGAGGTACATTCAATGTCTTTGAATACCTTCAGACCGATGCTTTTTTTATGGGGACTGACCTGAGCGCAATTTGGACAGTTACTTCCCATTGGGAATTATTTTCAAGGGGTTCAATTGTCAGAGCAACCAATACGACTGAAGATACTTTTCTTCCATTTATCCCTACTGACAGGTTGGAAACGGGTTTGAGTTATAATTTTCAAACCGGCGTATCCGAAAATAATTCCAAAATTTCCTTCAGTAATCTTGCTGTGGCAAAGCAACATCGCGAACCTGATTTTGACCTTGCCCCTGCACCACCGGCTTACATGCTTTGGAATTTAGGATTTCAAACATCTTTCAAAATAGGAAATGACAAGCTCAATTTAGGTTTTCAGGTCACAAACCTGTTCGATAAAGCTTACAAAGATTACATGAATCGATTCAGGTACTTTTCCCATGAATTGGGAAGGAATTTATTGATCAAACTCAATTATGAATTTTAAACCAAATACATATACAATTAAATTATCATGAAAAACTACAGCTATTTAATGACCTTATTTGCAGCGGTTGCCTTGACCTTTTCATCTTGTAAAAGTGACGACCCCGTACCGGAAAATGAAGGCGAAGTAATCACAGATGTAATCTTAAAATTCACAGAACTAAATTCAGCCGGTTCTCCTACAGGCACTCCAATTGAAGTAAGTGCAACAGACCCTGATGGGTTGGAATTGGGAAATGGTCCAACCATAGAAACAATCACGCTTGCAAGGGGTAAAACCTATCTTATGGAAGTTTCCCTTTTCAACAGCATAGAAAATGAAGATATCACAGTTGAAATTGAGGAAGAAAAGGAAGATCATCAGTTTTTTTTCCTTGGGACGGCATTTCAGGGAACAGCGATTCTGACCTATGCTTATGATGACGAGGATATTGATGGTAATCCGGTAGGTTTGAGAGGCATTGTACAGACTATTGGTTTTAATACAGCGCAGATGAGGGTTGTTTTAAGACATGACCTCAACAAGAATTTTACTGGGGCAAACAATCCAAATTGGGAGAACTTTGTGCAAGCAGGAGGCGAAACAGACCTTGACATTACTTTTCCTGTAGTGTTGAATTGATAATACAATACAGGCGGCTTTTTTAAAAAAGTCGCCTTTTTATTTATATTGGCATAAAAATTCAATTTTATGAAAAATTTATACCACCTTTTGTTATTCAGTTTTGTAATTTCTTTTGCCCTTTCCTGTTCAGGAAAAAAAGAAGTGGAAGGAGATCCAAAAATATATGCAGAAGCTAACGGATATCTCCAAAAGTCCCTTGACTTAAGAGAAGAAATCACAGGATTCGAAAAGCAGCTGAAGGAATCAGGATCAGATTTCAGTGAGTTAAAAGAGGAACTTAAGATATGGGACAAAGACATTATTGAAGTTCCTGGATTTGAGCATTCCCATGATGATGAGCATCAAAGAACGTATCACGTCCACAATCCGATGAAGCCATTTAAAGACACTGAGCACCTTGATTACCAAAAAGTGATGCATGCTGAAATCGCACAATTACATGAAAAATTCAAAAGATTGACTCTTCCTGAGGTAATGGAAGAAAATAAATAAAGAAAACGTCATCAGAAGATGACCTTTTTTAGTTGAGATAAGGTGAACAAACCGTCATGTCCTCTTTTTTAAATGCCTGTGGGCTGTTGTCATTTGCTCCGATATTTCCCACTGATAAAATTACCTGATATTCAGGTCCCGAATCAGCCAAGTGAACTTTAATATGTCCATCGAAATTGTTTAAATCCTCAAATTTCAATTTGGTCCCATCCGAAAGCTGTCCTAAGACAGTAACACTTTTCAAAGTTCTGATGTCAATGGGGTCAAGTTGGAAAGCTATGGGAGAATCAGGGCTGTCATAAGGACCAAAATGAAGGTGGGCAGGAAAATAATAAGGGTCCTGGTCCTTGTTCCCATTAAGTTCCAAAGTAAGCTCCAAGTCACCGTTGAGCAATTCCTTAATTTGAACTTTGCCGGTATAATTGAAGTCAGAACCTTGGTAAAGGTTGTAAGTCAGTTCATTGGTGGTATAAACAGGATCCTTTTGCTGATCACAGGAAAATATGATCAGGGCAGAAAGAAATATAATCGCCAACTTTTTCATAGCTGTTTGGTTTTTAATGTAATTACGCTGAATATGGCTTTAAGTTCCATACAGAGATAAAGATACAATTTTAAGTTTTTTCTTGATGTGAACCTTGTCACATTGTCAAAAGTTTGAAATGAAACATAACTTCAATAAATGAGAGATTTTGCTAGTCTTTTCATGCGTCTGGACCAAAGTAACAAAACCTCTGACAAACTCGAGGCGCTGAGGACATATTTTTTGTCGGTCTCGGATGAGGATAAACTTTGGACTATAGCCCTTTTTACCCACCGTAGACCCAAGAGACAGGTAAATACAAGACAATTACGTGAATGGTGCTGCGAATGGTCCGGAATTCCTGATTGGCTTTTTGAAGAATCATATCAAACAGTCGGTGATCTGGCCGAAACAATCTCCCTGCTTTTGCCAACCAAAGAAATTCACCAAGATAATTCTCTGAGTTTTTGGATCAGGTATTTAATGGATTTGGAAAATCTTGAGGAATCCCACAAAAAGGAAAAAATATTGATGGCATGGGAAATGATGGCGAAAGAGGAACGCTTTATTTTCATCAAATTGATCACAGGTGGATTTAGGGTTGGAGTAAGTCAAAATCTTATTACCCAAGCAGTGGCCGAAGCTTTTGAACTTGAAAAAATTGAAGTAGCCCATAGGATAATGGGGGATTGGAACCCTGAAAAAACTTCTTTTAAGGGACTGGTTATGACCAAAGAAAATAGTGGACATATTTCCAGGCCCTATCCATTTTTTCTTGCATATCCATTGGAAAAGGAACTGTCAAGTTTTGGAGAAATCTCAGATTGGCAGATTGAATGGAAATGGGACGGAATCCGGGGACAGGTGATCCAAAGGAATGGTGAGGTCTTCATATGGTCAAGAGGCGAGGAATTAGTAACTGATAAATTTCCTGAACTAGTCGAAATGTCCTTGCAATTACCCTCAGGGACTGTATTGGATGGAGAGATCATCGCGTTTTCCCAGGGTAAACCCCTACCCTTTTCTTTGCTTCAGACTAGAATCGGAAGAAAAAACTTGAGTAAAAAAATCCTTCAGGAAGCCCCTGTCAGTTTTATCGCATATGATATTCTTGAATATGACGGAAAGGATTTAAGACAAAATTCTCAAAAAGACCGAAGGCAGTTATTGGAAAAACTTTCAAAAGAAATCAATAACAGTAGATTTGAAATTTCACCTCTGGTTGAGGCAAAGAATTGGAATGAACTTTCAAGACTTCAATCCCAATCGAGAACAAGGATGGCAGAGGGGTTTATGCTGAAAAAAAATGAGTCTGTCTATGAAGTAGGAAGAAAAAAAGGTTCTTGGTGGAAATGGAAAATTGAACCACTCACCATCGATGGAGTGCTCCTCTATGCCCAAAAAGGGCACGGCAGAAGGGCTGATCTTTATACTGATTATACCTTAGCGGTGTGGGAAGGTGATAAACTTATTCCCTTTGCCAAAGCATATTCAGGACTGACTGATGCTGAGATTTTGGAAGTTGATAGATACGTGAAGCAAAATACGCTTGAAAGGTTTGGACCTGTCCGAACGGTTAAACCAGGCTTGGTGTTCGAAATCGCATTTGAAGGAATACAGGAAAGTCCTAGGCACAAATCAGGAATTGCGCTCAGGTTTCCAAGGATTCAAAGGTATAGGAAAGATAAACCAATAGGAGAAGCCAACACTTTGGAAGATTTAAAATCCCTACTTTCAGTATATGGTTAGTAATCATTTATCAGTTGCTGTTGATTACTTCGAAAAAAAAGGCTGGTCACCTTTTGAATTTCAGTTAGAAACATGGCGAGACTTTATGGCTGGAAAGTCAGGATTGCTCAATGCTCCAACAGGAAGCGGAAAGACATTTGCTTTGTTTTTCCCTGTGATTTTGGATTATATACGCAGGCATCCTGAAGATTGGCAAAAACAAAGGAAAAATGGAATCCAGTTGATCTGGATCACTCCTCTTAGGGCTTTGGCTCAGGATATTCAAAAAGCCATGCAGGAAGTCTGTGAAGAGATCGGGCTGCCGTGGAAAGTTTCTGTAAGAAACGGAGATACAGAAAACAAAGAGCGTGTTTCACAAAAAAAGAACCCACCCGAGGTTTTGATTACCACTCCTGAGACCCTGCATATCCTTCTCACCCAAAAAGAAAATCAATTGTTTTTTAAGTCTTTGCAGTCCATTGTTATCGATGAATGGCACGAACTTTTGGGAAACAAAAGAGGAGTTCAGGTTCAGTTAGCCCTTTCATACATTCGCCAAATCTGCCCGCAGGAAATAAGACTTTGGGGGATTTCGGCTACCATTGGCAATCTTGAGGAAGCTTGTCAAATACTTCTCGGTGAAAGACATCCTGTCCATATTGTCAAAGCCAAAATTGAGAAAAGAATAATTCTCAATACTGTTTTTCCCGATGAATTGGAAAAGTATCCATGGTCAGGCCATTTGGGAATAAGGCTTATTGATAAGGTCATTCCTATCATCGAGAATCATAATTCCATTTTACTTTTTACAAATACCCGTGCCCAAACAGAAATCTGGTATCACTACATTATGGAAAAAAAACCGGAATGGGCAGGCTTGGTGGCGATCCATCACGGTTCTTTGGATCAATCGGTAAGAACATGGGTGGAAGAATCCCTGCATTCCGGTAAACTCAAATTGGTGGTTTGTACCTCAAGTCTCGACTTGGGAGTAGATTTCAGGCCTGTCGATGCCGTGGTACAGGTCGGAAGCCCCAAAGGCGTAGCTAGGTTTATCCAAAGGGCTGGCAGATCAGGCCATCAACCCGGACTGCCAAGCAAAATATATTTCGTGCCGACCCATTCTTTGGAGCTGATTGAAGCTGCGGCATTAAGGAGTGCCATGGAAAACAATGAATCAGAAAATCTTCTTTGTCCGACAATGACTTTTGACGTTTTGATCCAGTTTTTGGTAACACTCGCAGTGGGTGATGGTTTTTTGGAGGCCGAATTGCTGCCAATACTGAGAGATACTTTTTCCTTCCAAAAACTGACAGAAGAGGAGTACCGTTGGACTTTGTCATTTATTACCCAAGGTGGAGAATCCTTGCAGGGTTATGAGGAATTTTCCAAGGTGGAAAAAGATGAAAAAGGAAAATACCAAATCAAAAATAAAAGAGCTGCTATGATTCATAGGCTGTCGATGGGCACCATTGTCAGCGAACCGATGCTCAAAGTTCAGTTCAAAAACGGCACTTTTTTAGGCATGGTGGAAGAATTTTTCTTTTCAAAGCTCAAACCTGGAGATCGTTTTTTCTTTGCAGGAAGAAACCTTGAATTTGTAGCCATCAAAGACATGAGTGCCATTGTTCAGCTTTCCAAGAAAAAAAGTACAAATACGCCTTCTTACATGGGAGGAAGAATTTCACTCTCCTCTAAACTTGCCTCGAAAATCAGGGAAATTTTGGAGAAATCTACCCTTGGTATTTATGAATCCCAAGAGATGTCCTATGTCGCGCCACTTTTAGATTTACAAAACAGAATTTCAATTGTTCCATCCAAGGAGACCTTGCTGATTGAAAAAATCATTTCCCGGGAAGGTTATCATGTGTTCATCTTCCCTTTTGAAGGAAGGATGGTCCATGAAATCCTTGGTGCTTTAATAGCTTACAGGATCAGCGTAAGTTATCCAATGAGTTTCAGCATCGCCATGAACGATTATGGATTTGAATTACTTTCGGATATGCCTATTCCGATTGAGGACATTTTGGAAGAGGATGTTTTTTCGGAAGTAAACCTTGCGGAAGACATAAAAGCTTGCATCAACGAAAGTGAAATGGCGAAAAGGAAATTTAGAGATGTAGCCACGATTTCAGGACTTATTTTCCAAGGGTTTCCCGGCAAACCGGTGAAATTTAAACACCTTCAATCCAATTCGGGCATACTTTTCGGGGTTTTTGAAGATTATGATCCTGATAACCTTTTACTCAGTCAGGCACACAGAGAGGTATTGGATATGCAGATGGAAAAGGACAAAGTCCTTGAAGCAATCAGAAGAATAAATTCAAATAAAATCATTCTTAAGACTCCCGGACAATTCACACCATTTTCTTTTCCGATCATGGTTGACCGTTGGTTTAGGGCATCAATTTCCTCAGAGTCTCTCGAGGACAGGATCGCAAAAATGAAAGCCCAACTGATTGAATGATTTTAAAAAATGTTCCCTTCTAACCATTTTCCTTAAAACAAACAAAAAAATCTATTTGATAATTAATTATATGTTTTGTGCACATAATGAGGTTTTCTGTATAATAAACATTTTGTAATTAATTGGAATAAGGCTATTTTCGATCGATTTTTATTGTTTTAAGTCGAAAATAATTGCACTGTGAAAACTTATCATTTACCACCATTAATTGTATTTATTTTTATTTTTTTACTTTTCCCCAAAGGTTCATTTGGAAATATTCTAAATGACAAAATAAACGTAGCCGACAGTTTACTTTTCCTATACCAAGATGCTGAATCCGACAGAGAAAAACTTAATTTTCTCTCGGAGCTTGTCAAGGTGATTCATTACTCTGATTCAGCCCAAAAATATTACCCTGAAGCCATCAGACTTGCGCACAAACTTCAGGATCACGAGTTGGAAGCTCAAAACCTTAATAGATTGGGGGTTTATTACCGAAACATGAACCTACAGGAAGAGGCACTTAAACTCTATGAGGAGGCATTGGAGATAAGTGAAAAAAACAATAATCCTGTACAAATAGGACATTCATTAAATAATATTGGCCAGATTTACTTTTACAAAGATCTTTTTGAAGAGTCTTTGGAATATTACAAGGCAGCTGAATCCCAGTTTTTGAAAGTGGGTAACAAAGAAGGCTTGGCTTATAATTACACTGGAATGAGCCCTGTTTTAGGGGCTTTGGGAAAAAATAAAGAGGCACTCGACATCATTAACAAAGCCATTGAAATACGCCAAGAACAAGGAAATGAAAGACAATTGCTAGTCTCAAAATTCAATAGATCTGTACTTTTAATGTCAATGGGAGAATTCAATTCGGTAGAGGATGACATCAAGAACCTCTATCAATATGGCCTCACTTATGATATAATTAGGGCGATCCATGCGCTTGAAAAACTTGTAGAGCTCAACATTGCCACAAGAAATGTGAATCAAGCCATCAAGTATGCTGAAGAAGCTAAAATCCTGCACCAACAGCGTCCAAACTCAGAATCTATGATTGAGATTTATGAGATGATGTATCAGTTATATTTTGATCGGGGAAATACCACAGAATCGAAGAAATATCTGGCGCTTTTGGACCAGGAAAAAGAGATTTTAAGTGCGGAAAGAATCAAAAATTACCTTGCAGGGCTTACTATCAAAAAACAGAAGGATGAGATTGCTGCTTTGAGCAGAGAGAATGAACTGATGCAGGCTAATCAGAAATTCAAAATGTACATCACCTTTGCTCTGATGTTATTGGCATTTTCGCTCTTCATTGCATTTTCGATCTATTACAGGTCATACAAAAAAGAAATCCACAATATCCGTGTCCTGAAAGAAAAACAAAATCAGATCGAATGCCAAGCTGCAGAACTGAATCGTTTAAATATCGAAAAAGACAAAATATTCTCAATTCTCGCCCATGATCTCAAAGCACCTTTGGATTCACTTTGGGGAATGGTCAAGTTGATGAATGAAGACAACCTAAGCCAAGAGGAATTTGAATCCTATTTGCCGATTTTATCCCAAAATCTTGGAAACAACTCCATGTTACTTGAAAACCTACTAATATGGTCTAGAAGCCAAATGAGGGGGATGAATACAGAATTTTCAAAATTCAATCTTTTCAAAGTAGTGGAACAAAGCCTCAGTTTCCTATCAGGTTCAGGATATTATAAAGGACAGATTTTGGAAAATTATATTCCAAAATCCATTGAGATCGAAGCTGAGAAAACGATGCTTGAAATCGTAATCAGAAACCTACTCACCAACGCGCTGAAATTCACCAATGCCAATGATAAAATCACCGTCGCTTTGGAAGAAGAGGAAAATTTCTATACCATTTCCATTTCTGACCAAGGAATAGGCATGACAGAAGCCGGCCTGAGCAAGTTGTTTGGCAATGATTTTTACAGTACTTCCGGAACACATCAGGAAAAAGGAACCGGTTTGGGACTGTTGATATCCAAAGAACTGGTAAAGAAAAACAAAGGCGAAATTTGGGCAAAAAGCCAGATTGGCTCAGGATCCACTTTTTGTTTTACACTTCCAAAATCTTAATTGGCTCTCCAAAAATACGGGGTAAACAAGACGAGAATTGTAAACAATTCTAGCCTGCCCAATAGCATCAAAAAACTGAGAATCATTTTTGAATAAGGATCAAAGAAGGCAAAATTATAAATCGGTCCTACTTTACCTATTCCCGGTCCCACATTGCCCAAGCAGGTGGCTACTGCACCAAATGAAGTGAGAATGTCATATCCCATCAGGGAAATCACCACCGATCCTGTCACAAAAATCATAAGGTAAATCAACAGGAAATTCATGATATGGGTAATGATTTTTCCTGTAACCCTGTCACCGTTTATTTTTAAAGGAACCACTGCCCGTGGATGTACAATTCTTTTGAATTCAAGCCAACTATTTTTGAAGAAGGTTAAATGCCTGACAAATTTGATCCCTCCTGCGGTAGAACCGGCAGATGCACCCAAAAACAATAACATAAAGAAAATCAAAGTAAGTCCGTCATGGTAGGAAGTGTAGTCAGCGGATACAAATCCCGTAGTCGTGATTAGGGATACAATCTGAAACAAAGTATCCCTAAATGCTTTTTCCAAATCTTGACTTGAATAAAAATAAACAGGAACAGTAATGAAAAAAGCAAGGACAATTATGGTAGAAGCATACGCTTTGAATTCATCTGAACGCCATACTTTATCAAATTTTCCTGTAAGTCCAAAATAGATTACAGTAAAGTTAGTACCTGCCAAAAACATAAAAATTATAGCAGAATATTGGATAAAGGCTGAATCATAAAAAGCCATACTCGCATTTTTGGTAGAAAATCCACCTGTGGCCATCGTAGTCAATGCGTGATTGACAGCGTCAAAAAATGTCATCCCACCAAAATAATACAATACACCAAGGGTAAAGGTAAGCCCTACATAAATCAGCCATAACCTTTTGGCTGTCTCTTGAATCCGTGGATGTAGTTTATCTGAGGTAGGTCCTGGTGATTCTGCCACAAACAATTCAATGCCACCGATACCCAAAAGTGGAAATATGGCCACTGTCAAAACGATAATTCCAAGTCCTCCTACCCACTGGGACATGCTTCTCCAAAAAAGAATTCCTTCAGGAACCACTTCTATGTCGGTCAAAATACTTGCACCGGTAGTGGTAAGTCCTGAAACAGTTTCAAATAAAGCATCACTCAAGGTAGCTGTTGTCCCGCTCAGCATATATGGAAGCATTCCAAATACAGACATGAAAACCCAACTCAGCGTGACTATCAGGTATCCCTCTCTTTTTCTGATATTCTGATCTTGCTTTGCAAAAGAAAAAAACATGATTGCACCCACTATCAGAGAAGCAGAAGCGGACATTAACAACGGGTAATGGTCTCCACCTTCGAAGTATAATGAAAATCCAAGTCCCGGAAACATCAAAAGTGATAAAAGCATCAACAATGCCCCCATTACTTTTCCAATAGCCCTATAATGAATCATATCAATGGAAAAGTTTCTCTAAAGCTGCTTTGGCTGCTGGCAAGGCAAGAACAATAGCCTTATCATCTACATGAAGCATAAAATCTCCATCAGGTATAAAAACTTCTTCTCCCCGGATTACGCCTGCAACAATGGCTGTATCAGGGAAATGAAGTTCTTTTAAGGATTTTTTCGTCAATCTATTTCCTTTTGTGATTACGTATTGGATGATTTCTGCATCTACCCCATAGATTCCTGATACCGCTTCCACTTTTCCTTTTTTTAAAAAACGGGTTATTTGATTGGCTGCAACTAGTTTTTTATTGATAAGGGAATCCACGCCTATACTATGCGAAATATGGATATACTCTCTTGTATCCACATGGGCAATGGTTTTGTAAACACCATGATTCTTTGCACTTAGCGAGGTGATAATGTTAGTTTCTGAAGATTCTGTAAGGGAGATGAAAGCTTCCATTTGTTCCAATCCCTCTTCAATCAAAAGTTCAATGTTTTTGTAATCCCCATTGATAATCAAGGTATTATTTAGCCTTTCAGAAAGCCATTTACATCTTTCCTTATCTCTGTGGACCAAAGTCACACGGAATTCATCTTCAAGCTTCAAGGCTGTAGCAAATGCCATATCATCACCTCCAATGATCATGATATTTTTGATGCTTATTTTTTTCTCCCCAAGAAGTTCAATGATGGATTCAACAGCTTTTTTATTAGAAATGAAAAATACGTGATCGTTGTTTCTGATGATGGTATTGCCTCTCGGAATGATCGTCATCTGATCTCTGACTATTGCTACGATCCTGATATCCCCAAATAAAGGGATGTCTTTCATATCAGCTATTTTTTTGTTGAATAATGGACTGTATTGATCCAATGAAATCCCGACAATATTGAGTTTACCTCCTTCGAATTCAATAACTTCCGTAAATGTAGAATTTTTGATCATCCGGTATATTTCACCGCTACAAAGCATGGTGGGTGAAATAATATTGTCTATTCCGATGTTTTTGAAGTAAACCTCGTGTTCAGGTTCTAAGTAATCATGGTTTCGTACTCTCGCAATCACCCGTTTTGCACCCAATTGTTTTGCCAAAGTAGCTGCCACAATATTTGTCTTTTCTGAAGTGGTAACAGCCATAAACATATGCGTATCCTTCAGGTTGGCATTATTGAGCACTTCGAGTGAAGTCGCATCTCCCATGATGGTCATGACGTCAAGATGTGAAGCCGCATTGTCCAATGCATCCTTATCTACATCAATCAGGGTTATATCCTTGTTTTCATAACTAAGTTGCTCCGCTAGATGGTAACCCATATCTCCGGCACCTGCAATGACAATGTTCATTCCCATTTGAAATATCAATAAGAGTCAGGAGTGTAAAAGCTTATCCTGTCCAAATCGGGCAAAAGGTATGATGTTTTGCATCTAAGCGCAATAAGAAATAAGTTTTTTATTTACAGAAGGATTGGAGATACTTTTCTGTCTGGGTATTTCCGAGTCTTTTGGCTTCATTCCAGTCTTCGCAAGCGGCAGAATTATTTCCTGTTTTATAATGACAAAACCCCCTGTTGGTCAAAACGTCTGCATTAGACGGGCTGAGTTTCAATGCATAATCATAATCAGGTATGGCCTTGGCGTGTTTGTTTGATTTAAGGTAACAATTCCCTCTGTTGAAATGGTAAGCCCAGACCAACTCAAATTCTTCTCCATTAATTTTACTAAAGTTAATGGCATCTGTATAGGCAGCTATCGCTTCTGTGAGGCGGTTTTCCCTTTGAAGAATGTTTCCGAGATAATACGCCATCTCATCATCTTCCTCAAAGATCAAAAGCCCTTTTCTTAAGGTTTCGATCACTTTTTCCTTTTGGGAAGCTACCTGCCCTCCTGCTCTATAAAAATTCAAATAAGCCGGGTGGAATGATGGATCATCCAAAATCACCTGTTGCAGAATCCGTGCAGCACTTTCAAAGTTTCCTTTGGAAATCATGTC
Source organism: Aquiflexum gelatinilyticum (assembly GCF_024813435.1). NCBI lineage: Bacteria > Pseudomonadati > Bacteroidota > Cytophagia > Cytophagales > Cyclobacteriaceae > Aquiflexum > Aquiflexum gelatinilyticum. Next base: position 88,407 of record NZ_JANAEZ010000001.1, read on the forward strand.
AACAGCAGTATTGTTGATTTCTATTGAATTCTCCCGATTTTCGGGCTCGACATCAAAAATCTGCTGTGCTGAAGAAAATGAGACAATCAAAAAGAAAATGACCGAATAATAAAATTTCATAGGGGATTGATTTTTCTCAAATTTAAAAATGGAAATTAGTTTAACAATCATTCAAGAAGTTTTCTTCCCTCATCTTCCGGCATAATTTCTACCTCTTTCAATTTTCGTTGAATAACCCTTGTCCTTGTTCCAACCAATTCATCCAAATCGGTATGTGCTTCAATAATTTTCTTTTGAGCTTTGCTGATCAAATCCCCGAATTTTGAAAATTCAGACTTGACGGCTCCCAATACCTTCCAAACTTCGCTGCTCCTCTCCTGTATAGCCAATGTCCTGAATCCCATTTGAAGACTGTTCAACATCGCGGCTAAAGTTGTCGGTCCGGTAATGATGATTTTGTAATCCTTTTGCAGGGATTGCGCAAGATTGGGTTCACGGAGAACTTCTGCATACAGACTTTCCATGGGAAGGAAAAGCATGGCAAAATCGGTGGTAAACGGGGGATGCAGATATTTTTGGCTGATATCCTGAGCGGCTTTCCGGATGGCTTTGAAGAGATCGGCCCTTGCCAAATCTATGATAAGCTTGTCTCCGGTATCATATGCATCCTGAAGTCTGTAAAAAGTTTCTTGCGGAAATTTGGCATCAATCGGCAGGTAAACCGGCCCGTCTTCCTTGCTTCCGGGCATTTTGATGGCAAATTCTACCCGCTCCGAATTCCCTTTTTTGACGGAAACATTACTTGCATACTGTTCGGGCGAAAGGATATTTTCCAAAATCCCATGCAATTGGTATTCTCCCAACACTCCCCTGCTTTTGACATTGCTCAGCACCCGCTTGAGGTCACCCACTCCGGTTGCGAGGTTCTGCATTTCTCCAAGTCCTTTTTGAACAGCCAAAAGTTGGTTGGTCACCAACTCAAAAGATTGGCCCAACCTTGCCTCCAAGGTCTTTTGCAGTTTTTCATCCACAGTTTCACGCATCTTATCCAAGCGCTCTTCCGTGGATGCCAACATCCGCTCCTGCCTGAAGATCAGGTCTTGGAATTTTTCCCTCTGAAGCTCATTGAATTCTTTGACATTTTCTCTGAAAATCGTGCCGAAATCCTTCAAAACCTCAGATTGTTCTTTTGAATTGGCTCGAAGGGACTCGAATACCAAACCAAACTGTTTCATCAAACCATCCTGGATTTCGACCCTGTTCGCAGCCATCTGCTGTGCAAATTCTTGCTTTAACTGACTAATTCCCAATTGATTGAAATCCCTTTCGGACTTTTGAGATAGAAACTTAATGACTAAAAAGATGATCAGTAAAATCTGAATTACTGAAAGAGAAATCAAAATGGTTTCAATAGACATGGCTGAAGAATTTGGGGGTAGAAAAGTAATCTCTTTCAACCTGAATGCCCAAAAATGACAGATATTCTGAGACAGTCTCCGTCGGTATTTCTTCCATAGGCACATGTCCCGCATCTTCAAAAACCTTCAGTTTCGATCCTGGAATAGCTTGTGCAAGGCTTTCGCCATTACTCAAAGGAATCCACGCGTCATGTTTTCCCCACATGATCAGAACCGGCATGTTCAGTTTTTCAAAATCTATCGCATAAGGTTTTCCGGTAGTCAGCCTGTCCAATGTTGCCTGCCTGTTTCCTTCCATTCTCAACAACTCATAATACCTTGTCAACACTTCATCCGTAATTTTTGAATTATCATAGAAAACCTGTTTCAGGTTTAGGCCGAAAACAAATTTGGGAGTGCATTTGAGCAAAAGTTTATTGAAAATAGGGTTTTGGGCCACTTTAAAAATCCAAGCGCCTGAGTTATAAGATTTGCTTTGGGCAGAATCTGTTCGGGTTTTCGGTCTTGCACCCGATGAATCGATGAGGTTTAAAGTCATTATCCTTTCAGGTTGGTCGGAGGCCATTTTTAGCGCCACTCCTCCGCCCATGCTATTACCTGCTACATGAAACTCTTTCAAATCCAACTGGTCTGCGATACCGAATACAAGTTTGGAATAGTCCTCAATTCCATATCGTTTTTGCAAATCGGGACCTGTAAGGCCATGACCCGGCAAATCCATAGAAATGGTCATAAAAAATGGACTCAACTTATTTTCCCAAGCTTCCCAAGTATGAAGGGAAGAAAAACTCCCATGGATCAAAAAGATCGGTTCTCCTTCTCCCCTGACCTTCACATGAACGTTCACACCATCTACCATTAAAAAAAAGGAGTTTTCATCGCTGTATTTTCTGATTAGTTCATCAGGAGCAATATCACCTCTGTAGGATGCCAATAAAACAAGGATTACAGCCAAAACAATGAATAAAATGACCTTAAGCAACTTGAGAATAAATCTTTTCATGAATTTTTGTTGGGATAATCTTCAGGCAAAATATCAATAATCAAGCTATTTATAACCCGAAAAAGCCAAATAAATGAGCCAATCTGAAAAAATCACCTTTATCCCTTATATTCAAAATCCAAAACCATAGACATGATCAGATCTTTATTCTTATTGCTTTTCCTGGCAGGCTTTCTTTTGGCCTGTCAGCCAAAAAAGGAAACCCTCGAAATCCCTGACCCCATACGCCTGACAGAAGCTGAAGCCAACAGACTTTCCAAACTTCCCCTGCATTGTATGCAAACCGAATATCCCAATAAACTCAATCAGACATTGGGAAATGAATCTGAACTGAAAGGCCCAAAAGCACTTCATCCAGCTTTTTATGGCTGCTTTGACTGGCATTCAAGTATGCATGGTCATTGGATGTTGGTGAGTCTTCTGAGACAATTCCCCGACTTAGAAAATGGAGAAGAAATCAGAAGGAAATTATTGGAAAATATCAGCGCAGAAAACATTGCTGTAGAGGTCGCCTATTTTAATGGCCCTTCTGATCCAGGTTTTTCTAGGACTTACGGTTGGGCTTGGATGCTGAAACTCGCCGAGGAAATCCATCTTTGGGATGATCCTTTGGCAAGGGAACTGGAAAAAAACCTTCAGCCATTGACAGACCTCATGGTGGAAAAGTACCTTGAATTTTTGCCAAAACTCATTTATCCTATCAGGGTTGGTGAGCATACCAATATTGCCTTTGGATTGTCTTTGGCTTATGATTATGCCAAAACATTGAATCACGTTGGCCTGCAGGAATTGATTAAATCCAAGGCTTTGGACTGGTTTTCTAAAGATGAAAATTGCCCTTTGGTCTATGAACCGAGCGGTTTTGACTTTTTGTCTCCATGCTTTCAGGAATTGGATATCATGAGGAAAGTGATGCCCAAAGAAGATTTTCGACCATGGGTCAAACAATTTTTACCCCAATTGGCGAATACTGATTTTGCTTTGGAGCCGGGAAAAGTCAGCGACCGGACAGATGGTAAATTGGTTCACCTTGATGGACTTAACTTCAGCAGGGCTTGGGTGCTTTATGGTTTGATCAAAGATTATCCTGAGGAATATGGCCACCTGATGAAGGTAGCCAACATGCACATCAATTATTCCCTTCCTTCTATTGTCGATGACAATTATGAAGGAACGCATTGGTTGGGCAGTTATGCAATATATGCTTTGCAGCAGGCGCCATGAGTTGGAGGAAATACATAGGTCCTGGGCCGGTTGTTGCAGCCGCTTTCATCGGGCCGGGTACGGTTACAGTCTGCACCCTCGCCGGAGTCGACTTTGGTTTTGACTTGCTGTGGGCGATGGCTTTGTCTGTGATTGCAACAATTGTACTTCAGGAAATGGTTGCCAGGATTGGTTTGGTTACCCAAAAAGGGCTCGCTTCGGTCATATCGGAAACATTGCAAAAAGGAATCCTCCGGTATTTTTCCATTTTTCTTGTGATGACTGCCATCGTTTTGGGTAACGCAGCTTATGAAGCAGGTAACATCAGCGGAGGTGCTTTGGGGTCAGAATTGTTTTTCCAAACCCAGATTTTAAACCTTGGCCAATTTGAAGTTAATCTGCTCAATCTTTTGATTGGATCATTGGCATTGATCCTATTGCTGACCGGAAGTTATAAATCCATCAGCAACTACCTGACAGGTCTGGTGATTTTGATGAGCTTGGCCTTTTTGGGAACTGCTGCCTTTTCTAAACCGGATATGTTCGACTTGCTTTCAGGATTTAAACCCAGCATCAATCCTGAGAATATCTTTACCATAGTAGCCTTGATCGGTACAACGGTGGTTCCGTACAATCTTTTTTTACATTCCTCTCTGATTTCCCAAAAATGGAATTCAATCCAAGACCTCAAATATATCAGGGTTGACACCCTGATTGCTGTCATTTTGGGAGGATTGGTTTCTATGGCGATTATTGTTACTGCCAAAGCCGGATCTGCTACCGAAGTCAATTCAGCAATTGATTTGGCCATTGGGTTGGAACCTTTGATGGGCAAAATGGCCAAATACTTTATGGCTTTTGGATTGTTTGCTGCAGGAATCACCTCTGCGATCACAGCTCCGTTGGCAGGTTCCTTGGTTATTGCCGGAAGCTTTGGCTTATCCAATGACCTCAAAAGTTTTCCTATGCGGATCAGTATTGTGGGGATTTTGGGTTTGGGTTTGGTATTTTCTTCATTTGGCATCAAACCGATCCAACTGATTCTCTTTGCGCAACTGGCAAATGGCGTTTTGCTTCCCTTATTGAGTGGCTACATCCTCTGGTTGGTCAATAAAAAATCTGTAATGGGAACTCACACCAACGGAGTATGGATGAATGTTTTGGCCTTCGCAATCTGGCTGATCACCTTACTGCTTGGAGGAATGAGTATTTGGAAGGTGCTAGGAGGTTGAAAGGTTGGAAGATTGGAAGGTTGGAAAATTGAAAGATTGGAAGATTGGAAGATTGCAAAATTTCCTCTGCAAACTGTCACTCTTTACTAAAATCTGATACTGTTAACTGAAAACTGCAACTGACCACTGTAAACTGCGACTGCTGACTGATAACTGCCTACTGATACTGACCACTGCCTACCGAGACTGCCAACTGCATTTCCACCCCAAATTCCATTCGCTTCATCACATTTTTTTGTGGTACTTTATTATCAGGCTTATCCTTGTCAAAGAATCGACGACCTATTCCATGAAATCCAAGACGCCTTATTTCATTCTACTTATAGCAGCCATACTTTATAACATCTGGCTTATCGGTAAAGCTGAAGATGAAAAGCGAAAAGAAAAATCAAAACCCGAGATTTCTGTTTCTAAATCAAATCAAACCCAACCTTAAATCATTAAATTCAAACCCCAATGAAAGAAAAACCACTTCCCTTTAGACAAATAGAATGGTGGGTGATGACAGTTTTGTTTGTCACCATTATTTTAGCAAACATTTTCCAATCCAACTTCTACGATTTTGAACCGAATGGATTGGAACTCGCAAGATATTTTGCCAAAATCCTGATACCTGCAATACTTTTCCTTTCTTTCTTCCTGCACCATCAGATATTGATTCCGAGCAAAGAAACCATAAAACGAAAATCTACCTACTACATTTATTCCTTCCTGATCCTTTTGATCTCCTTCCTTTTTGTGGGCGGATTTTCAATGATGGGTGAACTTGTCCAAAACTTCGCGGCACCCTACTATTTCAGCACTGTAGGCCTTTATATAGGTTACCTTTTGCTTAGTGACGTGATAGAACAGATTTTCCCTAGTTCCGAAACGAAAGACTTTCAGCCTTACAACGTTGTCAAATTAATCACGGTCTTCGCCTTTGCGATGTTATTTCTGTTTGGTTTGCAAGATATCATCGAACGGTGGATTCCGCTTAGCTATACGATCGCAATCCCTGTGATGCTTGGCATTGTGCTTTACAATTACTTTTTCATATACCGAAACAGAAAGAAAGAACGGAACAAACTTGCCAACTCATTATATGTTTTGTTGATTTTGGCCTTAGGGTTTTTCTTTTTCATTTTGGCAATTGAAAACGAGAATGTCGGTATTTTGGTCCTAGGATTGGCTGTGTTGATATTTGTTGTAGGTCTACTCATCCCCTTTTCCAACCTGATGTTCAAAAAATATGATCACCTTCTAGGTAAGATTAATACGCTGAGCTACAGAGTGGACGAAGGTTCAGCCAAACTCTCCTTACTAAGGATGCAGATCAATCCCCATTTCCTTTTTAATATCCTGAATACCCTGTATGGAACGGCCTTGCAGGAAAATGCCGAAAGGACCTCTGAGGGTATCCAAAAGCTTGGAGACATGATGCGCTTTATGCTTCATGAAAACAACATGGATAAAATCCCACTTGCAAAAGAAAAAGAATACCTGATCAATTATGTGGATTTGCAGGTACTCCGCATTAAATCCCATGACAATGTTGACATTGATTTTAGGCATAATCCTGAAAATTGTACAGGGGATATCGCTCCCATGTTGCTTATACCCTTTGTAGAAAATGCATTCAAACACGGAATCAGTTTCCAAAAGAAATCATGGGTTAAAATCAGCCTGCGTTGTACGGATGGAACCATCCATTTGGATGTCAACAACAGTATCCACCGAAGCCACGAAGATGACCCTGAATCCAAGTCAAACGGTATCGGCTTAGACAATGTCAAACAGCGTCTCCAACTCCTCTATCCGGGGAAACATGAACTTGTCATTCGGGAAAACGAAGTGGAATATTTTGTACATTTAACCATAAAACGCTCCTGATATGCTCCATGCCATAGCCATAGACGATGAACCGATGGCCCTCGAGGTAATCAAAGCCCATGCAGCCAAAGTGCCTTTCTTGGATTTGCGTAAGGTTTTCACAGATGGAATCCTTGCCTTGGATTATATCAGAAGCGAGCAGGTGGACTTGATTTTCCTTGATATCAAAATGCCCGATATCTCAGGGCTCGAGCTCGCGGCTTTGATTCCGAAGGACACCATGGTCATATTTACTACAGCTTACTCAGAGCACGCTGTGATGAGTTTCGAATTGGATGCGAAGGATTACCTGCTCAAACCTTTTAACCTTGGGAGGTTTTTAAAAGCCTGCCAAAAAGCGCAGGAATGGCATGAACTCAAAAATGGAAATGCCGCAGGGACCATTTTTGTCAAAACAGGCTATGAGCAAATAAAGGTCAATTTCGATGAGTTGCTCTTTTGCGAGGCAAATGGGAACTATGTGAATTTCCAGCTTCCGAAAGAAAAAATCCTTAGTAGAATGACCCTCGCAGAAGTCGAAAAAATCCTGCCTTCCAATTTTGTCAAATCCCACCGTTCCTTTTTGGTGAATATCCAACATGTCCAAAAAATCGAGAGGCACCAATTGACTATTGGAGATAAACTCGTCCCAATCAGTGTCAGTTATCAGGAAGGATTGATGGATAGGTTGAAGTAAGGAATTCTGAAGTTAAAAGTTAGAAGTAAAAAAAAGACAGAAGACGTAAGGATGTGTATTGCCTTCCATCTTCTGTCTTCCGTCTAAAATTGAAAATTGTCCTCAATTACAACTTCCTCACCCAGATATTCCTGAAGCTTACCAAATCCCCGTGATCTTGGAGTTCTAGCGGCATTTCGGCAGCATGTGCTTTGTAATTTGGAATTCCGATGTATTCGGTTGGGCCCTTAAGTTCAACATTGTTCTGTACCAAAATCCCATTGTGCAGAACAGTGATTCTAGCAGGAGTAACCAACATGCCATCAGCATTGAACTTTGGAGCGGTAAAAATCACATCGTAAGTATTCCATTCTCCCGGAGCTTTCATCGCATTAACCAAAGGAGGATGTTGCTTGTAGATACTTCCTGCCTGACCGTTGGAATAGGTTCTGCTTTCATATGAATCCAAAACCTGTAATTCATACAAAGACATCAAGAAGATTCCGGAATTTCCTCTACCCTGACCTTCACCTTTGATTACAGTAGGTGCTGACCATTCGATATGAAGCTGCATATCCCCAAAACCTTGCTTGGTTTTGATCGCACCAGTTCTTGGGACTACTGTAAATGCACCGTTTTCGACTTTCCATTGTGGGGCACTTCCATCCTTTGAACTGACAAAGTTATCAAGGTTCTTGCCATCAAAAATGACAATCGCATCAGAAGGTGCTTGACCCATTTGGGCAGCAGCCGTCACTTTTCTAGGAACAGGTTCCCAAAATTCAGTAGCTTCCGGTGGTAGTTTGATGTCTTTTTGTTGTGCAAATAATGGCATTGCCGCCATGAAGGCAATCATTGTCAAAGACGCTTGAAAAAGCTTTTTCATAGGTTTATTGGTTTATTTATTGTTTTTAGTTTTGATGGATCCAAATGAAGGATTCAACTTTACAATTCTTTCGCGTTCCAAATTAAGTCAATTCGCAAGCTTTCAAAAGCCGTTGATGGATTTTTGGTTTTGGTTCTGCTACCTTACAGGTAATTTCCTCCAAATTTAAACCTATGCGAAAGAAACTACTACTGATAACTTTGCTCTTGCTCCATATATATTCTGCAAAAGCCCAAAAGGAATATTATTTTCCAGGAGAAACTTTCTCTAATGACATTCCAAGTCCCTACTCCTATCTGGGCTACCACGTTGGAGAATGGCATACCCGATACGACCGTCTTGTGGGATATTTTCAGTTGTTGGCTGACAAATCGGATATGGCAGAGCTTGTCACCATCGGCTATACCAATCAGCTCAGGCCCTTGGTTGTCCTGGTTATCAGCAATAAAGAAAACATCTCCAATTTGGAATCCATAAGGACAAACCACCTCAAGTTGGTAGATCCAACCTTGCCCATGCCTGATGTCAGCGGCATGCCGGCCATCGTCAACCTTGCCTACAGCGTCCACGGTAATGAACCTTCGGGAGGAGAAGCTTCTATTTTGACAGCTTATTGGCTTTTGGCTTCGCAAAGTGACCTTGCCAAAGAAATCAGAAACAATGCCGTGGTCATGATCGATCCCGCCATCAATCCGGACGGAAGGGACAGACATACCAATTGGGCAAACATGCACAAAGGTTCGCCGCCTGTCGCAGATCCATTGGACAGAGAACACAATGAAATATGGCCTTCAGGACGCGTCAACCACTATTGGTTCGACCTGAATAGGGATTGGTTGCCTTTGGCACAAGTGGAATTACAAAGCAAAATCGCTTGGTATCATACTTGGTATCCAAACGTAGTGGGAGATTTTCACGAAATGGGAACCAATGCCACCTACTTCTTTGAACCGACCAAACCTTTTGGCAGTGAAAACCCTGTGATTCCAAGAAAGAACTATGACGAAATCAACAATAAGTTTGCGGTCTATTTTGCAAAGGCGTTGGATGATATTGGCAGTTTGTATTGGACCAAGGAAGTATTTGACAACAGCTATCCGGGATATGGTTCTACCTATCCGGATATTCAGGGAGGTTTGGGATTGGTATTTGAACAGGCGAGTTCGCGGGGTCATATCCAAAGCTCTCAGCGTGGCGATATTACCTTTCAATTTACGATACGGAACCAACTCAAAACTTCTATTGCCACCATGGAAGCCGGTGTCAAGGAAAGGGAATATATGCACAAATACCTTCGTGAATATTTCCAAACTGCGATCACTGAAGCAGGAAAAGACAAAGCCAAAGGGTATATTTTTGGAGATGAGTCAGACGATTCCCGTAACAGACTTTTCTTAAAGTTATTGTTAGATCATAAAATCAAAGTACTTGAAAATGATAAAGATATAACCTCAGAAGAAAAGTCATTTAAGAAAGGAAAATCCTGGATTGTTCCTACATCCCAAACACAATACAGGATGGTAAGATCGATGTTTGAGAAGGTGACTACATTTTCAGATTCGGTATTTTACGACGCTTCATCTTGGACCATGGCCTTGGCATATGGCATGCCTTTCGCCACGCAAACAGTTGTTAGCGGAAAAGAAATCAAGGAATTGCCAAGCCAAAACTTGACCTTCCCGGCCGATGGGAAGTATGTTGCATATATGGTGGATTGGTCCGATTATTTTGCTGCCAAATTCCTGAACCATATTCAGTCAGCAGGAGTCCATGTTGAAGTTACTGCGCAGCCATTTACTTCAAATACCGATCAAGGCTCAAAGGAATTCCCTGCAGGTTCATTGGTCATTCCTACGGCTTTCCAAAAACTTTCTCAAGAAGAATTGAGAAAAGCACTGAAAGAAGCAGCTGACTTATCAGGCCAAAATGTATTTGCAAGCACGACAGGATTCAGCTTGAAAGGGATTGACTTGGGTAGCGGCAGTATTTCAGCCATCCAAAAACCAAAAGTTCTCATGCTTGTCGGTCAGGGAACCTCCCAATATGAAGCCGGGGAAATTTGGCACCTGTTGGATACCAAAGTTGGAATGCCAATTACAAAAGTGGATTTGGGATTGTTTGGGAGGGTGAATCTGTTTGATTACACCACTTTGATCCTTCCTTCAGGGAATTATTCTAGTCTTTCAGCACCGCAAATTGCCCATTTGAACGATTGGCTTTCTAGAGGCGGAACCATCATTTCCATGCGGACAGCAAGTCAATGGCTCCAAAGTAAAGAGATTGTTCAGGAAGAATTTGTTACTTCCGAAGCAGCAAAAGGTCCTGAATCCGTCGCATTTGCCGACTCCAGGAACTTATCCGGAGCGCAGGAAATCGGTGGAAGCATTTATTTGGGAAAATTGGACACTACACATCCTTTGGGTTTTGGTTACAAAAACTCAGAAATTCCTGTTTATAGAAATACAACGCTTTTCTTCAAACCATCTAAAAACAAATCCCAAACCCCGGTCAGGTATACAACAAATCCTTTGCTTGGCGGTTACGTTTCTCCGGCAAACCTTGAAAAAATCAAGCAAAGTGCAAGTGTATTGGTGTCACCTGTCGGTCAGGGAAGGGTAATTCACTTTATCGACAACCCGAATTTCCGCGGCACATGGTTTGGAACAAATAAGCTGTTCTTCAATGCCATCTTCTTTGGAGATAAAATTTAATTGATTTTGAACCACAAAAGAAATAAAAGAGGACAAAGACCTAAGCATAAATATTTAAATGTTAAGTTTCTTTTGTTTTTGTTTGTTCCTTTGGTGGTTCATTCATTTTAAGATTCTTTAGTGGTTATCTTTAAAAATTGCCGAAATTTGAAGCAAATCATTTTACTGTGTCCAAATCAATTCTCCTTCTTACGCCACCCTTTACCCAACTTAATACACCCTACCCGGCGACAGCTTATATCAAAGGGTATCTGAATACAATAGGGAAATCAGCATTTCAAAGTGACTTGGGCATCAAAGTTATTCTGAGAATTTTTTCAAAAGAAGGTTTAACCAAAGTATTTCAATCTATTGAAAATAAAGGAGTTAAAAATTATTCCTCGAACATCCAAAGAATAGTCAAATTACAGAAAGACTATTTGCATACCATTGATCCTGTCATCCGATTCCTGCAGTTTGACAATCCCACTTTGGCTTATAATATCTGTGACGGCGACTTCCTGCCACAAGCCTCCCGCTTTGACCAATTGGATGATTTGGATTGGGCATTTGGAACGATGGGCATCCAAGACAAAGCTAGGCATTTCGCAACTTTGTACCTGGAAGATATCGGGGATTTGATCTCTGAGGCCTTGGATCCGCACTTTGGTTTTAGCCGGTATGCAGAGCGTTTGGGAAGGTCGGCGACTTCATTTGATGCTTTGAATGAGGCTTTGGAAGGTCCCGAATCTTTTACTGATCAGTTTTTAATGGAGGAATTGGATAAACTGATCCAAGAAACCGATCCTTATTTTGTATGTCTTTCGGTACCTTTCCCCGGAAATCTTTACGGCGCTTTGCGGTGTGGAAAATTTATCAAGACTAATTATCCCCATATCAAAGTGGCTATGGGAGGCGGCTATCCCAATACTGAACTCCGGTCAATCAATGAGCCTAGGGTATTTAACTTTTTGGATTTCATCACTTTAGATGATGGAGAAAGGCCCCTCACCTGCCTGTTGGAGCATTTGGATGGTGAAAGAAGTCTTGACCAACTCAAAAGAACCTTTGCCTTGGTCGATGGGAAAGTCACCTACCACAATGGCGCCAAAAACACCGACATTCCCTTTAGCCAAACAGGAACGCCTGATTATTCGGGTTTGCCTCTGAACAAATACTTGTCAGTCATCGAGATTGCCAACCCCATGCACCGCCTTTGGTCGGATGGCCGGTGGAACAAGCTGACGATGGCACATGGCTGCTATTGGAAGAAATGCTCCTTTTGTGATGTGACCTTGGATTATATCAAAAATTACGAGCCGATCAGCGCCAACATCATCTGTGACCGGATTGAGGAATTGATTGCACAGACTGGAGAAACGGGCTTTCACTTTGTGGATGAAGCAGCCCCCCCTGCCCTGATGCGGGAATTGGCGATCGAAATCCTTAAGAGAAACCTCAAAATCACTTGGTGGACCAATATCCGTTTTGAAGAAAGATTTACATATGACCTGTGCAGGTTACTGAAGGCTTCCGGATGCATTGCCGTTTCAGGGGGGTTGGAAGTAGCTTCAGACAGGTTGCTGCAGATGATGCAAAAGGGTGTCACTGTCTCCCAAGTAGCCCGTGTGGTAAGGAATTTCACAGAATCAGGCGTGATGGTTCATGCTTACCTGATGTACGGTTTTCCGACGCAGACTGCGCAAGAAACCATTGACAGCCTGGAGATGGTCAGGCAACTCTTTATGAACAATATCCTGCAATCGGGATTTTGGCATTTGTTTGCGATGACATCCCATGCGCCAATCGGGATTGACCCTGGTGCATTTAAAGTAGTCCGTACCGGACCTGAAAAAGGCCTGTTTGCCGACAACGACCTGAGTCATGAGGATCCCAATGGTGCTGACCATGAACTTTTTAGCGAAGGCCTCAAAAAAGCCCTTTTCAATTACATGCATGGGATCTGTTTTGATTTTCCGCTTCAGGAGTGGTTTAGTTTCAAAATCCCAAAAACATCCGTTTCTCCCAATTTCATCTACAATGCCATTCAGATCGAAACAGGAAATGTTATGAAACCCAATGCCAAATTAATTTGGTTGGGAAATGAACCTGAACTGGAGAGAACTGCTTTTGTGAAAAAAGGTAAAAAGACAGAAATGTGGCCTTTGGTGATCGAAAACAAAAATGGAACAGATGAAATCCTCGTCAGACAGGAAGAAGGAGAATGGCTTGAAACAATCCTTCGGGATATCACACCCAAACTTGGAAAAAAAGAGATGACCTTTGCGGAGTTTGAAGAGAAATACGTGGCAGCAAATTTAGGAGATTTTGACCGCTTCCTAGGATCCAAAGTCTGGAGAGGCTTATTGGAATTTGGATTGGTATTGGTTTAAATAAGAAAAACCCGGCCTAGAAGACCGGGTTTTCATTCACTTTAACCACTAACAACCATAAAACAAATTCTTCATGCATACTTTCGTATGCAATCCGAAAGATGAAAAACATCAATTTGTTGTAGTCGATACGGGAATCGAACCCGTGTTTTATCCGTGAAAGGGATACGTCCTAACCCCTAGACGAATCGACCATGCAGTCAAAAAGAAAACACTGGATTTTTCCAGTGTTTTGGTAGTCGATACGGGAATCGAACCCGTGTTTTATCCGTGAAAGGGATACGTCCTAACCCCTAGACGAATCGACCATTTTTGTGGGTTTTGACCTCTTTTTTGAAAGGTGTTGCAAATATAGCGGGTTAAAACAAGAATGCAAAACAAGACAGAAAAATATTTGGTTTTGGAAGTCAAAACATTGATAACTAACCTAAAAAAATATTGGAAGCCTTTCCCCGCAAATCCTTACTTTCGCCTTTGATTTAAATTCCCAATTAGCTGACATGAAAAAAACGAGAGTGGCAATCAATGGCTTTGGACGTATCGGAAGGTTGACCTTCAAGCTTTTACTTGAAAAAGAAGACATCGAACTCATTGCTGTCAATGACCTTACGGACCCTGTTACCCTTGCCCATCTGCTTCAGTATGATTCTGTTCACGGAAAATACCCCTTTGCCGTCAAAGCGGTGGATGGAAATATTGAGGTAAAGGGAAAAACCATCCGGATCTTTGCTGAAAGAAATCCGGAAAATATTCCATGGGGCGATCTTGACATCGATATTGTGTTGGAGTCCACGGGCAAATTCACAGAAAAACCACTTGCTGAAGGCCACCTCAAAGCAGGTGCAAAAAAAGTAATCATCACTGCTCCTTCACCAAGTAAAGAAATACCAACCATAGTTCTTGGTGTCAACGACCATATCCTTTCAGGTGAAGAGAAAATCATCTCAAACGCCTCTTGCACAACTAACTGCCTTGCACCGATGGTTAAGGTTTTGGAGGATCATTTTGGGATAGAAAAAGGATTTGTCTCCACCGTGCATTCCTATACCAATGACCAAAACCTGCATGATGCCCCGCACAGGGATTTAAGAAGGGCTAGGGCTGCGGCATATTCCATCATCCCGACCACCACCAATGCAGCAAAGGCGATGGAAATTGTATTGCCTGCACTAAAAGGGAAAATCGAAGCTTCTGCGATGCGGGTTCCTGTTCCTGATGGTTCGCTCACTGATTTGGTGGTATTGCTAAAAAAAGAAACCACAACAAAGGAATTGAATGCTGTTTTTAAAAAAGAGTCTGACGGTGATATGAAAGGAATCATTGAATTTGAAGAAGCGCCAATTGTTTCTATTGACATCATTGGAAATCCTCACTCATGCATATTTGATTCGGCATTGACATCAGTCAAAGGAAACCTGGTCAAAATAGTAGGATGGTACGACAATGAAGCAGGCTATTCAAATCGATTGGTTGACCTGATCCAAAAAATAAGATAGCTACTCTAGCTTTTTTCCACATCCAAATGCAACGCAACCTGATCTATGGCGTCTTGGACAGCATCAAGGAAACGCTCAAGGTGTGCAATAAAACCCTCATTGAATCCCTTATCTGTAAGAATATCTTTTCCTTCTTGAATCACTTCGTTCAAAACATTGATTTCGAACAAGGCTAGCGCAGGCTTTACCTTATGCCGGATCTGAGAGATGATCTCAAGGTCTTTCAATTCAGAGCCTTCGAGATACTTTTCCTTTAGCTCCGAAAGTGATTTATATAAAGCACTTACCAGTTCTGCTCTAAATTCAGCATCACCTTCAGCCATTTCTTCTATTCTGTCAAAATTGACAGGGAGTTGTTTTTCGAGCATTATTTTTCTGGTTGACCTGCACTTACTCCTGCAACATATCCGGTACTCCAGGCGGCCTGAAAATTGAATCCTCCTGTTATCCCATCTAAATTCAATACTTCACCTGCAAAAAACAAACCATCAATAAGTTTGCTTTCCATAGTCTCAGGGTCGATCTCATCTAAGACCACTCCACCGGCCGTAACGAATTCTTCCTTGAAGGTAGTCTTTCCATCTACACATACAATATAGCAAAAAAGATTTTGAACCAATTTATTGAACTGTTTTTTTGGCAAATTTTGCCAAATAATGTCAGGCTCCATCTCTGATTTTTCACAGAGATGTTCCCATAATCTACCCGGTATCCCAAACAAGGGATTGGTACTGATTTTCTTTTTTGGGTGATTTTTTTGAAAAGAAAGAAGCTCCATGACAAGCCACTCTTCGGACCAATCATTTGACCACCTGATATGTGCCTTGGCTTTATATTGTTGGTCAAAAAGCCATTTTGCACCAAAGGCTGATAATTTCAAAACTGCCGGTCCACTCAATCCCCAATGTGTAATCAGCAAAGGGCCTCTGTAGGCCATTTTAGTACCTTCAAGTCGGACGAAAGTATCAGGAAGTGAAATACCCATCAATTTTCTGATTGGTTCCTGTGGTGTATTGAAGGTGAATAAAGAAGGAATCGGCTGTTCAATACTGTGTATAAAACCTGAAAGAAAATCAAACCCTTCCAATTTTGGATTTCCTCCAGAACAGACGATGATCCTGTCAAAATGAAGCTTTTTGTCATCTGACCAAAGTTCAAACCCTGGGTTTTTGGTAATGATTTTTTTTACATTAAAGTTAAAAAGTACCCTAACTCCTACCCGATTGGCAGCATGTTGTAAAGCATCAATAATGGATTGTGAATCATCCGAAACAGGAAACATCCTTCCATCTGCCTCGGTTTTCAAAGTTACTCCATTGGATTCAAACCAGTTGATGGTATCATTAACAGCAAAAAGGCGGAATACTTTCTTAAGAAATTTTTCACCTCTTGGGTAGTTTTTTGAAAGGGAAGAGATCTCAAAGGCAGCATGGGTGACATTACACCTACCGCCTCCCGAGATCTTCACTTTAGCGAGTGACTTGGAAGTCTTCTCGATGATAGTCACTTCAGCATCCCATTGGGCGGCATGAATGGCAGCAAAATACCCTGCCGCACCGGCTCCAATGACACCGATTTTTAGCCTACCCACCCTTATCTTCTTTTACTTCCCGAAAATGAACCCAATATTCCCCTGGTCAATTCCCTGAAGATACTTCTACCGATTTGTCTTACCATGGTGTTTTTGCTGAGTTCTTCGATGATGGAGGTTTCCTGGATAGGCTTTCCTTTGGATTTTGCACTTGGAATAGATTGGTTTTTGGAGGCTTCTGCCGCAGCTTCTGCCCTGCTGATCTTTTGATCCAAAAGTTCAAAAGCACTTTCCCTGTCTATTTCTACATTATACTTTTTAACAAGGGAAGAGCGATGGACCAAGCTGTCAATTTCACTTTCAGTCAAAATATCCATCCTCGAAACAGGAGGACGCAAAAGTGTATGTGCCAAAGGGGTCGGGATTCCTTTTTCATTCAAAACTGTCACCAATGCCTCTCCAATCCCCATTGAAGTCAAGACTTCATCAGTTTTGTAGAATGCTGACAATGGATAATTTTCGGCCGTTTTGGTAATGGCTTTTCGGTCTTTGGCAGTAAAAGCTCTCAATGAATGTTGGATCTTTAAACCCAACTGTCCCAATACGTTATCAGGTACATCTGTTGGTGTCTGGGTACAGAAGAATACCCCAACTCCTTTAGATCTGATCAACTTTACAATGGCTTCAATTTTTTCGATCAAATCCTTAGATGCAGTGGAAAAGACCAAATGGGCCTCATCGATAAAGAGGCATAATTTTGGTTTGTCGGCATCACCCTGTTCGGGAAAAGTCTCATAAATCTCCGAAAGCAAGCTTAACATAAAGGTTGAAAAAAGCTTCGGCTGATTTTGGATATCCGTCAGCCGGATGATCGAAACCACACCCTTGCCATCTACTGTTCTTACAAAATCCTGCACATCAAAGGAAGGTTCTCCAAAAAAATTCTCTGCCCCTTGTTGTTCAAGTTCAATGATTTTCCTCATGATGGTATTCACTGTTGCAGAAGAAACAGCTCCAAATTCTTTGCTGATTTCTTCTTTGCCTTCATTGATCACAAACTGAAGGACTTTCTTGAGGTCTTTCAGGTCTAGCAAAGGCAAATGATGCGTGTCACAATACCTGAAAACCAATGCTATCACACCTCTTTGTGTATCATTCAGTTCCATTATCTGCGAAATCAGGACAGGGCCAAATTCAGATACAGTGGCTTTGAGTTTCACTCCTTTTTCATGGCTGATAGACATCAATTCTACAGGTAAACCGATAGCCTGATAATCAATCCCAATTAATCCGGCTCTCTTTTCAATATGCGGATTCATACTCCCGGATTGGGCAATTCCTGATAAATCCCCTTTCAGGTCCATCAGGACAGAGGGAACCCCATTGAGTGAAAGCTGTTCTGCAATCACCTGAAGGGTTTTTGTTTTTCCCGTTCCTGTAGCGCCGGCAATCAAACCATGCCTGTTTAATGTTTTTAGAGGGATTTTGACCTGAGCGTGTGGAATAGGCTCATGGTTCAAAATTCCGGTTCCGAGGATAATTGAATTCCCTTTGAAAGTGTAGCCTTGTTCTAAGTGTTGTTTAAAATCCTCTGCTTTACTCATGGTAAAAATGAATTGGGTTAAATATTTCAGCTAAAATAAAAAAACCTGAATACAAATAGCTGTATCCAGGTTTTTATTGGAATGAATTGATATCAATGGGTAACCATTGGCTCAAGATGTTTGGCTTGACCGATAAAATCCTCAATTTGGGAAAGTGCTGGAACAACCCTTGTCAGGTTTTTTTCAGCATTGGTTTCAGTCAAAGCTTTGTGAAGGTTTTCAGCATTTCGGGTTCTAAGTTCTTTGACTGTATCTACCCCCGCAGCTTTAAGCAATTCTGCGAACTGACTTGCTATTCCATTTATTCTGAACAAGTCAGCCATATTGACCCAGTCCAGAATTACCCCTTCTCCAATTCCGCTTGCATCAGCAATTTCTTTGCGTCCTTTTTTAGAAGCTCCTTTTTCTAAAAGGCCTTCAACAGTGGTAATTCCTGCTGCAGCAAGTTTTTCTTTGTTTGCGGGACCGATTCCTTCGATCATGGTAATTGTTTTTGCCATAAAATTTAAATTTTTAAGTGAAAGGAATAATTAAATAAGCCAAATGGATTAATATAAATGAACGTCATTAATTCATCCCAACAAACGATTTTTTGCCATCTTTCCAAGGATCCTAATAGCTAGTATTCCGATATAAGGCGACTCTATTTGGGTGATAAATTCAAAGTTCTTAAACAATTTTTCTCAAGATTTTGATTTTTTTTAAAAATTCAAACAGATTTTTACCATTGTTTTGTTGATTAAAGGTATTTACTTTGTCTGTAGTAAAAAAAGTAAGATTCCCAATTAGCCAATGGTTTTCCCCCAGCCTGTATTGAATCCAAATCATCTTTTCAAATTTATAATTACTGGAATATTTGTCATCTCCATGACCAATTCAGTTTTTTCCCAGGTTAAACCTAATCTTGGGGGATCTACTAGGTTGATGAACAGTGCCTTGGCAGAAATGGAAAGAAAGGATTACGAGAAAGCCAATGCTTACTTTAGGCAAATCATCGAAAGCAACCTTTCAATTCCTCCCGAAATGCCTTACTTTTTTGCTGAGACTCTTTTTGAACTTGGCCAATATGATAATAGTCTCAATTTTTTGAATAAATACCTTGAGATCAACGGATTCAAGGGAGATAATTATGAAGCTGCCAAAGATTTGGAAGTTAAGTTAAAATCCAATATGGCAAGTATTTACAATTGTAAGTTATGTGACAACCGCGGCTATCGTTACTTAAATTGTCCTACATGTGAAGGTGAAAAACAGATAGAACAAGCCTGTATGTACTGTAGAGCAAGGGGTGTCGTAGGGTGTATAAAATGTCGGGGCTCGGGTTTGGTCACCAAAAAAAATGTATTCAATATCATAGAATACTATGAATGTGAAAAATGCTCGGGAGAAGGAAAACATACCTGCCCAAAATGTATGGGAAGTTTGAAGGAATTGAGCGATTGCAGGACTTGTAGGGGTCAAGGCAGGTTATTATCAGAAGAAATCTGTGACCATAAGCCTATTAATCAACCGAGGTATTTCAATGGATTTGAAAAATTAAAGGAAATGAGCCATTGAGGGGTGGTTATTTGGTTAAGTGTTAATTGTTTATTTGATTAATGGTAAAGGGTTATTTCACTGTTGGGTAAAGGGTATAAATAGAAAAAACCTGATGGAACCTCAGGTTTTTTTGATAAAGTGTATCAAAAAGATTTTTTACTTACAATATTTTTCTAGGGCCATTTGAGCTTCTTTGAAATCCAACTTAAGCGCCGCTTTGATGTCTTCACAACCTGATTTTTTCTTATCCGTTGCGATTTTCAGCATTCCTCGATAGTAATACGCCTGCCCAAAATTCTTGTCCATTTGGATGGCTGCACTGTATTCCTTCATAGCTTCACCTGTATTGCCGATTTGATGCAATGCCCTGCCTTTTAGAAAGTAAGCCATAGCTGGAGCGCCAGGAACCTGCACGGCATAATCAGCATAAAGAAGTGCCGAATTATGGTTTTTTTGCTTTTGATAAATATTGGAAAGGCTCATCATGACTTGGGTATTTTTGCTGTCAATGGCAAAAGCAGCAAGAAAATCCTTTTCTGCCTTTTTGAATTCCCCCAATTCCTCATAGGCCCTACCTCTGTTATAAAGGCCTTTAAAGTATTTGGGATTATTTTTCAAAACCCTGTCATATTCAGCCAAAGCTTCTTCATATTGCTTTTGGCTAAATAAAGCATCTCCCTTATTGGAAATATTTTCCGAACAGGATGACATCAACATCATGCCAATAAGGGAGGCAAAAACCCAAATCTTTACTTTCATTTTGGTAATGATAATCTTTAAACGGCTACATTATTTTCTCTCAATGCATCGTTAAGGGACGTTTTTAGGTCGGTGGAAGGTTTTCTTTGGCCAATGATCAAGGCACATGGAACCTGAAATTCGCCTGCAGGAAATTTCTTTGTCAAGGATCCCGGAATCACCACAGATCTTTCAGGAACAAAACCTTTATATTCTTTTGGCTCAGAACCTGTAACATCAATGATCTTGGAACTCGCAGTAAGCGTTACGCCTGCTCCTATTACAGCCTCTTTTCCAATCCTTACTCCCTCTACGATGATTGCTCTTGAGCCGATAAAAGCTCCATCCTCTACAATGACAGGTGCAGCCTGAACGGGCTCTAAAACCCCTCCTATTCCGACACCGCCACTGAGGTGGACATTTTTACCTATTTGGGCACAAGAACCAACAGTCGCCCATGTATCAACCATCGTGCCACTATCTACATATGCCCCAATATTTACGTAAGATGGCATCATTATTACGCCACTTGCCAAAAATGCACCATACCTAGCCACGGCATGTGGAACCACCCGGACACCCTGCTTGGCATAGTTGGTTTTCAAGGCCATTTTATCATGGAATTCAAAAGGCCCAACCTCAATAGTATGCATTTTTTGGATCGGGAAATAAAGAATAACAGCCTTCTTGACCCAATCATTGACTTTCCAAGAACCGTCCTCTAAAGGCTCTGCAACTCGAATTCCGCCGCTATCCAATTCACTAATGACTGTTTTGATTGCTATTTCAACCTCTTTTTCTTTAAGTAATTCCCTGTTTTCCCAGGCTTTTTCGATAATTGACTTTAATAATTCCATATTTTTGATTTCTGTCTTTCTAATTTTTACCCGATTATGTCTCAAACCCAAATTGTGATTGCCTCTGTGCTTAAACCGCTAAAAGACCCGAGGCTATATTACAGGTTTGCCATTTCGATGCGTGAAACAAATAAATACCTTATTAACATCATAGGATTTTCGATAAAAAAAGAAACCGATGAAAAAAACATCAGATTTCATTCTATTTTTTCCAAAAACAGAAATGACTTCTCAAGGGCAGTGCTTGGTCTGAGGTTAATAAAAATCTTAATTCAGGTAAAGCCAAAATTAGTCATTATTACCACTTTCGAGTTATTGCCTGCAGCATTATTGGGGAAATTGTTTTTCAGGTATAATTTGGTCTATGACATACGCGAAAATTATGTCCTAAATCTTGAACAAAACAAAACACTCAGAGGCTTGAATAAAAGCCTTTCCAAATTACTCGTAAGGTTTATTGAATGCTGTTCAAATCCTTTTATCGAGCACTATTTTTTTGCAGAGAAAGTGTACCAAAAGGAATTTTCAAGGATTAAAAACTACACTGTTCTTCAAAACAAATATTTTGGCCAGATACAGGATGTCAAACCAGTAAAATTAAATGAAAAGAGGAAACTAAGGTTTCTAATATCCGGTACCTTGACAGAAGTATATGGAATCATAGAAGGCATCAAATGGTTCCAAACCATTTTGAGACATTTTCCACAGGCTTCTTTGACAATATTAGGCCATATCACTATGATAGATTATGGCGAAAAACTTCGAAGAATCTGCCTTGACCAAAAGTCAATCCATCTCCAAATTTCCGAAAATCCCCTGCCCTATTCTGATATCTTAAAGGGGTATCAGGAAACAGATATTGTCCTTCTTCCATACCATCAGATCCCTAGCATAAGCCCTAAAATTCCAAGCAAATTATATGAAAGCATTGCTTTGGGTAAGCCCTGCCTCTTTCAAAAAAATACCTTGTGGCATTCAATCTGTTCTGAATATCCTGCCGGAATTGGGATTGATTTCACTGACACCAACCATGCCCAAGAAAAACTTGAAGGTTTTTTGGATACTGAATTTTTTGTAAAAAAACCCGGAGAAGAAATATTGTGGAAAAGTGATGAAACTCTTTTTTTGCAAAAAATCGAACAGTTGGCCTATAGAGATTGAACTTTTGTGTTGATTTGCTTTGTCCTGATTCTTAGGTTTTAACCAATTTTTATTATCTAAAGAGGGGTTATTTAACCCATATGTTACTAATTCTTTTTTACAAATCAGGATTCTCTCCCCTACCTCAAGCATAAAAAAATTACTTAAAACCAAAAAAGTTATCCACGTTTTGGCCTTCTTGGAAACCCTTTTTGAGAATATGGAAACTCTGTAATCCTGAACAAATCCATAATAAAATAGAAATAAAATTGAAATTATATTATTGTATAACAGCAATTTAAGATTATATTTTTGCTTATCTAATATTATTTTTAGACTTATCTAAATCGCTAATCACGATCCATATTGAGTTATCCACACCTGATTTAGCCTGTATGAAAATATTTTTAAGGCCAATCTAAATTTCTATCTTTACACCTAAACCAACTAGAACTATGATTACCCTTACCTCTGCTGAAGAAAATTATTTGAAAGCCATCTACCACTTGTCTGATGGTGGAAAAAAAGGAGTGTCAACCAATGATGTATCCACGGAAATGAAAACTAAGCCTGCCTCGGTTAGTGACATGCTTCGGAAGTTAGGCGAAAAAGAAGTAATTGAATACCGCAAATACTACGGTCTCCACATTACTGAAGAAGGTAAAAAATTGGCCCTTCAAACAATCAGAAAGCACCGCATATGGGAAGTATTTTTGGTTCAGAAATTAAAATTCTCTTGGGATGAAGTTCATGAGGTAGCGGATGCTTTGTCCCATGTCAAATCAAAAAGTCTGATTCAAAGATTAGATGAGTATCTGGGTTATCCCAAGTTCGATCCACATGGAGATCCTATCCCAGATGAATTTGGGGATGTAAGGGTAAGGCCACGTCTCCCACTGAATGAAATTGAATTAGGTTCAACAGGTCAGATAGTAGCAGTCAAAGACAGCAGTCCTGCTTTCCTGAGGTACTTGGACAAAGTGGGAGCCTACATTGGTGCAAGGATCAAAGTCATGGACAAAACGGAATTTGACGGTTCAGTAGAAATATTAGTAGACAACAAAAAATCAATTTTCATGTCTAAGGATGTCGCGGGGAATATTTTGGTGATGATGTGAATGGGGTTAAATGGTTATTTGGTTAACTGTTTTGTGGTAATCGAACATTATAAATTCATCATTCTTAATTCTTAATTTCCCAAAATCTTGAATCTTGTGTCTAATGCCTAGATATCTGATGCTTGATACTTTAATCAAGGAAATTGAACTTCAAACCAAAGCAAGTCGTTAAATTTGAACAAAATAAGATTAACCATATGAAAAAGTTATTTGGCGCTTTGCTGATCACCCTATTCAGCTTCCAAATCGCAATGGCACAGGACAAAATCACTTGGCTGACATTTGAGGAGGCTGCTGCAAAAACTGCTGAAGAACCCAAAATGATCTTTGTGGATGTTTACACCGATTGGTGTGGATGGTGCAAGAAAATGGATAAGGACACTTTTACCGACCCTGAAGTCATTGGATTTATCAACAATAACTTCTATGCTGTCAAAATGAATGCAGAAGACGTCAAGAGGAAATTCAGTTTCAAAGGCAAAGAATATACCGAAGCCACCATGGCAAGAGCGATGAGGGTAAGTTCATATCCAAATTTTGTAATCATGGATGCCGCCATGGAAAACATCGCCCAATTCCCAGGTTATAGAGAACCTGTTCCATTCCTTACAGGTATGGAAGACCTTCTAAACAAATTCGGAAAGTAAGTATGTCATTTTCCCTTCACGAAAAAGAAGATACCATCGTGGCATTGGCCACCCCTCAGGGAGTTGGTGCCATTGCGGTCATCCGACTTTCGGGAAAGGATGCAATCAAAATCACAAACAGGATTTTTAAAGGGAAAGACCTTGAAAAGCAGGCCTCCCATACCATACATTTTGGAACTATCCGCGATGAAGAAAAAATCATAGATGAAGTTTTGGTCTCCATTTTTGTCGCACCGAAATCCTTTACCAAAGAAAACGTGGTGGAAATCTCCACCCACGGATCCTCCTATATTGTCAATCAGGTCATCAAGCTTTTTGTTAGCCATGGTGCCCGACCGGCCAAACCGGGAGAATTTACCCAAAGGGCTTTTCTCCATGGGCAGTTTGACCTGGCACAGGCTGAGGCAGTAGCTGACTTGATCCATTCAGATTCTGAGACCTCCCACCAAGCAGCCATGAATCAAATGCGCGGTGGCTTCAGCAGCGAGATTCAAAAACTCCGAAATGAGCTGATCCATTTTGCTTCGATGATAGAGCTTGAACTTGATTTTGGGGAGGAAGACGTGGAGTTTGCAAACAGGAATGACCTGAAGGTCCTGGTGGAAAAATTGCTCCGCGCCGTTGAACTGCTGATATCAAGTTTTGACTTGGGCAATGTGATCAAAAATGGTGTTCCCACGGTCATCGCCGGCAAACCCAATGCTGGGAAGTCCACATTGCTCAATGCCTTGCTCAATGAGGAAAAAGCAATTGTGTCAGAAATTGCTGGCACCACCCGGGATTTTATCGAAGATGAAATCAATATCGGCGGGGTAATTTTCCGCTTTATAGATACCGCTGGACTGCGGGAAACAACGGATATCATCGAAGCAATCGGAGTCAGCCGGACTCAGGAGAAGATGAAAACAGCATCTCTTATTCTGTACCTTTTTGACCTGACAGATACGGATATGGTCGAAATCAATCGGGATATCAATAGGTTAGAAAATCAGGGAGTTCCTTTTATCAAAGTTGCCAACAAAATCGATAAGGCGTCACCGGATTTTGTGAGGGAACTGAAGGCAAAGTATCCAGATACCATTTTTATTTCCGCAGGGCAAAAGGAAAATCTTGAAGTGTTGAAAAGCCGCATTTTGGAGTTGGTCAATCTGGATAAATTCCGAACAGGAAACACCATCGTGATCAATATCCGTCATTATGATTCTTTGGTCAAAACGAGACAGTCGTTATTGGATGTGTTGGAAGGTTTGGACAGGCAGATCACCAATGATTTTTTGGCGATGGATATCCGTCGGTCGCTCCATTACCTTGGGGAAATCACAGGTGAGATTACAACAGATGATTTGTTAGCCAACATCTTCTCAAAGTTTTGTATCGGGAAGTAGTCAACTTGATTATGTTTGATTTTAATTGATTTAGGGCTGATAAAGCCCTATTTTTTTGTTCCTATTTGATATTGTTTTACACTTTTTTGTTGCTAATTTGTTGCCAGATAATTTAAAATTTGTTGCCAAATAAAAATTCGGGAAATTATGTCGGTCTATGTCGGTCTATGTCATTCAATGTCGTCTCAAGTCATATTATGTCGCATTGTGTCAGTTTATCTTTCTCTCCTCAAATAAATGCATAATGAGTTCCAATATAAGGGTAAAAAGAAAATGCGACTATTGTAAGGAAGAGTTTGAAGCCAAAACACTCCATACCAGATATTGCTCCCATTCCTGCAACCGAAGACATTATAAACAAGTCAAACGGGAGGAAAAACTTTTTTCATACAAAGAAGAGTTTACTGACCCGGAAGAAAATGGCAATGACCAAAAAAAAATTGGATCAGAAAATCTGAAAGTTACGGGGATCCGTGAAAAAGACTATTTATCTATTTCAGAATCGGCAATATATTTAGGAGTCAGCAAGCGGACCATAGAGCGGAATATAGCTTCCGGTAAACTTCAGGTTGTCAGACTTGGTAACCGTGTGATTGTACCCAAAGAAAGCATCTCTAAATTACTTGGTGTATGAAAGTAAAATTGAGAAAAAGGAAAAAAGGAAAAAAACTGGCTTTGTACCTAGATTACTATCAGAAGGGTTTCAGAAAGACTGAATACCTTGACATCTTTTTGATCCCTGAACCTGAAAAAGGAAAACTTTCGGCTGCCCAGGTAGCTAGGAACAAAGAAACCCTTCGACTGGCCGAAGCCATCTGTCATCAGAAACAGTTGGATTTTCTCTCCGGAGCCTACGATGTGCATGACATAAAAAAGCAGAAATCACTGTTCATACCCTATCTTGAAAAACTTTCCATAAATAAAAATACGAGTTCAGGTAACGATGGGAACTGGAAAAGCATGATCAAACACTTTAAGGAATATGCCCATCCTGGAGTTACTTTTGAGAATATTACTGTGGGATTTATTGAGGGATTCAAAAAGCATCTGGATAAAGCTATCAAGTCCAATCGGGAGACATTGTCCCTTAATTCCAAGGTTTCTTACTTCAATAAATTTTTGGCAGCAATGAAGCAGGCAAAAACGGATGGAATAATCCCAGTCAATCCTGCAGAACGTGTAGCACCTTTCAGACCCATCGAAACAAGGAGGGAATTTCTGACAATTGAGGAATTAGAGGCTTTGGTGAAAACGGACTGTGATATTGCTGTATTGAAATCCGCATTTCTATTTTCTTGTTTGACTGGCCTTCGTTTTACCGACATTCAAAAATTAAGGTGGGAAGATGTGAGGCACACCTCAGATAACGGTTTTTTTATCCGATTCAGGCAAAGAAAGACACAGGCCGAGGAAACATTGATTATTCCACAGCAAGCTGCAGTCCTTATGGGTCAAAGAGATGGGGAAGGAGGAACAGTATTCCGTGGACTTCATTACAGTGCATGGAACAATCAAAAATTGGAATCTTGGATGGTGAAAGCAGGTATCCATAGGAAGGTGACTTTCCATGCAGCAAGGCATACTAATGCGGTGATGCATCTCTCTAAGGGAACAGATATATTTACCGTTTCTAAATTGCTTGGTCATAAGTCTCTCAAAACCACTCAGATTTATGCTAAAGTGATGGATCAGCAAAAAAAACAGGCTGTCGATAAGATTATACTTGAAAACCTCAAATAAATGATCATGGAAGAAACAAATGGCATATTCTATGAACTAGAGCAATTTATAAAAAGTCCAAATTTGAAAAAGCATCTCCTTAGAACCAAAGGAAATTCAGAAGGTTGGGAAAGCCTCTTTTCCAGCAGGGAAACTTTTAATAAAATTTATATTGGAGAGTTAATTGATTGTTTGATAAGAACAGGAAAGATCAGAATGATAAGAAAGTTGGCAGGGGAAGAATATTCCACATCAAAAATATTAAATGAAATAAATACTTATTCAGATTCCCTACTTGTTCAGTTAGAAGCTGCTGAAAAGACGAAAGTTTCCAAAGGTTTTGTTATAGATAAAACTGATTTTTTAAAATATCAATTTAATGGAGAATTAAATGATGCATCAATACTTTTAAAAAGTAAAGAGGAGTTTTTTGAGATGTTGAAGTTTAAATTAAATACTCATTTTAAGACTGAGGATGCATTGAGAAATATTTTTTTGGATATAGCTGCCCGTTCCTCTCGCTATAAAGCCTTGGATAATTTTGAGGATTTATATGATGTGTCAAAAAATGGTTGTAGTGAGGATTTAATTAGAGATTTTTATAACTATTTAGAAAAAGAGGAAATGATTTTATCAGATTATGATAGTTTCCGTGACTTATTAACTTGTAAAATCCCCATATCCAATGTTGTTTTTAGAAAACCTTCTGTATTAGGAAACCTAATCCGATTATTGTTTATGTATAGTTTTATGAAAACTTCTCACGAAACACCATGGAGTTTATATAGACCATATGTGACCTTCAAACAAACCAAATCAAAGGACCCGATCAATGATATAAGCAAAAATTACCAGAAGTATCAATGGGAAAAATTTAAAGATAAATTTTTAGCTAGTTACAGTCAACACACAAAATTTTTTAAGTCTCGTCCCAGTTATTAAATCTCATTTTTTGATTGCTTCGGATAATTATTATAAGCCAACGAGAATGTGATTTTTTTAAAGTATTTCATCTGTTTACTGTTTTTGCACTTATTTGATTGTGGCAGGTCTGAGATCTATCTACGTGTTAAAAAATTACGGTGCAACATAACGTAATAATAAATTTTTTATATGACCGTATTGATTCAAATTTGTAACCTTAACATAGAGTTTATGAGAAATTTAAATTATGACTCCTCTAAACAGGAATCAAACGATCACATTATGACAATTCAGCAGGCTGCTGAATACTTGGGGTATAAGGTTGGCTACTTATACCAGCTTACACATAAGCATGAAATTCCAGTTTTCCGTCTTCCAAATCGTCGCAAGCTTTTCTTTTCAAAGAACTCTTTAGACAAATGGATACTTACAAAAGACAACTATTGTATGACTACATCTGAGCTTGCATTAGCAGCATTAAATTATTCCAACAATTAATCACAGACATCATGAAGTATCACGAATCGGGAACAATTTCCATAAAATTCTTTGTGGCCTTGGTTGGCAGTAAGTATGGGCCAAACAAATTTATAGCTCTCTTACGGGAGGAAGGGTTTTTAGAATCAGATAATATGCCCAGTGAAGAAGTTTTGTTTAAATACATGAGCTATGAAACAGAAGAATATAGAGGTGGAAAAAAGAAGTCAGTAATCCCAAGGATAATTACCAAAACCGGAATTCCCTATTTCTCTAAATTCTTGAGCGATAGGGATCTGTTAGATTCGAAATTGAGAAAAGTAAAAAAACTGTAACTCCCTGACCAGGAATAAAGGTCAAAAATAAAATGGATAACAATAGCAAATTTCAACTTGAGGTCCGCCAGGAGCGGTTCGAGTATGCGAAAAGTAAGGCAGAATCATTAATGGATGCCGGGTTCAAATACCTTATTTATGAACCAAGGCCAAATTTGTATCCAAATCATCACTATTTCAAATCTTCTAGGGTGTTCGATAGAAATCTCAACCGAAGACAGATTGCAATTGATTCTCCCCGGGGTCATGAAATACTGGCCTGGTATGCCGCTGATGGGGATGGACATAATGGATCTTTTGACATCTTGCAAGCGATGAGAATGGAGGAACATGAGATGCACAAACAAATGGAGGCAGAGAACGAAAAATTAAGAGCCATCAGCAACTAATAGTTCTGCTTTTACTTCACAATCCGGGGAAGGACCCAATAAGAGGATGGTTTCATGACAATTCAGCAAGTAAAGGGAGATTTAACTTATGCTTTATAAAAAGCTGCATAATCTCCCTTTATTTATTTAAAGCAAAAACAAAAACACCATGCAATCTAACGAACAACCCTTGATTAAAATTAAATTGGCAGATTTCAAAGACAATGTAGTTGAAGGAGTGTATATCTACTCATCCAAGCACTGTGTTATAGGTTTTATCGAAGGAGATAAATCTTTTAAAATCTTCGATCAAGAATATATTTTTGAGCAAGTCCTCTATTGGATAAATGATGAGGAGAACAGAATTTACATCCCTTCATATTTGTTGGCCGAAATTTTTGACAGGATTTATACCGAAAAAAAATTTCTCAGTTACTGGAATTCAACCTATTACACTGACTTTGAATTTTCTCTAGAGGAGTTTATTGAATCACTTGAGGTAGAAAGTTTGTACATATCGGAAATACTCACTCCACAGGAGTTTTGGTCACACCTCAAATTGGTGGGGTGCAAAGGGCTTATATCAGCAGCGGTCGAAGCAGCATTTATGTTTAAAGGAAGAACTCTTAGTATTTCAAGATTAATTGCCAAGGAGTTTATTGAAAAAGGGAAAACACCTTTTTTTAGTTTTAAACCATTTAATTTATCCAATCCAGAGGATACACCTGAACTTAAAAATGCCAGTCACTTCGTTACTGATCTTGAGGAGTATCCACATGTAAAAGAGTCAATAATAAATCAATTGAGAGAGTTGAGGTATGCAAAACTATAAAGTATTGACAAGAGAAGAACTCTACGACCTTGTATGGTCCATGCCCATGAAGAAAATTGCCGAGATCTATGAAATCAGTGACCGTGGACTTAGCAAAGCATGTAATAAGATGAACATTCCAGTACCCTATCCGGGGTATTGGAACAGGGTAATCGCAGGTACTGCTGAAGAAAAACCTGAACTGCCAAAACTTCCCAAGAACTACTATGGACAAAAAGAAATCACTTTAAGGGAAAGACCCGATGATTTTGTTGTAAAAAAGAAAGTTAAAAAGAAGTTTCTTGACGAAAAGATACAGGGGGATATAACAAAAATACCAGATGAACTTTTGGAACCCCATCCACTCGTGGAATCGGTGAGAATACACCTGACCGGAAAAGTGCCTGACAATTCCGGCAGGATGAAGAATATCCTTATTGCCGATTCAGGTTTTTTGGACATAAGGATTTCCCCTGAGTCCTTACCCAGAGGCTTGAGAGCATATGATATGATCATTAAGAGCTGTGAGAAAGAGGGATTCACAATCAAGATTAACTTTGGTGAATGTTTCTTTCTGGTAGACGGTGAGCTGGTCAAAATAAGGCTTTATGAGAAGGTGAGCAAGAAGCGGGCTCCAAGAAGGCTTGATTTCAAGAACCACACTTTGGTGCCAACCGGTTTTCTTGTGTTCGAATATCTCAATAATTGGGCGGGTAGAAAGTGGGTGGAAAGGAAAGGTTATGACCTAGGGTATTTTCTTGATTCCATTGTCAAAGGACTCAAAGATGAAAGTGTACGGGTCAAAGAAGAACGCGAAAAGGTAAGGCTTGCGGAAGAGCGTGATAGGGAATTTGAAAAAATCAAATATGAGCGCAGGGATGCAGCTTTAACGGAAGCGAAATTCATGAAACACTTGATTAGACAAACGGACCGGCATCACCTTGCCATACGGATGAGAATGTTTCTTGATACTTTAGAATCCAAAAGAAAAGAAGAAGGTCAATTCGATATGGAAAGAAGTGCTGCATTCAAAAGAGCAAGATTACTCGTTGATTGGCTTGATCCGACTGTGCAAAAAACATCTGAAACTTTGGACCTGATTGATCCTGATACCTTAGAAATCATCGATTATTTCGTAAAAGATCGATATGAGGATAATTGGAAATCCTTATGAAGTTAAACTGGGAAGAGTTAACTCCATTTAAGCGACCGGTCAACAAAGTGTATAAAAAAAGGATGGTCAAAGGCCATCCCTTTTTTCATTTCAATCCACAGTTAAATTAGGCTTATCAGTTTGCTTTTTAAATTTTCAAATTCACAGGAAGAAAGTTCCCTGATACTTCCGGAAACCAAAAGTTCATCCAGTCCAAACACTTCAGGTCCTTCAGGCATTTCCTTCCGGATCCTAATAGAAACGATTACATGGCAAGAGCTTAGCATAAGCCTAGCAACCAGGATCTGGAAGTTTTTGAGAATTGAGATCCAGTCTTTTTCCCCTTCGTGGCTGTGGATTGCGAGAAGGGTAGAAACAAACGAATCAAGGCTGTCAAGTACTATAACTTTTTTTGTTTCACAGTCTTCAATCGATTGTAGCATCTTTTCCAAGGTGCATGGATGGTTAACCTGAGAGAGTTGGTGGAAGCCCCAACCTGCAAACAGCTTATGGTAGTTGCTGTTGGTATCAATGACGGCAACATTGTCAGGATTTCTTTCAAATCCGGAAGCAATGAACATAGCTGCAGCTGAGGTCCTGAAGCTATCCTGCCCCTTGACCACAATTCTGACTTTTCCCTGTGTTGTTTTTTCTGAAGGTAAATTCATTATAATTGTTTATTAGTTGGATTTACCGGGGGGTAGGAGGAAAACTTTAGGTCTTGGGTTTGGAAGGATCCAGGTTGTTTTGGACAGGTTAAGGTTTGCCCCTGTCGGCATAGCATGTGTTTGGTGGTTTGACAACAGCTTAGGAAAATACAGGCCTATCAAGGTTGGTAGGACCTTATTATTTTATGGACTGTGGATCCTATTGGAGGAATCTTTTTCCGGAAAACTTTTTAGATTTTCCAATAGATCAAGTTGAACCCCGGGGGGTAGGCGTTGCCATGAACGATACGGGGGGAAGGTAAGTGGGGAGGTACCTGCTCTCGTTTCCATATATCAAATAGGTCTTCCCTCCTATCCTGCCCGATATGAAAGAAAAACTGACCTGTTCCACGGCCTGCAAGACTTGTGTAGGCATTTATGGGACAAAGAGGTAAAATCAATGAGTAGAATCGCCTGTTTGCTAAAAGCTTCAACCTCTCTCTATAGAGGGAATATCGACATGATTTAGGTTATTAAAGCAAGCAGGGAAAATGCAAAAGTGTCGGGTTTAGCTATCAAATGTTCTTGGGACAAAAGGATTTGATTTTTCAGTTCTCCGGTAAAATGCATACCACTGTTGAGGTATGTTCAGCTTTCACACTTACAAAAAATGAGGAATTTTTGTTTGTTTATGTATAGATACGAAATTTCCTCAATTTACTTAATGCCCTGAATCTATCAATATCAAACGATTTATACTTTTTGGGAAGAGGATATGCAATCTCATTTTCTAACCGGTCTTTAGTCATTCTAAAAGAAAGAACCTTTTGGTTTTTGACCTCTGGTTTTGGTACTTTTTTCGGCCTTTCATCTCCTTTAATCTCAAAAAAATTATTTAATATTTTCTTTGCCTGTTTGAATTCTGAATAAACATGATGTAATCCTGCCATTGCCAGAGCATCGTTTACACATGTTAACAGGTAATCTTTACTGTATTTATTGCCCACATTGATTCTGGAAAGTATATGTTTTTTGAATGGAACTGAAGGATCCAAAACATGATAATAAAGCACCTGTTTAAATAAATTGAGCGATTTTTTTGATCCTCCTTCACTGGAAAAGCTCATTTTGATAACAATCTGTTCTTTTAGAAAATCTGCATCAATGTAATGTTGATATTCATTGTATATCTCATAAGCAAGTTTTTGGCTTTCAGAACCCCCATCCTTTTCCAAAACTTTCAGATCAAAAACACCTGAGGATCCGGGGAGATCTTTTTCAACTTCAGCCTTCATGGCTGCCAATTCCTTTAACTTGTTTTCTGATGCCGAAACTACTTCTGCTGCAACCTCAGACTTTGAAATCACATTATAACCTATTTTGGTAAGTGCTTTTTCAAGTCCGCCATGAACCGAATAAATCTCCTTTTTGACCCGGGTCTGCTCAAGATAGCCATCTATATTCAGATAGCTAATGTCAGGTTGTCCTTCAAGGTTAGTGCGTATCGGTGTGAATCCGCCAATGTGCATCGCCCCTTCTACTCTTTCCTTAAGCATAAGGACTTCTTCCAACAAATGTTTGCTTCTTTCAAAATTCCTGACAAGACATCTGTAACCCTCCAACTGGTGATTGGCTATCTCTAGGAGCTGTGCCAAGTCATAACGTTTGACCTCAGGTAGTATTTTTTGGGAAGATACCACTGTTATAGAATGCAATCCTTTTCTTGCCCTTCCGATAATCTGTTTAATAGTAAGTTCTGAGAGCTGCATTACGTTGTTCCCGGTACTTGTACCTATAATAAGATGATAGGGTTCATCAATGTCATAGCCGACAAAATATGCCGAGCTTTTGAAAACAAGTTTTGCCGGCAGCATTGTACTTTCGAGTTCGTGGAAATATTTTTTTACTTTATGTTCACTTCTGTAACTGCACAGTACCTTGATATCCTTTTTGGTTCTAATCTTCTTTTCACAAAGCTTATCGGCAAGATTCCTTATTTCCCCAACATGGTTATATGCTACGACTAGTTTTTCTTCGGGAGTCTCTTCGAAGTGCTTTTTGATCAGGTCATACAGCTTTCCGGTGACTTTATCGGTAAGGACCATGACCAAATCCTTTTTGTAAAGGTGATGGTATCTGAATTTGGTGACAAGCTCGGATTTGAGCAACGGATCCGAAAAGTCCAACGGTGTAGCTGTTACCATTGACCTTCGTTCCGGCCTAAAATATTCTTTATACTGGTCAAGCACAAGATCCAAACTCTTTCTATATGATGATGCAGTTTGGAAAGAATCCGATTCGTCTATTAAAAGATGGTATTCATCTGATTCTAGTTTTTCTTTCCCAAGTACATTGATGACTCTTTTCAGACTGTCTGCCACACATATGATCTTTATAAATTCACCGCTCCGTTCCTGCTTGGTAATAAATTCTTTGATTTCCTCATCGGAAACCGTCACCCCATCCGGCTTGGTACCTACAAAAAAGTAATCTTCAGAAAGGCTGCTCTTTGTCAGGGCGGTACTTCTGAGAGGTTCCACGATAATGGAGTTCCTTTTTGACTTGAGTTCAAGAGTGGTTGCCCCTATGCCGGTTTCCTCCTTATGGAGAATTCCAGAAGGTAAAAATTTAAAAACATGTCCGAGTTTTGTCTCCTCACCAGAGTCTAAATAATTCTCCAATATATACTCTGTAATTCCATTTTCAAGGTCTATACGATCCTTGATCAACCTTGGGTCAATAGTTTCTGTACTCATCAGGTGCGACAAAAAGCTGACGAATATAGAAATAAAAGGACTTAACTAACAATAGATTTTAGAATTTAAAGGTTATCTCTCCAGAATAGTTTTTCCTTCTGGATTATCCTTATAGTTTAAAACAAAAGATAAAGTCCTCTTTTCTGAAATCCCGTCCCAATCGTGCTTTAAAACAAGGTAAGCAGAGCACACCCTTCTCCACTCCAAATTTTTCCCAGAGTTTATCTTTCCCAGAGTAGAAATTACTGTTGCTTTTTCCGGATTTATTCCGAAATCCCTGGAGTTATAATCTCTTTTCAAAAGTAAAAATTTTTAGAAGAAGACCAACATTTACAGCACAAAGTTAAAATTACCGTGTTTACGGTATTTTTTTGTCAGAATGTAATGGTTAGGTTTGAATTGAGTCAAAAAATATAATAGGTAGGTATATTTAAATCCAGCTGATTTCAAAAACCAATTCCAATTCAATAATACTTAATATGTCTTTTACCTTACAAACACTAATAGTTGAAAATATGAAGGTATCCGCATATCAGAATTTAAAATCTTAATGACTATTTATTCAAAAATAACTCCCCCTATTAACTCTTGACCTTCTTTTCATCATTCACAATTTAAGGCAAAAAAAATTAACAAAAATCAACATTAGTTGCTTACACAATCTCCAAAATAACATTGAATCTAATTCAGGCAGAAGTAAATGATTTTTTCAAGTGCAGATTGAGTGCACAGAACTTTACTTTTTTTGTATCTTAAAATAAAAACATAAAGTATGGACTCATTAAATGACTTCTTAATTCAAAAACCAAGACCCCTTCCTGTTATTTTAGCAGTGGACAGGAGTGGCAGCATGGGTACAAATGGAAAGATTGACGCATTAAACATTGCTCTAAAAGACTTCATAAACTCTATTAAAGATGAAGACAGCAATAAGGCGGAGATACATGTTTCTCTATTCAGCTTTGGCGGTGAAAGTGCGGTATGTGACATTCCTTTGACTCCAATAGGCCAGGTTGATGCCCCAATTTATCGGGCACAAGGTAGGACTCCAATGGGTGGTGCATTTGAAATGCTGAAAGGGTTAATTGAGGACAAGTCACAAATTCCCTCAAGGTCTTACAAACCGACAATTGTTTTATTGACTGATGGAATTCCGACTGATGATTTTATTTCTCCTATGAATGCCTTAATAAATGATGGACGGTCTTCAAAAGCATTTCGCATAGCAATGGCAATAGGTGATGATGCAGACCAGAATATGCTTTCCAAGTTTGTAAGTTCACCCGAGTACCTTGTATTAGGTGAAAATGCGAGAGATATCAGGAAGTTTTTCAGATTTGTTACCATGTCAGTAACTCAAAGAATGAAAAGCCAAAAACCAGATATGCAACAAATACCTCAATTGCCTGAAGACGATACAATTGACTTTTAATGAAGTTACCAACTACAGTTATAAAAGCCAGTATACGTGGGAATAAAGACGAAGAAATTCCCAATCAGGACTTCATTCAATTAATGGAGGATGATGATATTTTGATTGCTACCATATCAGACGGATTGGGCTCTTCCAAGCATTCTTTAGAAGGAGCGAAATTGGCGTGTAAAACAGTAATTGAAGAAATGATGGATTTTCAATTGACTTCAGAATTGCAATTACTAAATGAGCAAATTAAGACACGTTGGGAAAGTGAGATAAACAAATTATCCAAATCCATAAAAGATTACAGAACAACAAACTCATTTGTTGCAGTTTCTAAAAAGGATAAGAAAATAATTGTTGGGCAGCTTGGTGATGTATTGGTTTCGTTAAGAATAGATGGATTGTTTCGATATCTGCAATCAGCAAGTAAAGACTTTTCTAATGAAACTGATTGTCTTGGTTCTGGAAGGAATGAAAATTTCAATCTTGCTTTATACGAATTTGGTCATTCATTCGACTTCCTGATTGCAACAGATGGAATTGGAGATGAATTAGAAATAGGAAAAATTGAATCCTTACACAATTACTTCAAATCCAAATTTAAGCAAATTGATTCATCAATACGAAATGATGTTTTGAAGCAAGACATAGAAAATTTTATTAGCGAAAAAAATAATGACGATAAGTCATTGGTATTCATTTGGACAAATAATATATAGATGAACGTAGTAGATTCAAAAAATATCAGTTATAAGGTACTAGAGAAAATTGGGGGAGGTTCTCAAGGTATTACCTATTTGCTAAATGACCAAAAACACATCGTAAAACTCCTCAACCAAAGTTTTGACGACAACACAACCAAAACTAAAATCAATTTTTTAATGAATTTAGGGTTAGATAAAAAAGAATTTGCTATACCATTAAGACAAATTACACAACCTAAGAACGGTTATATCGCTGAGTTTGCTTCTGGAATGATTCCCCTATCAACACTAAAACTTGGAACGGAGAATAAAAACCTTACAGAATGGTATTTGAATTCAGGGGGACTTTTAAAAAGATATAACGTACTTATTCGTCTAGCAGCCCTTTTTAGAGCAATTCATAGTAAGGGACTTGCTTATTGCGACCTATCTCCAAACAATGTCTTTATATCGGAAAGACATGATGCTGACAATGTTTTCTTAATTGATTTGGATAACCTTAGATATAAAACAAGTATAGTCAATAATATATACACTCCTTTTTATGGTGCCCCTGAAGTTGTCTCTAATTATGGCCCCAACACAACCATGTCTGACTGCTTTTCATTTGCAGTATTGGCTTACGAACTTCTTACACTGAACCACCCACTAATTGGGGACTATGTTTCAGAAGGAGAACCAGAACTCGAAGAAGAAGCTCTCGCAGGTAAGCTGCCTTGGGTTGATCATTCGAGAGATTTTTCCAACGAAAGAAGTACTGGTCTACCTTCCGAAAAGGTAATGCCCGAAAAACTATTAAATCTTTTTCGAAAGAATTTTGAAGAAGGACTAAATAATCCGATCGAAAGACCAAGTATGGCACAATGGTTCGATATGCTTAACCTTGCTTTAAATGAACTTCTTAAATGCGGAAACAATGATTGTAACCTAAGGTATCCATTTAATAATTTAAAGCAGTGTAGTTTCTGTGGCTATAAACCCCAAAAAGTTAAACGTATTCAAATGCGAAGATGGGAAGAGGTAGAATACTTGGATGAACAGACACATGAGATTAAAAAGCTATTCTCGTTGCAACCCGAAATATATGATGAGATATTGATGGATGAAAACACACCAAAAGAAATAGCGGCTTTCAATTTCTTGTTGACAGATATAGAGCCATTGGCACCGCTTCTAAAGATTGAACATTTAATTGAAAGCAGTGAATCAAAACTACTCTTGTCTCCACTAAATGGAGTGAAATTCAATATTAGTCCCCGAATTGGATTAAGTGAAGGCAGCAAAACAATTGTTCTAGACACTCCAAAAAAAATTCGTGTTGTCGATGCTAGTCAACAGGATAAACAAAAGTATATGCTCCATTTAAAAGACTTAATCACTTCTCAACGAGTGCTAACAATAGATTAACATGACTGAATTAAACGAAATATTAACCAACTTCCCTGAGGAAGCTTTTCAGTACTCCTTTAGTGGTAAAATCATCACAGGAGCTATAAAATGGGGGAATAAACCTATTCTTCTAAAAGCAGAACAGATTGAATCAAACCAAATCTTATTCAGCTTTAATAAATCTCCATTAAGAGTAACTTTTTCAAATAGTGCGTTCAATGCGAGAGAATTCGAAATCAGTAAACTCATTCAAAGTTTATTCTGGATTACGAACTTGAGGGGTGATACTGTTGAAATAAATTTTTTGCCTTGTGGTATAAGTCAAGCATTCAATGATTCTTTAGAAATAGGATTTGGTGATAATATTATTTTGGCGAACAAGAGTGTGAAGATTGAAAAGTTATCAGACAATCTTACAAATGACTTTGTTTTCAAATCAAATAATTCAGAATTCATTTTCATACAAACTTATCCTGGAAAAACGGAACAAAGCTTCACAATTCATGGAAGTCGGAAACGAGTCGATATTATTGTACAAGACAATAAATGGATTGTTCAAAAAATTACTAACAAGCCCTTTACCAAGAAGCATGGAGATTTTTTACTACTTAACGTAGCCCAATACCCATCGATAAAATTTGTTGAGGCTTCAAAGGCAAAGGAAGCATACGAAACAATTAAAGCCGAAGAAGCAAAAGGCAACACATTAATTTCTTTATGGCAGACCTATTCAGCCATTGAATTAGAACGGGCAAACCAATTGAAAGAAAAGTTAGGAGAATTAGCATTTATACGAACCAGATTTCTGCCTGATGGAATTACTAAAGTTCGAATTAAGAATTTGACTGAAGAGTTGAAGTCGTTAATAAATGAAAGTAAAGATGATTTGCTTAATACTTCATTTGAACTATCTGTTGAAGAAGAAACCAAAGCAACAGATAAAAAGCGATATTTATCAAAATCAATCAGCAACGATTTTTCATTTGAATTGTATGATGAATTGAGTTCAATACCTGAAGAAGGAAAAATTGTTATCTCCTTGATTGGTGATGAAATCGTCAACAAAAGAAGAGAAAGAGCTTTAAAAAGTTTGCGTGAAGACAGAAAGTTTATAACCCGAAACTTACTTTTTGCAATAGAGGGTGCTGCAGATGCGATGCTGGATAAGAAGAGGAAAGAAAAGCCTCTATCAGAAAGAACAAGAAAATTTTTAAAAGATAAATTTGGCGTAGACGACTTAACCACAAATCAAAAAGAGGCTGTTGAGATTGCGATTAATACACCTGACATAGCAATTATTCAAGGACCTCCAGGCACGGGCAAATCTACTGTTGTAGCTGCTATTTGCGACAGGCTTATTGAAATTGCAGAGCAGGGTAAGAAAAACTATAACGGAAAACTAATTTTAGTTTCTGCTTTTCAAAATGATACTGTAGAGCACATAGCTTCTAAAATATACACACTCGGACTTCCTACTATTAAGATAGGGAAAGAGACTCAAAGCAATATCAGGGCTGAGGACAAACTGATTGAAGAGATTAAACTGCATATTGATAATTCCCTGCAAAGGCTTTCTACAAAAGGTTCTGCTCACCGAATTTCCTTAAAACTATCGGATATAAAAGCTATCTATCTAACTGAAAATAATGAAGAAAAGCTAAAACAAGACATTGAGACTCTTTTGAGCACTATTGAAATCAATGATGAACTTTGGAATGAATGGAATGAAATTAATGGCGACAGAAAATTCAATGAATTAAACAGGGACAAGAATATCGCTTATGTAAAAGGTATCAGGATAGAGTTGGAAGCATATAATGATGATGGATTTTACAAGATACAAAGACTATTAAAATCGGATCTTCCGTTTTCGGATGATGAAAAAACTTTTCTGACTAACTGTCCAATTGATAATCCTGACCTATCGACACTTCATGAATTAGGAAAAATTCAGGAATTCTACTTGGAGCAATTAAATAATTCTGCCACCAACATTTCAGGAAATAACCTTTCCATTTTAAGTTGGATCAAAAAGACAATTGGATATTTCAAGCATAAAGAAGAAACGTTATATGAAGATGAAGAAACCTTCTTGACTGCAAATCTTGAAGTATTGCGTGACGAACTTGATGGAAATGCTGATTATATAAGAAACACAATCAAAGATTACGGTGAAAGTTTAGCCGCCACCAATCAAGTTGCAGGTGGAAAAGAAATGAGTTCTTACTCAAATATTGACAATGTGATTCTTGAAGAAGCAGCTCGTTCAAACCCTTTGGACTTGCTTATTCCAATGGCCAAAGCCACAGAGAGAATCATTATGGTAGGAGACCAAAATCAGTTACCTCATTTATTGGAGGATGATATTGCAGAAGAAACATCAACAAAGCTTTCGGATAGATTTGTTGCAGCTGAAACAAGAAAGAAGTTAGAAGAATCATTGTTTGGAGTAATTTTTAAAAATCTTCATACCGCAAATCCCCAAAGGACGATTACTCTAACGGAACAGTTTCGCATGCATCCTTTTATTGGAGATTTTATAAGTAAAGTATATTACAAAAATGAACTTAAAGCAGGAATACCGAATCAAGCAGAACTTAAAAGACACAGATTAGAATTGTCTTGGGCTAAAGATAAGGTAGCAGTATTCTTTGATGTTAAAAAGAATTCAGGACTTGAGCAAAGTGGAAAAAGTAAATCCAGAAACGCTGAATCTCAAAGGATAATTAAACTTTTAGATGATTTAAAAACAGATCCAAATTTTGAAAATCTAAGTGTAGGGATAATCACCTTTTACGCGAAGCAAGTAGATGATATTTTTAAAGAAGCCACCAAAAAAGGCTACGCTGAAATAAAAGCAGATGGCAATTATGAAATTACGCTGCAGTACCGTGAGACACCTGATGGAAGAGAAAAACTAAGAATAGGTTCCGTCGATTCATTTCAAGGAAAGGAATTTGATATCGTCATTTTGAGTACGGTGCGTTCTAACATCATCAATCGTAACCACGATAATTATAAGAAAGTATTTGGCTTTTTAACCCTCGAAAACAGACTAAATGTGGCATTCTCACGGGCTCAAAAATTACTAATAGTTGCCGGGGATGGAGAAATGTTCTCTGATGAATTTGGCAAAACCTATGTAGAGGGTCTTTATGAGTTTTATACAAACCTATCAACAGATTCAATTTATGGCAATAGGATATAACAATATATACTTTCAAATTAAGCGAAGACCATCCCCCAAGTGCATAATGGTTGCTATCCCGCTGTATATGTATCGGATAGAAACAAATGAGTTTGAACATGGATTGAATTTTTTCCAAAAGCTAGTTCTGAAATTTAAAGCTAAGCCTGGCATGAAGGATGAAACCATTGCCGAATTTACTGGTCTGGATGCTAAATTAGTTGGTATCGTTGCTTCTGAACTTCACAGTAAAGGATTATTAAACGAATATGGCTCTTTAAATGAAAAAGGGAAGGAAAAATTATTAGAGGTTGATGGATTGATTATTAATTCAGGAAAAAGAAAGATTGGCTATACATTTAAATTTACAAATCAGGATAAACTTTACCCGTACTATATCAATCAAGTTTTTCCTGCAGATTTAATAGATAATGCAAAAGATCAACATCCTAAAATAGTAACCGGTACAAAAGGTGATGGTGATGACTATACTGATCTTCCGTTCTTTTTGGATGAAGCTTTAAAAAGTAAGGAAAACTATAATAGGCCATCAGAAAGAGAAGTATTACAACTGGTTCAAAACACAAATAGAAAAGGTATTCAGTCTGAAACAGATGAATCTAAGATTGAGAAATTGTCTGCCCAACTAAGTATTCGGTTTTTGAATGACCAACCTGAAATCGTATGGGCTTGCACTTATGTATATCTATACCAAAATGATGACCAAACATATGAGCCAGATTGGAGAATTCTTGACCCGTTTGGGTTTGGTGATAATGTCGCCTTAAAATTTTACATCAATAATCAGGCTAACAAAAACTTATTGGAAAGTATTCAAAGGAGGTTTGCTGATGCGAAAACCCTTGGAGGTAAAATTTTATCAGATTATCAAGAGCAGGTCAATAAACTAATCGAAGAAAGGCTGCTTTCTGATTTTTCAATGGGATTTAATAGTCTGGATAAGAATTTACAAATGTATCTTGAAACTATTATCAAAAATTTAATTCTCCTTGAAAATCACAGTTATAATAATTTAGATGCCAGTGTTTCATTTTCTCTAAATCTACAAAACGCTTTAGAAAACATTTTAAAGCAAGATAAGGAGAGGAGGATTTCATTCTATGAACTTGTCTATTCAGATTTAGATAACGATCTATCAAAGAAAAAAAATGGGCTTATTGGTATCTATCGCCAAAGATTGTTTTCGAGCAATACATTGGTACCGCAACCATTATTAAATGTAAGTAAAAGTTCCTTATTGAGGGGCACTTCCTTACTATCCTATTTGGCTTCATTTGTACTTACTTATAACTATGATAATAAATCTGTACTTTTTAATATTCTTAAAGACCGAATTGAACTTTTTATAGAAGTAGCTCAGCTAAGAAACGAAAAAGGCCATGGGCAAACTTCATCTGAAAAAGCTCTGAAATCACTAACCAAAGAGGATGTTCAGAAATTTTATGGCTTCATAAAATCATTTTTAAACGATTACATTC
Organism: Aquiflexum gelatinilyticum; assembly: GCF_024813435.1. Taxonomy (NCBI): domain Bacteria; kingdom Pseudomonadati; phylum Bacteroidota; class Cytophagia; order Cytophagales; family Cyclobacteriaceae; genus Aquiflexum; species Aquiflexum gelatinilyticum. The sequence continues at coordinate 131,203 of NZ_JANAEZ010000001.1, forward strand.
AAAACAATTGATATGGCAAAGAATAAAAATAGGAATAAGCAAGTTCCACAAAATACCCAACAACCAAAGACAACTCAATCTGTAAAGCCTACTCTAACAGTAGAGCAGAAGTTGGAAATAGAGGCAAAACAAGAAGAGCTTCAAACTGTCCAACCTGTTGAGCAATTGACCCAAGAATCGGAAACCAAACTGAGAGAGAACGAAGCAAAGGAAGACTTGTCAAGATATTGGACCTATGTTAAGGAAATCAATAAGAGATTAGAAGCTTTAATGATTTCAACCAAAGACGAAAAAGATAAGACAACTAAACTTAAAGATGAATTTGACGCTTCAAAAAAAGAAGCAGATGGAATAAAAGCCGATTTCAAGAAGAAAATTGAAGACTATAACAAAAAAGATAAGGAGCTTACAGAAAGAGAATTTGCCCTAGACAATGGAGAATATACTGCTGTTATTAGAAGACTTCTGGACACAATTAAAGATACTGAAAAAAGGGTTTTTACAGACACCGAAAACTTACTAAAGGAACTTTCGGAGTTTCACAAGAAGAACCTTGAAGAATTCTCAGGTCACATAAAGGAAAGTGCTGAATTTGAAAAACAGCAAGCAGAACTCAAGAAAGAGAAAAGGAAGTTTGAAGTTGAAAAACAAATTTTTAAAGATGACCTACAAGACAATTTTGAAACCAAATATTCTGAGCAATTAAATTTAAAAACCGCAGAATTGGGGAGAATCCAGCGCAAAGCAACAACTTTGGAGCAGGAAAATGCCAACCTGAAACAGCTTTTTGAAGACTTGCAAAACGCTTTTGAATCAAACGAGCCACAAGAAATTTTAATACGGCACTCTTTTTTAACAAAGGAATTGGAAAACCATAAAAGAGAGCTAAAAGAACGCCCCGAGCAATTTGAACTAGAAACCAAACAAGCAAAAATTGAAGAACTTCAGGCTAAAGTTGTTGAATATCAAACCAAGATAAATGAAGGTGAGCTGCTCGAGCTTAAACGAATTTTGAGCAACATGGATTCTTATGTTATCGAGATTAATGCATACAAGAATCAAATAGAAAGTGCAAAAGTTAGGGAAGCGTCTTTGAAGAAAACAATTGATGATTTATCAATAACAATTGACCAACTAAAGGGCGAATCAACAAAAAAAGCAGATGCTTTTGAATTTGGAAAGAATTGTGATGCTGACACAAGAAACCTTGGATACAATCATCTCCAGCAAAAAAAAGATGCTCCATCCAATTTAGCTGACCTTACAAGTTATGTCCAACAATGGATGGCCTTTAAATCTGATAAACCCTTTTATTATTCTTTGGAAACAATTAGAATATTTCTTTCAGGCTTGAATATGTCACCAATCAGCATTTTACAAGGGATAAGTGGTACAGGAAAAACCAGTTTGCCTAGAGAGTTTGCCAAGGCTTTGGTAACTGATGGATATTATGTTGGCGTGGATGATGATAACCAGAATAAAGCACCTTATCGCATATGCGCGGTTCAGTCGGGTTGGCGTGATAATATGGACTTGATGGGATATTACAATTCTTTTGAACATAAATACAAAGAAACAGACTTCTTTAAAGCTCTTTACATTGCTAATCAGCCAAAATACTCTGACACTTTATTCCTGATTATTCTTGACGAGATGAATCTTTCAAGGCCAGAACATTATTTTGCAGATTTCCTTTCTTTGTTGGAACAATCTCCAAGCGAAAGATATATAGGACTGTCAAACACACCCAACGAAGTCTTGCCTACTTTAATTAAAGGGGGAAAACTTAAAATACCAGAAAATGTAAGGTTCGTTGGAACAGCAAATCATGATGAAACTACTTTAGAGTTTGCTCCTAAAACCTACGACCGATCCAATTTGATGGAAATGCCTAAGAATCATCCTGACAAAAAGGATTTTAGGCTGAGTGAAGCATCATTCAATGTGAAATACAGTTGGCTTAAAGATAAGTTTGAAAAAGCCGAACAACACAACAAGGAATCCTTCAATAAATTCCACTTATTCATAAATTCAGATGATATAAAAATTCTTCTTACGGAAAAAGGAATTGGAATTGGAAATCGTCTTGAATTTCAAGCAGAAAAATTTATTAGTGTATTTGTTGAATCCGGTAAGGATAAAGAAAAGGATGTTGCCATTGCTGTTGACCATTTAATTTCAAGTCGTTTATTCAGAACCCTAAAAAATAGATATGACCTTGATAAAGCCAATTTGACTAAGTTTAAAGATGATTATGTCAAGTTATTTCATAATTCCTTTATGTATCAACCAGGATTAGCTGTTGAATTACTTAATAACGAAATAAGCAAGAAATAATGAACCTATTTGACAGATATGGCAATATAACTGTCTCAGAGCAGGAACTACCAAATCAAATAGATTTTGGAAGGTTTTGTATTATCGGAGATGACGGTAATATAAGGGATATCACCTATTCTAACTTTCAAACAAAAAAAGCTATCCGGCAGGAATTATTGTTGGATAAAAATAAAAGTATTCAAGATATCTTGATTGACATTGCCATTGACATAAAAAAAGCCGGAAATGACAACTTCACTGTAATTCCATTAATAAGAAGAATCAGAAATAAGTTGGGATTGAATGATTTCGAAAAACTACTTTACGAAAAGGTTTTTCATTTGGAAGAAATATTTAGAGTGCCCCATTACCTGCTTGAAAGAGAAATAGAAAAGGTTCATGTTTCAAGGGCAAAAAGAATACCTTCAAAAAGTTATCAGTATTTAGCCTCTCATACCGAAGATTGGGTTCACAAAAGTATAGTAAGTTTCAAGCCAAGTCGCATACTAAATGAAGAATTGGAATCAAATTTAGATATCTATGAAAACCAATTAACGATTGCCTTCCTTGAGAGGTGTTTAATCTACATCAATTCTAGGATGAAGGAAATTCAGGACATCAAATTATTCTTAGCAGATTATGAGAAACTTCTTAAAAATAGGAATGACCAAAAAGGTTGGTATAAAAAAATCAATAGAAATCTAAGCTTGATTGGCGCTGTTTACGAAGACGACCATTTTCATGGAAAAAACAAAGATGGTTCAACACTCACCGAAACTGAAGAAGCATTAAATCAAATAAACAAAAGGTTATTGCTTCTTAGGAAATCTAATCTTTTTGATTTAATCAATAAGCGGGCTACACAGTCAATAACCCTTCGTAATACAAATGTTTTGGTAAATCACAAGCACTACCGATATATTAAAACATTGTGGATTGAACTTGATAAGGTCAAACCTGAGAAAAGTGAATCAGAGAAAATAAAGTTTGAACAAGATGTCATTAAAGGGCTGAGAGCATTTACCAAAGGCCTTATATGCTACACACTTAAAACCAATTTGGATTTCGAGCCTAAAGGTAACTACACAAATTTTGAAGCTGAACATCTACAACTAAGTAAAGTGACCTTTCAAGAGTCCGATAAAGGTTCACTCATCCTAAGAATTGGCGAAAAGCAAATCAACCTAGTCATAGTTGGTAATTTGCCAGAATTTGATGAAAAACTTATTTCTCTATTAAAAGATAGGCAGACGTTTATTCTTTATTACGACGATAAAACAACTATATATAATTCAAGACTTATTCCTATAAATCCATTAGACCCAGATAGTGTTGAACGTGTTGGCGTATTGATTCGGAAATTCTTGTTGTCGGGTTACTTAGATATTATTCAGAAGGAATTCAAATTCAAACAGTTGCTAAAAGAATACATTAAATATATTCCAGAAAAATATCTAGAATTTAAGATAACCACCTACACCTATAAATTCCATTCTTACCCCAAAGCAAAACTATCATTCGAAGAAATTAAGGCCAGCATTGAAAATGATTCACTGTACAAATCGAAAAGCAGACCTGACAAAGAAAACATTATCAGCTGTATTCAGGAACTACTTTCCGAAATCGAAAATAATTCATTGAAATTGAGGAATGATTATTTGAATTGCTTTAACTGTGGTGAAAAATTACAATCATTTAATATCGACAGGCTAAATTACTTAAAATGTCCTTCTTGTTCTTGTTTAATTGATAGTTCCAATTCCGAAAAGGCTACCCTAAAAATTGATGATTTTAAGTTTAGTAATTTAACTGATTTGGAGTTTGGAATGGATTCCTTAACCCTAAATTTTGTGGATTTATGAGTATAAACAAAAACGCTTATTTAAGGTATCATATGCTTGATAAATGCTTTAGCAATAAATACAGATTGTATTTTATTGAAGATCTATTAGAGGAGGTAAATAGAGCGTTGGAAGACTTTAATGGAGAGGGATCAAAAATTGAAAAAAGGCAATTATTTGATGATATCAAATTCATGGAAAGTGAAGCAGGATGGTCAATTCCGTTGGAAAGAATCAAGCAAGGTAAAAAAGTATATTACCGATACTTTGAAAAAGATTTCAGTATCAAAAATCAAAAAATCAGTGATGAAGAGCTAGATGCAATTAATGCAGCATTGATGGTTCTGCTTCGATTTAGAGGATTACCTCAATTTGAGTGGGTCAATGAATTAATTCCTAAACTTCAATCACTTTTTAGACAAGATGTGATTAAAGAAGTTATTAGATTTGACGAAAATGAATTTTTAGTAGGTTTAGATTACTTGCCAATACTTTATAAAAGCATTATCAAGGAAATTTCACTTAAGATTGAATACCAATCATTCAAAGAAACCCAACCGATATCTATGACAATTCACCCCTATTATTTAAAGCAATTCAATAAAAGGTGGTTCCTTTTTGGTTTAAATGATTCGAATGAATTGATTTATAATCTTCCTCTGGATAGAATTAAAAGTATTGCACCTGATATTATAAAATTTAAAAAAAATACAGCTGTTGACTTCACGGAGTATTTTGAAGACATCATTGGAGTTAGCTTTCGTTCAAACCAAGAGCCAATAAAAATCAATTTACTCATTGATATTGAAATCAGTCCATACATATTGACTAAACCGCTGCATGGTTCCCAAAAAAAAATAGATTCTACAGATAGAGGAATAATAATCCAAATTGAAGTAATTCCAAACCATGAACTCCGACAATTACTTTTATCCTATGGGGATGGGCTCCAAGTGATTTCTCCCGAATCCTACAAAAATGAACTTAAAGAAGTAATTGAAAGAATGTACAAAAAATACAAAACACAAATCTAAGTATGACAAAATTTCGATTTTCGGAAAATAATAATGGAATTGGGGTTACCGTTCACGAAGCCGATTTATCTTTGGGCTTAACCCCCTCCCAAATACTTCAAATTCAGGAATTACTCAATCGCTATAAGGTTGTCATTTTCAAAAATCAAAATCTCAATGATGATCAATTGAGTGAATTTGCCTTTCGCTTTGGTCCTCCATTTGTCCCGGACAAGAATTTTCCCGTTTTAGGTAGTCAGGATTCAGGTAATTCCATTGTAATTGTTGGAAATCAAGCCAATGAATATTCGAAATCTTATTTAGGGCATCAGGAAGTACTGCCGCATTCAGATCACCAGTGGTTAAAATGTCCATCATCAGCATCTTTGCTATACGCATTGGATATTCATCTAAATTCTGCACCAACAGTATGGTTCGATATGGTACAGGCATACAATATGCTTGATTCTGAAATCAAATCGATTATTGAAGAAATAAATTCAATTACGTATAATCCTTTTTATAGACCATTTGGTTCTGTTTCAGCGAAATATGTTGATAGAGACATTGATATTCCTCCGGGGGATACCTTCCCGCATCCTTTGGTTAGAACGCATCCTCTTACTAAAGAAAAAATTCTTTACTTGAATATTGCATATGAGTTAGATTTTGTTGGTGTTCCTTATAAAGTTGGAAATGAATTGTTTTCAAAATTGTATGACCATATAATTAACCTTAGTTACAAATACGAACATCAATGGCATAATGGTGATTTGGTATTCTGGGACAATCGGTCTACGATACATTACAGACCGTCATTTGATTCCAGTATTAGAAGGGTTTTAAAGCGTGTGACCATTGCGGGTGAAATGCCTTATTGATAAAAAATAGTTTAATAACATGAAATTGAATAACGAAGGTTTACATCCTCAGGACATAAATAGCATTTCTAATAAACTTTTAGATATGCTGGTAGATATTGCCAGGCAGATAATCGAGACTAGGCCTGAGAACGAAAATTTCCTAATAAATCCTGATGACCCAATTGAACATGTAAGTAACTGGCATCAATTTGGTATAATTACGCATACAAAAGTTGTATTAGATGCATACATAGCGACTATATCCGAGTATTTTATCAATTGGCAAGTTGAAGATAAGATCAAAAGTAAACTAGAAGTAAAAATTGATAATATAGCGAAACACGACTTAATTAAAATTGGAATTATTTTGCATGATATTGGAAAATTTGCAAGAAAATTCAAAAATGAAGGTGGTAAATTAGAGCATAATTTTTACGGCCATGAAGAAATTTCTGAAACTTTAATTGTTTCTGAAGACTCCTTCATTCATAAACTACTAAAAAACTCCTTTGGTTTAACAATTCCACAAATAGCTTACATAGGGCGAATTGCAGGTTTACATTTTGAACTAGGTAAATCTCGTGACGCAGCAAGAAGAGCGTCACATGGTTATTCAATAAGCTTCTCTGAAAGTAAAGAATGCGAAAAGGTATTTTTAGATATTGCATCCAATTTTCATGATTTCAAGGAAGAAATTGGTATACTTTTTCTCTGTGATAGCTTGGGCAAAACCGATATTAGGATTAGGGCAGAAAAGGACGAAGAGATTGACCTGCATATAGCCTTTATTAGTCAAGCATTAGAGGAAAGGAAAATAAACCCGCTTTTAATTAATGCTATAAAACAACTTCCGGTTAATATAGCTATTACAAAAAAATATCTTCAAACAATATAAAATGGCAATCAATAAAAAATCAAATGTTATATTAATTGGTTGTGGCCCACATGCCAGGCGGGTTTACCTTCCAGCTTTGCATAGAATCAGCAAAATTAAATTAGAATTAATAATTGACTTAGAAAGCCAAGCTTCGGAAGTTCATAAGGCTGCAAAAAAATTTGAACAAACTGAGTTATGGTTAATTCAACCATTTACAGATGTTATTCCTGCTGAATTTGCAAAGAGACTTTCAAATTTTGTTCGAGAAAAAGGAATATCAGGTGTAATAATAGCAACTGAACCACTAGTACATAAAGCTTATGCCGAATGGGCGTTACAAAATGGTTTAAATATTCTTATGGATAAACCAATAACAACCAGGGTGAACGCTATAAGTGATCTTTCAAATGCGGAAGGGATACTGGATGATTATTTTATCTTACTAGAAAAATACAAAAAATTACAGTTTGAAAAAGAAACTGTATTTATGATTAATTCACATCGCAGATTTCATAAGGGGTTTCAGTTTGTCATTGACAAAATTCGTGAGGTTGGTGAAAAAACTAACTGCCCTATTACTTTTGTTCAAGCTTATCATTCTGATGGTCAATGGCGGTTTCCAAATGAAATTGTTACCCAACAGTACCATCCGTATTCATCTGGCTATGGGAAAGCATCACATAGCGGTTATCATATTTTTGATACAATCTACCAGTTTTACAAAGCAGCCGGAGTTCATGAAAAAATAGCAGATACAATGGAAATTGTCAGTTCCTTTATTCAACCAAATGGTTTTTTCACTCAATTAAAAAAAGAAGATTATAAAGCAATCTTCGGTGAACAATATGATTTGGTAAATAAATGGAGCGACGAACAACTCAGGCTAATTTGTGGTGATTTTGGAGAAATTGATCTTTCCGCAATAATTACCTTAAAAAAGAATGAGGAGGCCATTGCAAACTTTAATGTAAACCTCATCCATAATGGTTTTGCCGGCCGAACATGGATCAATCCAGGAAAAGATTTATATAAAGGCAATGGAAGAATTAAACACGAAAGTTATAATATACAGCAGGGGCCTTTTCAAAACATTCAGATTCACGCTTATCAAGCATCTGACCAACACGATGCAAACATGGGTCGAGAAGAGTATCTGGGTGGTAAGAATCATTTTGAGATTTATGTTTTTCGTAATCCAATCTTCGCCGATTCTTCAACACAGCCAAAAATTTACAAACTAAGTGATTTAACTGATGAAGAAAATTTGGAATCTGAATCCATGATAACAATGGAATGGGTAAAATTTAAAGTAGTAGAGGAATTTGCTGATTACCTTACAGGGAGAAAAAGTAAAGAATTGATTAACTCTCAAATTGAAGATCATCTTGTTCCTGTCCAGATAATGAGTGGAATATATTCCTCAAATATTCTGAGAAAAAGTAATGCATCCAATATTGTAAAATCAGCATTCGGCTTTGTAGAAGATTATTCAAAATGAAAACAGTCCTGATTCAACCAGATGTAAAGGGAGTGAATGAGTTTCATAGTATTTTATCAAATGATTTGATAGGATATAACATAGTAACTTCAGTTAGCGATGTAAACCTTTCCGATATCCATGTTGTAATTATTTGGCTTTCAGTACCCGACTTTCTTATCAAACTCCCGAATTTGAAGTTAATATTATCATGTGGAAGCGGTGTGAATCACATTATAAATTCATCAAATCTACCGCATAAAATTCCACTGATAAGACTTGTTGATCCCTACTTAAGAAACCGTGTCGCAGACTATGTGGTCGAACAAATTTTAAATAAATTCTACCCTACATTAAATCTTAGAAAATTACAGATGGATGCGTCAAATGTTTTTGACATCATTAGAAAGGAAAAGCTTATAATTGGTATAATGGGCCTTGGTCTTATAGGGTCCACCATTGCTGAGAAGTTAAAAAATTTAGGTTTCGAAGTGGCTGGATGGGTTAAAACATCAAAAAATAGAATAATAAAAGATGTTTATATCGGAGAAGATGAAAAAGTGGAATTAGTAAAAAAATCAAATATCCTAGTCTGTCAATTGCCTTTAACAAGAGAAACAAAGGGGATTCTTAACATCAACCTATTTAATCATCTACCGGATGGAGCTTTTCTGATAAATGTTGGAAGAGGGGACCATTTAATTGAATCTGACCTATTAAAAGCACTGGAAATGGGCAAACTTTCGGGAGCATGCCTTGATGTTTTGGAAAAAGAACCATTACCGGAAAACCATCCTTTTCATAAACAACCAAATATCAAAATTACGCCCCATATAGCAGGGTATATAGGTCCTGAAACCCAGGCTCCATATGCCTCAAAAGTAATTATGGGATTTTTCAAAAATGAAAAATTAAAGGGTAAAGTAGATTATAATTCCCTTTATTAATCTTTCAATAATGTATTCCAAGCAAAGAATGAATCAAAAAATACTTCTCCACTGCCAATATGTATATGGAATTGGACATTTAGTCAGAGCAGTGGAGCTAGCAAGAGGTTTGAGCAATCACTTTCAAATATTTATACTTAATGGAGGGGAAGCTGTGCCAAATTTTGATATACCCGAAAATTTAAAAATCATCCAGATGCCGGCTATTTATAAGGAAGAAAATTCGGACTCATTATTGTCGGTCGATCCATCTATAAACATAGAACAGTGCTTTAAAAGCCGGAAAAAAATAATAACACAGTCAGTTGAAGAAATTAAACCTGATATTCTTATAACTGAACATTTCCCTTTTGGACTACTTTTTGAAAATGAAGTGTTGGAATTAATCGATAAAGTAAAAATTGAAAACCCCAAGGCCAAAATCGTATCAAGTGTAAGGGACATTATTGAATCCAAAGGAGGAGGAAAAAGAGATGATTATGTCTGTGAATTAATTAATAAATGGTATGACTTGGTTCTCGTTCATGGAGATGGGAATTTTGCAGGGTTATCAAAAAGTTTTTCAAAAACAGAAATGATTAAAATCCCTGTTATTCAAACAGGATATATCACTAGGGAAATTCCTAAAGTAAAAAATGTCAAAAAACCCCCTTTAATACTTGCGTCGGTTGCAGCAGGACGGATGGGTAATGAATTGCTGGATAGCCTAATTGATAGTCATTTAAGAATTAAAGAAAAAAAGAGACACAATCTGGTACTATTCTCAGGTGCATTTCAAAAAGACTTTAAAAAACAACAAGAGAAGGTTATTTCCCTTAAGTCTAAGGGAATCGAAATTCATCTCTTTGACAGTAGAAAATACTTAAAATATCTTTCAAACGCGTCTTTAGTAATTTCACTGGGAGGCTATAACTCAATTATTGAATCTGTTTCTGCAAAAAAACCAATGTTAATTTACCAAAGAGGATTTTCTGGAGGAAATGAAGAGCAAAATATGAGAATTCAGCTTTTTCAAAAGAATGGTAATTTGGACATTTTAAAATCAGATGATCTAAATTCAGAGACCTTATCACTTAGGATTCTTAATGCGATCAATAATCCTAAAGCCCCTGATTGTGAATTGAACTTGAATGGTGTTTACAACTCCTCACAAGCTTTAACCAGTCTAATGAACTCTTAGATTAACCACATTAAGTGATGACTACCATAAAAACAGACCCTTCTAACAATATAAACATACTCTTATATCATCAAATTGGTGATAGACCGCAAACCTATACCAATCTAGATTGCTTTTGCAACTCGACAACGTTTCACCTTCAAATGGAATTTCTATATAATTCTGAATATAAGGTAATTTCTTTGTATCAAGCCTTGGATTTAATATTCAACAAGAAGGTCATTGATGATAAATATGTAGTACTGACTTTTGATGATGGATGCGAAAAATTTTATAGCATTACCTACCCTATTCTTGAGAAATTTGGATTTCCTTCCATGATTTATCCCGTTGCCGGATATCTGGGAAAACAGGCAGAATGGGGAGGGAAAAAATTACCTCATTTAAAGATCCTTTCAAAAAGCATGTTATGCGAACTCAATAAGCTCGGAGTAGAAGTTGGTGCACATACTATGGATCATGTTAGGTTAACACAGATAAACAGGAAAGAATCATTTTACCAATTAAATGAGTGTAAAGACGTTTTAGAGCAATTGTTAGGAAAGGAAATTATTTCATTTTCTTACCCCCATGGAGATTTCAATCAAGAAACTATTGATATTTTAAAGGAAACAGGCTTTTTAAATGCTTTGACATGTATGTCAAACTATGCTCAAGAGGCAAAATCAGTTTATGAAATACCAAGGAAGTACATAACATATTTTGATGATATAGACGGATTTAGAATAAAGCTAAATTAATAATCATGAGCAGCATCCCCTACCCACTTTTTGAAAAAATCTCCATTGAAAGCAACTCCTATTGCAATAGGTCTTGCTCATTTTGTACCAGATCTAGTGATAATAGAGAAAAAGTTCGGATGCCTGAAGAATTAATCTTTAAAGTATTGTTTGAACTTGCAGAAATAGAATATAAGGGCCTCATTTCATTTCATTTTTACAACGAAGTTTTTACTGATAAAAGGATTTTTACCTTTTTCGAAAAATGTAAAGAGTTAGGATTAAACAACTATATATTCACAAATGGAGATTTTTTGACAAAGGAAGTTGTCGACCGATTAAAAAATTATAATATAAAGGAATTTGCACTTTCAATCTATGATTGGAAAACTGAAGAAGACTTTCAGGCTAAATGTGATTATTTTCAGGAGGAGCTTAAACTGTCAGATCATAATTGGGAATTTTATATCATTAAGGGTGGAGACAATTTTGGAAATAGAGCCGGTTATGTCTCTCATAAAGAAGAAAAACTTCCTTTACCCCTTACCGCAGGATGTTCAAAAATTGAAAAAAAGATAGATGTAAGATATGATGGTTCAGTTGTGATGTGCTGTCAAGATTATTATAGTGTCCACAAAATTGGGGATATTAGAAAAGATAATATAATAGATATATGGTATGGTGAAATCAGAAGGAAGCAAATCAGTGATCTTCGAATGGGACTAAGAAAATGTTATGAATTATGTTCTAAATGTTCCGACTATATTGTAGAAATTTAAATTGATTATAGACTCAGGAAGCTTTAAATGAGAATTGTAAATAAAATATTCAAGGCTATAAAAGCAATAGTTTACCTGCCCATAAATCTATATAACCTAAGTAAAAGAAGTGACGAGTTATTTCGGATTGAAAAAAAATTAGATCTTTTTAGCAAAAAGTTAGATTATATAAACTTTGATGCGATATCAAAACCCTTAGAGGAGTTTATTCAATACCAAACCAAAAAGAGTAATCTTGAATCAAATCAGGAGAAATCAATAGATTTAGCATTAAGTTCAATAATTTCTAAACTTGATCAAAAATTTGAAAACCAATTTTTACAGATTGAGTCATTACTTTCTATCTACAATTCTTTACCAAATTTAAAATTTTTTCCGGCAACAAGGGGTTGGGTCGGTTCCCCCGATTTTTTAGCAAAAATTGTTGAGGTAATTCTAAAAGAAAAACCTCAGTTTGTTTTTGAGGCCAGCAGTGGTGTTTCTTCAGTAATTATTGGGTTAGCATTAAAGATGAATAATCATGGTAAAGCAATAGCCTTGGACCACGATAGATTTTATGCAAAAACCACGAATGAGAATATTGAGGTCAACGAAATTAAAGATATCTCTTGTGTTGAATATTGTCCCCTAAGAGATTATACCATCCAAGAGCAAATCTGGAAATGGTACGAAACATGTAATCTAAAATTTACGGATAAAATAGATTTATTAATTATTGATGGCCCGCCAAGAACCACACAATTTTTAGCTCGTTACCCTGCAATCCCCTTATTACATGAATATTTTTCAGATAGGGTTTTGATTTTGCTTGACGATGCAAATAGACATGATGAAGTAATTATTGTAAAAATGTGGATGGATTTCCTCGAAAAAATCAATTTCAAAGTGGAGGTTAATCAATTCAGAAATTTTGAAAAAGGAATGACGATTTTAATTGTTCAAAGACTTATTTGAACTGCATAATCACCAGAATTTTAAAATGTAAAAAAGAATGACATAATATGTCACAGAATATTTTTCTATCCTTTTATTAAAGTAATTAGTTGCTTACCTTAATCCATCATTTCAATTAAGGATTCTAATTATGAGAAAGATGGTAGACAAACATATTTATTCTCCAAGTGATTTGTCTAATTACATTTATTGCAAGCATTTGATTAATCTCGAAAAAGAAGCCTTGGAAGGCAAAAGAGAAAAGCCTCAATATACCAACAAAGTAATGCTCGCCTTGAGGGAAAAGGGGGAAGTCTTTGAGGCTAAAATTCTAAATGAATTCAAGGCAGAAGGAAAAACAGTCTATTCAATTCAAAGTGGAGACAGCATGGCATTTGAAAAGACAGTAACTGCGATGAATAAAGGTTTTGATATTATATATCAGGCTAGATTAGGAAAGGAAAGTGAATGGCAGGGTTGGGCCGATTTTTTAATCAAAGTGGAAGAATCTAGTATTTTAGGAGATTTCTCCTATCAAGTGATCGATACCAAGCTTGCTACCGAAACCAAAGCGGCTACCATCATTCAAATCAGTCTATATACTGAAGCAGTAGCCGAAATCCAAGGAAAATTCCCTGAAATCATGTTGGTAAAAACCCCTGAAGGGGTTATTAGCTACCGAACGAATGATTACATGGCTTATGTCAGATTAGTAAAAAAACGCTTTTTGGAAGCTGTAAATGAAAAGGATCCTAACACCTACCCAGAGCCAGTTGCTCATTGTGACATCTGCTCTTGGTGGGAAGTGTGCAACAAAAAGAGAAGGGATGACGATCATTTGAGTTTTATAGCCGGAATGGGAAACTCACAGATAAAAGAAGTTAAAATTCACGGGATTGAGACACTTGAAAATTATGCAATGACAATAAATCCTATTCTATTTAAACCCAAGAAAGGAGCAAAACAAACTTACCAAAATCTCCGGGACCAAGCCAATATCCAATGGAGAAGCCGGAATGAAAATCACCGTCCTATCTATGAATTATTGGACCTTGAAGAACATATAGGTTTCTACCGACTTCCTAAACCTTCAGAACACGATATATACCTCGACTTGGAAGGAGATCCTTTAGTAGATCCAGGTGGACTAGAATATCTGATAGGATGGTTTTATCAAGGAGAATACCATGCCCTTTGGGCAAAAGATGAAATCGAGGAAAAGCAGATTTTTGAGCAGTTTATGGAGTTGGCAATGCAGATTAAGTATGCACATCCTGAGATGCATATCTATCACTATGCTCCTTATGAAGTGTCTGCTTTCAAAAGATTAATGGGAAAATATGTTTCTTTCGAAAACGAAATGGATCAATTGCTGCGATCTGAAACTTTTATAGACCTCTATGGGGTAGTCAGGCAGGGAGTTCGTGCAAGCGTGGAAAAATACTCTATTAAAGACCTTGAGAAATTCTACGGATATGAGCGTGAAATAGATCTCAGAGACGTTGCCAAGAATAAAAGCATGTATGAATTCCTTCTTGAAATCAACAAGACAGAAGAAGCCACAACAGAAATGTTCGCAGCCATCAAGCTGTACAACCAAGATGACTGTATTAGTACCTATAGGCTCCACAACTGGCTCGAACAACTCAGGCAAGAATGGATTGATTCTGGTATTAATATTCCAAGACCTGAATCAAAACCCACGGAGGCCAGTGAGAAAATCACTGCGCATCAAGAAAAAATTCAACCTCTTTTCGATGCCTTAATGAAAGGCATGCCTGTCAATCGTGAAGAGAGGACTCCTGTTCAGCAAGGGAAGTACCTTCTAGCGCACATGCTTGATTGGTATAGGAGAGAGAAAAAATCTTTCTGGTGGGAATTTTTCAGACTTTTGGAACTTTCGGAAGAAGATCTCTTGGAAGAAAAAAATGCGCTTAGTAGGATGAGCTTCACTGGACAACGTGAGCTAATAAAAAGATCTGTTATAGACACCTATAAGTTTGACTATCAGGAAACAGATATTAGAGGAGGTAAAAATGTTAGAAATATAGATGGAAAACCTCTAGGAGAGGTGATCAAAATAGACATGGGGGCCCAAACTATCCGAATTAAAAAAGGTCCTTCTAATAGAGATATTCATCCTATCTCAGTTTTAATGGTGGAAGATTTCCCTTCAGATGTAAAAGAAGAAGCTATTATTACAATGGCATCTTGGGTCATAAATAATGAGCTAGACTCTCAAGAAATACCATATAAAGCAGCCAGGGAGCTTTTGTTAAGAAAATCTCCAGATGGATATTTCGAAAGCACTATTAACGCTGACTTACTCCAAACCACAACTCAATGGGCGAGTTCATTGAATTATAGTTATCTTCCCATACAAGGACCTCCTGGCGCAGGGAAGAGTCACACTGCAAGCAGAATGATACTTGATCTTATCAAACAAGGAAAGAAGGTGGGTGTTACAGCTCTCAGTCATAAAGTCATCACCAACCTCTTAGAAAAAATTTGGGAATATGCTGAGGATTCTCAGTTCCCTATATACATTTCCCAAAAGATTGCTTTGGAAGATGATAGTTGCCCTTGGTTTACCAATAACACAAATGAAGTCATTGAATCCAAACTTGCTTCTAGTCAAATCATCGCAGGTACATCTTTCATGTGGGCCAAAACTATGTTTGAAGATGCGGTTGACTATCTCTTTGTTGATGAGGCTGGGCAATTATCTTTAATTGACACTTTGGCTGTTGCACAATCGGCTAAAAACCTGATCCTGCTTGGTGATCCTCAACAATTGCAGCAACCTCAGCAAGGTGTCCATCCGGAGGGAACAGAAGTCTCTGCTCTTGCTCATATCCTTCAAGACCACCAAACCATCTTACCTGAAAAAGGTATTTTTCTGGACAAAACTTGGCGCATGCACCCTAACATCTGTTCTTTTATTTCAGAGCAATTTTATGAAAGCAAACTAATGCCTATTGGAGGTCTGGAAAACCAAAGTATCAGTGGTAATACCCTTCTACAGGGTTCAGGACTTCGCTTTCTCGCAACACCTCACCAAGGCAATACAAATAGTTCGGAGGAAGAAATGGCAGTAATTGTGACACTTGTCAATGACCTCTGTAAAGGAGATGTGACCTACACTGACAAAGAGGGGAAATCGAAAATGTTAGCAGCTACAGACATCAAAATCATTTCACCTTACAATGCTCAGGTAGGATTGCTCAAAGCAGTTTTACCGGAGATTGAAATTGGTACGGTAGATAAATTCCAAGGCCAAGAAGCTCCTGTGGTGATCTATTCTGTGGCTACTTCTAGTCCTCAGGACGCACCCCGTGGAATGGAATTCCTTTATAGCCCTCACCGCTTCAATGTGGCCATCTCAAGAGCTAGGGCTTTGTTTGTTCTTGTAGGATCACCAACCATCCTAGAACCAGAATGCAAAAGTCCCGCCCAAATCAAATTGGCCAACCCCTTCTGTAGGTTTGTAGAGGTTGCTATTACCATTAAATAAATGCCTTTTATGCAATTTTTGGAATATTTACCCTACAAAATTTAGGATTTGCATAATATGATCTTTAAGCCAAAATCATAAGTTCACAAAATTGCAGGTTGACAAACCTTTACAAAAAATTGGAGGATAGATAATGGATTTTAGAACGGAAAAATGAAGAGTATTATGTATAATTAAATATTATTTTAAAACTTTAGAAATACATCATGAATATTGTTTCGCTTCACCAATCAATCATTGACGACTATAAATCTTATATTCAGAGCTTTATAAATATTAGTGATGATGCTATTGCTTCAGTTGTAGAGGAAGCCATCAATAGTGGAAAGCTTTGGAAAGATCCTTTAATTCAATTCAACCCATCATTTCAGGTTTCAAGTAGTACCGAAGAACTAATTAAAACAGGAGTACTGGATGCTAAGTTAGCTGATATTTTTGCTGGTTTTAGTTTATATGACCATCAAGTTGAGGCGTTGACTTTGGGTTCGCAGGGTAAAGACTTTATCGTCACC
Source organism: Aquiflexum gelatinilyticum (assembly GCF_024813435.1). Classification (NCBI taxonomy): domain Bacteria; kingdom Pseudomonadati; phylum Bacteroidota; class Cytophagia; order Cytophagales; family Cyclobacteriaceae; genus Aquiflexum; species Aquiflexum gelatinilyticum. The sequence goes on from NZ_JANAEZ010000001.1 coordinate 148,177, forward strand.
TCAGGAACTGGATCTGGTAAGAGCTTGACTTTTCTTGGAACTATTTTCAATTACTTAGCTAAGAACCCACATCTAGAAAATGGTGTGAAAGCTATTATCGTTTACCCGATGAATGCTTTGATTAATTCCCAGCATAAGGAATTAGGGAAATATGCTAAAAACTACTTCGAAAAAACTGGACATAAATTCCCTTTCACCTTCAAACAGTATACTGGTCAGGAAAAAAAAGAAGAAAAAGAAGATACAATTAATAACCCTCCAGACATCCTTTTGACCAACTATGTGATGCTGGAATATATATTAACTAGAAATAGAGAAGATCAATTAAAATCATCTATCTATAATAATCTGAAATTTATTGCCTTTGACGAACTACATACTTTCAGAGGTCGCCAAGGTGCTGATGTAGGGATGTTGATAAGGAGAATAAAAGCGAAGTGTAAAGACAAAGAAATTTCCTGTATTGGGACTTCTGCAACAATGGTTTCAGGAGGAACAATTCAAAGCCAAAAGGAGAAAGTCGCTGAAGTAGCCTCCTCTTTTTTTGGATCTAGATTCAAGGCAGAACAAATTATAATAGAAAAGCTCCAAAGACAGCTTGGCGCAGAAACAATCAATGTGAGGAAATTGATCCATGATTGCCAAGTAGAACCTGGTGGAGACATTTCAAAGGATTTCTTGGTAAACAATGAGTTGATCAGATGGCTAGAGAATGAAGTTGCTTTGGTTGAAAAGGAAGGAATTATTATTAGAAATAAGCCATTGTCAATTCCTGAAATCAGCAGTAAGTTAGTTGATATAATAGGATTTGAAATTGATCAGGCTAAGAGCTTTGTTGTTAAGGGACTAAATTGGATCAATCTTTATAATGCTTTTCTAGCTGCCACCGACTCCAAAGAAAAGTCTATTCTCCCCCTTAAAATTCACCAATTTATATCTCAGACAGGTTCAGTTTACATGACATTAGGGTCTTCCAATGAACCCGATAGACATATAACTCTTGATTCCAGTCCCTTTATAGTGATTGATGATCAGAAAAAGCCACTATTTCCTGTGGTGTTCAGTAGGGAAAGCGGCAAGGAATTTTACTGTGTCACCAAAAGCCCGGAAGGCCAATTTTTACCAAGAGGGTTTAATAATTGGAGCAGAACTGAGGAAGAAGAAAATGATCATTTAGAAGGATACATTATACCTGATGCCTCGGTTTGGAATCCTGAAGAAGATGCTCAGAATTTGCCGGAAGCTTGGATAAGAAGAAGGACCAATGGTCAGATTTTGGGATTTAGAAACCACGTTGCCAACAGAATTCCTGTAAGGATATTCTTTGACGATTTAGGAAATTTTACTGAAGAGGAGAACAATAGAAATTATCCATACGAAGGCTGGTATATGGCTGCCAAACTTCTTTTTGACCCTACATCAGGCACTTTCTATCATGGTGATACAAAAGAATCTACCAAACTAGCTACACTGGGAAGTGAAGGTAGAAGCACTTCAACAACTACTCTTATTTTTTCTATTTTGAAGCAAATGGCTGAAGTGGGGATGGAAAGTAATAAACAAAAAGTACTTTCTTTCACAGATAACAGACAGGATGCCGCCTTACAATCAGGACATTTTAATGATTTCATCCAAACAGTTCAGATCAGGTCAGCTGTATTCAGGGCTATAGAAAACTCGGAAACAGGAACTCTTGAGTACACTCAGCTACCTACTAAACTTGCTGATGCTATAAATCTAAATCAAGCCGATTATGCCATAAATCCAGGAACTTTTCCCGGGCCAATAAGGGATAATTTAAATGCCCTTAAAGATTTTATTATGTTTCAGGCACTTCAGGATTTAAGGAGGAGTTGGAGAGTGGTCTTGCCTAATTTGGAGCAATGTGGTTTATTGGATTTTGATTATAAGGATCTTAGAGAAATCTGTGAAGTCGAGGCTTATTGGGAAAATATTCAAATTCTTGAGAGGCTCAATCCTCAAGAAAGATATGAGTTCATTTTTCAAACCTTGGATTTTTTCAGAAAAGAGTATGCGATTAGAGCGGAAGATTTCCTTTCCGCTGACGCCATTGAAACAAAGTCCTCAAATATTAACCAAAAACTAAAAGCCCCATATTCTTTCAAAGAAACACCCAAGCCTGCTTTGTCAAATCATATCAGAATTAAATCTATATCCAGACATTTAAATATGGAAACTGTAAGTGCTGGACCAACCAGTGGATATGGAAAATATTTTAAGAGACTTTTTAATGAGGTATATTCAGATGATAGAATTAATAATGAAATCTACTATCAAGCTGTAGATCAAATTTTTGATGTCTTGGGGAATGCAGGTTATTTGAACAGCTTACAAGTCCTGGATTCCAATAACGAGAATACAAATGTCTATAGGTTAAATATCGATTACCTAATTTGGAAAAAAGGGAATGGTGAAACGGTCAGAAGAGACGAAGTTAAAAACCTATCTTACAGAGGTGCGGATAAAGAAGCTAATCAGTTTTTCAAAAAAGTATATAGCACCGACCTTTCCAACATGAAGAAGCTTGTAGCATCTAATCATACAGGTCAGATCACAGATTCTGATGAAAGAAAGAGACGGGAAGAATTATTCGGAGACGGAGATATCAGTGCTTTGTTTTGCTCACCTACCATGGAATTGGGAATCGACATTGCTTCGCTTGACATAGTCCACATGAGAAATGTACCACCAAACCCTGCCAATTATGCCCAACGAAGTGGAAGGGCTGGTAGAAGTGGTCAATCAGCATTAGTGTTTACTTATTGCGGATCATATTCTGCTCATGATCGGAATTATTATTCCAAATCTTTAGAAATGGTTTCTGGAAACGTGGTACCCCCTACCCTGGATTTGAAAAATGAGGATCTTCTGAAAAGCCATCTCCATGCTTACATTCTTTCTGAAATTACTTTGGAAGAACTGAATTCAAGCATTTTCACCCTTTTGAATGAATTGGATAATCTGAAATTAAATAATAGTGTAAAAGTAAAACTTCAATTTAGCCCAGATCAAAAAATCAAATTTATACAACGGTTTAACTTAGCTATAGCAGACTTCAAAGAAGAACTCCATGCCAAGCCTTGGTTCAATCATGACTGGGTAGAGACCACAATCATTAGAATTGAAATGGAGTTGGATCATGCGGTTCAACGATGGAGAAATATTTACAAGGCTTCCATAGCTATGAGGGAAGATGCGACTTCAATCATCAATTCAGGTATTTATGCTGCCAGAAGTCCAGAGTATAGACAAGCTGAAAGAAATCAAAAACAAGCCACTCTTCAAATTGATGTTCTAAAGTGTAATGATACAGGTAACAACAGTTTTTCAGAATTTTATCCTTATAGATATTTAGCTTCTGAAGGTTTCTTACCCGGATATAATTTTACCCGACTTCCGGTAAGGACATTTTTACAGGATGACAGGGGTACATACATTTCCCGGCCTAGATTTATTGCGCTTAAAGAATTTGGTCCAAGAAATATAATTTATCATGACGGTAAAAAATATTCTATTGTCCAAATGATTACTCAGGATATTAATAACAATATCAAACAGGCCAAAGCAGCTACCAATTCAGGATATTTCTTGGATGGAGATGACTTCAACAGCGATCATTGTCCATTTACAGGTGAGCCATTGGACAATGATTCTTCGAGACGGATTTTTGCATCATTACTTGAACTTTCGGAAACCCGAGCCATTCAAAGAGAAAATATTAGCTGTGCCGAAGAAGAAAGAACCTCTCAGGGTTTTGAGGAACAGGTGTATTTTAATATTCCAGGAGGAATGGATACGGTGCGAAAAGCTATTTTAAAAAATGGTGACATTTCTTATCTCAATCTGCAGTTTATCCCTACAGCCAAAATGTATAAAATCAATACAGGTTGGAAACATACCAATCAAGAGGGCTTTAGAATTGGACTAAATTCCGGGTTTTGGAAAAATCAAAATTACGTACCCGAAGGAAATGAAGAAAATGCTGCTGATGTAATGCTTTTCACATGGGACAATGCTGATGCACTTTACATACAGCCTGTAAAAGCACTTAAGCTTAATAAGGAAGGCGTAATCACCATGCAATATGCCTTAAAAAGGTCAATTGAACTGGAATTTCAAATAGAGTCCAATGAAATAGCAGTGACCATCATGGGAAGTGCAAACAATCCGAACATCTTCATCTATGAGTCTTCTGAGGGTAGTTTAGGAATTCTTTCCCAATTGATTGAAAATAAAGATACTTTCAAAAAAATAATCAATAGAGCGATTGAAATTTGCCGATTCGATGATCAAAATTATCAAGAACCCGCTTCTTATGATGACTTGCTCAGCTATTACAATCAGTTCCATCATTCGATCATTGATAGATTTTTGATAAAAGATGCGCTGTATATGCTCAGGGATTCTCAGATAGAAGTCAATTTAAAGAATGATCAAATCGACTATGATTCCCAATATGAGAAGTTATTAGCTTCTTACGATAAAAATTCTTCTACAGAAAAAGAGTTCTTGGAATATCTGTATGAAAATGGTCTCAAGCTCCCGGATAATGCCCAAAAAAGAACCGAGGGGATATATACTCAAACGGATTTTTTTTATGAGCCTGACATTTGGGTATACTGTGATGGCACTCCACATGACCAAGTAGAAATAAAAGAAAGGGATAAGCAAATTAGGAATGCAATCAAGAAAAGAGGAGAACAGGTTTGGGTATATTATTATAAAGACAACCTTGCCGAGAAGATTATAGAAAGACCTGACATTTTCAAAAAAGTAAAATAAAGAGATATGGATTTTCAACCAGGGTCTTTAGTAAAAGTCCGAAATAGGGAATGGATTGTTCAGCCATCAGATGATGAAGAAGTAATGTTGATAAAACCTTTAGGAGGATCTGAGGATGAAATTACTGGTATTTTTCTGCCTTTGAATAATCCGGATGATAAAATTGAGTCCACTGATTTTCCAAAACCTACAGTAGATCAATTGGGTGATTTTGCCACGGCCAAGTTATTGTACAATGCTGCCAGGCTATCTTTTAGAAATGGTGCAGGTCCCTTCAGGAGTATGGCAAAATTGTCTTTTAGACCTAGATCGTATCAGATGGTTCCTCTGATTATGGCACTACAACAGGAAGTAATCCGTTTGATGATTGCGGATGACGTAGGTATTGGTAAGACTCCGGAATCTTTGCTGATTGCAAAAGAATTGCTTGAGCGAAGGGAAATCAAAAGATTTGCAGTCATCTGTCCGCCACATTTATGCGATCAGTGGCAAAGGGAAATCAAAGACAAGTTTGATATAGATGCAGTGATCATACGCTCCAATTCTCAAGCAAGACTGGATAGGGAAATTCAGGGAGATGTCAGTGTTTTTCAATATTTCCCTTACCAAGTGATCTCAGTAGACTATATCAAGTCAGATACCAGAAGAAATGTCTTTATCAAAGAATGTCCTGAATTCTGTATAGTAGATGAAGTACATACCTGTGCAAAGCCTGCAGGGACAAATAAAGGACAGCATTTAAGATATTCTTTGATCTATGATTTAGCTCAAAAACCCAATCAGCATTTGGTACTTTTAACTGCCACCCCACACTCTGGAAAAGCTGAAGAATTTCAATCACTTTTAGGGTTGTTGAAACCAAAATTTGAAAAGATTACCTTGGGAGATGCCAAACAGGAAGAAAGAAAAGAAATAGCCGGTCATTTTGTACAGCGTAAGCGAGCTGATGTGGTCAAATGGATGGACGAGGAAACCCTGTTCCCTATGAGAGATAGCGCAGAAGTGGGATATAAGCTAAGCGCAGAGTATGCCTTGTTTTACAACGAACTTTTGGATTTTGCCAGAGGCTTGACAGTGGGTACTCAAAAAGAAAGCAAAATCAAACAACGTATGAGGTATTGGACAGCTTTAGCTTTGATGCGGGGCTGTATGTCCAGTCCTCAGGCAGGTCTGGAAATGCTGGAGCGGAGAATCAACAAACAAAACCTAGAACTGGAGGAAGAGGTTGATCTAACAGAAAACCCTGTGTTGGATAATGATGAAGCCTTTGATGCAGACAATACTCCATCTCAGGTTATGGATAAAGCAGAATGGGAATCAGATGAAATCAGATCTATTAAAAAGCTTCAAAAATTATTGGAGCAGGCACAAGGGGTCAAATTAGACTATAAAGCTAAAGATGCCTTAACCATTGTATCTGACTGGCTTAACGAATCTCCATATCACTTTAATGCTGTGATTTTTTGTCGGTATATAGCAACAGCCAAATACCTTGGTGAAGTGCTAGGTACAGTTTTAAAAAGAAAATTCGGAAAAGATTTAGATGTGCAAGTTATCACCAGTGAAGATCCTGATGAGGTAAGAAAACAACGAATCGATGATATGAAACCCTCACCAAAGCGGGTTCTGATAGCTACAGATTGCTTGTCAGAAGGGATAAACTTACAAGAATCATTCAATGCAGTTCTACATTATGATCTTCCTTGGAATCCCAATCGATTGGAGCAAAGAGAGGGACGGGTGGACAGGTTTGGACAATCATCGCCTTCTATCAAAACTTACCTACTCTATGGCAAGGACAATCCAATCGATGGAGTAGTTCTGAAGGTATTGATACATAAAGTGAAAGAAATCAAGCGGGACCTGAAAATATCTATGCCTTTTCCAGATGATTCACAATCCATTATGGATGCGGTTTTGCAATCTGTCTTATTGAACCCGAAAAAGATTCAGGAAAATCTTCAGTTAGGTTTATTTGATGGTTCTGATGAAATCAAAAAGGCTGAATTGCAATTCACCAAAAAGCTGGATGATGCCGCCAAACGTGAAAAAGCTTCAAGAGACCTATTTGCCCAGCATGCCATTAAGGCGAAGGATATTGAAGATGACCTAAAAGCCGTGGATGCCGCTATTGGGAATCCTGATACAGTGAAGAACTTTGTCAAGGAAGCCATGGCCTATCTTGGAGTTCAAATAGATCCATATAAAGAGGGTTTCCGTTTGTATTTTAACAATATTCCAGAGGTATTAAAAACAGCCTTGGTTCTAGATATAAAAAAACAATATATACAAGTCACCTTCAAGTCCCCTACCCCTGAAGCATACATTTACCTGGGGAGGAACCACGCTTTTGTAGAGCAACTCAGCCAATATATCATGGCCGCAGCCCTCAATCCTGAACCCAATTTCAAAATCGCCAGAGCAGCAGTGATCAAGACAAAGGCAGTGGATCAACAAACCACCCTGCTTTTATTCCGTGTCAGAAATGTAATCGGAGAAAAAGGTGGTGCTACGCAACTGGTTGCTGAAGAAATGCTTCTCTGGGGTTATGAAGGAATGGCAGAGGAAAAGCAATTTTTGGGATTAGACCAAGCTAAAAAACTATTAGAGATTGCAAGCTCTACGGACATGCTAACAGAGCCTAGAAAGCAGGCAACGTTGAAAGAAGAACTAGATGCTTTAGACGATATAAAAGCTGATTTTGATCGAGTCGCTTTGCAAAGAGCAGAAGTATTGGTAACAGCCCATGAAAAATTCAGAAAGCTTGTGGGGGGGGTGAAATACCAACCGGTATTACCTGTACTTCCAATGGACATCATGGGTATCTATGTCCTTATTCCTGACAAAAAATAAGCCCTAGAATTAAAATTGATTGACATGAATTTTCAGACCATACGCATAGAGGGAAATATCATTTCTTCAGATATTTTAGAAAAAATCCTTGCAGGCGAAGAGCTTGCTGGGCAGAAGGCTACAGACTTTGGCATGCAGGCCGGTGATAAGGTGAAAGATGAAATCGCCCGGGCTTGGGCCGATGCTCAGGACCTTTGGAGAATATTTCGAAGAAGAACCGAAGCCCTTCAAAAGGAAAAATCAGGAAATGAGGAAGTTCGAAAATATTGGATGATTCCTTTGCTTAGCTTAATGGATTATCATTTGGAGACCAGTGGGAAAGAGGTAGTCGGAAATAATTCCTACGCCATTTCTCACCGGGATGTCAAGCGGGATCGCTTCCCCGTACATATTGTGGGCTACCAGGATTTTGTTTTAGAAGCCCCTGACAAGCGCTCGACCTTAGATGTAAAGCCCAGTAATGCTACCCGTAGGATGTCTCCTCACGCTCTGGTACAGGAATATCTTAACCTCACAGAGCATAGCTATGCGCTGATGACAAACGGCTTTCAGTTGAGACTGCTACGTGACAGTAGTCGACTTGTCAAACTATCCTACTTGGAATTTGATCTGAAACAGATGATGGAGGAAGAGGTATTTGCTGATTTTGCTATACTATTCAGGTTGTTACATGCCTCCCGTTTGCCAATCAAAAGTGATGAAACAGCTTCAGCTATCCTAGAACAGTATCACCAACTTTCTCTCGAAAGCGGTACAAGAATTAGGGAAGGGCTGAGTGACGCAGTAGAAAATAGTATTAAGGTTTTCGGTAATGGATTTTTAAAACATCCCAAAAACCAAGCGTTAAGAGAAGCCTTGGAGACTAATGCTATTTCAGAGAAGACTTATTACCAATACCTGCTTCGTCTGATCTATCGCCTACTATTCTTAATGGTGACTGAAGAGCGTCAACTGATTTATGATAAAAATGCGAACAAACGTAAGCGGGACATATACTACCGATTCTATAGTATAGACAGATTAAGGAGGTTATCAGAGCGTAGAGGAATAGCAGATAAGCGATTTGAAGACCTTTGGTACTCACTCAAGCAAACTTTTCGGCTATTTGAGTCAGAAAAATTTGGGGCACCCTTAGATATTAAACCACTCGGGGGAGAGCTTTTTGGACCAAACAGTCTAGGCTTTCTGTCACAGAGTGAATTGAGCAATAAGTACTTTTTAGAAGCCTTCAAAGGGCTGTCTGTTTTTATCAATAAAAATACTGGACAGGCAATGCGAGTTAATTATAGTGCATTGAATGTAGAGGAATTTGGATCTGTCTATGAAGGTTTGCTGGATTATGATCCAGTTATCTTGGATCATATAAAATTTGATTTCAAACCAGGTACTGGAAGAGGTGATTCTGGCTCTCACTATACTCCTGAAGAATTGGTTCAACCGCTGATTAAGCACTCTCTGGATTACATCATAGAAGATAAGCTGAAAGAAGCTGACCCAATCAAAGCTCTTCTTTCCATCACTGTCTGTGATGTGGCTTGCGGTAGTGGTCATATTCTTTTATCTGCTGCGAGAAAGATCGCCTTCAAGCTGGCCTGTCTTCAGGAGACCAAAGCCAGCAATAATCAAACTATAGTGGAGCAGCCTTCTCCCGAATACTATAGGCATGCCTTGCGGGAGGTAATCAGGGACTGCATTTATGGAGTGGACTTAAATCCCCTTGCTGTTGAGCTATGCAAAGTAGCCCTCTGGCTCGAGGCACACAATCCGGGTGAGCCACTTAACTTCTTGGATCACCATATCAAATGTGGCAATGCCATCGTTGGACTTGCCCATCGTGAAGAACTGGAAAAAGGTATCGCAGATGAAGCCTTTAAGGCCTTGGGTGAAGATGTGAAGCCAATCGCATCCTCCCTGCTCAAAAAAAATAAAATAGAACGAAAAGAGCGGGATAGCAAATCCGCAGGAACCCAACTCGATACTGAAGTTCAAAGTGACTTAGATAATACGGTCCGAGAAGCCATGGCAGAATATGGGTATTTCCGTGCCCTGCCTGAGAACACTCCAAATCAGATCGAAAGTAAGCAACGAGCCTACCAAAAATTCCTGAATGGCAAGGGCTATCAGTTTATGAAAGCTATGGCGGATATCCAGGTGGCCCAGTTCTATATTCCTAAAAATGAGGCTACCAAGGACCTGTTTGTCACAGATAGCGAGTACCGCCAGATTCTATCAGGCTATAAAGGCTGGCAAACCATGAAAACTGCTAAGGCAACTGCCATTTCACAAAATAAACGTTTTTTTCATTGGTTTTTAGAGTTTCCTGAAGTGTTTAGTGAAGGTGGATTTGATTGTATTTTAGGGAATCCGCCATTCTTGGGGGATAGACGATTGAAGGATGCTTATGGCGAAAACTTTTTAGAATGGATAAGATTTAATTTTTCCGAAGGAGCAACAATTGATTTAGTTGTCTATTTCTTTTTAAGAATTAACAATGTTCTAAGAGAAAAAGGATTTCAATCTCTTATTTCTACAAATACAGTTGCACAAGGTAAGGCTAGGGAGTTTGGTTTGGAGAAAATTATTCAAAATGGATCTTCATTAAATCATGCTGTAAAAGGAATGAGGTGGCCAGGATTAGCTGCAGTTGAGGTATCATTAATCACAATATATAAAGGTGATTGGAAAGGCCAGTTCATCTTAAATGGGAAGAAAACCGATCAAATTTCACCTTTTTTGGATGAAGCTGACAATACTGGAACTCCAATCCCTTTGTTTGCCAATGATGGTAAAAGCTATCAGGGAAGTATTATTTTGGGGATGGGTTTTGTCCTCGACTCAAATGAAGCAGAACAATTAATTGCTGATGACCCAATAAATATAAATGTCATTCAACCTTATTTAAACGGTGATGATTTAAATAACAACCCAGACCAAAATCCAAGTAGATATGTAATTAATTTTCAAGATTGGACAGAGGAGGATGCATTAAAGTTTACTAGACCATATAAAATCCTTTTAGAAAAAGTAAAACCAGAAAGACAACGATGGAAAGAAGATGAAGAAGGGAATCCAATTATTGGACAATATGCTTTGAGACATCCTTTACCTGAAAAATGGTGGCAACACTGTGAAAAACGTCCTGCCCTCTATAAAAAGATCAATAAATTAAATAGAGTTCTTGTTTCTTGTCGTGTTTCAAAATATGTGAACCAATCCTTTGTTGATGTGGGTGCTATTTTTGATGTTGCAACATCTGTAGTAGTTCGAAGTGAATATTGGGAATACTCTTTTTTGCAGTCATCAATCCACAAAGATTGGGCATGGAAATATGGTTCTACAATGAAATTTGATATTCGGTACACGAATCGAGATTGTATTGACACTTTTCCGATTTTAGATAATCTTGCAAAGGATTTACAGCTTAAACTAGAAACCATTGGCGAAGCCTACCACGAGCACCGTAAACAACTGATGTTGGGTATGCAATTAGGACTTACAAAGACCTATAATCTGTTTCACAGTAAAGCGATTTCAGCCCAAAGCATTAATGATAAAGACAAGCAAGTATTATCCTTGCAAAAGCATTTAGAAAAAACGGTCAATACGATTTCATTTTATGAGGCCATTAAGGGCATCCTCAAACTCCGAGAGCTGCATATGCAGATGGATGAAGCGGTATTGGAAGCTTATGGCTGGACGGATATTCAGCTAAGGCATGATTTCTATGAGGTGGAATACCTTTCGGAGAAAGACCGGCTTCGCCTCACTCTCCATCCCGATTCCCGAAAGGAAATCCTCAAGCGCTTGCTGGAACTGAATCATCAGAATTTCGAGGAGGAGGTCAAAAAAGGCCTGCATAAGAAAAAAGATGTGGAGGATTACTATGAGCAAAAAGGTCAGCCCGTTCCTCCCAATACAGTCTTCAGCGATGTCAAAACCAAAACCTATAAAACTTCCAAAGCCAAATCACTGAAAGTGAAGGAGCCAAAAGGTGGGTATGGTGGGTTGTTTAAATAGCTGTTAATTAGTGAATCTTTTGAAATATTAACTGACAAAAATCTTTTAGAATGAATGATCCATTGGAATTAAAGAAGATAGACCAGCTTTTAGACAAACAGTTCTTTATCCCACACTATCAGCGGGGATATCGTTGGACAAATCAACAGGTTGTTCAGCTACTTGAGGATATTGATAATTTTTTCCCTAAAGAGATACCGGGTAAAACAGAAAAGACATTCTATTGCTTACAGCCGATTGTGGTAAAGAAAATGTCCGATGTTTATAAAGCCTCCGCTGACTTAGAAGGAGACTGGTATGAGGTAATCGATGGACAGCAACGTTTAACGACCATTTATTTGATCATTAACTACGGAAACATTTATTGGACTGGTCCGGATAAATCAGAAAAATTTAAAATCAGCTATGAAACCAGGTTAAAATGTGTGGAGTTTTTTGATCAACTTTCAATCGAATCGGACGACAAGGTCAAAATCAATAAAGACAATATTGATTTTTTCCATATTTCAAGTGCTTTTCAAGCCATTAGGAGCTGGGAGCTTGAAAAAAGGAATTCCCTTATAAAATTTTATGGGGCTAGATTTTTCGAAAAGTTTTTAGGCGATGCAAAAATCATTTGGTATGAGGTTTTACCTGAGGAAAACAGCAGAAACTTATTTGAGCGTCTGAATCTTGGTAAAATTCCTCTGACCAATGCGGAATTGACCAAAGCGCTTTTTCTATCTGAAAATAGTTTCAAAGACTATACTCTTGAGGAGCGAAAAATCAAGCAGATAGAAATCGCCCATCTTTGGGACGAGATCGAGCAGACCCTGAATGACCAAGATCAAAAGTTTTGGTCCTTTATTACCAATAAAAACAGAGCAGCTTTTGACTCCAAAATTGAGCTGATTTTGGATATGATCTCAGGCAAGCAGCCTACAGAGAAGGACCCGCTATATACTTTCCTCCAATTTTGGGAAAAGCAAAAAGAGCAAAAGCTTGATGAAATTTGGTCCGAAATTGAGAGGTTTTACTTCACACTGCAGGAGTGGTTTAAAGACAGAAACCTTTATCATAAAATAGGCTACCTAATTGCCGCCAAGCCATTTAAAAAATTTGAAAACCCTGGATTGGCAGGTTTGGCAAAAGTTTCCATGAAGAAGAAAAAACAGGATTTTGACAAAGTATTAAATCTTTTAATTCAGGAATCTTTGGCGTTTGAAATAACAGAATTGGTTTATAGAGGACATAATAGTCAACTATTCAATGCCCTATTGTTTTTCAATGTGGAGACAATCAGGGATTCTAAATCCATAGATGATTATTATCCCTTCAAACAACATAAAGGCAATCACTGGAGCATTGAGCATATTCATGCCCGCAATTCCGAGAATTTTGAGAAAACAAAAAAAGAACCTTGGAACCTTTGGCTTTCAGTTCACCAAAATCTCCTTCAGGAGTTAGCCGATAACCCAAAAGATGAATTTGATACCAATCGCATTCAAAAGCTGATTTTAGAAATTGAAAAATACAATACCACTTTACTGACTTGGGATAGATTCAATTCCTTATTTCAGCAAGTGAATGATCTTTTTGTCAATGATCAGGAAATAGATAAAGACAGTGAAGGTATTTCTAACTTGGCCTTACTGAGCCAGCCGGATAATGCTGCTTTGAACAATGCTGTTTTTGAAATCAAAAGAAGGGTAATCATTAACTTAGATATTGAAGGCAGCTTTATCCCGATCTGCACCAGGCGTCTATTTATGAAATACTATACAAAGGATGGGATCAACTCCCAGTATTATTTCTGGTCGGCAAATGACCGCTTCAAGTATCTGGAAGAAATAAAACAGAAGCTTTATCCCTATTTACCAAAAAATGCTAAATATGAGGAGGATGAAATCGAGCATGAAGAAGTGCCTCAGACTTGGGAATAAATTTTTGCCACAAGAGCTTCCATATAGCCTAAAAAAATAGAATCGCATGAAAACGAATAGTTTGTTTCAATTGCTCAAAAAACATAAAGTAATTATTCCCGCAATTCAGCGGGACTACGCTCAAGGGAGAACTACCGGAAAAGTACCAAGAATCAGGGAGCGATTTCTCAAAGCTATTTATGAAACCTTGACAGATGCTTCAAAACAAGCTTTGGATCTTGATTTTGTGTATGGTTATATTCGGTCTGAGAAAAACTCAAATCAGCAAGAGGTCAGTTATTTTATGCCATTGGACGGGCAGCAGCGATTAACGACCTTATTTTTATTGCATTGGTATGTGGCAGTGAAAGAGGGTAAGTTAATGGAAAGCAAAGAATGGCTCAATAAATTCTCTTATTCTACAAGGAAAAGTTCAAGAGCTTTTTGTGAAGAGTTGGTTAAGTTTAATCCATCATTAACAGGCAATGTAAATATTAAGCAACTGATTATTGAGCAACCAAAGTTTTTCTCTGCATGGAACAATGACCCAACAATTGCCTCTATGTTGGAGGTATTGAATGATATTCATAAGCTATTTTTTGAAGTTCCGGAGGTTTGGCAAAAGTTGGTGGGAGATCAACCTAGAATTCGTTTTCATCTTCTTCCCATGGAAGACCTTGGCCTACCTGACGACTTGTACATCAAGATGAACTCCAGAGGAAAGGAATTGACGGATTTTGAGCATTTCAAGTCCCAATTTTCCGAAGTTCTTACAGGCGAAAAAGCAGAAATCTTCAATAATAAAATCGATAAGGAATGGTCTGATTTGTTTTGGAATATTTTTAAAGCGGATACGAAAGCAGATCTCGATATTGCAAAAGAGGTGGATTCTGGATTCCTTAGTTTCTTTTGGTACATCACAGATCTATTGATTATTAAAAATAAGCTTGATCTTGATGATAAGTATTGGCTGAATGTAATTCATGAAGTATATCAAAATGAAGAGAGTGTTGAATTCTTATTCAAATGCATCAACCTTTTTGAACGGCTAGAAGGGAAGAATCCCATCTATTTTGAAAACCTATTGTATATCCAAGAGGCTGAATTTTCTGTTAAGAAAACCAGGATTTTCTTCAATAGCCCTGATATTAATCTTTTTAGAAAATGTGTCAGAACATACGGTTATAAGGACGGGAAAACCAATGGTTTTTCCGTGGCAGAGCAGCTCATGTTGTATGCCTTTATCTACATGTCTTTGGAAAAAGAGGAAGTTGATGCTAATAAATTCAGACTTCTCAGAAATCTTTTTGCTTCATCAGAGGACCAATTGAGGAATGAATATTTACCGACTTTCCTCTACAAGGATGTGGAATTGCTTATTGAAGAGAATAAACTATCGGCTCAGTCAAAACTTTCAAAGAGACAACTTGAGGAAGAGGCCACCAAAACAGGTTTGACAGAGAGATTCCCTGATTTGAAAAATGTAATTTACAAGCTTGAAGATCATTTTCTATTAAGAGGGAATGTTTCAATTATAGGGATTTCAGAGGATATGAGTCTGAATGCACAAAAGTTTATAGAAGTATTCCAGCAAGGCTGTGATTACGCTAAGATCAGCTTGGCTATGTTGACTTTTGGAAATTTTGCTCAGAAATATCGGAATTATAAGAGGTTTGCGAATAAGTCAGCTTCTGTTTGGAGAGAATTATTTACTCAAAGTGAAGCTCGCGAAGGCTTTGAAAATACCTCAGCAGTCTTATCGAAGTATTTGGATAAAAAGATTGAAGATCCCAATATGACTGATGAAAAAATAGTAGTTCAGTACTTCAAAGCCTATGAGGAACTACCTAATAAGCCAAAAGACTTCATCTACTATTATATCAAGTATGATAGTTTCAGATTTTGGAAGGACCGTCAGACTGCAGGATTCTTTCATTGGCCTGATGAAAACCAACCTTATGAGGTAAGAATGCTATTCAAAACCAATTACAGAGGAAGAAGTTGGTGTCCGTTTTTATTGGAACTGAATCATCATGTTTTAGGAAGTCAATTAGAAAATTTTGACAGCGACTTACAGGTTACTCTTGGTGAAGTAATTCTTTTTCTAAGGACTGTAAATGAAGGATTCAGATTCAAAGCAAACGACGACGTTTCCAATCAGTATTTGGAAAATTTAATTGCAGATGGCAAGCTTAGACCAGAATCCATACTTCAAATTCCTCAAAATGATGAAGGATTGGATTTGAAGGATAGAATTCAAATGTGCAGGGAGTTTTTCCGCGGAATATGGAGGGATGTTAAAGGCAATTAATAGGAAGTTCGAAAATTATTATGAATAACTTATCAAAGATTTTAATTCATGTTTAACCTCCCTACTGATCCCGCTAAATGCCCGCAAGCAACTCAATGATTTATCCGACGATATGATCACCAAGATCAATATTCAGTATTATACAGACCTGAGGGATTGCTTGGTGAAGACATTGATGGAGGGGTATTAGATTTTTTCCTCCCTCAAATCAATTTTTAAGAACAAAAATAAATTTGGGTCTCTTAGCAGTTTTCACTTATATAGTTCAAAAAAGATTCTCCAAAAGGACCTTTTTCCCTATACTGATAATTATGTTCTTTTAGAAACTGATGGAAGGATTTTTTCTTAAGAATCAATGAAAAGGAGTTTAACTCTGCATATTTTTTTAATCCCCTGATAAATTCTTTATCACTTTCGGAAAAGCCTATTTCGCCGACTTTAATACAATCTAAATATGTTGTTAGTAATTCAATAAGACCATTCGGCAAAAATTGAAATTTAACTCTAATTTCTTTTTTCAAATCATTAAGTGTTTTGTCCAGTCTCTTATCGTATTTGGCAATAATTATTTTTTTTGCCTCTGTATGATTACATGAATTCAAATCATAAATCAAATTAAAATGTGAAAAACCACCTTGTCCAACTGATTCCTGATATTCCAAAAGTTCCTTCTTTTGAATTAAATCGTTCTCGTACCACACAAGAAAAGTTTTATCAACATTTGAATCCGCTAATAACTTATTCACCTTTGATATTGATTCATTTAATTCGGTCCTAAATGATAATCTTCCTTTTTCAAAAAAAGAGAAGGGTTTAGAATCGTAATTTTCCCTTTCTGGAAAAGAGTTTCGAAGACTTCTTCTCAATAACCTTTTATTTGATCCCTCCAAGGTTCTTATAAATCCTTTTGTCCTAAATATGATGTTATCCTTTTCTAGCCCATTAACAATTTCCAAACCAAGATCTTTGAGAAAATTTATAGATTGTATATATTCATTAACACCATACCCAATTAAACCCATTTGAATATGATTAGGTATTATAAAAATCTCTTCAATAGCTTTTAGCGTTTTCTTAGGCATCCAATTATTGGCGTGTTTAAAAAAAGTAGCTAAACCATTTAAGTAACTTTCGAGATTATTGGATCTAAGTTGCTGAGTAAGTTCAGAAGGTAATACCAAATTGCTTAAAAATATGTTAGTGGGAATAAATTCTAGTGAAAAAGTTGAAACCATACTGTAGTGCAAACCCATTGGTATTTGTGTTATTGGGGTTTTTTCAAATATTTTATTTCCAACCTTTTGAGAATTATCTACTGATGGAAAAGTTTTGCTCAAAAGAAAAAATGCCTCTTGATAATTTCTCTTTAGACCGTTCTTGATACTGAAAAGAAGGGTTTGGTGTATAACCCTATCGTCCAAGTCTTCAGACTTTATTTTTGGAGAAAACTCGCTTAAAAATTCTTCCAGAGCGCTTAAGTCCAATTCTAAAAGTTTATTTTTAATATCATGAGGTATAATATACTCCTCAGTAATTTTTTTAACTTTTTCTTTGATCTCAGTTTTAGTGAAAACAAATCCTCTTCGGTAAGAAAAATGGCTTTTAAGTTTTACAATTACCCCAATTTGATTTTCGAATAATTGAAAGTTTTTCGGGTTAAAAATTTTGTTTCGAATTGCGATTTTGTTTGTTGAATCAGCTTCAATATATGAATATTCCTTTGCTAGAATCTTTAAATAAGGATCAAACTGAATCATAAGCTCCCTTTTGAATACCGTAGCACTTGCAAAATTATTTTTACTATTCCCTAAAAAATATCTTAACATTTCTCTTACGATCAAAAATTCATAAAAGGTCAACGGATTAAACAGTGTCGAAACAAGGTTTTCTGGAAGTAAATATTCCTCATCCATTTTTTTAAATTCTTCAATTGTAATCGCACATTCTAAAAAAGATAAGTACTCTTTACCGTTGAGCCTTTTAAGTTCATTTAAATATTCTTCTTTTGGCAATAGAACAGTAAGATCTTTTTTGCCAGACTTACTAAATGATGAACTTGACTCTTCTCCGGTTAATATTTTTTCTACAACTTTAAGATACTTTACACTTTCAATTACATCATCTTCATTTTGTGAAAGTGCCTTTTCCTTAATATCAGATGGAATACCCAAAACTTCTGACATTAATGTCCATGAAGTTTTATCAATTAAATATTCAGATTTTTCATAACTCATTGAATTGAAAAATAAAAAGTTACTTGACTTAACTTTCCATTTTAACATCGTCTTTACTCTTACTTTTCTATCCTGATATGGTTTACCCAATGACCAATTTGTAAATTTTAGCCATGTAACAATGCTATCATCTTCTAATTTTTTTGCATTTAAATACCCTTGATAAACTTTTAATAGTTTACCTGATAATAATAATTTTGGAAATTTTTCTTCATCGTTAAATTCTCGTTCATAAAAGTTATGAATGTCTAATATAGAGCCTATTTCATATCCGAAAATCCTAAACTTACCTGGCAAAACAGAAAACACAATCAGGGAAAAATAAAAATCTAAATCATCACTTTTATCTTTAAAATGATCAGCATTAACCAAAGCATCAAACTCTGATTTTTTTTCCAGCCAATTGAGAAGATGCCCTCCTTTCAAATGAAGCTTTGCTTGTTCCCAGTAATTTTCGTTTGAAATAACTTTTTCAAATAGAGCCTCCGCGGAGTGGAACTCATCATAAGAAAATCTGTAAGGGTCAATATCCAAGTCAGATTCTTTCAAATTGTTATCAACTATCACCTTTCGTAAAACATCAATAGCCCTGTTTACCGGTATTCTAAAGAATTCCCTGTTATTGTTCTCTCTATAAGGGTTTAGAAACTTATGAACCTCTTTTTCCGCTAAATCACAATTATCGACTAATGTCTGATAAACAATTTGAAAACTATGGGGAACTCCAGATGCTTGGGATAATTCTGCTGCTCGGATCTCAGGGCTTCTTGTGGATTTGCCCAATTTCACTAATCCTGGCATAGAAATGTTGATCAAAATATACACATAGCCTTTCGAGCTAGAATTGGGTGAAATCATATATGGGTGTTTAATTAAATTTGTTCTCTTGAAAATTAAAGCATTTATTTATCTGCTTTTTCATTTAAACCTTTTCCATTCTCAATAGGGTATTCTTCATTGTGGTTTTGGATCTTTTCCAAGACGATTTCTTTTATGTCTAATCCGTAGTTTTCAGCCAAAAGCAAACTGTAAGAAAAAACAGTAGCTAATTTTTCCTTGATTTTTTGCTTATTGACTTCCGCAGGCTTTTCTCCTAGAAATTGCTCCAATAATTTTGATGTTTCAATACTCAAGGCCAAAGCTAAATTTTTAGGGTTTTGGAATTTAGCCCAATCTTTCTCTTTTCGTAACCTTATCAATTCAACAATCATCAGGTCAATAGAATTATTCCAAGGATCATATTTGTTAATTGTCAATATCAATTTCCTGTTCGTTTCATTGACATAAGGATCGGCATAAAGGCCCACTCCATCCGCGCTTATTGACAATTCTTCTTTAAAATCCGTAAAATTAAGTTCAAGAAATCCGTTGGCTGCCAAAAAGCTATTTACTTCATCAAAACATGTTAAAAGATCTCTGTTTTCCAAAAAGAAAAATCGCATAAACTGAAACTCACTGCACATAAAACCATCATAGTCCTCTGGGTTAAAATCATGATTCCTAATGACGTCTTTAAGTTTTTCCATAAAAAATTATTTGGTAAGTGACAAAGCCAGTAGATACTCCTTATCAAATGGCATCTGAAGCTCCCCAAGCATATCCGGAATAGCGATCGCCCAACTAACATAATAATAGGCAAGTAACTTATATCCGGTAAAAGTAGTATTGGAGATTTTATTCAGCTTGTATCCTTTTTTCTCAGGGGAAATTCCTGTTTGACCAAGCATCGCAATTTCAAAGGCAATATCCTTGACTTTGTCTTTGGACATTCCTCTAAAATGTTCCAATGCCCCTACCATATACATGGCCACCGCCATATTGATATCTTTTCCTTCATGCTCTTCTTGGAATTTCTTCAGACTCTCTTCTTCCTCAAGGTCAAAGGAATTTAACTGCATGGGATCCTGCTCGATCCGTGTCAGAACATCTTCCGGAGATTTTGATGGTGGTTGGTTTTGAGACCGGTATTCTATTTCATCTACAAGTTCAAAATAGGATCCCAATTCCAAATCCTCACCCCAATGCTGAACCAGCTCATACTCCTCCCCTTCCTTTCTATCGCTTCTATACTCTTTGAATTCATCCCAAAAAAGGTCCGCTTGGTCTTTTTCAAATGGGCGGAGGACATATTGTTTTTCCATTTTTACACCAAACAGATCCTCAAAATGTCTTGCTGAAACCACATTGAATATTCTGCTTTTGGCCAAAATATCCGGAGGGGAAAGTTCAATGATTTTGGGGTCATTGACCGCCTTATGGCCTTCCTGATTCATCTGGTATAATGATCTGAATTGAATATATCTCAACTCAGGGTACTGATTGTATAAAAAGTCTTCAATAAAGAGATCAATGGCTGTGTTGTAAACTTGACTGAGTATTCCATCGAAAAGGCTTTTTGCATACTTATCAATATTTTCAGGAGAAACCCCTCTCTTTTCAAGTTTCTTTAGGGTGCTCTGGATTCCTTTCCTGAAAGTTTCAATTTTAGAGTCCTTGCCTATAAATAACTTGTTACATTTTTTCTTCCTCGCTTCTTCTGCAAGTTTTAAATGAACCAATTCATGCGCAATCAAATGATCTGTCTGTGGGTATTTTGGGTTATGAAGAATTCTATGAAAGTCTCTATGGTGATTTTCTGCAAACTCTACCTTGGCAGCTGTGGAGATGGTTGAATCCTGTTCAATTACAACCTCTTTACCTGTCAGTTTCTCAATTTCTTGGATAAAATCAACCAATGATTCTTTTCCGGTCTGTTTTTCAATAAGTGCATCTGAAGAATCCAAAGCCAGTTTAAGGGCAGTCTTGTAGACTTGGCTTTCCAATTTCTGTTCAAATCTTAAAGTCTGAATGGAAAACTCAAAGGCACTTCTGAAATCACCCTTTTGAAAATTAAGTAAGCCCATCCCTAAAGTGATATTGGGAAATTTTGGATTGGCTTTATACGCCTTACCCAAGTATCTTTCAGCAAGTGTAAGCTTTCCGGCTTGTAAAAATGTGCCCCCGATATTATTGAGTGCGATATAATTATTGGGGTCAGATTCGACCACTTGGTCGAAATAAGTCATTGCAACGTTCAAATCGTTGTAATACCTGAAATAGATGTTTCCCATCAGAATCAATGCCCAATGATTTTTGGGATCCCATTTTAAGGCATCGATCAAAATATCAATGGCTTTTTCATGGCCTCCCTCCTCTTCATAAGTTTGGGCAAATGTCCTGTGGTATTCACTTATAAAAGGGTATTTGATGATAAGTTCTTCCAAGATTGGACGTGCTTCTGAGAACCTTCCATGTTCACATAGTTTGTTCGCTTTCTGAAATGCTGCAGGATCTCCGCCTAGAGGAGCATCAGGGACATTGATCTCTATGGTGTCCTCTGAAATCTTCACATCAGCCGAAAGCTGTCCAACGCTGTAAAACTCCTTCAACACCCGGATCAATTGATCATTGTCATGGATGTCAATGTCAGGAAACAGTTTTTTCAGGAATTCTGAACGTTGATAAATTATTTGCATAGGGTAAAGAAATTCACAAAAAGGCTCTTTGAGGTAAATATAGTCTTTGGAGACGGGATGGACAAAGGGGAATTAAAATCATGCATAGTACAAAACGTTATTCGTTTAAACTGCAGAGAGTTAAATAAGGTCTAGAAATTTAATCAGATCATCAAATTGAGAAGCATGGATTTGTATTACAATTGTTTGTATTATTGACTTTATTATGTTTAAATAGTTAACATTTATGGAAGTGGTAAAAGTAAAATCCGAGCTGAAACAAAAGGAAGAACAGATCAACCTAAAACTCAATATGATTATTTCATCTAATCCCAACCCATTCCCTTTTGAGAGGATCAATAAGGCCAAAAAACTAATTGAGATGATCCATGAATGCCAAGAATATATCGAGTCAGATAACCTTTTACTTGCCGGAATGAAATTGAGGGATTTGGAATTGGAGGGGTTGGTGTTTAAGGGAGGGTGATTAAATCTTGTTTTTTGATCTAACGGATTGAAATCTATGATCAAATTTCTGGTTCTGAACTACTTAAAAAATATTTTAGAATAGAAAATTTTGAATAATATTTTAATTCAATAAAAAGATAATTAAATTCATGCTATCCAAAGATGTTACATTAGAAAACAACTAATAAATCTTTTTAATAAAGGTAATTACGCTTGTCTATTGTTTTGCCCTATAGGATTTTTTAAAAAGTAGCCTTTTATTAAATAACTGAAACAAATAAAAATTAAATTTTTATACCATGGAATCGAGCATTTTCCTCAGTTACAGTAGAGATGATTATAAATCGGTTCAGCAAATTCAGACACTTCTAAGGGAAAAAGGAATTATGGTTTGGATCGATCAGGAAAGTATTTATGCTGGGGAAAATTGGCCCAAAGCTATTGGTGAAGGTATTGCTAAGCAATCCAAATTTATGTTGCTTTGGTCAAAGCATGCTGCTAAATCCCACTTTGTAGAATTTGAATGGAATACGGCATTAGCACTCAAAAAAAAAATTATTCCAGTTTTGTTGGATACCACACCTCTACCTCCTACCCTAATTTCCATTCAAGCCATTGAGTATGCTTTGCTTTCCAACTCACTTCATTTTATCAAAAAAAAATTGGATCAGATTGTACCACATCAAATTTATAGCCAACAAGAAGTTTTGGATAAATTAGATGAAATAAAGGAGAATTCTCCTATGGCAGTATTAGCCAAGGCTAAGATGATATACAAACAAGAAGGTTGGACCATACAGGGCAATGTTTACCAGGTTAATGGAGAAAATATAACTATCCATCATCCCCTCAATAGCTCGGAAAAGAATAAAAAGTGGTATGAGCTTTGGCAAACCTACATTGCATTGATTGCTGGGACTTTAGGCATCTTAGTAATTTTGATTGATATTCCAAAGAAATGGCGCGAGGCTTTCCCTTTGGAAACTGAAGAGGTAATTGCTTCTATTTCTGTAAAGGGTATAATTTACAATGAAGAAAACCAGCCAATTGTTGGAGCAATAATAAAAATAGATAAGCTTCCTGGTGAATCAACTATTACAACAAATGAAGGAGGCTTTATATTTAATGATGTACCAGGAGAGGCGGGTGATGCGGTAAGGGTTTATGTCGAGGCTTCAGGTTATGAATCCCGGAATGAGTATAAAACATTACCCGGTCCGATAGAAATGCACTTAAAGAAAGAAGTTCCGATTAATTAAAAAAAAATCATCTGTGAAAGCCTGGTTGTTCATCTTTTTTATTCAATTCTTGGCTGTCTCAATATTAGCCCAAACAATTACGTTAAAAGGAATTGTTATGTCTGATGATGAAAGACCAATGGCCAATGAACGCATTTCGATAAATGGTCTATTTGGAAATAATACTGATGAGCTGGGTGTATTCAACATAAATTTATCCAATGAATTTGTATCCGGGGAACGTGTAATACTGCGAGTGCCTAAGGATGGATGGGTGATAAATCACCCCTTGGACGGATATTGGAATCTTCCAAATATTAAATATCAAAAAGTACATACCACCCAAGTAGTAATGGTTCCTCATGGATCTATGGCTCTATGGACCCATGGACGGATCGAAAAACTCGTTGCTCAACTTTCTGCTCAAATTACTCAACTCAAATCTGGCTCCTCTAAACAAATAGTAAAGCAATCAATGGAACCTACATCTATTGATTTCACCTATTATTTGCAGGAATGGGCAGAAAAATATGGATTTTCAGTAGATGAAGTAAAAATTGCTTTTGACCAATGGGCTAAAGAAGCTCAAAGTAGTGATGATTTCCGAACCCTAGGATTGGCTGCGTTTTACCAAAAGAATTTTACAGAAGCAGCCGAAAATTTTGAACAAGCAGCCCGTAAAAACCAACTCTCCTTTAAAGCATTGGAGGAAGCAGCTGAGAATAAAAGATTTGCAGCCTTTGAAGACTGGAAAAGTGCCGGTGAGGCATGGTATCTAGCATATCAGTTTGATTCTGCTTTGATTCGGTTTCATAACGCAGAAGCTTTAGTAGATAAAAAGGACCACCTAGAGGATTGGGGGTTACTTCAAATGTATATTGGAATGACACATGTGCATATTGGAACTAGAGTAAATGGGGACAGAGCAATCAAATTTTTAATAAGTGCCAAAAACACAAATGAATTACTTCTTGAGGAATTTACTAAAACCGAACATCCTGAAATATGGGCATACATACAGAATAATTTGGGTGAATCGCTTTTAGCTTTAGGAATGAGAGAATCTGGACTTAAAGGTTTGGAATATCTTCACCAAGCAGTAGTTGCTCATCAAAAAGCTTTAGAAGGAAGGACTCAAAAGATATTTCCAAAAGAATGGGCCATCTCCCAATATAATTTAGGCTTTGTATTTATGAAATTGGGCACCATGGTAGATGGGCAAATCTCATTAGATTATCTAGAAAAGGCAATAGAGGCAAACAAGAATGCATTGGAAATACAAAATCCTTTAGAAATGACCGAGCAATGGGCACTAACATACATAAATTTAGCAACCATTTACACTGAAATGGGGAAGCGTGATGGTAGTGGAAAAGGTTTGGAAAATCTGAAACAGGCAGAAGAATCTATTCAGAAAGTGATAAAAATTTTAATTCCAGACAAGGCTCCCGAAGTTTGGGCATTGGCACAAAGCAATTTGGGTGTTGTTCTTTGGAATTTAGGAAATAGGGTAAATGGAAGGCAAGGTGTTGATTACTTTGAACAGGCATTAGCCGCCTATCAGAAAGCATTGGAAGTTAGGGATAAAAAAAACACACCCCAACAATGGGCTGAAACACAAAATAATTTAGGTAACCTCCTTTCGGACCTAGGTTCAAGGGTAGATGGTCAAGTGGGCTTGGATTTTTTACATCAATCGGAAATGACTTATAGAAAAGCTTTAGAAGTATATACAAAATCAGAATTGCCCCAAGGTTGGGCGGTTACTCAAATCAATTTAGGTTCTATACTTCGAAAATTAGGAAACCTAGCAGGAGGTAAGGAGATGCTGGACTATCTACTTCAGGCTGAAATAGCTTATCGTAATGCGTTGGAAGTAAATACCCAAACAGAACTGCCTCAAGCTTGGGCGATGACACAAAATAATTTAGGAAATCTTTATGTCGAATTGGGTATAAAGACAAAAGGTCATCAAGATCTCCATTACCAAAATCTGGCAATAGAAGCTTTTGGCAATGCTTTAAAAATATATAACAAAACTTCATTTCCTAAGGATTGGGCAAATACCCAAACAAATTTGGGTAATGCTTATATTGAATTAGGTACAAATACAAATGGTCAAAAGGGTCTTATATATCTAAATGAGGCAGAACTGGCATTTCGAGAATCCTTGAAAGTGTTCACCCGAATGACAATACCTCAGGACTGGGCGAGAACAAAAAACAATTTAGGACTTGCCCTTTGGAATTTGGGTTTAAAAACAAATGATCACCAGAGGTTGGATTATTTGAACCAGTCAGTAGAAGCTTATAGGGAAGCTTTGGAAGTACGAACCAAAGAAAGTATGCCTCAAGCCTGGGCAGATACCCAAAGTAATCTAGGTCTTGTTTTTTCTGATTTAGGAAAAGCTTTACAGAATGAAACAGGTGCTGAATATTTCCATCTGGCAATTGCGGCATATAAGAATGCTTTGGATATAAATACCCAAGTTTTATTGCCTCAGAAGTGGGCTTTAACACAATCCAATTTAGCAATTGCACTTTCGAATTTGGGTAAACAGACAGATGGTAAACTAGGTGTGGAATATCTAAGGAAGGCCCTTGAAGCTATCGAGAATGCGATGGAAGTTTATAGCCAGAATGATCAAGCACACGAATGGGCGGATTCACAATTCAGAATAGGAAATATCCATTCATATTTGGGCTTAAAAATTGGAAATCAACAAAGCATGGAATACTTTCTAAAAGCTGAAAATGCATATCTGAAAGCTTTGGAGAAATGGACAAAAGAAGAAGATCCGGATGATTGGGCTGGTACACAAATGAATTTAGGCCATCTTATTTCAGATATGGGCTTACTTGAAGGAGGTCAAAAAGGCATTGATTATATGGAACAAGCCATAGAATTCTATCAAAAAGCATTAGAAGTTTTTACTCTAGAAGAAATGCCAAAGGATTGGGCTATGATTCAACATCAATTGGCTGTTATATTTTTTGGATTAGGCACGGAAGATTTCTCTAATGAGGGTATAATTTATTTAAAAAAGGCAGAAGCTGCTTATGGGAAAGTTTTAGAAGGAGCTAAACTTGCTGAAATGCCCCAGATGTGGGCAGGAACACAAATAAATTTAGGTGGAGTGCTTAGGTCTTTGGGAAAACGGGTAGGAGGCGATCAAGGTATGAATTATTTAAATGAGGCTTTAGCTGCTTATAACAAAGCATTTGAAGTTTATTCCCAATCAGATAATCCGCTGGAGTGGGCTATGACACAAAATAATTTAGGTGGTGTTTACTGGGATTTAGGCAGACGATCCCTTGGCCAGAAAAAGCTTGATTATTTCAACAAAGCTGTGGAGGGTTTTCAGAAAACTTTTGAGATATATAATTTAACAAAATTTCCATTAGAATGGGCTACGACACAAATAAATTTAGCTGTTGTGTTTATGGATTTAGGCATAAGGGACGAAAGCCTAGAAGGACTGAATTATTTGAATCTATCAGTTAGTGCTTTTGAAAAAGCAATCGAAGTTTATGACCGAGAAGATCTGCCTGAGGCCTTGGCAAATACACAATATAATTTGAAAATTGTCCTGGAAGAACTTAATTCACGTAAAGATGATAATTAAGTTCTTAATAAGATATTAACTATCTTAATTCTATTGAAATTAATTTGCGAAATATTTGGCTTATTTTATATATTTTGGTTTTAAATCCATGAAAAGTAGGGGGGGTTTGACAGCTTTATGCCTAGGTCATTTGATTGTGTTTGATTCTTTATTTTTATAAACTGTTGCCTATTTGTTGCCTCATATTATACATTGTATTGATATTCAAATATTTGGGAATTTCTGCATCGGGAAATGACCAGATTATTCTAATTGCTTACTTTTCAATAAAAAAAACCGGAAGTTTATTTTTAAAGGATCAAAAAGTCACTTATTAAAAAATCAAACCTCCTTCCTACCAAATAGCTTGTTAATTTTTACCAAGATTTGTTTTTTCGTTTTCATCACATATTCATAAGCCAATGGACCCGGATCTTTGATTTTATATCTTATCGGAGTACTATTCCAGATAAATCCTAAATCATAAATCGAAATTTTATTTTTTCTACAATATTCCTTAAGTCCATACAATACCACATATCCCATTCTTTTGTAATCTTGCGGTTCAATTTTTTCTCCGATAGAAAGGTAAATTAAGAGCTTAGGAAAATTTATCCCGGCCAAAAGTGATGCTGTAATAGAACTCCAAAATCTCGGATTTATCTCTAAAATATGGAAAACATCATTTTTTGGATCAAAAATCAGGTCAATATTCGCTACACCGTTCCAATTTAAGGACTTCATCAGTTTTTTTACTGCTTGAAACAAGTCTTCATTATAAACAAAATCCAATCCTATTTGAGCTGAGTAAGGCTTTGAGCCCCAAAGGTTTCCTTTTTGAATGGTATATGCCAAGATTTCACCGTTAAGACATAATACGTTGCAACCGTAATCCTGACCTTGAATATACTCTTGAAGGATATAGGGTTCATTAAGTCCAATAGTTTCAAAATGATCCTTCAATGATTTATGGTCTTCAAATTTAACTATTCCCCTTCCGCTTCCTGACTTAAGTGGCTTAGATAATACGGGGAATTTTAACATCAAATTAGTCTCTTCATTGATGATATCTGAGGTTAAAGGAGCAGTTTTTGGCCCTGACAAACCAATATTGTCAAGATGGACTGCCAATAAAGCCTTATTGCTAGCCACATTAAAATCATGTAATGAAGGTAAAGGGACTAGTTTGGATGAATTATGCAAAAGTAGAGGTTTATTTTCAAGAAGGATTTTAATACCCGTCTCGAAAATGGGCATAATCAGGTCAACACCATATTTTTCTGTTACAGTATTTATAATTTTTATCCAATCTCTTTTATCATTTTGCTTAGGAAAAAACAGGAATCTATGGACATACCTTGAATATCTTAATGGAAAGTCTTTCTTTGTCGACATTACAATAAGTCTGAAATTTCTGATTTCTGACAAACTATGGAGAATATAGGGAAATGCAAATGTCTCTCCATCAGGAATCAAAACATAAAAGGGTTTTGTTGTTTTTTTCATTAAAGAATAAGATTAATCATTTTTCCATCTTTTCTTTAGCCAATTGGGTGAAAGCCTCGTTTAGACAGTATTCATTAAAATATTTTTAGGCAATTAGAAAGAATAATTTTTATTAAAACCAATTTAAAATAATAACCTAAAAAACAAAGTTAACACAGTTGTCTGAATTGTTACAAATTGTCTGCTTAGATAACGAACAACACATTAGTTTGTTTTATCTAAAAAGAGTAAAGAAAATTCATTGAGCAAAACTAATTAATCCCAACCACATCCTTACGGAGTTTAAATGATTGAATTATAAACATCATTTCATTTCAAATAATGGCGATCCAGAAAATAAACTGATATCCTAAATAAGTCAGACGGCGGTTCTTCGAGAAAATATACCACTCAGCAAATTAACCCTTCATTGGCGAACAAGAGCCCTTTAAGTTTGCTTTTAGGTTTGGCGTAGTTCCAATGAACCTATCCATTTGAATTATAAAAAGTTACCATTATAACATTTCAATGAAGTACATATTATCAATTTTCATTTTTGGTTTTTTTACCATTCAAAGTTTTTCTCAATCATTCAATATTAAAGGTGTCGTCATTGTTGAAGGCAAACAGGAGGCTTTGCCTTTTGTCAATGTACTATTACTGACTGTAAGTGATTCTTCCCAGGTAACCGGAACGGTTTCTGATATAGATGGAAATTTCACCTTTTCAGGAGTAAGGCAAGGAGATTACATCCTTAAAGTTCAGTATTTGGGATTCAGAGACTTTTTTCAAACTTTAGAACTGACCTCAAATCTCGATCTCGGTAATATTCCGGTAAGTGAAGTTGCGACAGATCTCAATGAAGTAATTATCGAAGCAAGGCGTTCTACCGGAACCCAAAAAGGTGACACCACCCTATTTAATGCGGATGCTTTCAAAACGATGAATGATGCAAGTGCGCAGACTTTAATAGAAAAACTTCCGGGAGTGAGTTCTGAGGACGGAATATTACAAGCCCAAGGAGAAGCAATTGCCCAGATCCTGGTAGATGGTAAACCATTTTTTGGTACAGATGTAAAGACTGCGCTTCAAAATCTTCCCGCAGAAGTAATCCAAAGCATTGAAGTTTTTGACCAAAAGAGTGAGAAATCACAGTTAAGTGGTTTTGATGATGGTGAAAGGCTCAAAACCATTAACATCATTACCAAAGCCAGCAGAAGGAAAGGCCAATTTGGAAAAACAACAGCAGGTTATGGGACTGATGACCGCTATTTGGTAGGTGCAAGTATCAATGCTTTTGACGAAGAAAGAAGAATCACTTTTACAGGATTGACCAATAATGTCAATATCCTAAATTATACAAGCGATCCAAATGCCCAAGACAATAACAACCCTCAACAAGGTGTCATCACTACCAACATTTTGGGATTGAATTACACAGATTTGTGGATGGACAAAATCAAAGTGACAGGAAGTTATATGTTTACCAAAAGGAAAAATGTTGGCGTAGTGGACAGATTCAGGGATTTTGTCACAACTGATGATTCTGACAAATTTTATAGGGAAAACAGTACTGATGTAAGAATCAACAACCAACATCAGGCAAACCTTAGATTGGATTATAACATTAATGACAAAAACAGAATCCTTTATATCCCCAGGTTTTCGGCGCGGTATGAAACCGAAAACTCAGGTTTCATAGGAGAAACTGATAATGGTTTTGACTTGATCAATTCGGTCAGGAACCTCAAAACAGGGAAATATCAAGATTTTGATTTATTTAATCGACTACTCTACAGCCACAAATTTGACAAACCTGGTAGGACTATTACCTTTAGGACCAATTTTGCAAAAGGTTGGAATGAAGATTCATCTGATAGAAAAGCAGAAAATACTTTCTATGAGGAAAGCGGAAACAGGGAGGAAATCATCGACCAAAGAACAACAAGAGAAAGGACTGGAGACTTTTGGCAAAGCCGTGTTTCATATACAGAGCCTTTGGGTCAAAAAGGACAAATGGAATTGGAATATCAAATCGGAAACAGGTTAAATGATTCAGATAAACTTACATTCAATGTAGAAAACGGGGATTTTGAATCAGGGAATCTTTCTCTAGACACAGCTTTGAGCAATACCTTTCAAAGCAAATACCTCACCCAGGAATTGGAATTCGGATATCAATATCTCTCCGAGAAATTAAAAGTCCAAACCGAATTGGAGTATCAGGATGCACGGCTCAAAAACAATCAGTTCTTTCCAAATCCTGATATTCTGAACAAAACTTTTCAAAATTTCACTCCGACGGTGAGAATGGAATACAAATTCTCAACGAATACCAATCTGCAGTTTGACTACGATACATATACCAATGAGCCCCAAATATCCCAGCTTCAGGCGGTGATTGACAATACTAATCCGCTTCAGCTGCGGACAGGAAATCCCGATTTGGATCAATCATACACCAACCAAATCAGGTTTAGGTTCCGAAGCAACAATCCGGACACAGATAAAAACTGGAACATTTTTGCCCAATCAAGGTTTGTCGACAATTTTATTTCCAATAGCACTTTGATCGCAAGTGAACCTACAGAAATTCAGGACGGCATCATTTTGGAAACAGGTTCGCAGTTGAATAAACCAGTAAATTTGGACGGATTTAAAGATTTCAGGTCTTGGTTCAGTTATGGGATGCCATTCGGATTTATCAAATCCAACTTCAATATCAATGCAGGATTGGGATTTACCCAAAGACCTGGTCAGGTCAATGACCAAATAGGATTCAACAATTCCAGTCGCTTGAGTACAGGATTTTCATTAAGCAGTAATATCAGTGATCAGGTAGATTTCAATATTTGGTCAAGGTCGTCTTTCAATGAAGTAAATAACAGCCTCAATTCAAGCCTCAATAGTAAATTTTTCCAGCAGAGATTTCGGGTGAATTTTAACTGGATCATTTGGGAAGGAATTATCTACCGACTCGATCTCAACCATCAGATCAATTCAGGATTATCCCAGGGATTTGACACCAATTTTTCACTGGTCAATATGAGTGTCGGCAAAAAAATATTCAACAACCAACGTGGCGAAATCAGTCTGATGGTTTATGACTTGTTTGGTGAAAACGCCAACGTAAGGAGAAATATTACCGAAACGTTCGTTGAAGATATTCAATCAAATGTGTTGCAGACGTATGTCATGCTGAGTTTCACTTACAATCTCAGAAGGTTCAGCAAAGGAATGGATGAGAATGATTATGCTGAAAGATATCAGAATGAAGAGAGTTCTAATTAACCAAGGAAGAACTCCTCTTTCATAGCGGAATTTATTTACCACTTAAGACCTTGTAATTTTAAATTTTCTTTTGAGGTCATTTATCCAATTTCCAAAAAGTGGAAAAAATAAACTATTTTCATAACTGGCTGAAATAAAGTTATTAACAATTTTTAGGGCAGCTTTTTTGCATGAATAAATAGGATAATTAGTTGTTTTGTTGTTTGAGAGCATGAATGATTATCGTAAAAAAAAGAAATACAAATTTATTTTTTAAGTTTCAAATTTTTAAAAAAAGCAAAAGGCGTCCCTTGAAACAACCAATTTAAAATAACTCATTTTCCAAATAGGAAATATTTTCAACCTATTTTTTTGCCCAAAAGACGGGAGTTTTTACGATTTTTCTGATTTCTAAACTTTATTTACTTGACATTAATATTCTCATTAACAATGTTTTATATTTTTTTATAAATATTTTAAATATATTTTATTGTATTTCAAATACATTTAAATGTATTTTTGAAACATCATCCACCCAATTCTTTGGCATAGACTTTCAAGTTGGCTAATGGTTTTTTCATGATTATCAAAATCAATTGCCATACTAAGTCTATTCTAAAAGGAATAAAATTCTAAGCGATATGTTTAAGTACCGAATTCTAATTCTGGTCTTATGGGGTATTTCTAGTTCGTCAAGTTTTGGCAGTTCTGCATTTTTCAGCAGAGATCAAAACATGCTATTAGTCAAAAATTTTGATTGGAAAGCCGGACATGGATACATTTTTAAAAACAAAAAAGGCCAAAAAAAATATGCTTATGGATTCTATGGGACCAACCAAGCCCAATGGGTTTCACAATATGGTTCTGTCACCTTTAATCAATTTGGTAAAGAATTCCCCATCGGAGGGATCAATGAAGCAGGTTTGGTAGTAGAACAACTTTACAAAGCCTATAGTATTTATCCTAGTAATGGTCAACCAAGTATTTCAGAATCAGAATGGATTCAATTCCAATTGGATAGTTACGCCACCGCCTCGGAGGTTCTGACCCATCTTCATGAACTTACCATCCACCCGATTGAAACAGTTCAGTTTTTTATTGCAGACCAATCAGGAAATGCTTTTGTTTTAGAATATAAAGAAGGAAAAACAATTATCCATCCTATTGAAGGCACAGACCAGGTAATTACAAATGCACCCTATAATGAGTGTCAGAAATATTATGAAAACCATAAAAATAATGTTGATAAAAATTCTAGAGGAGATCTTGATAGGTATAGTCAAATCAAAAGTCAATTATCAAAAGGAAGAGTCAACAAAGCAGATGAAGCCTTTGAAATTTTAAGAAACAGCGAGGAAAACCAAGAACATTACAAAACCTACTGGACAATAGCCTATAATCTTAGCGAGATGAGTATTTCATATTACTCGATTTCTCACAAAAATATCAAAGAAATCTGTTTAAACGATTTGAATTTCGAATCTGATTCTGATATCGAGGTAAGTCCCATAAATTCCCCAACATTTCAATTTAAACCTTTAACTGAAACTATAAACGGAAATTTAATTCAGCAGAGTTTGAAAATGATGCAACTTTCATTGGATGTTGATCTTTTGGCGGAGCACCTGATGGATCCAAGTCAACAACATATTGATCAAATTTATCAAAACAAACATTTTGATTTAGTGCTTAGATTCAAAACCAACAAACCATCTGGAGTGGTTAGTTATATTTTCAGGAACGAAAAAGAACAGGCAAAAGCAAGATCAATCGGGCTAAGGCCCGGTCAATTTATTGTAGACAAAAAGGAAACCATACAGGTTATTTATGGAATGCCAAAAGGGGAATTTGCTCTTGCCTGTTTTCAAGACCCCGATTTCGATGGAAAATTGGATAACAGGCTGGCAATAAATCCCAACAGTTATGGTTTTTTGCGAACTCAAAAAGGAAACTCGGGCCCTCCCCCGTTGTATGTAGATACCCGAATCACTTTAAATCAAAGTACAGACATCACTATTAAAATCAAATAAATAAACTTATTGAAATCAGATATATTTTGAAAGGTAGAGTCCCATTATTTTTTTGGTGAGTTAATTTCTGATCTGAGTAAAAACAAAAACTCCTTTTTTGTTGGAAATGATGATGTCAGGTAATCCATCTTTATTCATATCTTCACAAAGAACATGAACCCCCACACCAGAATCATCATCAATTTTATGGGGAATCCATTTGGGTTTTGAACCGGGAATATACTCATACCAATATAAATACGGCGTATCAAACTCCCCGGGATCGGAACCCATATGGGCAAAGTACCTTTTGCCAGTCACAAAATCAGGCAATCCATTGGTATTAATATCCACGAAAGCAACTCCATGTGTCTGGGTATATGTATCATCAATCAGATGGGTCCTCCAAGTTGGATTTCCATCCTGACCTTTTCCTTGCTCATGCCACCATATTCCAAGTTGATGTGCAGAAGATGACAACACATCCTGCAATCCATCACCATTGAAGTCGTAGGCATACATCTGGGCTGCAGGTTCACCAAGATTCGCGGGGTGGAATTTCCAATTCGGGGTCCGGGGATCCTGTGGTGCTTCCCACCAACCTTCTTTGATGACCACATCTTTTCTGCCATCTCCGTTGATGTCCCCAAAACCCAGACCATGTGAATAAGGCTCAGAACCTCGTTTTTCATTTTGGCTGATGGTATATTCTTTCCATTCAATTCTTCCGTTGTAATTTAATGGTTTAAGCCAAACCATCTGACCCGTGGCTGAATTTCCTCCCAAAATCTCCAAATCCCCATCGCCATCGATGTCATAGAAACCCGCAGATTCATTGCCCAAAGTGGGATGGATCACATGCCTTTTCCAATGACCTGACTGGTTTTTGGGATTTTCAAACCAAAACACTTCCTTTCCGGGAAATCCTATCCTCACAAAATCGACCCATCCGTCTTTGTTGACATCCATGCCATGGCAAATGAAGGCATTACTGTATCCTTTGTCATATTCAAATTTTTGGGGTTGGGTGATCTCATGCTTTTTCCAATCCGGTGCTTCAAACCAATAGGCCCCTGCCATCACATCCATCCTTCCATCCTGATTGACGTCCCCTACTCCTACGCCTTCTGCTAAAAACTCGGAAGTCAAAACCTGCTTTTGGAATGAAATATTGTCTCCTTTGACGGCTTGGTTTTGAGAAAAACTGCTTTGAATTAAGGTCAAAACCAAAGAAACCGATTTTATCGAAATCCTATAATTTTTGTTCAATAAGCACATTTTGAATGTTTTATAAACGGTATGAATGGAATTATTGAAAATTTTCATCGTTTCTTATTTTGTGTTTAATAGGTACACAAGTAATGCGTTGAATTCTTCTTTAGAAATTGCTGTATTAAAATTGTCAGGCATCAAGGTATATTTGGAAGGTATCATTTCTTTGATTTCAGGTTTCGAAACTGAAAATTCTTTCCCTGTTTGGTCTGCCAAAACGATTGTCTGTCCTTCCTCTCTTCTATATAGTCCCGAGACAGTTTGACCATTGTTCAGGGAAATATTGTAGGTTCTGAAATTCTCCGTAATGTTTCTGTTGGGGTCAAGGATTTTGGTGGCCAAGGCTGTTTGTCCCCAATTCCCGACTCCGTCCAATTGCGGTCCTATCAAACCTCCTTTCTTGTCAATCTGATGGCAACTGCTGCAGTTTTGCTCAAAAATAACAGCACCGTCAGCCAATGATTTGTTATCGGGTGTAAATTCAGCTAGTCTTTCCTCAATCAATTTTTGCCTCTCTTCTGAGATAGGAACCAGATTAGCGGTAAGTGCTTCGAATTCTTTTCGCTGTAGGGTGCTGATATTGGCTAACATATTTTCCTCCACAGCCCTTTGTTTCAACATTCTAGCAGGAGCATATCCTTTTTTGATATAAGTCATCAATTGCGTTTTTCCCTCTCCACTTTTTGCCAATTCCATACTGATGGTTTCTTGTAGTTCTGTAGGCGCATTTCTCAATCCTTCCCCAAGCAATTCTCTTGATTTTGGATTTTCCCAAAGTCCCAAAGCTGATGCAAGTTTTCTTCGCATACTTATTTCTTCACGGCTATCACTCATAGTCTGAGCTATAAGGATTGAGTTTGACTTGGGGTCAATCGTCATCAAAGCCCTTGCGGCAGAAGATCTGATTTCTTCATCTGAATTTGCTTTGGTCAGTAATTCTTTCAGTTCTGAATTAAGAGTTGAAACCTTATTTTTTCCTGCAGTTTCTGTAGCGAATAGAATTTTCTCTTTTTCAAGGTCCGTATATTTTAGCTTGGAAGGAATTGATTTCAAGGTACTTTCAGCCAAATTAACATACCAAAGTTTATATGAAGTCGGAACTGACATAGCCCTTTGGTTCATACCTTGTTCGGTCGCTTTTGCAAGCAAATGGGCTACATCCGGTTCGGCTTCAGATTTTTGTTTTACCCATTGAATCAGGTTTTCAATTTTGGAAGGTGAGATGGTTTTAGCGATGGTTTCGGTAAATCCTATACTGTTCTTATCCGATTCTTGAAATTTATTTAAATGTTCCAAAAGAAAATCACCTGCTTCAGAAACATTCAGGTCAGAAATGACCAATGCAACTACTTTAGCTTGCTTTTCATCCCAATTTTCCTTCACAGCCATTTGTAGGATTTCTTTTTCCTGAAAGTGATTGGAAATTGCCATCAGCATGGTATATGCCAAATGCGTATCGTGTTCAGGTATATTTGAATGAAGTTCAATAAGCTTCTTATACGCCATTTCGTTGGGATGCAAACTCAAAAATTCTGCCGCTGCCCTCTGGACGTGTGGATCTGAATCTGTTAGGTAAGAGATGGCCTTAGCAAATTGCTTTTCCGTATGTTGACTATAATTCGAAAGAATTTTGTAGGCATGCAGTCTGACTTTCCTATCTGGGTATTCAAGGGAGTTTTGGAGGACATTATCCGGCAATGCATCTAGTCTATACAATGCCCACAACCCTTGAATCAATTGTTCAGGACTTGTTTTTTTGTTTTCAACCATTTTGGCCAAAGCAGGTATAGCATTCATTCCGAACCTGTCCACCAATTCATCGGTCGCCACCATTCGGATTTGGAGGATTCTGTTTCCCATTGCTTGAATCAGTTCCTCCTGACTAGCTTTTGACCAATCGGTTACTTTTCTGCTATTTCCCTTGTAGGTTATTTTCCAGATCCTGCCACTCACCCTATCCCGCCCGGGATGGTCGAGTGGAACTTCATAATGACCAATGATTCTGTTGTAAAAATCAGCGATGTACATCGCCCCATCAGGGCCTATTTTGATGTCTACAGGCCGAAACCAAGGATCTTTGCTGACTAAAAAATCGGATTGGGCTATTGCTTTTGGAGTGCTGCCGTTAAATTCCATTGTATTCTGGCTGATCCTGCAGGTTACCACATCACCCGAATAGAAACTGTTTCGGTATTCTTCCGGAAACTGATCATCTGTGTAGTAAACCAAACCCGATAGCGCTGTGGACTTCAGGCCATAATCCATCATTGTCGGTGCAAAACCCATGTTGGGCTCTTTCTTGCCCCATTGCGTATAACTACCCCCCCAGATCAACTGGTAAATCGGCAATGTATGGCAGTCTGCAGAATAGTGATAACCCATTTCATCATAGTCAGATCCAAATGGATTGATCCGGCCATCGGTGGTTTTTTCTACCCTGCTGCCGTCGGATTTAAAGCGGAAAGTATTCCCCGATACCATTTTGATGGCATGTCCATCTTTTCCTGCAACGGTAGAAATATTTGAGAAACCATGGGAAGCATGAATCCAACCGTCAAATCCGCGAAAGAGGTTATTGACCATCCCGTGGGTGTCTTTGTGCTCAAATGGACCTAGCAAAACTTCCCTACTCTCCGATCTCCCATCCCCATCTTCGTCCAAAAATTTATACACATTGGGAATGGAATAGGCAATTGCGCCGTTTTTGATCGGGACAATCCCGATGGGAATATTTAGGTCATTGGCGAAGTCCTGGATTTTGTCAGCTTTGCCATCACCGTCTGTATCCTCTAAAATAGTAATCCTGTCTCTTCCTTCGCCTTGGCCGGCAGCTACCGGATATTCAGAAGATTGGGTGACCCAAAGCCTACCCTTTTCATCAAATGCCATATTGATAGGTTTGGTGATATCAGGCTCTGAGGCAAAAAGTGTCACCTCAAATCCTTCAGGTAGGACAAAATCCAAACGTTCTTCCTCGGGCGTCTGAAATTCCGAAGTTCGGACATGTTCGGCAAAGATACCCTCATCAGTTTCTTGGGTTTCGGTTTCCTCGGGAGAAGGTTGCCTGCAACTTTGAAAAAAGACAAAAAATAGAACAAAGATTAGAACGGGTTTAAGGAAATGCTTCATTGAACAGGTTAGATTGGGGTAGTCGAAATCAAATCCTATTAAACTTAATTTTAATCCATCAAAGAAGCAATGATTTTGGTTTTTTGTTCTGATTGGGCAAATGTAGGTTTAAAAGAAATACTGTTTGAAGTTGGATTTTAATGGATTAATAGCCTTGAATACGATTCAAAAAAGTTCAACATTCCCAGATTTTAACTCTTGAGAAGTTCAGCATATCTCATTGCAAGATCTAAGTACTTTTTCCCCTTTACCAATTCCTGCAATTTCTTCTTTGGATCCACCTCAAATTTACTGTTCAATAGAAACACTTTGGCGCGCACATTGGCCCGGAGAGATTTGTAATACAGGAAAATGGCTAGGTCTTCTTTTTTAGGACAACAGGTTACAATTTTACTGTATTCCTCAAAAAATAAATCTGACAGGTCTTTCCTACCAAAACACTCCAGGTCCATACAGAGAAAGGCAATCTCATACAAAACATCAATCTGCCTAAATTCATCAAGAAATTCGATACAGTCAAATATGATGGGTTTTTGATACAAAAAAATATTGCCGCTATGAACGTCTCCATGAACATCCCTGATGAATCCTTCCCTACTCCGCTCCAATAACCTTTTGCCATGTGTTTCCAAGAAACGGTCACTCCAAGAAATTAGCTTGGGAATTATTTCCAAATAATCCCGCCCAAATTCTTTATAAACCACTTCCTGAACAGAAGTCAAATCATTAAATATTCCCATTGCCTGATTATGGTTATAGTCTTTGAAAATGATTTCTGCTTTTTTATGAAACTCAGCAACCTGATTGGCCAAAAGAGAAATACTTGTAGCACTGACTTTGTTTTGCTTAAGTAGCACATCCATTCTTTTTTGGCTTTGCATCCGTTTCATGCACACAGCATAATCTTTGATCTTACCCTTATTTCCACCAATGACCCAAATTCCCTGAAAAAAGACGACAGGCTGAACAGAAAGATAAATTTCAGAAAAGCGCCTGTTCAATTCCAATTCCTTTTCGCAGTACTTTTTCCTTAACTCAAGAGTGGAATAATCCAAAAATGACAATTTGATGCTTTTTTTGATTTTAAAAGCATGGCTTCTGCTTAGAATTACCCATGAGATATTGGTTTCTTCCAAAGCTCCATGGATAGGCCTCTCTTCAAAAGTTCCTTTATCCATCAATTCCTTGACTTCTTGCCTTTCCATGTCTTGACCTTATGAATTTCACTGCTTTTTTCAAACTTTCGTCGAGATTTGTATCGGTAGATTCTATAATTAGATGATCCTCAAGAATGGGTTCAAATTCTGATTTTATCTTCTGATACACTTCCAGATCAGCCTCACTGTCTTCTCTGGGTTTAGAAAGCCTTTTGGCTATCAATTCTTCTGGGGCTGTGACATGAATTATATAACATTGCCAAGATGTAGTTTTAGACAGAAAGTAAAACAAATCACGGACTTGTTGAAGGTAAAAAGTCCCATCCAATACCAGACTTTTCCGTGATTTATGGATCTTTTTTGCTCTATTGAACATTTCCTCATAGACAGACAATTTGATGCCCAATTGATAATTACCCATCAATCCAAGTTCCTTTCGGAGTTCATCACTTCCGAGATATTCAGCACCAATTTCTTTGGCCAGATTTTTTGCAAAAAAACTCTTGCCTGAACCCGGAAGTCCCATGACAATTACCAATATTGATTTTGAAACCTTTCCCATAAATACCCGACAAAATTATAGTTCCCTAACTTTTTCAAAGTCACAGCATATGAAATTTGAATTCCATTATCAAATCAGTCTTTCTTCTGATTTTCCTCTTCCTTTCTTAGTTCCTTTTCCTGCTTTTTATAATATTTCCTGAAAAGAAAATTCCCTTTCAGCGCTTCCATGTTCTGGTTAAAATTGTAGGTACTCTGTTCAATGTTCTCCATACTTTTCATAAGGGTTTCCCTCATCAAGCTGTCTTTGATAATCAAGCCTGCGGTTCCTTCACCGGATTCGATATTATTTACGATTTTCCTGATTTCTTCCATCATTTTCGCCGCATCAGAACTTGTTTTTAAGATATTCTCTATGGATTCACTTAGATTTTCTGCCATTACAGAGTCTTTAAAAGCCTTTTGAACAATCCCTTTTCCCTGCTCAAATTCCTCCACAAGTTCCTTTCCCTCCTTGGCAAGTGCCGCAGCGTTGGAACCGGCTTTTCTAAATTCCAAGATGGTATTTTTGATTTCCTGAGGAAGATGTTCATCTGAAAGTAATGACCAAAGGCTTTCGCTCTTATTCAATTTATCTGATACTTCCGAGAGGTTGCGTAGGGTTATTTCAAGATAATCACCGGTTATGCCTAGTTTTTCCAACATTTCATCTGTGTCCAAGGGTTGTTTGGAATACAAGGTATCTCCTTCCTCAATGGGCTCGGCATTGCCTTCCTGAGGCAGGATATGCATTATTTTGTTTCCCATCAGGCCGTCAGTATTGATGGAAGTAATCGCGTTTTTCCTGATGAAAGGTTGCATTTTCTTTTGAATATAAAGGGTGACATGGATGGAAGAGTCATTAGCCATTTCTACAGATTTGACAGTTCCCACATCGATTCCCTGAAAACGGACATTATTTCCAGGCACTAGTCCATTTACATTCTCAACTACAGAAATGATGGTGATGGATGAACCAAAAATATTTTGGTTTTTCCCGATCATGTAAAGCGTATATACAAGGAAAAGGAGACCGGCGAGTACCATCAGTCCCAATTTCGAATTTTCAATTTTCTTCTTCTCTTTCATAGTCAGTTGAAAAACTCCCTAATTTTGGGATCTTTGGATAAACGAAGATTTTCATAAGTATCATCTGCATATCTTCTTCCTTCGATCAACATGATCACCCGGTTGGAAGCGATGCGGATGCAGTTCATATCATGGGAAATAATGACAGAGGTAGCATTATATTTTTTTTGCATGCTTACCATAAGTTCACTGATTTCTCTGGCTGTAATTGGATCCAAGCCTGTTGTCGGCTCGTCATAAAGAATTACGCTAGGCTTTAATATTAGTGCACGTGCCAAAGCTATCCGCTTACGCATTCCACCCGAAAGCTCGGAAGGCATCATATTTACTGTATGCGATAATCCAACATCCTCCAAAGCTTCTCGCACAGCCTCCTGTGCATTTTTTTCTCTTTCTTCTTTGGTCCAATGGATCCGTAATGGAAATTCCAGGTTTTCCCGCACTGTCATAGAATCGTACAATGCATTGCTTTGAAATAGAAAACCAACTTTTGCTCTCAATTTATCGAGTTCCTCCTGATCGAGATCATTGATATCTTCATCAAGAACTACGATCTGACCTGAGTCAGGCTGCATCAGTTTTATGATGCATTTGATCAAAACTGATTTTCCTGAACCGGATTTTCCTAAGAT
Organism: Aquiflexum gelatinilyticum; assembly: GCF_024813435.1. Taxonomy (NCBI): domain Bacteria; kingdom Pseudomonadati; phylum Bacteroidota; class Cytophagia; order Cytophagales; family Cyclobacteriaceae; genus Aquiflexum; species Aquiflexum gelatinilyticum. Next base: position 189,683 of record NZ_JANAEZ010000001.1, read on the forward strand.
GACGAGATTTTCTCCGGGTATTACCTCCATTGAAAAGTCGCGCAGCACATGGTTTTCACCAAATGATTTGTTCACATTCTTTACTTCAATGACCGGTTTTAAAGCCCTTTCCATTTAAGTCAAACCTAATATGTCTGTAATCTGAACCGCAATCAAGTCGATGATAAACACCAACAAAGAAGCGACGATTACCGCAGTGGTGGCGGACCTTCCAACTCCTTCAGTTCCTTTGATTGAATTGTATCCTTTATAAGTCCCGATTATTCCGATGGCAAAACCAAAGAAAAATGTTTTGATCAGAGAAGGAAGCATGTCGCTAAAATCCAATACGCCAAACACTTGAAACCAGTACAAATGCCAACTGACCTGACCTCGGATATTAACCCCCAAATAGCCCCCATAGAGTGAAATGGCATTTGCCAGACTCGAAAGAACAGGTACCATTAAGGTTGCCGCCATAACCCTTGTTACTACCAGGTATTTAAATGGATTGGTGCCTGAGACTTCCATGGCATCGATTTGCTCTGTCACGCGCATCGATCCAAGCTCTGCCCCCATACCTGAACCGATTTTTCCTGCACAGATCAAAGCTGTAATCACAGGAGCGATTTCTCTGATCAACGAAACAGAGACCATGGATGGGAGATATGATTCTGCTCCGAATTCGACCAAAGTAGGCCTCGATTGTATTGTCAATACAAGTCCCATGATGAAGGCTGTCACTCCCACCAATGTCAATGTTTTATATCCTATAGAAAAGCATTGGTTGATAAATTCTCTGTATTCCTGTTTTGGCTTGGACACTTCCCTAAAAAATCTTGCAGTAAAACGGGCAATATCCCCAATCTCATCCAGAAATTGATTCTTTTCGATATTTGGGATTTTAACCTTCATATTGAATGGCTTTTATCAAAGATGGTCATTACAGAAGTAAAAAATAGAGGGTATTATCAAATTGATTCATGATGTTTATCATGTTTTATTGATAAACAAAACATTTAAAGAATTGGGAGTTGGCCTTTTTGAGATTAGATAAACAAAAATCTATTCATTGTTTCACCTCCACTTCAAAACCTATTTTTTGAAAATGAAACCAACTCATTTACCTTAATCGCTAATTTCCTATTTTTTTAAAGTTCAAATTCCAAACTTATATGCCTTTATTTTAATATTTTAGCTTCAAATTTGTGATTTGTAAGTATTCTAATGTCTATTCTTCATTTGAAAGAGCAAGTCTATTTTTTAACTTGCAGTAAATAACCCCTACTAATTTGAAAATACTCGTCATAGATATCGGAGGAACAAACGTCAAGGTAAAGGCAAATAACGATCAGGAAAGAAGGAAAATCCCTTCAGGGAGTTTTATGAATCCTGAAAAAATGGTTTCAGAAGTCTTGGAATTTACCAAAGATTGGGAATATGACTACATCTCCATTGGGTATCCTGGTATTATCAAAAAAGGCAAAATCATGACCGAACCCAAGAATCTTGGCCAAGGTTGGATTGGATTTGACTTTGATTCAGCTTTTGGAAAACATGTAAAAATCATGAATGATGCATCAATGCAGGCTTTAGGTTCTTATCGGGAGGGTGTGTTGTTATTTTTAGGGTTAGGTACCGGATTGGGATCAGCCCTTGTCGTAGATGGAAGCGTAGTACCAATGGAACTTGCACATCAGGAATATAAGAAAGGGACTTTCGAAGATTATGCAGGACTGCGTGGCTTGGAGAGAATGGGTCAAAAGAAATGGCAATATCATGTCAAAAACATTATTTCAAAATTTTCTGATGCATTTCTTCCTGATGATGTGGTTATCGGTGGGGGCAATTCCAAACTCTTGACCGAACTGCCTCAAGGCTGCAGGTTTGGGAACAACAACCTTGCATTTCAGGGTGGATTTAGAATGTGGGAATATATCCCTGAAAATCAAGGATAGGTTTATTTTTTTATAGGTCTTACCTTCCTCTCTCCAGATTCAGGGTTTTTGTCATTTATCGAAACCCTATCATCTTTCTCTTTATTGGACTTATTTTCTTTTAGAGAAACATTATCGTAAATCGGCAGAAAAAAGTGATGGGGACTTTTCAAAAACCGGAGCATTAAGATCCCAAAAAGTTTCTTGCTTTGCTTGAATGTTACATTTCTTGATTTGATTGCGACAAAGATCGCCAGAGAAAAACTCACCAGAAAGTTCATTACTCCTATCCCGAAAATTCCTGATACCGTCAATAAAACCTCATTCAAAGTCAGTTGCTCCCCGACTGAAACAAATGCCAACCCGAAATTACCACTTGCAAATGTAATATGTTGGACGTCAAGAGGCAGACCGAAAATTATTCCTAATGAACCCAAAGAACCTAAGAAAACACCAAGAAAGAAATTTCCAGCCAGGCTTCCGAGATTATTATCAAGGTAATCGCTAAGACTATCTGTTCTTTTTTGACCAAAAACCCTGATCAATCCTTTGTGGTTTTTGATTCTTTTGGGAATTTGATTGTAGACATTTTTATTGTCATAATAACCGGAAATCATTCCTGAAAGAAAAAGAAAAACACCAGTAATTCCTGCATGAAACAAAGCCAGACTATTTATCGGGTTCATTTCTGAGATTAATTTGAAGGCTTTCTCTTGACCGGCAATATGACTGCCCGAGAAATAATGGTAACCATAAGCAATCAGAAATGCCACAGGGAAAGCCACAATTACATTTCCTACGAAAGCGATGAATTGTGATCTGAAAATTTTAACCACAAATTCAGCCAAGTTACCCAGCGCTACAGATTTTGGTTTCTCAACTTCATCCAAAGCAGCAGCAAGTTTGGAAGCTGTCATGGCGGGCTGCTTGGTGGCCAGAGTGGAATGAGTCAGGTGAATTCCAATAAACCCAATAGAGTAATTCATACTGTAAAGAAAAGTTTCCCCAAAAAGTGGTAGCCTCAGGTAATAAATCAGAACTTTGATGACAGAAAGAAATCCGACAATAAAGCCACCACCCATGGAGGAAACCAACATATCCCACCATTCTTTGGAAGAATTGGCTATATAATGTTCTCCTGTTTTGCCGGCATGTTCTGTAATCTGAAAAGCCAATAGATTGACATTTTGTTCAATGTGATCACCTAGACTGTTTTTTCTATTTACAGCCTTTACAAGAATTTTCAGCAATTCAATTTCCCCTTGAAAATTTGACTTGTCTTTTGATTTTGTAACCAGCTTTAAGAGAGATTTAAGCCTATCGATATTTTGACTGAGCCGAAGTAGCATATAAGAAAGATGCAAATCAGTTCCAAATTTCTTTTTGTCCTTACGAATCAAGAGCAAGTATTCCTCACATTGAGACAGCATGACCATGAGGTGTTTGAAATCTGTGTTTTGATCAGATTTATCAAAATCTTCAATATTTTGGAATTGGTCTACATAATCAAAAACAGATTTGTTTTGAACGATAAAGGGAGAATCAAAATATTCCAATTCCGGGAGCTTAGACAGGATTTCAGGTTCTAAGCCCAAAGCAGATATCCTTTGGGAAAGTACAAGAATGCTGTTGAGCGATTGGGAAATCAAACGGTCCTTTTCAGACAAATTTTCGATTTCGATACATCCGAGCAATTCAAAAAAGTCGGCATAATCCTCAGTTGGAATATCACTGATCCAGAGGTAATCCCATTTTTTATGAAAAACTGAAACAAAAATGGCCATCACGTCCATTTCATCATAAACCTTGGGAAGGAAGTAAGTATTGATTCTCTCAAAAGCTTCCGGAAAAAATCCTTTGCCAGTGAGGATACCGGATTCTGATAAAATCTGTATGTACTGTTTCTGGTCAAACAGGGCTTTCAAATATGACCGAAACATCACAATAAGTTCCGGATCCTTTTTCAAACCATCTTTAAAAGTGTTCAGATTATCTTTAGCAAGATAGAGCCTACCTTTTGGTGGACGAATGTGATCTATGACAGCCAAAAGTAAATCTGAAGATTTATCCTGATGTTGAGTTTTTATTTGGTAAAGAATATCTGAAAAGTCCATTTACATCAAGATATAAAATATAGCATATTCAATATAACCTGAAAATCCACACAGGTGTTCCATCTTTCAGCTCCCAAATGATAACTTGGTATTGTTTAATAACTTGATTTTTCTTTTTAAGAAAATAAATTTGCCTCTTTATTTTTAATCTAAACCTACAGTTGCCAAAGCTTTCTTGATCGCATCCATATTGGCTCTAAGCGCATCCTCATTTTCCATGTCATTTAGATTCTGATTGAAAGGTTCAGCCCTCACAGGACCTTCATAACCGATATCAATAATGCCCTGAAGAAAATCCTTGGTATTGATCACTCCTGTGGCCATAGGAAGTTCTCTTTTCCCATCCCATTGAGTTTCCCTGGTAAATCCCAACCTTGCATCATTCAGATCGACCACCACAACGTCTTCAGGCTGAAGCGTCCTGATATCATCCAAAGTGTCGTTTGCACAATACCAATGGAAGGTGTCCAATACAAATCCAACATTACTTTCACCGATTTCATTGATCAATTCCTTTCCTTCCTTCATACTGCCTATAAAGGGATAGCGGTTTTGGGTCATCATTGTCCTCATTCCAAGGTATTCCAATCCAAAACGGATCCCATGATCTTTCATTACCTTGGCACATTCACCTAGCCGATAAGCGTGCTGTTTCATGTTTTCATTGTATGTCAGTTCATTATGTGAAGAAATGATCCAGGTATTCATTAGGGATGCACCCTGCTTTTCCATCGTCTGGCAAAACTTTCTCAATCCTTTGAAATCATCGTTGAATCTGCTGTTGTCACGGCGAAACTCCACAGGAATATTCGTAGAATCATAAGTTATTCCGTATTCCTTCATTTTAGCAAGAATTTCATTTAGCTGACCATCAGTGTAGTTTTCCATTATTTCTTGAGTAAAAGGACTGATAGCTTCATATTGATATTTGATGGCGTAATCCAAAGTTTGGGCAAAATTGGCCTTGACCCCAATAATCCCCGGATTAAGAGCAATTCTGAATTTCCTTAAACCTTCTTGTTGTGCCAATAATGTTGAAAACGGTGAGCTGACAAGGGCTGCTGTAGCCACAGATGTTGACATTAAAAATTCTCTTCTTTTCATTGCTTGGATTTTTGTAAACAAGATAAGCGATTCGTCCAAAGTTCAAAAACAGATATTGACCATAGGATTACTTCAGGAACCGAAAACAGTGTAATCGTTGGACAAAAAAGTATATATTAATATTTTGTATTAAAAATAAAGGAAAGACTTATTGGTCCGATCTTGATTTTTGAGAAACAATAAATCCCAAATCGCTATGAAAAAAATACTGCTTTCTCTGATATTGATGCCTCTAGTCCTTTCCACTTTTGCTCAAGAAAGCAAAATATTTGATGAGCTTACCATTTCTAGTAAAATCCTCAACATGGAAAGGAAATATGCTGTTTACCTTCCTGCGGGTTATGAAACTTCCCAACGATCCTATCCTGTACTATATCTGCTTCATGGTGGAGGAGATGATCAGACGGGCTGGGTACAGTTTGGAGAAGTGCAACATATAGCTGACAAAGCTATCCAAGAAGGAAAAGCCACAGCCATGATTATCATTATGCCGGATGCCAATACCGGAAAAAGAGGGTATTTCAATGATGTAAACAACGAATGGAGATATGAAGATTTCTTTTTTGAAGAATTGATTCCTGAAGTGGAAAAGAAATTCAGGATTAAGACCGAAAAAAGATATCGTGCCATTGCAGGTTTGTCAATGGGAGGCGGTGGCACTTTCTTCTATGCCATGCACCGACCGGAACTTTTCTCTTCGGCCTGCCCACTGAGTGCATCGCTTAGAAATACCACATTTGAAGAATTCCAAAAAAGTCTCGAAACCAATAAAGTAGTCGTTAAAAATGAATCTGACCTTCGACCTTACTATGACAGACACAACGCACTCCAACAAATAACCCTTAATGATGCAGAAAAAATGAAAACCGTCAAATGGTATTTTGACTGCGGAGATGATGATTTTTTATATGAGGGCAACAGCCTTGTACATATTGCTTTGAGGAAGAAAGAAATTCCTCATGAATTCAGGATTAGGGACGGTGGTCATACATGGACTTATTGGAGAACCTCCCTTCCTGAGGTTTTGGGTTTTGTTTCAGACACCTTTCATCAGAAATAGAAAATTGAGCAAAAAGATCGATCCTTCATGAGATCAACTGTTCGAAAAGTGTACAGTTTCAATACATGTTAAAATTTAAAATTAGTCTGATTTATCAGAATGGCAACAAATTTTGATTGGTATAATGATTGCAGCTACAACTTTAAACACTATAACTATGATCAGTTTCCTTCTTTGGTGCATCCTTTTTATTCTATGTTGGCCGATTGCAATCATCGCCTTAATCCTCTATCCCCTTATTTGGTTATTATTATTACCATTCAGGTTGTTGGGATTTGCAATAGACCTTTCTTTTTCCTTTATCAGAAACCTGTTTATGCTTCCTTTTACTTTGGTTGGCCGGAGGTAAAAAATTGGATTGGGAGTTTCATTTTTGAAATCCTACTTTTTAAAATGTAGGAATATATAGACAAAAAGAACTATTCCTGGGTTTTGGAAATGTCTTCATTCTAAAATAGGCCAAGAAAAAAGATTCTTTAGAAGGTCTAAATTCCTTTTTCTCCCTTTTTTCAATTTAATTTGCACCCATGAATTCTACCACCAAATCAGCGTTATTGGCCAAAGCCCAAGAAATGCTAAGAGATCAGATTAAAGACATCCAACGTCAGCTTACTGAATTGCAGGAATCTTCCGAGGTCGAAGAAAAAAGTTCTGCAGGAGATAAATTCGAGACCCATCAGGAAATGTTGCATCAGACAAGGGATATTTTGGAGAAAAGACTTGCTTCATCAAGGGTAATGTTGGCCCAGTTGAACGCTGTCCCTGTAAAAGAAATGGAAAAAGTGGATGAAGGAGCCTTGATCCAAGTTCCGATGGGAAATATTTGGGTTTCTATTCCTATGGGAAAAGTTGTTTTGGAAGGTGTAGAATACCAGTTGGTTTCCAGAGATTCTCCATTAATTTCAGCACTGTGGGATTTGAAAAAAGGCCAAAGCGCTGATTTTCGGGGAAAGCAGATCGAGGTCAAAGATTTGGTATAGAATCCTCTTTTATAATTTTCAATAACAAAATATACAGTTCAAACCGCCGTCCAGAATTCTGGCCGGCTTTTTTTTTGCTTTATTTCCCTGTTTTTGAAGAAAGATATTTCAGTTTAGAGACTGTTTTTTGGAATGTTCTAAAACCATTTTTTTCCCTTCCGAATAGGCAAAATATTAGTATAATACTCTGATTCGCTTGTTTCAATTTTTATTACCATTTCTTTGATTTTATTATAATATTCTATTTATTACTCTAAATCACCCGATTTAAAGTATTTCCTTTATGTATATATAAAATACATAGAATTTTATATCAAAAAATGAAATACCTTTTCTAAGACTTATTCTGCAAAAATCAGAGAATAAAATTCACTGAAAAAAATGCCAGTAGGTCAAATAAGTACTCTAAAGAGTCACTTTGAAATACACAATTGGGACAGATTGATTAAAAATTAATTAAAACGCTCAAACCCTAAATGGGAGATGAATTCAAAGTAGATCTTTTATGAGAAAACTTTACTCTGTTACATTTTTATGGGTTGTCTATTTTCTGACCACATTTGTTCAGATCAACGAAAGTTTAGCAGCCCCAATTATCCGGGATGTCTTTGTTTTTTCAGAATGTGAAAAAAAGGCAGAAATCCGTGTTCGAAATGGTGTCGCTCCCTACACTTATGTCTGGAGTTTTGGTGGGGAAATTATCCAAACAGATGCAGGATTAAACGAAACTCAATTCAGCACCATTGAGCAAGCCAAAGCCGGTGACTATACCCTAACGGTAACCGATAATGTGGGCAACACCTACTCGGAAGTCATTAATTTCAAAGGAAGTACAAATTTCATACTCAATATATTATATGACGAAAGTCAAGCCTGCGCAGGTGAATCATTTGGTATCGTCTATGGAACCATTGAAAATGGTATTCCTCCATTCACTATCAACTTTTATGACGAAACAAATACAATTGTTCAAACCAATGTCATCAGCGGAAGGAATTTGGACCTAAGCGGAGTTCCTGCCGGTAAATATTTGGTGGAGGTAATCGACGCTACCGGTTGTAAGGAATTGACTGAAATTGAAATTGAAGAAATCGAGCCTCTTGTTTTGACACCGGGTGCAGGGGTAGGTACATTTCCTGAAACTTGTATCGAAAACGGTGGAATCACTTTTGATGCCTCCGGATTTGTAGGAACTGTTCAATTTAGAATAAGAAGGTCAGACGGAACCTATGTCACCGGTTGGCTTCCTGCCCCGGGAGGCCAAATATATTATGATCAATTAGCCCAAGGTGATTATGTTCTTGAGATTATAGATCAATATCGTTTAGAGGATTGTCCTGAAGAATTGGTCTTCAATATTGGAAATGAGACACTTTTGGCTGCAGTGCCTACTGCAGAAGGAGTCACTTGTTTTGGTGGAACCGACGGGACTATCAAAATAGACATCACGAGGTTATTTATGGGATTTACGTTTCCTCCTGCAAATGCTCTCGTTACGATCACCCGTCCGAATGGAACAGTTGCCGTAAATGAGGAAAGCATTTCTATTGGCGCAACTACCGGAACAAAGACTTTTACTGGTTTTGGACCCGGTGTCCATACTATTACTGTAAAGCATGGAGGAGTAAATTATCCTGAATGTACTCTCAATTATACAGTAAATGTCCCTGCTCCTCCTTCCGCTTTATCAGCATCGGTTACAACCAATACTGAAACCTGTTTTGGTCAAAACAACGGTTCGGCTACAGTAAACCGATCAGGTGGATGGGGCGGGTATAAATACCTTTGGAGCAATGGGAAGACAACAAGAACTGTTACAGGATTAGCACCGGGTAGTTATACTGTTAGGGTTTCAGATAAAGAAGGCTGTTTTATTGACCTTAATGTAACAATCGCCGGACCTCCTGCCCCAATCACTGGCGAAATAGAACTTCTAAACGGTTTGGCCTGCGCCGGATCAAATGACGGCTCTGCCCGTGTATTTAATATCGCTGGTGGATGGGGTAGCTATACTTATTTATGGAGTAATGGTGAAACTACTGCTACTGCATTTAATCTTCCAGCCGGAGCAAATACTGTTAAAGTTAGAGACAACAAGGGTTGTGAAGTAGAATTCAGTGTTGTTGTTCCTGTTCCTGACGCACCGGTGGTTACTTACACACCCGTTAATCCAATTTGTTTTGGAGGAAATGATGGCAGTATCAGAGTTGAAATCGCAGATAATGTCTTGTCTTTTACTGTCACCGCAAACGGAGAAACCAAAAGCGGTACTGATGTAACTTTTACAGACTTACCTGCAGGTCAATATGAGGTAGTTGTTTCTTACGGCCTCAATTGTAATATCACAGAATTTGTGGATGTTGTAAACCCAGCCGGAATTGCAATCAATGAAAATAACCTGGTTATCAATAACCTACTTTGTGCAGGAGATGGAAACGGATCTATAACCGGACTCACTGCCAATGGTGGTACAGGAACATTGACCTACCAATGGCAAAAAGCAATTTTAGGGACTTTTGAAGACTTACTTGGCCAAACAAACCTTGATATTTTTAACTTAACAGGTGGCATCTATAAGTTAATAGTCACTGACCAAAACGGATGCTCTGTTTCCAAAGAATATACAGTGATCGAACCACTTCCTCTTGCGGTTACGCCACCTGTGGTGGTAGATGTAGCCTGTTTTGGAGAATTGACCGGCACAGTAAGTTTCACTGTATCTGGAGGAACTTTACCATATTCATATGCACTCAATGGTGGAGCCTTTTCCACCACTTCAATCGGCGGGATCACAATCGGCGGATTGGGTGCATCCACCAATAACTTTATTGAAATCAGGGATGCTAATGGCTGTGTGGTTCCTAATTTGAATTTTGATGTCACCTCACTGCCGGAAATCACCATCAGCAATGTGGTAATTACCCCTGAGGTTTGTTTTGGTCAAAATAACGGAGGAATTTCCATTGACATTGCAGGGGGAACAGGCAATCTTGGTGTGAATTGGTTTGAAGCAGGTAATTTTTCAAACATTATTTCAACTGATCAAAATTTGACCAATGTGGCTCCGGGCCAATATACCGTGAAGGTTTTTGATCTCGGAAATAACTCATGTTTTGTCCAAGAAACGTTTACCATCCCTCCTACTCCGGAATTGGATCTAGAACTGGATGGGATTTTAAACATCCTTTGCTTTGGTGAAAGCAGTGGCGGGATAAATATTTCAGTATCCGGAGGAACAGGTGCCTATACCTATGCATGGACAGGGCCTTCAGGATTTACATCCACATCTCAAGACATCAGTGCGATCCCAGCAGGCCTATATAATGTAACTGTAACAGATGCCAATGGCTGTTTCAAAGAATTGACGGACATCTCGGTTAGCCAGCCTGCAAGTGGCATTGTCGTCAGCTTGCTAAATGTCGTCGATCCAAAATGTCATGACTCAACTGATGGAAGAATTGAAATCCAGATCGGTGGAGGAAATCCGGCATATGTTATAAGATGGGAAAAAGAAACAACGCCCGGAATATTTACACCTATTTCAGGTACCACACAAACTTTATCCAATATCGGAGAAGGTACTTATAAAGTGATCGTCACAGATGCCAATTCCTGCTCCAGTGAATTGGAAGTAACTGTCAATGCCCCTGATCCATTGTTGGTATCACTTGTAAGTAAAGATGAAGTATCCTGCTTTGGAAGAAATGATGGAAGAATATCCATCAATGTAACAGGAGGAACAGGTGTCTATTTCTTTGCATGGGATCATGGTTTTATCAATCAAAACCCAAATAATCTGGCGGCAGGATTTTATTCAGTTACAGTGAGGGACGCAAATGGCTGTACTTTCAGACTTGAAAACATCGAAATTACCCAGCCAGATCCTTTAGAAATCAATCTTATAAACATCAGCGCACCTACTTGTGCATATACTGATGGATCTATAGAAGTTGCCTATGTGGGATGGGTTCCCGGGTTAAGTTATAACAGGTGGATAGACTTAAGCACCAATACTCAAATAGCAGAAAATACCACAACCGTTACCGGTTTGAAACCAGGCTTCTACATGGTTGAGTATAGCTTGGCAGGAGCATGTATGGTTACCCAGACCTACAACGTTCCAGGTCCAAAAAATCCATTGCAACTTTTCACAAATCCGCAAGATGCAAGCTGTCCCGGAGAATCAGGGATATTATTCTTATCCGCTTTCGGTGGAGTTCCTTCTTACACCTACTCCATTGAACTAGGTGGAATCTGGCAGACTATTACAAATTCAATACTTTCAGGTTTGTCAATAGGTACTTATAATGTCAAGGTTACAGATGCTGCAGGTTGCGAGGATTTTTCAACTATTACCATTAATGAACCAAATCCGCCTGTATTTGATGTAGAGGTAGAAAAGGATGTTACCTGTTTTGGTGGAAACGATGGAGTAATCAGGTTTGTAGTATCCGGTAATACAACTGGAATCACAGTCCAATGGTACAGAAGAGACCTAATAGGTGGAAAAATACCAATTACTGAAGCTACCTTAAGTTCACTGATTGCAGGTACTTACTTCATGGAAATTACCTATGCAGGAGGCTGTATGATTGATTCTCCCGATTATATTATAGAACAACCTGACGAAATCTTGATCTCCCAGTCTGTTATCCAACCAATCTGCTTCGGGGATTTTGGTTCATTCAATTTAACATTCGCCGGCGGATTACCTGGAAAAACATTATCTGTCACCTCAATCAACGGTTACTCAAAAATATATAACAACCAAGATTCTGGTTCATTTGATTTTGATGAGTTGCCTGCCGGAGATTATGTTTGGACTATTGGAGATACAGGCTGTCCTGATAATACAGGGACCTTTACCATTATTTCGCCTGTCAAACCTGATTTCAATACAAGCTCCCAAGATGTAAGCTGTTTTGGAGCAAATGACGGAATCATTGAAATATTAAGTCCAGTTGTTCAGGGTGGTAGGACATTTACAGTATTTATCAATGGAGCGAGTCAGGGTGTTCAGACGTCCTTCTTTAATGTGGCTCCTGGAAATTATCAAATTACACTGGTTGATAACTTTGGTTGTGAGTCAGATCCAGAGTTGGTAGTAATCGGGCAACCTGATAGGCCTTTGGAGATCACCAATTTGGTCATAGATAATGCCAATTGCTTTGGATCAAATACAGGATCCATTGAATTTGAAATTCTCGGAGGAAGACCTGTTTACAGAGCAACATTGACTCCCGTTTCCGGACCTGTCCAAACTTTGACAAACCTTAACCAAAATACGGTTTATTCTTTTGCAAGTTTGAGCGCTGGAAATTATACTTTGGAAGTTTGGGACATCAACAATGTTTGTCAGGTAACTGAACTGGTGTCCATAACTCAGCCAAGTTTATTCACAGTCACTGCAGATTCAGGAACCATACTTTGCTTTGGAGGTTCAACCTTTATTGAATTGACTCCTGTTGGAGGTACAGAGCCTTACTCCTTTGTGTGGGAAAAATTCAATACAGGAACCAGTACTTGGGAAACCTTACCTGAAACTAGTAAAAGATTGAGCAATGCAGTTGCAGGACAATACAGGTATTCTGTACAAGAAGCAAATGGCTGTATAGTAGTTTCCAACACCGTCATTATTCCAGACGGAAGCCAGGTGACGGTAACTTATACAGCCGATTCGATACTTTGCTACGGTGAATCTGCTTTGGTTACTCTTCAAGCTGCTTCCGGATCTTCCACCAATTTCACCTACTTTGTGAATGGAAGCCAGATTTTTGGAAACACATTCATGGCCAAAGCAGGAAATTATTTGGTTTATGCTATAGACAATGTGAAAGGTTGTGTTTCGGCAGATGTCAATATTAATATTGCCCAGCCTGCAGCTCCTCTAAGTATTTTAGATTACACATCTTCTGACCTGAGCTGTTTTGAGTCTGGCGATGGCAGCATTTCACTTTCATTGACCGGTGGAACGGCTCCTTATACAATCACTTTCCAAGGAGTTGATTATTCTGCAAATGAAAATCAAGTGGTGGTTTTCAATAATCTGGAGGCATTGGTTGCTTACACTTTCACAGCTGTGGATGCCAATGGCTGTTCTGTTGCCATTCCACCAAAAACCTTAGCACAACCACTTCCTCTTCTTGCATCTGCGAGCTATCAAGACATCCTTTGCTTCGGAGGAACTTCAGAGATTAATCTACAAATAACAGGAGGAACCAAACCATATGCGGTTTCTTGGACTTATTCAATAGACAATACCACTTTCGCACCTGTCCCTGGTTCTGACAACCAAACTACATTGACAGGATTGGTAGCCGGATTCTACACCTATACCGTGTCCGATGGAGGCTGTGCTGACGTAATAGAGACGATTCAAATTGAAGAACCTACAAAAGTTGTTCTGAACGCTGTTACTACGGATGTCTCCTGTTTTGGAGGAAGTGACGGAACTGTTGTCTTTACCCCTTCAGGTGGCAACTTTGCCACATATAGAATTTTCTTCAATGGGGTTGAGATTTCAGGCAATACCGTCACTGGTCTTACAGCAGGAACTTACAATGCATTTACTATAAATGGCACCTGTAAGTCTGAGGTCATTCAGGTCATCATTGATCAGCCTGCACTACCGCTGAGTGTCATTGTAGATAATCTTGATGAAGTGCTTTGCTTTGGAGATCTTTCAGATATCAATCTAAAAATATCAGGAGGCAATGGATCATATTTGGCTTATCTCAATGGAGTAGAACATACCGTAGACCCAAGTGGCGAAATCAGCTTTACAGATTTGGCTCCTGGGACATATAACCTCAGGGTAATTGATGCCAAGGGTTGTGAATGGTCAGATGTTGTAACAATTGCTGACACCACTCCGATCGAGATATTCCAAGACGAAATCATTGATATAAGCTGCTTTGGTTCCTCAGATGGTGAAATCAAAGTTTCAGTAACTGGAGGAACAGGAAGCTACACATACAGATGGCTTGATGCTTCAAATATAGTTGTGGGTACCAATCAGGATTTGTCGGGAGTTCCTGCCGGAAGTTATACATTAGTGGTTTTGGACGAAAATAATTGCGAAGCCACTATGGATTTTGTGATCGGAGATACTACTCCTGTAACATTCACTTCATCTTTTACAGACATCACTTGCTTTGGATCACAAAATGGTTCGATCACCGTAGTAGGTTCCGGCGGAAAGCCTGGATATACCTTGGTAATTGATGGTATCCAATATCCGGGACTTACTGCAAACGGACTTAGACCAAATACATACAATGTCTATATATTGGATGCAAATGGCTGTGCTTCACCAACCACACAAATAACCATCAATCAGCCTACTCCACTTACCCTTACTGTCAATAAGGCAAATGTCAGCTGTTTTAACCAAAATAATGGAACTGCTGAGGCGGTATTCTCAGGCGGTACTGCTCCATATACTGTAAGGTGGTCAGATGGAAATACCCAAACTTCCAGAACAGGATTAGCTCCAGGAAACTATGAAGTAGTCATCACTGATGCCAACGGTTGTATAGTTAGAAGTAATGTAATTATTACCCAGCCTGCCCCGATTCTGGTCGTTGAGACCATCAAAAATGTAAGCTGTTTTGGAGGAAGTGACGGAAGTATTTCCTTAAATATCAGTGGTGGAAACGGCAGCTTCACTGTCTCTTGGACAAATAAAGTAACTGGAGCAACTGTCGGAACAGGAAATGTAATCAATAACCTACCAGAAGGAATTTATGTGGCCACTGTGAGAGATCCTTTTGGCTGTGAATCAATTCGGGAATATACCATCACACAGCCTGCTGAACCATTGACTATTCAGCCAATCATCTCCCATGTGCGATGCGCAGGAGAAAACAATGGAAATATTGACCTTATCGTATCCGGAGGCACAGGTCCATATACTTACCAATGGTCATCCGGAGAGACAACAAGAGCCATTAATAACAAAGCAGGCGGAACCTATACTGTGAATGTCAGGGATAGCCAAGGATGTATTGTAAATCAGACTTTTGAAATAGAAGAACCACTTCCAATAGTAGTTAATATGGAATCGATTCAGAATGTTTCCTGTAAGTTTGGAACCGATGGCAGCATCAAAATCAATATAACAGGTGGAACAGGTGCCTATACTATCCAATGGAGTAATGGTATGTCAGGTACTGAAATCTCCGGACTTAGGGCGGGTGAATACACTGTTTTTGTAATAGATGAAAACTCGTGCCTTGCTAGTGAAACTTATACCATCACAGAGCCTTCGGCAGTTTTGGCAGTTTCATCAGTAATTTCAACCGAACTTTGCGAGTTTGACCAATTGATAGAATTGAACCTGACCGTAACAGGAGGAACTGCTCCTTATACCTATGCATGGTCAAATGGCGCTACAACCCAAAACCTCGTAGGAATTACTCCAGGAATCTATTCAGTGACGGTAACTGATTCAAAAGGATGTACAGTAAATGAAGATTTCACTGTTCCACCGCCTACATCTCCAATGGAAATTGATTTGGTTGGCAAATTTGCTGTATGTACGAATGGAGAAAGAGGTGAAATAATTGCAAGTGTGACAGGTGGATTAGCGCCTTATTCTTACAATTGGTCTAATGGAGCAACCACTTCCACTGTAACCGATCTATTGCCGGGCTCATATACCTTAATCGTAACAGACGCAAAAGGATGTACAGTTTCAGAAACCATAGAAATTGAAAAGCCTTTGAATCTGAGAATAAGCCTATTGAATATCAAAGCAGTATCCTGCTTCAATGGTATGGACGGTTTAATTGAAATTGGAATTACAGGAGGAAAGGCTCCATACAAGATCAATTGGAGCAATGGAGTCGAAGGCCAGTTGGCTGCTACCAATCTCGCTGCAGGAACCTACAATGTTACAGTAGAAGATGCATTGGGCTGTATTGTCACAGGAACATATAATATCCGTGAACCTGAGTTGCTGAGCTTCAGAGAAACCGTAGAAAACAGCCAATGTGCCGGAAGCAATAACGGTGTCATCACTCTGAATGTCTTTGGTGGCGCTGCTCCATACATCTACAAATGGTCCAATGGTGCCAACAGCCGGGTCATTAGAAATCTTCAACCTGATACCTACAGTGTCTTGATAACTGATAGAAATGGTTGCGTGACAGGTGGAACATTTGTAGTATCTGAACCGGATCCCATCGAAATCGAAAGCACCCATTCAGAAATGCTGGATTGCTTCGGGGATGAAAATGGATTTATCGATTTGGATGTTCGTGGAGGTATTCAGCCTTACAGGATCAAATGGTCAGACACTCCTATCGAAACTTTGAACAGGTCAAATCTTCCTGCGGGAACCTACACTGTAAGTATTACAGATGATAATGGCTGTATTGAAACCAAGATTTTTGAAATCAAACAGCCTGATTTACTTGAGGTAAGATTGTTTACCAGATTTGATGTGGACTGCGAAAACCGTGAATTGACAGGTGTGGCTTGGTTGGATATTAAAGGAGGAACACCAGATTACCGAATTGAATGGAATACAGGATCTTCCAATGTCGAAGAGATTAATTTCTATGAAGACGGTGAGATAACTGCCATTGTTACAGATAGAAATGGATGCCTAGTTGAAGTTTCCAAAGAAGTAACTATGCCGGTAGCATTTACCGATGCATCATTCTCCTACACAGTAATTTCAATTGGTGAACAAGGTGAAATTTTGGTCAACGAACCGGTACAGTTCAATGACGCCACACTTGGACAGGTAATTGCTTGGGAATGGGATTTTGGAGATGGTACAAAGAGCAATGACCAAAACCCAATTCATACATTTACCAAAGTAGGAAAATACACCATTACTTTAAAAACTTTTGATGCTTTGGGATGTGTATCCGAAACCACGATGCAGATCGAAGTTTTCGGCTCCTACAGGATTCTTGTTCCCAACGCCTTTACACCAAATAATGATGGTCTTAATGACACCTTCATGCCAAAAATGAGAGGTATTGAGGATTTTGAACTTCATATTTTCAATAAGTGGGGTGAATTGGTTTATTCCGCATTCAGTAAGGAAGATGCAGGTTGGGATGGAAGATTAAATGGAACCATGAGTCCTAATGGCAACTATGTCTACAAGATAATTTTCAAAGCTGTAGACGGAGAAAAAGGCAGTCAGACAGGTGTATTTACACTCGTGCTCTAGTTAAAACAAAACAAATCATCAATACCGTCGTCCTGAAATAATGGTGACGGTATTGTTCCTGTTTAGCGGTTTTATTTTTAAAAAATGGATCAATTTTTGGATTATTATTTAAAAATTTTTGAAAAGGAAATTCTCCTCTGATTTATCCAGAAGATTCATTTTCTTCCCTTATTTCCCAAATATATTTTTTACCGTCATTCCTTTGTTTTTCTTATAAAATTCTGTTTATTACTGTAAATCACCCGATTTAAAGTATTTCCTTTATGTATATATAAAATACATAGAATTTTATATCAAAAATTGAAATACCTTTTCTAAGACTTAACATGCAAAAATCTGGGAATAAAACCCACTGATTAGCATCAGCACAAGTCAAAAAGTACTCCACAGAGTCACTTTGAAAAATCTAATCGGTACTGGTTGTTTTAAAATTAATCGAACCGCTCAAACTCTAAGTTGGAGATGAATTCAAAGTATGTATTACATGAAAAAACTTTACTCAATTGAATCTTTACTTATTGCAAATTTCCTGAATTCAACAATTCAGATATATCAAAATTTAGCAATTTTAAGCAAACGCGGAGTTTTTGTTTTTTCACAAGTAGAGATAAAGAATCTGACAGAAGAATTCAATACTGTCTTTTTTAAAATAATAAAGCCAGTTAACAAAGCCAATATTTCATTAAAAAGTCCTGATTGATATGAAAAAGATACTTTACCTAATTTCAATCCTTTTTCTGACTTTTGAAGCCAGTGCTCAGGATGTCCAATTTTCCCAGTTTTATGCAGCACCACTGTTTTTGAATCCTGCTTTTACGGGTGCTTCTGAACTGACACGGGTGGGTGCCAACTACAGGAATCAATGGCCTGGATTGGATCACTCATTCAACTCGTATTCAGCTTATATCGACCATTATATGTTTGATATAAATAGCGGCATTGGATTGATTTTCAATGGAAACAGAGAGAGTATGGCAAAGCTTAGTACCAATGAAATCGGGCTGACATATTCTTACAGGCTGCAGCTTGGATTCGAATCATTCTTGCGGTTTGGAGGCCAGGCAAGTTATATTTCTCGGGATGCTTACTTTGGTGATTTGGTTTTTGGGTCACAGCTTGATATCAACAGAGGAATTGTAGATGACTTTAGCGGCGAGTTGTTCTCGGATAATTACAGACATCAATTTATGGATTTTAACTTTGGAATGTTATTCCATACAGAAACAGCATGGGTAGGTATTTCAGGACATCACCTTACCCAACCCAATACCTCCTTTTTAGATGGAAATGTCAGTAAACTTCCCATGAAATTATCAGCACATGGTGGAATTAAATTTGATTTGGGTGAAGGGTTTATCAATAATTATTACAGTAATTCAAGACAAGAAAGATCTGCCTTTCTGGCTTTCAATTACAAGCACCAAGATCCTTTCAATCAATTAGATATAGGGGCACAATTTTTTATCCAACCCTTAGTTGTCGGAGTTTGGTATCGCGGTTTTCCGGTCAAATACTCCCTTCCAAATAACGAAGCCTTCATCGGTTTAATCGGTATGACTTTGGAAAGCGGACTCGACATCGGCTACAGTTTTGATTTTACCACTTCCAAACTCGCGTTGAGCAGCTCAGGAGGTGCCCATGAAATTTCTATCAGATATTCATTCCTGTACGGTGATCCAAATCAGCGAAACCGTCGGAGCACAATCATTCCCTGCTTTAGGTTCTAAAAATCAAAAGTTGAAATATGAATTTATGATAAGCCCTTGATTATTTTGAAAGTAATTTTTGCCATTTACAAGACGACCAAACTGTACGGTCTGATTGAAGTAGCCACCTTCAACCCTGAAAGATCCTGAAAAGCGATAACCTCCAAGGATTCCCAATCGGTTTTGGTCAAAAATATTTTGGTTGACATTTTCTCCAAAACCAATCATGATCTCATCATAAATGGCAAGATAAGGTTCTTTATCCTCCAAAGTCGGTCCTGCAAGTGGGATATCTCCCCGAAACATATATCGGAATCTTTTTAGAAATACAGACTCATCAGCTTTGGTAGCATTGGGATCTAGGCTTCTCCCAACCCAACGTTGCTCAAGCATAAACCTGTGCGTAAGATTAAACTTCCCGATTGGATTATTGATTATTGCCATTTGATATAATCGGTTTTCAGGAAATCTTATTCCATTGGCTGCGATAGGCTGATCCCCATAATTAAAGGTGTCGATAAATGCATATCCCACCCTAAAAGTCACTTGGGAATGGATTTTGTAATTTACTCCTATCCTATATAGATTCTGCTGCGGATTCGTAATCCAATCTGTCCTTCGCCATTGGAACTCCCCATGAACGCTCCACTTGTCATCTAATTTGAAATTTCCAAAAAAGACATACCAACCAATATTGTTAAATTCTGTTTCCCGGTTATTTTGACCAAAGCTTTTGACTGATATCAATAAAAAACCCAAAACCGTAAGTGAAAGCAACCTAAAATACTGTTTCATGATTGAATCTTGTTATTTATTGAATTGCAAAATTATGTGGGTAATGAATTTGATAATGTATTATTAATCACGAGAAATAAAGAATCTCTTCTGCCAAAACAACTTTGGCTCCTCCTTGAGCCATTTCTTCAATGGCATGTATGTAGTCATTTTCATTAATATTGACTGCACGGGTTGCATCAGCAATCAGGGTTGTCTTAAAGCCTTCAGAAATCGCATCTAGAACTGTGAATTTTACACAATAATCAGTGGCGAGACCACAGACAAAAACTTCGTCAATATCATTTTCTTTTAAATAAGCACTTAACCCTGTGTCTCCCTGTTTATTGTTGTCAAAAAAACCGCTGTAAGAATCAACTTTTGGATGGGTCCCCTTTTTAAATATTGCCTTCCACTTATCATTCTTGAGATCAGGATGGAATTCTGCTCCTTTGGACCCTTGGACACAATGAACCGGCCACAAAATCTGATTCACACCATTGAGATCAATAAATTCTCCAACACTCTTTTGAGAATGGTTAGCGGAAAAGCTTCCATGCTCCGCTGGGTGCCAATCCTGAGTTGCTACTATAAAATCAAACTTTTGCTGAAGTTCATTAATTACCGGCACAATTTGATCGCCTTCATTTACAGCCAAAGCTCCTCCCGGAATAAAGTCATTTTGGACATCTACGATAATAAGTGCTTTCATTGGTCTGTGGTAAATGATTATTTGGAAATAGTTATTGGTAAGACAATTTAAATCAATTGTTCAAGGATCAAAGAAGCGACAGATTCGATTTGAAGAAAATCGGATTTTGAGGCAAAGCTGTTGGGATGGCTGTTGGTAGATACCACTTTTTCGATCACACCTGAATCTTGGATTTTTTTCAATGCCTCATTGGTAAACAAGCCATGGGTAGTTATGGTGAATATCTTTTTTGCACCGGCAGATTTGTAAGCTTTAGCAGCGCTGATCAAAGAACCCCCGGTCCTGACCATATCATCATAGATGACCACATCTTTTCCTTCCACATCGGCCGAGATACTCGTCACCTCTGTCTTAGCACCGGAAATTCTTCTTTTGAAAACAAATGCCGCATTCACACCCATTTCATTGGCCAAAGATTCGACCCATTTGGCCCGTCCTGCATCGGTGCAAGCCATCACAAATCCATCCTCTGCTAATTCCAATGCAGCTTTGATGATGATGGGCTTGCAATATACATGGTAGATCAATGCCTGTCCTTCAAAATAATGTGGGATTCCTTCTGAGTGTAAGTCAAAGAAAACGAAATGATTTCCAAGGCTTGTTCTTGGCAAGGATGAAAACATAACTGCACGTGATTTTGCGGTGACCACCTCCCCTATTTTTACAGCCCTTTCCATGGTACTGTATCCAAAATATGGAAAAACCAATCGGATGGATCGTGCACCATACTTGATAAGTGCGTAAGCTAAATCATAAATTTCAAGTGTATCCGAGTCAGATATGGTACCACCGATAAGTACAACATCTTTTCCGTTGACCGGAGTCATGATACGCTGATATCGCTCGCCATCAGGAAATAACCTGACCTCTATTATTCCTCGTTCAAAGTCACCAAGTTGCAATACTTCTTCCTGAAGGTACCTGTAATCCGGAATGCTAAATATTATTTTCTTCTCCATCGTAATTTTTCATTTTGAATACCAAGTCATTTCGGAGCTGGTAAAGGCTTTCTTCAAGGCCTACAGGATAAATATGGGGATTTACCAGACGTTTCAAGGCCTTGTCAAACTGAGACAGGTTCCTTGCTGCATTTGCTTTCACCTGATGGATGTCAGGCATTGAATAAACTTTCTTCCCTTTTTCAAAAATCGGCTTCAGCAAAACCTCTTGATCCAATCCTTTAGCTTTGATTTTTTTTCTTTTGGTTGGGTCTATGGGATCAATGATAATAAATTCATCCCTGTCCAGATTTTGGGAATTTAAATAGATCATGTCAGCCACTGCTTTTCCATTTTTACTGAAACGGACCACCTGATGATTTCCGGGAATATTGATTTTGATAGATTGCTGAGAGACTTTCACCTTAGGTTCCCAAGTCCCCTCTTTGGTTTTGATGGCTGAAAGTTTGTAAACCGCACCAAGGGCAGGTTGGTCAAAAGCGGTCACCAACTTTGTCCCAACTCCCCAAATATCAATAGAAGCTTCCTGAATTTTTAATGAAGTAATAATATGTTCATCAAGGTCATTGGAAGCGACAACCTTGGCATCCGGAAATCCCGCTTCATCCATCATTTCACGGGCGATATTGCTGTAATAAGCCAAATCACCTGAGTCAATCCTGACACCTACCCATTCCTTACCTTTTTCTCTGAGGAATTTGCCAACTTCAATTGCATTTTTGATTCCGGAGATGGTATCATAAGTATCCACCAAAAAAACACATTTATCGGGAAATGCATCTGCATAGGCTTTGAAAGCTTCCAATTCTGAATCAAAAGACATAATCCAACTGTGGGCATGTGTTCCCGATACAGGGATTCCGAATAATTTTCCTGCCAAAACATTGCTTGTAGAAGCACAGCCTCCGATATAAGAGGCACGGCTTGCCGCTAATGCGCCATCTATTCCCTGCGCCCTTCTCAGACCAAATTCCATTACTGGATCTCCCTGCGCCGCAAATGAAATCCTTGCGGCTTTGGTTGCGATCAAAGTCTGGAAATTAACAATGTTCAACAATGGTGTTTCCAACAATTGACATTGAATCAAAGGGCCTGTCACTTTTACCATCGGGATATGGGGAAAAACCACCGTGCCTTCTTTCACAGCTTCAATGCTACATTTGAATTCCATTTCCTTGAGATATGAAATAAAGGAAGGCTCAAACGTGGGAGAACCATCACTGTTTTTCATTTCCAAAAGGAAAGCCAAATCCTCCTCATCAAAATGGAAATTTCTGCAAAAGTCAATGACATATTCCAATCCCGCAGCAAGTGTAAAACCGCTTTGAAAAGGATGCTTTCGAAAAAATAGGTTGAAAACAGCTTCCTGTTCGGCTTTTCCGGATTTCCAATACCCATATGCCATGGTTAATTGATAAAAATCGGTCAATAGCGCCAATGACCCTTGGTATAAATCCTTTGTGATTTTCATATGAAAAATTTCTTTTAGAAAAGCCGTTTTATTTTCTTTCAATTCGCAATATATCACTTGACCAAAAGAGAAACATATTTAAGCGCTTCAATTCTCAATTCTTTTTATAATTGGGAATCCAAACGGTTACAATCCAACAAGCAGCTACGACAAACAGGTATAAGGGAATGAAAAAAACTGATAAATATTCAGACCAAGAATTGATAGAAGCTATAAGTAGTCGCAATAATATAAACCCGGCAATAAGGTTTATGTATGATGGCTATTACAGGTATCTCGAAAACTATGTACTGCAAAACAGCGGAAGTACAGATGACGCCGCAGACATCATTCAGGAAGCATTCCTGGTTTTTATCAAAACCGTGGAGGAAAATAAATACAGGCAAGAATCCGGGGTAAAATCTTTCCTTTATTCCATTGTAAAAAATCTTTGGATCACTGAATTAAGAAAAAGGAAAAGTATGGGAGTTAGGAATGAAATATTTGAAAAAGAAAAGGAGTCGGTAAGTCAGGATATAAGCCAAAGCCTTGCAAAACACGAAAGCCGCAAATTGATAATGGATCTTTTTCAGACCCTTGGCGACAAATGCAGAAATATTCTCCTTCTTTTCTACTACGAAAACCTGTCCATGAAAGACATCATGGAAAAGGAAGACTTCTCCAGTGAACAAGTTCTTAGAAACAAAAAACATAAATGCCTCAAAAGTCTGATTGAAAAAATCCAGTCCGACGAAAAAACATATTCCACAGTTAAAAACGCACTTCAATATGCTGGATGATAAATATATAGCCCTATTGGATGATTACCTGGACGGTAACCTAAACCAAGAAGAAGCCGATAAACTTCTGTCAGAAATAAATTCAAATCCTGACCTGAAGGAATTACTTGATATCCTGGCATTTTCAAGAGAAAGTATCCGAATGTCTGGACATAAAGAAACGGTAAACAAAATCTATCGGGAATTTGAAAAAGAGCAATCAAACCAAAGCCCCAAAGGCAAAGTAGTCAAATTCAAACCATTTGGATGGGTGATCGGAATTGCAGCCACTATGACTCTGCTTTTGGTTGGTAATTATTGGGTACAAAACCTCCCTAACAGCCTATATCAAGAAAAATATATTGCATACGAAATCCCGACCATGCGTTCGGACGGAGATGAAGAAAAAATTCTTGAAACTCACTTCAAAAACAAAAGTTGGGATTCTGTAACCAAAGGAGTCTCGATCGAGGAACCTGATAGAAAAATCCTATTCCTGGCTGCAGTATCTTATTTTGAACTTGGTGATGATACCAATGCCATATTGTATCTCAACAAGCTGAAGAAAATCAATGCCGACAGTCAGGAAAAGCTTTTTGAAGATGAGATAGACTATTATCTCTTTTTGAGTTATCTCAAATCAGAAAACTACGAAGCGGCAAAATCTACCATGGCTCAAATTGTCTCAAACCCTAAACATACTTATCATGGGTCTTTTGGCATAGATGACAGGATCAAAATATTTGCTTTGGACCTTTTCAAACCATGATTTCTGCAAGATTTAAACTCAAAGAATAAAAAAATAAAAATTTTCATAGTCCGCGGTTACATTTCACAAAGCAGATTCGACCAACAAACGAAACTAAAAACATTCAACTATGAGAACATTAAAAAATTATTTAGCCTCTTTAGCTTTGGTAGCTGCCATTATGTTTTCTTCCTGTAATCCGGAAGAAGAAATCCCGGGTATTGGAGAAGGAAAAATGGGGATAGCTTTTATCCTGAAGACAAACCAACTCAATGCCGAAAACGCAAGAACCTTGAACAGTAGCCTAAGTATCGAAGGCGGTTTTATCCAAATCAAAGAATTGGAACTTGAGCTAAAGCAAAGGGGAACCGGTACAAGTGACGATGATAGTGATGATAATAGCGACGATGATAATAATGACGATAGCGACGATGACAATGGTGGAGATGACAGCAATGAGATTGAAATAAAATTCAGAGACATCCGAAAAATCACATTTGACGCTTTGGACAAATCCACTGATTTTTTCATCAATATTCCTGAAGGAGAGTACAAAGAAATAGAATTGGAAGTTGATCTGATTGATTACAAAAATGAACCAAGTATCTATTTCGAAGGAAAAATCAACAATGCTGACGGAACTAGCAAGCCATTTAAGTTTGAGTTTTTTGGAGATGATATTGATTTCGAAGTAGAAATTGAAGCGGAAGATGACGATAATTACTTCAAAGTGGACAGAATCAACAATCCCCTTGCGCTATTTGAAATCAATGCTTTAAACTGGTTTCAAAATGTATCTGATTCTGAGTTACAAGAGGCTGTAGAAACAGATGGAATGGTTATTATCTCCAAAAACAGCAATAAATCGCTCTATGAAAAAGTTAAAAATAATATAAAAGCTTCTTCTGAAATAGAGGTTGAGTTAGACTAAAGTAAACGTTAATTTAATTTTAGGCCCTAGTGAACGAAAAAACCGCCATCGATGATGGTGGTTTTTGTTTTTAAATGAAAATAAAAACCATTTCAATTTTGAATAGAATTTATCCTGAATGAGACATGTTTGAAAACCTGTTTTTGACTAAAAGGAATCCAAACCCCAAAAGTATAAATGCAAATATCCATAAATAAACAGGCAAATAATCAAAGTAAGTTTTTGCCGGAATGGATCCAACCAAAACCAGGTGAGCCCAAAAAACAGGATGATGAAACTGAGCCATTTTTTCATCTTCCAAAAGGTCTTTTTTTGCCTCTCTTAACGCCTCAGCATAAGACAATCCATTCTCAACGTGTGAATAAAATCTATCAGTTATGTATGCGGTTGACTTGTCCTCTGCTTTCCATAAGGTCGAAATGATATTTGGACAACCTGCAAAGGCAAATGCCCTCGAGATACTCAATATACCTTCGCTTTTGCTGAGACTTCCAAAATTCGTTTCGCATGCACTAAGAAATACCAAAGCTGATTTGGATAAATCTAGGTTATAGATTTCATGGGTAAACAACCTACTCTCAATATCTCCGGGAAAGAAAGTAATAAATGCCTGTTGCGGATCATTGGGATCTGGAAGCGCATGGGTTGACAAATGGATCACCTCAGAACCGGACGCTGTTTCCAAAAAATTTCGTTTAGTACCCTCACTGCTGATAAAACTTTTTCCATGCAAAGAATTGATTTCATCTTTGGAATAGGGAAGTTGGGTAAGATTGATATTTTCATCTTTCCACGAATTGTCATAAAACGGTGCAAATCCGGTTTTGACTTCATCCTCAAAGTCTCGAGACTCGAATGATTCCAAAAGTTTGAGAGAAAATTGATAGGAAATGGAATGGTCAAAAATCAAAAATTTTGAGGGTGATGATTCAAACGAATCAAAAGGTAAGTCTGCCAAAATTCCATGGGGAATCACCATCAAGTGGTCATACTCGTCCAATTTATCAGATACCGGACCCAATATTTTTTCAAAGAGAACATTTCCTGCACCTCCAAATTCATATTTCTCACCAGCCTCGTAACCAATTATTCTCTTTTTAAATTCTAGAATCTTGCCTTCCAAAGTTTCCTTATCCCCTATTTCTGTTACCAGAATTTCATCTTGATCCAAAGTAAAAAGTAAAACCCTGTCTTTCAATTCAAAAAATGATAACAGTAATGTGTTTTTATCCAAAATTGATTCTTGGATATAATTCAAGTCAATTGACTGATTTTTTGTCTTTTGGGCAACAAAATCAGGAATATCATTGAATTCCTTATGCAGTCTCGAAAGCTCCAAACGCCTGTCGGTGAGCTCTGATTGTAAGACCCTCAATTCCTCTTCTTTATTTTCATTAAGAATTCTCTGCTGTATTTTTGAAATGGAAAATTGCAAATCGCTTTCCTTTTGAAGGAGCGCTATTGGAATTCCTGATATCTTTTTAAGCTTTTTTTCCCTCATCCCGATATTCAAAGAGGTGGATTTACTGCTTTCCACCCATGCTATTGCTTTGTATATCCGAGTTTTTTTGTCTTCAGAATCAGTATAGATTAATAGCGTATTCACCGCTTCTTGGTATGCTTCCAAAACAAAATCACCTAAAAATATCCGAGCTTCATCATTGTCATAAAAATTACCCACGAAAGACGCGATATCAAATGCTGTCTGATAGGTTTCCAAACCTGCATCCCAATAAGCCTGATTATTCTCCTTTTCATGCAGTTTTATAAAACTTTGGGCCTTACCCACCAGGCTTTCTACCAATGAAAAAGTGGCAAAACCAACACTGTATTCCTTTGGATTTTCAAAAATGTCTTGATTATCAAACAATCCATCGGTCTGAATGATAGATTGGTGAAAATAATGGACTGCGTTTTGAAAATCTTTTTGTTGAAAGGCAATCTTACCTAAAATCTGAAAAGTTTTACCAAGTTTGAAATCAGCGACTTTGTGATTCATTCCCCCGTTTTTTTCCAAAAACTCAAGCAAACCGGTTTTGGCTTCGTCCAATTTTCCTTTTGACAATAGAATTTCTGCCAATTGGTTTTGGTATGAATGATTGTTCACATATTCAGGAGATATTATTTTATCCAAAAAATATAGAGAAGAGTCGGGATTTTCCTTCTTGAGGTAAATCTTGGACAGTTGGGAATAAACCTGATTCTTATTGATTTCAAAACCAAGGAGATTATTATAAATATGTAATGCACTATCTGTTTTTCCAAGTTGCAATAAGGATGTGCCGATATTATTCATGAAACTGAACAAGGCATATTTGTAATATGGCTCAAGTGCATCGTAAGATTCCCGTGGGATGATAAGGTTTTTTGATTTATTGAAGTAATTAATTGCTTGGGTATAATTACCTGATTCAAAATAAATTACACCCAATGAATTATACAATCTTGAAGCTTCCTCATTGGATTTTTTCAAAGGGATTAATTTTTCCGCTTCTTCCAAAAAATAGATACTGCTATCTGCCTTACTCAAAAGGTAATAAGTCTCTCCAATAAATAAGTTAGATCCAAAAAACAGTGAATCTAAAATATTTTGGTTGTTTTTTAATTCCAGTCCCTTTCGGTAATGATTGACTGCGGCGGACAAATCACCGCCAATCAAAGCCAGGCTTCCAAGTTTTTCATAAGAATCCAACAAAACCCAGCTTTCGATTTCATTAGAAGCTGCACCGGAAACAACCTCCAAAAAAAGTGATCTGGCAAGGCTATCGGTTAATTCAGTGGGCTCTTCTGCCTGAAAAAAAGCTATTGCCTCCTGATATTTTTTGGCAAAATCAGGACTATCACCGGCTGGGGGATTTTGAAAGAGTAATGTGATGAAAATTAGAAACCACCTTAGGTGCACAGATCAATGGCATTAAATAATTTGGGTAATAATACCCAAATTATTGTAACCTCGCAACAATCAAAAGGTAAGGTGGTCTTGGTTTCGCTTTGGGGTTTTCTGCAAATATCCTCGCATTGGAATTCATTATTCCATTTCTTTCTTCCAATAAGTCAGCATTTTTTTGGTCTATCTCATCCAAAAGACTCTGAGGAACATCCGCCAAAGTAGCGAAATAAAAGATTTTTAAATCTATGTCATTCAATGCTCCCAAGGTTTGGTCCTGCAATCTGTAGTACAACTTGGCATCCAACTCTGACCCGTTGACAGGATTGTCACCAAACGCACCGTTTTCCAATGTTTTCTTAAGATCTATGATTCCTGTAGAATTATTGATTTCTATACCCAAATCGGAAATATCCTCATCGTCAGGACCTAATTCACCAAATTTACAAACACTGTTATCATCCGAATCATCATCGTCGTCGTCACTGTCATCATCATCCGGACATGGGCTGATGGCATCCCGCTCAGCATTGAATATCGGTACTGCCAAAAAATCATCTTGATCCAGGATATAAACCTTGTCAAGATAATTGACCCCTCCTATAGTCAATTCATAGGTACAAGAAATTTCAGAACCAGATGGGCTAAATGAAATTCTGTATTTCAAGCCTGTTTCACTTTCATTGATGTCAATCTCCCCGGTCGATTCGTTGATGACAAGGCCTTCGGGAACGGAAGAAAAAGTGCCGTTCAGGTTTTTGACAGGAATGATTTTGTTATCTAAATTTTCATTGATATAAAATATCGTGTCCGGATAAGCAAAATCCGCACAATCGAAGGACACCAAATCTCCATCATCAGGAACATTTGTAGATTCACATGCCAGAAAGGCAAATGAAATTACCAGAACTAAAAATCCTATAAGATATTTCATGAAATCGCGCTTTGTTGTTTGTCGAAACAGATTATTATAACGTAACCACTTTATTTAAATATATTCATCGCCACCCCAAATAGCACCAAAATCATACCGAAAAATACCATAAGGCTATAGGTTTCATTGAAAATAAGGAAACCAAAACTTAAGGCGTAGATTATCCCTATATAACTGAGGCTAGCCACTTTGGAAAGGTTGGCATTTTGGTAAGCCAAAGTCATAAAATATTGCGCAAACTGGGTCAGCAATCCTACAGCCAACAAAATTCCCCAATCCCATCCTATAGGAATCACCCAAACAAAATAGCTGATCAATGCTGCGACCGGAATGGTAATGAATGGAAAATAGAACATGATGACCAAAGGATGTTCTGAGTTTTTTATTTTTCTGATGATATTATATGCCAGACCCATGGCCAAAGCAGAAACCAATCCAATGGTCATATCCAAAAAAGTGATCCTCGGATCAAAACCTTGGATAATAACCACTCCTGCAAACGAAACTCCAAAATAGAGGAATTGCTTGGCTCTCACTTTCTCTTTTACAATGAAGATTCCCAGAATGGTTGTAAAAATGGGTGCGAGATAATTGATCGTCACTGCACTGGCAAGCGGAATGCTCTGAAGTGTATAAAAAAATGTTATCAAACCAACAGAACCTGCGATTCCTCTGAGTATCAGAAGTTTTTTGTTATTTCCAAAAACCGGGACAGCTTCCTTCCTGAGCAAAATATAAGTCAGAATCAAACTGAATACAGACCTAAAAAGGATAATTTCTATGGCAGGAATATGTGGAATCAGTTTGACAGAAACATTCATCAGGGAAAATAGAAACCCTGCCAATAACATGTGTTGGACGCTTTTTTTATTCAAAGAATTAAGGCTTTTTCAAATCTAATGGAATAAAAAAAACCTTTACAGATTGGTTCAAATTATATTTGAATTATGATGGTCATTTTGAACAATCGGTGAAATTTAAAGTATTATAATTGAAAATAAATAAATCTGAATGGCACTCAAAAAAGGGCAGAAAGCACCTGACTTTACGTTACCATCTACCTCCGGGGAAAATTTTACCTTGTCAAAAAACGCATCCAGCAAACCCTGTGTAATTTATTTTTACCCGAAAGATTTCACAAAAGTATGTACGGCAGAAGCTTGTGATTTTAGAGATCAGTTTGAAGCTTTTCAGGAATTGGATATCCCGGTTGTAGGAATCAGCAGAGATACAATTACTACCCATCATAAATTCAAAAAAGAACATAAACTTCCCTTCGAATTACTTAGTGATGCTTCAGGAAAGGTCTGTAAATCTTATGATGCTTTGATACCAATAGTAAATATGCCAAAGAGAGTCACTTATTTCATTGACAGTAACCAAGTCATTCAGGGGGTTTATTCTGATATGTTTGAATCAAAAAAACATGTCGATGAAATGGTGAAGCAATTAAAGGAGTGATTTATTGCCCGATTATTTTTCCATCCTGCATGACAAGTGTTCTGTCGGCCATTTGGGCTAACTCTTGGTTATGGGTAACAATGACAAAAGACTGGCCAAATTCCTTTCTCAATTCAAAAAACAATTTATGAAGGGCTTGGGCACTTTTGGAATCAAGGTTTCCGCTAGGTTCGTCCGCAAATACAATTTTGGGATCGTTGACCAAAGCCCTTGCAACGGCTACCCTTTGTTGTTCTCCGCCTGAAAGTTCTGAAGGTTTGTGCCCTAGTCTACTGCTTATCCCCAACCTTTCAGCCAATTGCCTTGCCCTTTGCCTGATTTCCTCTATACGCATATTTGCAATGAGTCCGGGTATTATGATATTTTCTTCGGCTGTAAATTCTGGAAGTAGATTGTGAAACTGAAAAATAAAACCGATTTCCTTATTTCTAAACTCGGCAAGCTTATCCCCTTTCAGACCTGTTATCAAGGTATTTCCGATCCGCACCTCGCCTTTTTCAGCTTGGTCCAAAGTTCCCATAATATGTAATAAAGTACTTTTTCCTGCTCCCGAGGATCCCACAATAGAAACAACTTCGCCAGAATTGATACTCACGTCCACGCCTTTGAGGACATGCAAGTCTCCATAGTTTTTGTGGATTCCTTTTGCAACTAACATATAATGTGTTTTTGGTCACCAAATATAAATATTACAGATTCCTATGTAACCATTGAATGGATTTATTTACCAAAAGACCGAATGTTAATTTGATAAATAAACAAGTAGCGCTTAACTTCGGGCAAAAATTTTCATAAGGATGAACATACACGAATATCAAGCTAAAGAACTTTTGAAAAGCTATGGCGTCAGGATTCAGGAAGGGATAGTCGCTGACAGCCCCGAAGGAGCATTGGAAGCTGCCAAAAAGCTGAACGCTGCTACCGGAACGTCCTGGTATGTAATCAAAGCCCAAATTCATGCAGGTGGAAGAGGAAAAGGATTGGTCAATGAAACAGGTTCGAGAGGAGTTGTTTTAGCCAAAAGCCTAGAAGATGTTCCTGTAAAAGCTGCCGGAATTCTTGGTGGAACATTGGTAACCATCCAAACAGGTGCTGAAGGAAAAAAAGTAAATAAAGTGTTGGTTGCCGAGGATGTATATTATCCGGGTGCTTCCGAACCAAAAGAATATTACCTATCCATTTTGTTGGATAGAGGAAAAGGAAGCAATGTAATCATGGCTTCGACTGAAGGTGGAATGGACATTGAAGAAGTCGCCGAAAAACATCCTGAAAAAATAATCAAAGAATGGATTGATCCCAAAGTTGGGTTGCAAGGTTTCCAAGCCAGAAAAGTAGCTTTCAAATTAGGTCTGGAAGGCAATGCCTTTAAAGAAATGGTGAAGTTCATTACCTATCTATACAATGCTTATGTAGGTTCTGATTCTGCTCAGTTTGAAATCAATCCTGTATTGAAAACATCCGACGATAAAATCCTTGCGGTAGATGCTAAAGTGAATCTGGATGACAATGCATTATACAGGCATCAGGATTTGGCTGCATTGAGAGATGTCGCTGAAGAAGACCCTTTAGAAGTAGAAGCGGGAAAATCCGGACTTAACTATGTGAAACTAGATGGAAATGTGGGTTGTATGGTCAATGGAGCCGGATTAGCTATGGCAACTATGGATATGATCAAACTTTCCGGTGGTGAGCCTGCCAACTTCCTAGACGTAGGAGGTGGAGCCAATGCCGTCACAGTGGAAGCAGGTTTTAGAATCATTCTTCAAGATCCTAATGTCAAAGCGATTCTTATAAATGTTTTTGGTGGTATTGTAAGGTGTGACAGAATTGCAAATGGTGTAGTAGAAGCGTACAAGTCTATTGGAAATATTCCTGTTCCAATAATTGTAAGGCTACAAGGTACCAATGCAGAAGAGGGTGCTAGAATCATAGACGAATCAGGTTTAAAAGTATCTTCTGCCATCACCCTAAAGGATGCGGCAGAAAAAGTAAAGGCTGCTATTTCTTAATATTAGCAGTGTAATAAGCGTGCGTAGTTCAATTGGATAGAATATCGGATTTCGGCTCCGAGGGTTGAGGGTTCGAATCCTTCCGCGCGCACAAAGCCTCAAGGGAAACCTTGGGGCTTTTTTTCTTACTGACATATATCATACAAGTCACTGATATAGAATAGTATAATTTACTTTTTGCAAGGGTATTTTTATAATAATTCAGAAAAAATAAACCCCAAGAGCCATGGAAAAGATACTTGTCCCAACAGATTTTTCAGACTGTGCAAAAAATGCTGAAAAATATGCTCTGTTCTTAGCCCAAAAAATTGGGGCTGAGTTGGTTTTCCTTCATGTCATCAACACACCTGTAGATTGGTCAAAATTGACCAAAGAGCAGGAAAATATTTTTCCTGATGCCAAGGAAGCCATTTCTCAGTCAAAACAGAAACTCACAGAATTGCTAAAGCAAGCCGAATCTATTGGAATTAAATGCCGAAAAGTGCTGGTTTTCAACAACAGCAATGAGAAAATCCATCGATTTGTAGAAGATGAACATATTGATATGGTCGTCATGGGTTCACATGGAATTTATGGTTTTAAAGATTATATTCTGGGAACAAACACGTACAGCATGCTAAGAAATTCAATAGTTCCAGTATTTGTAGTCAAGAATCTTCCTAAAAAACTCCAACTTGAGAAGTTGGTATTTGCAACCAATTTCAGGGAAGAAACAGGCCAAACATTTAAAATTGTAGAGAACCTTGCAGAAATTCTTCAGGTGAAATTGAAAATTCTGTACGTAAACACCCCAACTTACTTCCTTGAAACCAATGATATCATGAGCATAGGAAAAACATTCTTAAGCCAATATGCAAATTATGAGCATGAAATCAACATCATTGATGCATTCAAAGAAGAAAGGGGAATTATACAATATGGAGAAAAAATCGATGCAGATGGAATTGCAGTCATTACTTCTGGAAAATCAGATTTGAAGCAATATTTCTCTCCAAGTGTGACAGAAAACCTCATCGGACTTACTGAAATGCCTGTAATCAGTATAAAGATTCTCAAAAAGTAAAAAAGCAGGAGAAACTCTCCTGCCCTTTTTATGAAAACTAAACCAACTATTATTTAACTACCACAATTGAAACAAAAATAATACATAAATGTAATAATCAAAATTTTTTAAAGAAAAGGTAATGAAAAACCTACTTTTTATTGTTGACTTTGTACAAAATACCTAAAGCGAGGGCTTGGCTAAATTGTATCCCATCTACCATGTCAATATCGTAAACATTGATACTTGTAAAAGTCACATCTACGTATCGGGTTATTTTTGCAATAAGTGTGAAATCCAATCGGTGATCAATGGTACGGAACTCTATAGTCTCCAAATTCGCAAAAATCTGATACCTGGAGTTCAAAGTAAGGTTATCGCTGAATTTCTTATTGTAAGTCATAAAAACCTGAAAAGCCAACCATTCAGTCCTTAATTTTTGCCCTTCGGGTACACCATAATTATTCGGAACATTATTGATTAACTCCGTGTCAGTCACAAAAGTAAATCTCGGAGAAAATGGGGCAAGTCTCATTGCAAAATTTTCGTTTGGCTTATATTCAAAACCAAATCCGGAAGTCAGAAACGCCGGAGCAAAAAATCGTGAAATCAAAAGCGGGTCATCCGGAGTGTAATCAAATCCATCCGTAAATTGGGTGATAAAGTTCAAGGAAGTAAAATAGCTCCATTTATCGGTGATTTTGTAACCTAGTTTTGAATCAAAGAAAATTCTGTCATTTGATTTTCTAACACCCAAATCGTCGTTTTTTACAATTCCGTAAATCAATTCGACTTGATTGTCCCAACTCAATTTCTCTTTGGCATAGTTGGCTTTTCCGCTAAATATAGAACCCAAAGCAAAAGAATTTACCCCTCCAGCTTTCCAATTTCCTGAAAAAGAAGCTTGATTAAGGTTAAAGCCAATACTTAATTCTGAATTCCAATAAGTGGTATCCTTTAATGCTTTAGAGACACTGTCGGAAGGAATATCACTTTCTTGCGAGTAGGCAAAATTTGCCAATAAGAAAATAAAATAAAGGGTAAATAATTTTTTCATAAGTTTTGATTAAGAGATAACAAAAGCAAAATAAACAAATTCTTAAATAAGATTTAGAATATAACAATTTGGACTTTAACCCGAAGCAGGGAAATTTTAAGGAAGTATTTTATGCAAATAAATCCTTTTTTGAAATATTAGAGTTAAATATTGGGTAAAAATAAATCTTCATTGCAATACCATGATATTCAAAAATAAAAATATCCTTCCGCTGCTCCTCATAACTTTTTTTACGGCTTCGTGCAGTTCCATAGAAATTTTTAAAGAGAAAACAGAATTTGCTCCATACAAAGAATATGGAAGTTTTGTAATTATCAATAAAGAAATAGGTCACCGGGGTTTTAATGATACTTATTTAGATGCGCTTGTATCGGATGAATTACAGTACCTGCTTGAGGCGCAAGGACTCCGCTATGAAAGAGAAAATCCGGAATTAGTCATAAGATATACCTCAAATGAAGACCCAAGGCAAAAAGAGGTTTATAACAACCAATATCCAATGTGGGGAGGCCGGGTTTGGGACCCATGGATGTTTGATCCTAGGTTTTATAACCAACAAAATATGGTTTCCACAAAGAATTATCAACTCATGCAGCTAATGGTTGACTTTATTGATCCAAATAATGACAAAATCCTGATGCAGCTTACCGCAGTTTCTGAAGTAACAAGTCCAAAAGACAAAAAAAATAAGGCCCTAAAGTCAATTGAAAAAATAGCAGAAACTTACAAAACACATATTCAATCAAAAAAAGCCGATTAATTTTCAAATGAATAACACAAAAAAACCATTCGCCAACCTAAAGGAATTTTATCCTTATTACTTGTCTGAACATCAAAACCCGACGAGCCGAACATTGCATTTTATTGGTACTGCACTGCTGTTTTTTATTCTTGGAACAGCTATCTATCTCTCCAATTATACCCTGCTTTTCGCTATTCCCATTGTTGGATATGGGTTTGCCTGGGTCGGACATTTCTTTTTTGAAAAGAACAAACCTGCAACATTTAAACATCCATTTTTTTCGCTTGCTTCAGATTTCATCCTGTTTTTTCACCTTGCGACAGGAAAAGAGAAATTCAAACCCTCCAAAAAGTAAAAATCAGTGATAATTTATTGAAGAACTATTGTAAATACGAAGTTAAGCTGTAATTTTGTATTGTACATATTGTATTTCAAACTCAATATTTTGCATTATATGGTAAGAATAGTTCTCATAGACGACGACCCAATCAGCACTTTTGTCACCGAAAAGCTGATCAGTAAAAATATTAAAGTACCTCATAAGATTTTTAAATTTCAAAGTGCGACAAAAGCACTTCAAGATATTTATCATATTGACCCCAACTACCTATTTTTGGATCTGAATATGCCTGAAATGACAGGTTGGGATTTTCTCGAAGAATTTAGACCAAAGGATTTAAGTCCTGAAATCTACATTTTGAGCAGTTCAGTGGACGAAAGAGACATTGTAAAGGCGACAAATTATGCTGTTGTAAAGAAATACCTATCTAAGCCTCTGGTGAAAAAATACATCCAAAACATTTTCAATTAAATAATTGACCATTTTTTAAAATATATTCTTTTTAGACAAACCAGTAAGGTATTTTATTGTTAACTTTTTATAAAAATTTCTTACCATGTCTGCTTCAAAGTTTGAATTGATCGCTGCGATCAGAAATACGATCGATAAATTAAAGAAAGGTTCTCCTTATCAATGGGGACATATGGGTTCTTGCAATTGCGGAAATCTTGCCCAAGAGCTTATACACTTATCAAAAGCTGAGATCCATAGATTTGCAATGGAAAAATCTGGAGATTGGAATGACCAATTGATTGATTATTGTCCTGATAGTGGCTATCCAATGGATCTTATGATCAGTAAGATGCTCGAAAAAGGTCTTACCATAAATGAACTCCGCCATCTTGAAAAATTGTCTGACCCTAAAATACTTAAGAATATCCCGTTTCCAAAAAGAGACCATTTGAAAAAAAACAACCTCAGTGACGTATTACTTTATTTTGAAACTTGGTTGGAAATGCTAGAAAATCAGTGGCTTGAGGAAAGTGTAAAGCTAGATGCTATTATGTTGCAAAAAAATAACCTTGACAAGGTATTTGCTTAAATATTTATTTTGTTTTAATTAGTGCCCATCAATCCATTTGATATTTAAACCATTAACCTTATTCATATTATGGACGATTTTGAAGACGATTTTGAAGAAATCGAAGATTTCGATGATGACGATGAGTTTGCTGAGGAATTTAAAGATGAGGTCTACGATCTAGACGAAGACAGCGAGCTTCTCGATGAAGATTTCGACGATTTGGAAGACGATGATTTCGATGACGACGATTTCGATGAAGACTTTGATGACGAAATTGATTGATTAGGACAAAAAAAGCAGGAAGTTTGAACATTCTTCCTGCTTTTTTTATTTCAAATTTTGTCCAAAATTCATTCTATACTATCTTTCGAAAAATTAGTCATAAGAAATCCTTCCAATATGTTATTTCAAATATTCAGTTCCCCTATTGCTTCAGGTGCACAATTGTTCTTATTGATAGTTTGTATCCTTGCAGGACTTGGCGCAGGCCTTTCCCTTATTGATTTTAGAAGCACCAAAGCTCCTAAGGAAGTTAAAAGAAAATAAAAAAGGGTCATTTAAGACCCTTTTTTATTTTCTTTTTTTTGAGTTTTTAATGGACATTACCCATCAACTTTTTGATAGGTTTACTTAAGAGTAGTAATAAGAGACCTGCACCAACTGCAGTAATGACAATGATCATATACTGACCCGGCATTTGGGATAATGCCTCCTCAGACCCTCCGCTAGCCTCCCCTGCAATCAAACCTGCAAATAAATTGCCCAAGGCAACTGAAAGAAACCAAATCCCCATCATTTGACCTCCATATCTCTTTGGGGCCAATTTGGTAACCAAGCTAAGTCCTACAGGGCTTAGACTCAACTCCCCAAATGTATGGATCATATAAGTAAATATTAGCCAAGTGGGTGCAGCCAAATCACCTGAAGCAGCAATCTTTGCGGCAAAATACATTACCAAAAATCCTATACCAAGAAGCAACAATCCCATCGCAAACTTGATCGGAGAACTTGGCTCTAGGTTTTTTCTCCCAAGCCAAATCCACATTGCTCCAAAAAATGGGGCAAAGATAATAATGAACATTGAATTGACAGATTGAAAAAAGCCCGCAGGAATTTCTCCACCCATGAAGCTCCTGTCAGTAAATCTTTCGGCAAATAAGTTCAAAGTGGATCCCGCTTGTTCAAATCCTGACCAAAACAAAGCCGAAAAGACAAATAAGATGCCAATCACAATTACTTTTTTTCTTTCTCCATCATCCAACCCCCCAAATACAATGACATAAATCAGGTATACATAAGCTAAAATCAAAAATACTATCCCTGAGCCTTCTGCCAAAGAACTGGCGTTGACGGGAATTATTCCAAGAAAAATCAAAGCAAACACTAAACCCAAGATTGTACCTATCCCGATCAATGCTTTTAGGATTTTGGTTTTTTCTTCTTTTTTTTCTTTGGTATCAAAAACTAAATCATCACCATAGCCATTAAGGCTTTTAGCGGTCATTTTATATTGAATAAGCCCGAAAACCATACCTAGTCCCGCCAAACCAAAACCCAGGTGCCAATCAACTGTCGCAACAGCACTACAAGCCAATGGTGCAATAAAACCACCCAAATTAATCCCCATATAGAAAATAGAAAATCCGGCATCTCTTTTTACACTTCCTGAAGGATACAACTGACCTACTACTGAACTGATATTAGGTTTAAGCAAACCTGTACCTATGACAATCAAAATCAATCCCAAAAAGAAAGAATTTGTATCCATTGAAGAAAGCGATTCTTTAACAGACGCTTCTTCACTGAATATCTTAAACAATCCCGGCAAAGCCATGGTAAAATGTCCCAATGCGATGATGATCCCTCCATACCAAACAGATTTCTTCAAACCAAAAAGCCTGTCCGCAAACCATCCTCCAGGAAGGGCCAGAAGATATACTCCCATAGTGTACAGACCATAAATTGCACCGGAAGTTTTGTCATCGAACCCCAAACCCCCATCGACTATAGCGGTCGTCATAAACAGAATCAAAAGGGCTCTCATGCCATAAAAACTGAACCTTTCCCACATTTCTGTAAAAAACAAGGTCATCAGGCCTTTTGGGTGCCCGAAAATAGTAGGACCTGGATACAAATCTAAAGAGCCTGCTCCAAGATTCTTTTCAAATTCATTTTCCAATATTTCTGATTTTTAAAGGTTAATTAAACTTTTTCCAATCGCAATGATAATAGAAATTACCAAATTGTACTATTCTTGAGTCAAAACCAAATTTTTAATCCTCAAGTAAACTCACCTCTTTTTCATTTAAGTTGAGAAAAGAAGTACAAATGTCTTCCAATCATTTATTTAGGTAATAAAAAATTCCGTAATCGATTGTTTAGCCAAAAAATAAGGATTATTATTATTCTATATCCAATAAATATTTATATTTGAAATATGATTTCAGTTTTAAAAAATCACCGAAAGACAAGAAACTGTTTTAGTCAATTGATATTTTTCAGAAAATAAACCCAAACCAAAGGAGTGTAATGCACTCCTTTTTTATTTTCTTCAATTTGGGAGTACACCAAATAATATTTGTTATTTTTGGCAAAATAAAATTTATGAAAACAGCAGAAATACATACTGAAAAAGGCCTCATGAAAGTGGAATTTTATGATAAAGATGCCCCAAAAGCAGTTGAAAACTTCATCACGCTTTCTAAAAAAGGATTCTATGATGGGTTGACCTTCCATAGAGTAATACCAAATTTCGTAATTCAGGGTGGATGCCCAATAGGAAACGGGACCGGCGGACCGGGTTACAAAATAGAATGTGAACTTGACGGTGAAAACCAATACCACGACCGTGGTGTCTTATCTATGGCTCATGCAGGAAGAAATACCGGAGGTTCTCAATTTTTTATTTGTCACAGCAGAGATAACACTGCGCACTTGGACCGAAGACATACTTGTTTTGGAAAGGTTGTGGAAGGATTAGAAGTAATAGATTTAATCCGACAAGGTGATAAAATTGAAAAAATTGTCGTCCATGAAGATTAATATCAAAGGCCTGAAGAAATTCAGGCCTTTTGTTTTAGAATAATGCCCCTGCAATGGTTGCGGTCATCAAACATGCCAAAGTCGCAGCCATCAAAGCCCTCATCCCTAGTTTTGAAAGGTTACCTTGCTGGTTTGGAGCAATACTGCCAATTCCTCCTACTTGAATAGCAATGGAACTGAAATTGGAAAAACCACAGAGTGCATAAGTTGCAATTACAATAGATTTTGAAGAAAGGGTACCTGCATTTTTCATATCTGCCAAACTTAGGTAAGCCACGAATTCATTTATTACTGTTTTTTGACCTAATAATGAGCCCACCTGCAAAGTTTGACTCCACTCTATACCTATTACCCAAGCAAACACCCGAAAAATCTGACCGAGAATATATTCTAAAGAAAAGCCTTTGAATTGACCATTGGTAGAAGAAACAATCAAATCATTCAACCCTGTATAGTTTCCAATAAGTCCTGAAAGTATATAATTCAGTGCCGCAATCACCGCAATGAATGCGAGAAGCATACCACCAACATTCAGGGCAAGTTTCAAACCCTCAGAGGCACCAATCGACATAGCATCAATAAGATTCACCCCCATACTTTCTTCATTGACCTCTAGCTTACTATTAATAGAATCCCTGTCTGATTCAGGAATCATGATTTTGGACATCACTATTGCTGCAGGAGCATTCATGATACTTGCACCCAAAAGGTAGGCTGCAAATTTTGTTTGCTCAGCAGGATTATCTCCGCCCAAAAATGCTACATAACCGGCCAAAACCCCTCCTGCAATTGTTGCCATTCCTCCGGTCATCAAACACATCAATTCTGATTTTGACATGGTAGGAATAAATGGCCGAACCAAAAGCGGGGCTTCGGTCTGACCAAGAAATATATTTCCTGCAGCAGAAAGGGACTCAGGACCCGAAAGCCTCATGGTTCTGGCCATTACCCAAGCAATTCCAAACACAACTTTCTGCAAAACGCCCAAATAGTACAATCCTGCAGAAACTGTCGAAAAGAAAATTATAGTGGGCAATACCTGAAAAGCAAAAATGAAACCAAATGAATTCGTAGCTAGGTCTCCAAATATAAATGTCGCGCCATCGGCAGAAAAACTTAGAAATTTTACAAAAGCCCGGCTTACCAAAGAAAATAATTGGGCTACGGCTTCGACTTTTGTTATCAAAAAACCAAATAAAGCCTGCAATGCCACTCCAATCCCAACAAGTCTCCAATCCACATTTTTTTTGTTACTTGAAAAAATAAAGGCAACAGCAAGAAGAACCAAAATACCTATCAAACCTCGAAAATAATCCATGCAGTAATTCAGATTAAATGTTTTTCAATTATTATAATTTCTATTGGGCTAAAATAATTAAAAAACAAAACCCTTATAAATTAAAGAAAGTAAGCCTGGATTATGCCAGGCTTACCAATTAGTTTCTCCTGTTAATCTCATCCCTTATTCTGGCAGCCTTTTCATAATCTTCATTGTTGATGGCTTTGTCCAGCATTTGGTTTAGCTTATCCAAACTGAAATCCTTTAAGGAATCAGAGCTTTTTGGGGTTGTAGTAGAGGTTTTACTAGATTTGATGGGCTTTTGGGAATCTCTTTTTTCGTCATCCTCATTGAATTCTATTGCCGCTTCAGACATTACTTTTGAAATACAAAATATGGGAGCATCAAATCTTACTGCTATTGCTATCGCATCTGATGGCCTTGCATCTATCTCCACTGTTTTTGAAACATTTTTACACACAATTTTTGCATAAAAGACACCTTCTCTCATATCTGAAATCAGAATATGGTCAATAGAGAAATTGAAATTAGAAGAAAATGATTTAAACAGATCATGCGTCATAGGTCTGTTGGGGATGATTTTCTCAATCTCAATGGCAATTGCCTGAGCCTCAAACATTCCAATAACTATGGGAAGCCTCCTACTCC
This sequence comes from Aquiflexum gelatinilyticum, assembly GCF_024813435.1. Classification (NCBI taxonomy): domain Bacteria; kingdom Pseudomonadati; phylum Bacteroidota; class Cytophagia; order Cytophagales; family Cyclobacteriaceae; genus Aquiflexum; species Aquiflexum gelatinilyticum. The sequence continues at coordinate 231,591 of NZ_JANAEZ010000001.1, forward strand.
CACCTACTTCACCCATTACCAAAGTAAAAGAGCCGGATTGGGAATGATTTGATGATAATCCTAAAATTTCTAATTCAATGGTCTGATCCACAGTTATTTATTTTTGGGCTTTGACAGCTTCTATTAGCTTTGGAAGAATTTCAAATGCATCCCCTACTATACCGTAATCAGCTGCTTTGAAGAAAGGAGCCTCAGGGTCTTTGTTAATAACGACGATGCATTTTGATGAATTTACCCCCGCAAGATGTTGAATAGCGCCCGAAATTCCAACAGCTATATATAAAGTTGGGGCAACTTTGACGCCGGTCTGACCCACGTGCTCATGATGTGGCCTCCATCCTATATCGGATACTGGTTTTGAGCATCCTGTCGCAGCTTCGAGTTCCTTGGCTAACTCTTCGATCATACCCCAATTTTCAGGTCCTTTCATTCCTCTTCCTCCTGACACAACAATATCCGCCTCCGGAAGTAAAATTTCCCCGGTTGCCTTGTCTGTAGAGGTAATACTTGTGACAAAATCTGCTGCAGGAATTTCAAGTGTAACTTCTTCTACCACAACTGCAGGTCCATCAGTTTTTAGATCCACTGCATTTTTTTTGACCGCAAGAATTTTGTTTTCAGTATTAACCATAGTTTCAGCAAATGCTTTCCCTGTATAAATACTTCTCTTGACTTTATATCCTGAGGTTGCATCGGGAAGTTCAACAACATTTGAAACCAATCCCGCATCCAATTTAATTGCAAGTCTTGCAGCTACGGCGTCTCCCAAAGAAGATTTTGCCAATACTAAAGTGGATGCACCTACTTTTTTATATACTTGCGCAACAGCTTCTGCATGGGCTTGGATGATCCCATCATTTAACTTTTGATCACCCACATGGATGACTTTTGAAGCGCCGGCAGGTCCAGCTTTCGACAATTCATCTGTAGAAATTGCTCCCAAAGCCACTGCAATCACCTCTCCCAAAGAAAGCTTATCAGATAATGCTTTGGCATAAGAAATCGCTTCCAAACTTGTTTTTTTGACGGATCCTTCCGCATGTTCTATATATACTAAAACTGACATATCAATTTGTTTTTCAAGTAGTTATTAATTAAATATTAAAGTACTTTTGCTTCGTTTTTAAGCAACCTCACCAATTCTCCCACATTGTCTTTGTCTACCAATTTTACGGCGCCTTTAGTAGGTGGAAGGACAAAAGAAGTAACCTCCGTCACCGGATTATCAGAACTTGGTTCTATTACGACAAGGGGTTTTGTCCTTGCTGACATAATACCTCTCATGTTTGGAATTTTCCATTCTGCAATAGGCTCTTGACAACCTGCTATCAAAGGAAGTTTTGCCTCCACATATTCCTTTCCTCCTTCGATTTCTCTTGCCATTTTCACTTTTTCACCTTCAATCTCCAACTTCATCACAGGTGAAATAGATGGAATTCCAAGCAATTCCCCAACCATACCATGTACCATTCCTCCATTGAAATCTATAGATTCCCTTCCCATCAATATTAGGTCATAACCATTCTGCTTGGCAATTGCTGCAATCTGCTTTGCCACGAAAAGGGAATCTTTTGGGAATGAATTGATCCGTATGGCGTCGTCAGCTCCGATAGCCAAAGCTTTTCTCAAGGTTGGTTCGGTCTCAGCTTCTCCTACATTCAAAACTGTCAGATTAGCTCCCAATTGCTCCTTTAACTCCACTGCCCTTGCCAAAGCATAGTCGTCATAAGGCCCAATTATGAATTGGACACCGTTTTTATCAAACTTGGTGTTGTTATCTGTAAATTGGATTTTGGATGTGGTATCCGGCACATGGGTAATGCAAACAAGAATTTTCATCTATGTATATTTAGGTTATTTATTTTTAAATTGCGTGAATTTAGTAATTAGGATATAATATAAAAAAGAATTCATGTCCAAAGTGTCACGCATTGAAATGTTGAAATCATTTGCTGAGGAGGAACCAGACAATCCTTTCAACATATACGCTCTTGCTTTGGAATTTATTGAAGTTGATCCGATACAAGCAACTTTTCATTTCAAAAAACTACTCGGAGAATTTCCGGAATACCTTCCTACCTATTTTCATGCAGCTGCATTTTTTGCGGATTTAGGAGAAGTCCAATTTTCAAAAATCATTTATGAAAAAGGGATACATTTGGCAGAATCACAAAAGGATTTAAAAGCAATCAAAGAACTTAAAAACAGCTTTCAGAATTTTTTGTTTGAAAATGACCTTTACTGAGAGATCCTGATTACAATTTTTCCTGTTTGCTTCCCTTCTTTCATCCGCTCAAAAGCTTCCAATGAATTATCTAAATCAAATACCTGATCAATCAAAGGAGTAATTTTATTTTTGGTGACATATTCCAACATATTACCAAAGTCCTCATCATTTCCCATAGTATTTCCGATCATTTTGATCTGATTCCAAAAAAGCCTTCTTCCATCAAATCCTGTAGGATTCCCTCTTGTTGCTCCATAAAAAACCACTCTTCCTGCAGGCTTGGTGACTTTGATAAGATTGTTCAATGTTTCACCCATAGCACTGTCCAAGATTAAATCAAAGCCGCCTGTTTGCGAAATTGCTTTCTCCGTCCAACTTTCATCATTGTAATTGAAACCTCCTGAACATCCTAAGCCCAAACCTTTTTGGATTTTTTCTTCACTGCTGCTGTTAATATAAACTTTTGCACCCGTACTCAGCGCAAACTGTACTCCAAATTGCGCTACTCCACCGCCAAAACCTGTGATTAAAACTTGGTCACTGGCATGGATATTTCCTTGCCGAAATAAAGCCCGAAATGCAGTCACTCCCCCCAAAGGCAGGGCTGCTGCTTCATCCCAATTCAAATGATCGGGTTTAAGATGGATTCTATCTGACTTAACCTGAACATATTCCGCCAAAGTCCCATGTTCTGGCATTCCCATGATTTTGAAGTTTTTGGCCTGGACATTTGAATTTTCTCCCCAATCTGAGGCAGGATTGATAATTACTTCCTTTTCTATCCAATCAGGATCAACCTCTTTGCCCACTTCAACCACGATTCCAGAAGCATCTGAACCCAAAATAATTCCATCATGTAAATTGGCATATTTGCCCTGACGACACCACTCATCCCGATGGTTGAGTGCGGCTGACTTGACCTTGATTTTGACTTCATCCGAGCCCAATTTCGGCAAAGTCAAATCAGTAAATTCTATTCCTTCTGGTAGGGTTCTATTGAGAACGATTGCTTTCAAGAAATTTTGGTTAAGTGATATTTGTTATTTAAAAACTTAATCAATTTAAAGTTTCAAAACGGCGCAGGTTTACCGCTACCAATTCCACCGGGAAATGAATCATCCAAATCCCCTCCATTAGCTTTACTGGAAAGCCTGATGGTATTTCCCGATTCAAATGCCTGTCCTGAAGAACCACTTGGGAATTTGTGGCCATAAAGAGGCTCTTGGGATTTGTAGGGAATATTCATTTCGAGGTCAGTAAACTTGGTGTATTTTCCGATAAACCTCAGTTTTACAGTATCCAAGGAACCATTTCTGTGCTTTGCAATGATTACTTCTCCAACACCGGCGGTTGAATTACCGTCTTCATCTTCAGTAATGCCATAATATTCAGGTCGATAAAGGAACATGACCATATCTGCATCTTGTTCTATCGCTCCTGATTCCCTCAAATCCGATAATTGCGGCCTCTTATCCCCTCCTCTGGTTTCCACAGCTCTAGATAACTGTGATAATGCGATCACCGGAACACTGAGTTCTTTAGCTATTTTCTTTAAAGCCCTGGATATACTGGCGATTTCTTGTTCCCTATTTCCTCCTTGACCACCAGATTTATTGTCACCCGACATCAACTGAAGATAATCTATGACTATCATTTGTATGTCATGTTGGGCTTTGAGTTTCCTACATTTTGCCCTGAGTTCCAAAATAGAAAGAGCCGGAGTATCATCCACAAAAAGAGGTGCTTTTGATAATTTACCGGTTTTGTGAACCAATTGCTCCCATTCATATTCAGCAAGATTCCCCTTTTTGATCTTTTCAGAATCCAATTCTGCCTCTGAGGAAATCAGACGGTTGACCAACTGAATGGATGACATTTCCAAAGAAAAAATTGCAACAGGCCGGTTATGATCTACTGCAGCATTTCGAAGTACTGACAAAACAAAAGCTGTTTTTCCCATTGCAGGTCTTGCAGCTATAATGACCAAATCTGATTTTTGCCATCCTGATGTAACCCTGTCCAATGCCGTGAATCCGCTTGGAACTCCTGTCAAACCATCTTTTTGACCCTTCTTGGACTCCAATTCCATGATTGCTTCTTTCAGGATCGACCGCATATCAGCATAATTTTTTCTGATATTCTTTTCTGAAATCTGAAAAAGCGATTGCTCCATTTTATCCAACAACTCGAAAACATCTGTCGTGTCCTCGAACGCCTCGCGCTGTACTTCAGACGCAATGCTGATAATTTCTCTTTTCATGGATTGCTCAGTCACAATCCTCGCGTGGTATTCTATATTGGCAGCTGATGAAACCCTTGAAGTAAGTTCGGTGATAAAAAAAGCACCTCCTGCCAGTTCCAACTGTCCTTTTTTTCTGAGTTGGTTGGTGACGGTAAGCAAATCGATTGGCTGGCTATCCGAAAAAAGATCAAGAATAGCAGTGAATATTGCCTTGTGGGATTCTTTATAAAAACTTTCAGGTTTCAAAATGTCGACCACAGCGGTCAAGGCATCCTTTTCAAGCATCAAGGCACCCAATACAGCCTCTTCCAAATCCGTTGCCTGAGGAGGTAATTTTCCCATTCCTGAGGTAAGTCCCAATTCCGGTTTTCTTCTGCTTGTGATCCTGTCTTTTCCAGTAGGTTTATTGTCTGCCATAATAACAAAAGTAAATGCTTTGACTGTATCTTTTTGAACAATTTATACACTTGTTATCAACACATTTCATAACGGGTACATTATCAAATTATTAGCCCAATCTATTGTGAAATCAGAGAGAATTATTTTGGTGTGAATAGATTCTGATTTAGTGATGTATTTGATTTTGTTCTTAAAAATTAATCCAGTTTCTGCCCATTCGAAATGGCACGAATTGTTACTTTTGGAAATTGCAGAAGATTTATGTCAAAGAAATATCATTTTATAGCTATAGGAGGTGCAGTAATGCACAATTTGGCACTTTCAATGGTTGCCAAAGGATATGAGGTTTCAGGTTCAGATGATGAAATCTATGAACCATCAAGAACCAGATTGGAAAAAGCAGGAATCTTACCAAAAGAAAAAGGTTGGTTTACCGATAAGATTAAGGCTGACCTCGATGGAATTATACTTGGAATGCATGCCCGAATTGACAATCCTGAGCTTCAAAAAGCCAAGGAACTGAATCTTCCGATTTTTTCTTTTCCCGAATTCATCTATGAGCAAAGTAAGGAGAAAAAAAGAGTAGTGATCTCAGGAAGTCATGGAAAAACAACCATTACTTCAATGATATTACATGTTTTGCATTACCATGGATTGGATTTCGATTACCTTGTGGGGGCTCAGATTGAGGGTTTTGACCTGATGGTCAAGCTTTCCAATGCACCGATTATCATCATTGAGGGAGATGAATACCTTACCTCGCCATTGGATAGAAGACCCAAGTTTTTCCATTACCACCATGACATCCTCCTTATGAGCGGTATTGCATGGGATCATTTTAATGTATTTCCCACTTTCGAAAATTACAAAGAGCAGTTTGAGATTTTGGTAAAAATGACACCGTTAGGTGGGACTTTTATTTATTGTCAGGAGGATAGAAACGTGAACGATTTAGGTGAGGGTTGCGATCCAAAAAAAATCAATCTAATTCCCTACAAAGCTCATCCTTACAAAATAAATGAGGGAAAGACTTATCTGACAACAGTGGGGGGAGATGTGGAACTAAACATTTTTGGTGAACACAACCTTCAAAATCTCCAAGGCGCACTTCATATCTGTGAATCTATTGGCATTACAAAGCAACAGTTTTATGAAGCCATCCCTGAATTCAAAGGAGCTGCAAAAAGACAGGAAATATTGGCAAAATCAGAAACAGCAATTCTTTTCAGGGATTTTGCACACGCTCCCTCAAAACTAAAAGCCACAGTAAATGCAGTCAAAAATCAGTTCCCTGAAAGAAAACTGATAGCCGTCCAGGAACTTCATACCTATAGTTCTTTGAATAAGGAGTTTGTGGATAATTACGCACATACGATTGACTTGGCGGACATAGCGGTTATTTATTTAAACCCAAAAGCCGTATCTTTGAAGAAGCTTGAACTGATGGATGAAAGTCGGTTACAGCATGCATTCCGGAGAAAAGACCTCATCCTTTTCACAGAAATTGAAAAGCTTAAAGCTTTCTTAGAGTCATTTGACTACGTATGTACCAATCTTTTGCTGATGAGTTCCGGAAATTACGATGACATGGACTTATCTATCTTAAAATCAAAAATCAATCAAACCCATTCCTGATGAATCTTAATCTCAAATCTCCAATTGCATTTTTTGACCTTGAATCTACCGGTATCAATATTTCGACCGACAGGATTGTTGAATTTTCAATTTTGAAAGTTCACCCAAACGGAAGACAGGAAATCAAAACCTCACTTATCAACCCAACTATTCCCATTCCTGCAGAGAGTTCGGCCATTCATGGCATATATGATAAAGATGTAAAAGACTCTCCTACATTCAAATCCCTTTCGCGAGAATTATTTCAGTTTCTAGAGGGCGCTGATTTGGCAGGTTTCAATGTGCTTAAGTTTGATATTCCTCTATTGGTGGAAGAATTCCTAAGATCAGGGATCGATTTTGATATCGAAAAAAGAAACATCCTTGATTCTCAAAAGATTTTCCACATGATGGAAAAGCGAAACTTATCAGCAGCATATAAGTTCTATTGCGGCAAAACCCTTGAAAATGCGCATAGTGCAGAAGCAGATACCATAGCTTCCTATGAGGTATTCAAAGCCCAAATGGAAAAGTATGACGGTGAAGAAGCTGAAGATTTGCAGGGAAACAAATTAGGGGTTTTCCAAAATGACATGAAGAAAATCCATAACTTACTCAATGAAAAAATGGTCGACTTGGCCGGCAGATTTATTTTCAATGAAATCGGAGAGGAATGTTTCAATTTTGGCAAGCACAAAGGAAAAACCATTGAAAATGTCCTCAAAGAAGAACCTTCTTACTATGATTGGATGATGAAAGGAGATTTCCCTTTGGACACAAAAAGAAAATTCACTCAAGTCAAATTGAGAAGCTTCAACCAGAGGTAATATTGGTTAATTGGTAATGAAATAAAAAATGCAGCCTGAAATCTATCAGGCTGCATTTTTTGTTTCAAACAAAAGCCCCAATTACTTTTTGCTTTGTTCATAATATTCCAAAGCAACCGACATTTGTTTATTCAATTCATCTATCCTTTTTTTCGGGCCTGGATGGGTGGAAAGGAATTCAGGTGGTGCTTCACCGGACCCTGCTTTCTCCATTCTCTCCCAAAATGCCGGAGCCACCCTCGGGTCATATCCTGCCAAAGCCATAAAATTCAATCCCAATTGGTCAGCTTCCAATTCATGTTTTCTACTGAAGGACAGCATTCCCAATTCCCCACCGACACCGAAAGCCTGCAACATGAGGTTTTGTGTCAATGTTGGGTTTTGTCCCATTGCAGCTTGTGCTGTCCCAAGAAGTCCATTCATTAACATCCCGTTTGACATTCTTTCCCTTCCATGGTTAGCTATAGCGTGGGCCACCTCGTGTCCCATTACAACTGCTATACCAGCCTCATCCTGACAAACCGGAATTATTCCTGTATAAAATGCAACTTTACCTCCTGGCATACACCATGCATTTACAATTGCTTCCTGGATTAGGTTAAACTCCCATTGAAACCCTTGAAGCTCGTTTTCAAATCCGTTGGCTTTCATATACTTTTCTACGGCGGAAGCGATCCGCTTTCCCACTTTTACTACCATTTGACCATCTGCGGTGTTGGTAATTACCTTTCCTTCCTTCAAAACTTTATCGTATTCTACGAAAGCCATTGGAAGCAATTCAGCATTGTCAACCAAGGCAAGCTGACTCCTTCCACTCATAGGAACCTGGGCACAGGAATACACAAATATCCCCATTGCAATAAAAAACGCTATCTTCTTAAACATACATCTGATTTTAATTCAAAATTGCCCAAAAAAGATGCCACATCAAAAACAGGGTCTCAATTTTTTGATTAATTTGAAACAATAAAATCAAAAAAGAATATGACACCCGAGGCCAAAAAACATATTGACCGAATGAGTAACCCATTTATTTTTTGGTGGGCCATGTTGTTTAAATTGCCTTCCGCTGTGTTTTGGAGATTGAAAATCAAGCATTTGTCCTTAGAAAAATGTGTTGTTACCATCCCCTACTTTTGGAGAAGTCAAAATCCATTTAAGTCCATATATTTTGCAGCAATGGCCGGTGCAGCAGAATTGAGCACAGGAGCTCTTTGTCAGGTGGGCATGGCAGGCAAAGGGAGTTTTAGCATGTTGGTTGTCGACTTCAGAGCTGAATACCATAAAAAGGCAAATCAAAAAATAACTTTTACCTGTAATCAGGGGCGTGAATTGGAGAATTTGGTAGATGAATTGAAACCCGGTGAAAGCAATACCATCACTATGATATCCACAGGGACAAATCCAGAGGGAGAAATGGTTGCCAGGTTTTTGGTTACATGGTCAATCAAAAAGAGAATATAAAAAATACTTTGGTCAAAGATTAAGAAATTCAATGTATCAAAATATTGAATGAAGCAACTGATTTTTTACTTTTAGAGTATACACGATTAAAAAAGCCTATCGATTCAACTTTACAAATAAGTCCTGGTTCAGGGAAAACAAATATCTCTCATAAACTAAAATTCATGTTTTGTTATCGGGAATCCAGGCACCAATTGTACTTACATTTATTCGACCAAAAGTCTTATAAAAAATTTCAGATTGCTAGTTTAAGTTCATAAAAGCCGCTTCCTTCGGAAGTGGTTTTTTTTAATCTTCTTTTCTTTTATAACCTGCCCGGTTATCCAAAAAATCAATCAGTAATTTTTCCACTCTTTCCCACTCCATCCCTACAAATTGATGATCGATGTTTTGAAGGTTAAACTCGATAATTAACCCATCAAGGTCTTCATCCGTCAGGTTATATTCATATTTTAAAGCTGCCATTACGGAGTCCGACTGAATCAGCTTTAGGTAATCCTCCTGACTTGCCAAAAAAGCTAACTTTCTTGCATATTGCCTTTTTTGCCTTTCACTTTTCATAAAATAGGAAATGGGACCATCCAAAGTCAGTCCAGGTTGGAGTGACTGATTATTAGCCAAACCGGCATAGATTTTACCAGGACCAGCTGGCCTGTCTGAAAGGCCTCTCATGGTAGATTGATTCCCAACCTTGAAAGGGATTACATAGCTTTCACCGTACAAGTCAAATCTTGGCAAAGTTCTGGCATCTAGATAAATATCTGTCAAGATGTGCTTTTCCTCTCCTGCAATGAGAATTTTTGGTATATAATAGGTTTTTGAAATTAATATGGAGTCTCCTGCAGCGGCTTTAACTCTAAAATATCCCCTTTCGTTGGTAAGACTGCTGTCCTTGTTTTGGAGATTGATTACCCACACTTTATCCAAAAAACCTTTGTCCAGGCCATCAAGCACATTTCCTGTTAGTACTTGGGACAAAGCTTTGATCTGGGCTGAAGCAAAGAAAATGAAAAGGATTAGGCAGAATTTTTTCACAGTTCGAATTTAATTCCGACCTGTGGTTTTGAAAAATTTCAATGGTTAAAAGATATTAATCCTGATTTTCGACAATTGGATCTTCGGTTTTCAAAAGAAAATCCGTTCCTAAAAACTCATCGTTTTCTATCCTGTACCAAGATCTTTCTGCAGGAATTTTCATTTCGCCCACGATGACTTCCTCTTTGAGATAGATGATTTCCCCTATGTTGTTTTCTTCGTCTTGATAAAATTTATAAGCCATCATGGAATAGTTTTCAGGGTTAAGGTAAAAATACCAAATGTCCTTTTCATAGGGTACACGGACAACAAAGGCTTCTATCCCGTTGAAATCTTCTAATTTGTATTCATAATCTATCTCAGTTCCTTTGTCCACCAACTTCATCGGCAATCCCCAAAGGTATCCATAATAATTGCGGAGCATCAAGGCCCTTTCGCATTCTTTACTTCCCTGTTCCGAGCCAATGCAATTCTCACCATCTACCTCATAAACAAAGTTTTCACTGCTATTGATATACTTAAAATAATTACCCGGAAGGTCTATCTGAACAGTATATTGTCTGGACGGTTTGCCGGGTCGGGAATCAGCAAAATAAAAAACCCTATTCAATTCTTGCCATTGCCCCTTTGGATCATGGTATTCGATGGATTTTTGAATTAACTTACTTCCTGTTAGTTTTGAGTCACATGATCCAAAACAAAAAACGAGGATAAATACTACTGATAAAGAGAGATGTTGGAAGTTCTTCATTTTCAAAAATAGGCTGTCAGGAAAATCCCAAACTAGTTACAAAAAAGATTTCAAAATACCTTATTCAATCAATACCAACCCATGTCTGAATTCAAATTGACAAGATTTGCTCCCACGCCAAGTGGGTTTCTCCATATCGGAAATATCTATTCATTTATCATCACCCATCATTTAGCTAAAAAAAATGAAGCGAAGGTTTTGTTGAGAATTGATGACCTTGACCGTGAAAGGTATAAGCCAAGGTTTGTTCAGGACATTTTTGATTCACTTGATTTTTTGGAAATCCCATACGACCAAGGCCCAAGAGATATGGCGGATTTTGAACAGAATCATGCACAAATCCACCGTCTGCCTTTGTACAACAAAGCACTTGAGGAATTGAGGAATAAAAAGGTTCTTTTTGCCTGTGACTGCAGCCGCAAGAAAATCGAAAAAATGAACCCAAAGGGATATTATACAGGGTTTTGCCTGAGAAGAAATCTGCCTTTTGATCAGCCTGAAATTACCTGGAGAATCAAAGCCAAAATGCACCTAGATGTCCCATTCAAAGAGCTTAACCTCGGAATCGTAAACGGGAAACTTCCCGGGATCCTGACGGATTTTGTGGTCAGAAAGAAAGACGCCATGCCTTCATACCAATTGACATCTCTGGTAGATGACATCCATTATGGAGTAGACCTCATCGTACGGGGCAAGGATTTATGGGGTTCCACAATTGCACAGGTATACCTATCCAAATTTCTGGATGAGAATAACTTTGCCGGAAACACCTTTTTTCATCATCCCCTTATCCAAGGTCCAAACAACCAAAAGCTTTCAAAATCTTCAGATGTGACCTCGATCCAATTGCTTAGAAAAACAGGCAAGAAAAAAGAAGAAATTTACGGGATGATTGCTGAGGCTATCGGGTTGGAACAAAGACCAAAAAATCTGGAGGAGTTTAGTGGTTTGATAAAGTGATTTTCAAATTAAATTGTAAAAAAATAAGCCATTTCGGTTGAAATGGCTTATTTTATCTTTTAGCAGTAATCAATACTTCGCCGGCACTCCTTTTCCAGGCAATGACTTTTGGATAAACTGCCTGATGTCTTCATTAGAAGTCGCAAGGTCCTCAGCTCTCAGGTACATCATATGACCACTTCTGTATCCTTTGAAGATAAGTCTTTCCTGCATTTTGCCGGCAGGATCCATTTGCCACATGTTATACTTAGCATTGAAATAATCCGTACCGCCGTCATAATATCCTGATTGGGTCATCACATGAAGGTATGGATTTTGCAACATCGCCTGTGCCAACTGGTTTCCTGTATTTTCATTGCTCCTGTCCCAAGGATGAACCGGTCCGAATAGATTGTAAGTCAGGTCTGTGTTGTACTTCAAAACATTCTTGGCATAATAATTCATCGCAGGAGAAAATGCATGGTTCCATGCTGTCAAAGCAGGATCATAATCAAATCTCTCTCCGGCATCTGTTTGGTCGATGCCTCTGTAACGGCTGTCCAACCTGCCTACGGTCAATCCTTTGTCTCTCAGTAATTCTTTCCAAAAATAGCTCGTAGGTACAGCCAAGGCATGTTGAAGAATCACCTGCTCGCTTAATCCTGAATAGTACGCCATTTTCTTGGCTACCTCTGCCCTCACTGCAGGATCTAATGAACCTCCTTTTGAAATCGCAGGAATCACCACATCCAAGGTGTATTTTTCAACTTCTGCCAAGATACTGTCCAGGTCTCTGCTTTGAAGATCAGCAGGAAGCGCTTTGTGATACCAAGCCGTTGCTGCATAATAAGGAAGGTAGTTGGCTTTGGCAACGGGACCGCTTCTATCCAATCCCATAGGAGTCGGAGAAACCAAAACAACTCCATTGAAATACATCCAATGCGCATTTTGCAACTCGTGAACCAATCCAGCTACCCGCGTTGTTCCATAACTTTCACCGATCAGGTATTTTGGTGATTGCCATCTGTTTTGTCTTGTTACAAATGTTTTGACCCAATCCGCAAGATATTTGATGTCAGAGTTGATTCCGAAGAAAGTTGAACGGGGAACTTCCTTGTCCAAAATTCTCGAATAACCGGTATTTACCGGATCGATATATACAATGTCTGCTACGTCAAGGATTGAATGCGGATTTTGGGTAACACCATAAGGCTGAAGCGGATACCCCTCATCGTCAATATTCAATTTGTAAGGCCCTGTATAGGCAAGATGCATCCAAAGTGATCCTGAACCTGGTCCTCCGTTGAAAGAAAACACCAATGGTCTATTGGCTTTGTCCGCCACATCAGTCCTCTCATAATAGGTGTAAAATAAAGTGGCGATAGGTTTACCTTCTTCATTCCATACAGGCATTGTCCCGGCCGTAGTTTTGTATGGAACACGCTTTCCTTTGATCATTACTTCCCCGTTTGTAACAGAGGAAGATTCTACTTTTATTTCCCTTGTTTCCTGTGCAAATACCCAAGAAAAGGTAATGAGCATGAGCGCTGCAGTGAGTAAATGTTTTTTCATGATGGTTTTAGGCTATATTCATTCCCAATATAGGCGAAATCAAAAAACCTTCTTTGGTATTTATATCAAGGGATTTTTGGGAAGGATAAGTGGGAAAGGGAAGGAGGGGATTGTTTGGTGAAAAATTTGAATACCTTACCTTAGCACCTAAATTCTATAGCTTTTGGAAAATTTGAATCTGGAAATCCTTTACCAGGATGAATATTTTGTAGCAGTAAACAAGCCCGCAGGCATGTTGGTACACCGTACTAATATTGCATTTGAAGAAAATTTGTTGATAGCTGAAAGGGTCCTTAAAGAACAGATCGGTCAAAAAGTATTTCCCTTACATAGGATTGACAGACCTACTTCAGGAGTTTTGGTATTTGGATTGTCCTCTGAAGCTGCTTCGCTTGTACAGCCTTTGTTTCCTACTGAAGATGTTAAGAAATTTTATCTAACAGTAGTCAGAGGATACATGACTGAAAATCATGGGGTTATTGAACATCCCTTGAAAAAAAAACTAATAGGAGATTTGCAGGAAGCCAAATCGGAATATTGGACCCTTTCACAGAATGAAATTCCCATTGCTTCCACTTCGAGATATCCTACAAGCCGTTATTCACTTCTTAAGGTCTATCCTCACACCGGCCGAATGCATCAGATCAGGCGGCATTTGGCTCATGACAGGCATTACGTAATCGGCGATAGCACACATGGAGACAACAGACAAAATCATTTTTTCAGGGATACTTTTGGAATGGATAACCTTCTCCTCCATGCCTGGCAGTTTGAATTTGTCCATCCAATGACGAAAGAAACGATTAAGCTAGAAGCTGATTTGCCGGGCTATTTCTCTGATATCTGTGTGAAATTGGGACTAGCAGTTCCACCAAATGAAAGTAATTTCTTATTGACCTTGTAAAACCTTAGGCTGTTTTCCTGTTTGTCATCAAAATGATCACTGTAGCAGTCATAAACATAATCAAACTGTAAATGGCTACAGGAATGGTCATTTCAGAATTTTTGAGCAAAGTTGCTGCTATCATGATTCCCAAAGTCCCATTTTGGATACCTGATTCGATGGCAATGGTTATGGCTTGTCTTTTGGACAAAAGAAAAACCCTGGCCAAAAAGAACCCAACTGTCAAGGTCAATAAGTTGAGCATCAGAGTAATGGGCCCGGACTGAATAAAAAAATCAACCAGATTCTCCCTTTCCTTCAATATGGCTGCAATCAGGATAAGTGCAAAGAAAACTGCTGAGGCAATGCGCACAAGTCTGTCAGCTTTTTGGGAAAGTTTTGGAAATTTTTTATGGAGAATCATTCCGATAGAAACCGGTACGACGGTGACGCCGGCGATCTGAATGATGGTCTCCATCACAGGCAATGTGATGCTTCCCTCCTCCCCAAAATGGGAAATCGCGAAGTTAACAATGAGAGGTATGCTTATTATCGTGACCAATGAACTCACAGCTGTCAGGCTGATGGAAAGTGCAGTATCTCCTTTGGATAGGTGGCTTATCAAATTGGAGGTGGCGCCGCCGGGACATGCTGCCAAAATCATCACACCTACTGCCAAAGCACCCGTCAGACCAAATAACTGAATCAAGGCATAACCAAAAATCGGTAAAAGAATGAGTTGATTGGTTAACCCCAAAATCATTGCCTTAGGATAAACAAAGATGTTTTTAAAATCTTTTACGGTTAGAGACAAGCCCATACCTAGCATGATAAAGGCCAAAGCCAAGGGTAGAAAAACGGCGGTGATGATACTGTCTTGCATGTTGTTTTGGGTTTATGGTGGTCTTCGGGGTAATTGTCTAAAATATATGAATATTAATTTTATTTCAGGAAAAAATTTGGTAAAAATGACATTTGACATCAATAAATTTTACCACATTGAATTCCACAAACGTTTTATAAAATCGAAAAGATGCTTTGGATCATTTCTTCATAGTATATAGATAATTTCCTCATATGCATTTCCTGGAAAAAAGCGGGACATGATATGTCAATCCAACTTTTTCAATTGGGAATTTCGGGATTTAAATATGAATTTTGAGTTTGAACATATTGAGAAAAGTTGAAATCGATATTGGTCAAAACATTCAGGTTTCCTGTCCGTTCCTGTAATTGGAAATCATAAATCCCAATGAAAAAAAGTCACTTCTTAATTTTGGTTTTAGGCATCCTGATCTCTTGCGCTCAAGATGATGACTTGCCTGCCAAAACCCAACTATTGAGAAATTCGGATCTTGAGTCTCCTGACGGATCTATTTCTCCATGGGTTCCGGTTACTGAGCCGGGTTTTAACCTAGGTTCAAGTACAGAGGTATTCAGATCTTCTAAGAAGTCACTTTTTATCGAAAACAGTGATAGCCTTAACACCAACTCAGCGACCTGGAGACAATCTTACAATGGGCCCATGCCTTCAAAAGGTAGGAAATTGGTATTGAGAGCACATCTAAAAGGTGAAAACATCGAACTGAAAGGACCAGAAAGTAATGTTTTCATCTCCATCAGGGCATTTCCTGTGGAAGACAGCAATGGAAATACCTTTGGAAGGTATGTGACCACACAAAATCAAATCGGAGTTTCAGGGACTTTTGAATGGACCCAATTGAGGCTTACTTTGCCAAATACCCCTGAAGAGGTGGACAATATTGTAGTTTACCTTGTCATGGGATCAAGAACGACCGGGAAAATTTACTTTGACGACATTACCCTGACTGTGGAATAATCAGCGGATTCCTTTTTGCGGATGCTTTCCTGTCACTGTCCTTCCAAAAACCTTCATTTCTTCAATCTGCTCATCCATATTCCCATTTGGATAGATAACCGGGCCGATGCCGGCTTCTTTCTTTTTGTAATCAAGATAGCCGATTACGATTGGAACATTCGCTCCCAAGGCAATATGGTAAAAGCCTGATTTCCATTTTGGAGCATAGCTTCTTGTGCCTTCAGGTGTCACCATGATGACTAGCTCCTCGGATTCTTTGAGCATATTGACCATGGCTTCTGTATAGGTCTGTTTTCTTCCTCCGGGAATTCGCTGCCTATCGATGGCAATTCCACCCAAGACTTTTATCAACCAACCCAAAGGTCCAACCATTACCTCTTTTTTGATAGTAAACTTAACAGGGATATCCATCAGAAAAAATGCAGCACGGGCATACAGCAAATCCCAATTGCTTGTGTGTGGTATAGCTATCAGCACTGCTTTTTTAAGATCCTTTGGCCAGCCCACATTCAGTTTCCAACCGCTCAACCAAAAAACAATTCTTGACAAAAACTTCATCATGCTTTTATAGATTTTTTCTTTTTTTGACTCAACTCCAAAATAGTTTCATTCTCCGCTATATATTCAATGGCTGTCTGATATCCGGCATCGAAGATATCTTTTGCCTTCTTGATATCAAATACCCCATAACGTGCCAATCCGGGTGGTTCGATGAAGTAATCACATTTATTTTTTCGGCTATAAACGTTATAATTCATTGCCATAATGACTGATCTTTCGATGAGACTTTTGATGTTTTTGATGTTATGCTCCACTTGAAGACAATTGCAATTGACCCCGATAATCGCATCACAGATTCCATCTAGCGGTTCAACAGGCAGGTTGTTTAGGACTCCTCCGTCCACAAAATGGTTTTTTCCGATTTCGATTGGGTCAAACATACCGGGTATACAAGAAGAAGCCATTATTGGTTTGATCAATTGACCTTCTGAAAAATAAACAACTTTTGCTCTTTTCACATCCGTCGCAGCAACTGTCAAGGGTATTTTCAGCTTTGCAAAATCATTGTCCGGAAGATATTTGAGATAAAGTTCCTCTACAGAATCCATTTTCAAAATCCCCGTCCAGCTGATCGCAGGTCTTAGAAATTTGAAATAATTTGTCTTGACAATGATTTCAAAAATCTCATCAGGAGAATTCCCAGCGCAATATAAAGCTCCCGCAATTGCTCCGGCACTGGTTCCACTTACTCTATTGGGGAAAATATTGTGTTCGTTGAGCCCTTTCAAAACGCCCAAATGGGCCACTCCTCGGACTCCTCCGCCGGAAAGTGCAATGCCTATTTTTTTTTCAGAGTTCATCAAGAGAGAATGTTTGGTCTAATTTTACGCCTTTTTCAGTCATTTTCACAGTGCAACATTCATGAACGGGGTCATGCTCGAGGAAAAGGACATATTCGTTTTTGGCAGCCTCCTCCAAAAAAACTCTTTTTTCTTCCAAAGTCAACAAAGGCCTGGTATCATATCCCATGACATAGGGCAAAGGAATATGGCCCACAGAAGGAAGCAAGTCGGCCACAAAGACAACAGTCCTGCCTTTGTATTGGATTTTGGGAAGCATTTGCTTGTCAGTATGGCCGTCTGCGGTCATAAAAGAAAATCCTTCAAACAATTCCTTTTTTTCCAAATCAAGAAATTCCAACTGCCCGCTTTCCTGCATGGGAAGCAGGTTTTCTTTAAGAAAAGAAGCCTTTTCCCGAGCATTGGGATGGATCGCCCAATTCCAATGGTCCTCATTGGTCCAATAAATCGCATTGGGAAAAGTCATTTCAACACGGTTTGGATCAGCTTGGCGATACTTCACTCCACCTCCACTATGGTCAAAATGCAAATGTGTCAGGAAATTATCTGTGATATCCGCAAAGTCAAAACCTTTAGAACGGATGGATTTTTCCAGACTGTCGGTTCCATGGAGATAATAATGAGAGAAAAATTTGGCATCCTGCTTCTCTCCTATGCCATTATCTATCAATACAAGCCTATTTCCCACCTCTACCAAAAGACAACGCATCGCCCAAGAACAAAGGTTATTTTCATCTGCCGGATTGGTTTTGGACCAAAGGGATTTTGGAACAACGCCAAACATTGCCCCTCCGTCAAGTTTGAAAAATCCGGTATTGATGACATGTAATTTCATAACTTACAGGATATAAAAAATCCCACAAAAATCAGAGAACCATCATCCTTAGAAAGAGAAGCTCAGCTTTTTTGTGGGACTCAAATTAGGCACTATTCTTCAACAACCCCCATCGCGCAGAATTTTTCAATTCTCTGATCAATGCGCTTTTCAGGTTTAATTTTATCCAATTCCTTCAATGCTTCGATAATCGTCGCTTTGATGGTTTTTGCCATGGTTTGCATGTCTTTGTGTGCGCCGCCTAGCGGTTCGGCGATGATACCATCGATCAGACCATTGTTTTTCATATCCGGTGCTGTCAGCTTTAATGCTTCCGCGGCTTGTTCCTTGTAATCCCAACTTCTCCATAAAATCGAAGAACAGGACTCCGGAGAAATAACCGAATACCAGGTATTTTCCAGCATATATACTTTGTCACCTATCGCAATTCCCAATGCGCCACCTGAGGCACCTTCACCGATGATGATACAGACGACGGGCACTTTAAGCATAAACATCTCTTTGAGGTTTCGTGCAATGGCTTCTCCCTGACCTCTTTCTTCTGCTTCAAGGCCCGGAAACGCTCCGGGAGTGTCAATCAAAGTGACGATGGGCTTTCCAAATTTTTCGGCCATTTTCATCAGCCTGAGGGCTTTTCTATACCCTTCCGGATTGGCCATACCAAAATTACGTTCTTGACGCTGCTTGGTATTGCGGCCCTTCTGCTGACCGATAAACATCACCGTCCTGCCATCAATATCTCCCAAACCTCCGATCATCGCTTTGTCGTCCTTCACAGTCCGGTCGCCGTGCAATTCTATAAAATCGTTGGTAATCTCATAGATATAATCCAACGAATAGGGGCGGTCAGCATGACGGGATAGCTGAACCCGCTGCCACCTGGTCAGGTTTTGGAAAGTTTCTTTTTTCAAAGTCTGAATTTTATCTTCCAATGACTGTATATCAGGAGTCAAATTTATATTCCTTCCTTTGGCCAAATCCTTCATTTCCTGAAGTTTGGACTCCAAATCAGCAATTGGTTTTTCGAATTCTAATAGCATAATTGGTTTTTTTGACTGAGGCAAAGATAAAAAGATTATTGCGAAGAAAAATTATTTGTATTTGAAGATCATTGTTTGTGGGATGATTGAATAAATCTTATGAAAACAAATGAATTTCAGAAAATCATAAAGGCTTGAAAAAACAAAAAGCCCCAGATATTATCTGAGGCTTTTGCGGAATGGACGGGACTCGAACCCGCGACCTCCTGCGTGACAGGCAGGCATTCTAACCAGCTGAACTACCACTCCAAGTTAGATTAAATAAGATTTTATGCGGAATGGACGGGACTCGAACCCGCGACCTCCTGCGTGACAGGCAGGCATTCTAACCAGCTGAACTACCACTCCGTTTTAATACTCTTCGTTTAGAGTGTGGCAAAGGTAATTATTTGAAGCTTTTTTGCAAAAAATGATTTTGAAAAATTGCCCAATCATTACCTATTCGATTCTATTTCAAACATATAAATTTTAAAATCAGTATTGATTTTTTATTTCTTCCCCAATTTCACCTGCCAATTCCATGAATCTCTCATCGAATCTTCCAAAGAATACTTGGCTTCCCAACCTAAAACCTTGTTGATTTTGTCCGTATTGGCCCATACTTTTTCGATATCGCCTGTTCTTCTTGGGCCAATCTCATAATTCAATTTTTGACCGCTTACTTTCTCAAAAGTCTTGATGACTTCCAAAACCGTATTGCCGTTGCCGGTTCCGACATTGAAGATGTCATAAAAGTTATCTTTTTGTTCGGACAGGTATTTCAAAGCTTTGACATGCGCATCCGCCAAGTCCATCACATGGATATAATCCCTGACACATGTACCGTCAGGAGTATCATAATCATTGCCGAAGACGGTGATTTTCTCCCTGATACCTGCGGCCGTTTGGGTGACAAATGGAATCAGGTTGGCAGGAACACCGATGGGCAACTCCCCTATCGCCGAACTTGGATGCGCGCCTACGGGATTGAAATACCGCAAGGCAACAATCCTTGAAGCTGCTCCACTCAAAATGAAATCCCTTAGGATATCCTCACAAATCTTCTTGGTGTTGCCATAGGGACTCTCTGCGTCCTGTCTCGGCGTGGCTTCTGTGACCGGCAATACTTTTGGTTGGCCGTAAACGGTGCACGATGAGGAGAAAACGAGGTCTTTCACCTTGTATTTTGACATCAATTCCAAAAGAATGATAAGTGAATCGATGTTGTTGGAATAATATTTCAAAGGCAACCTTGTACTCTCTCCCACGGCTTTGGAAGCGGCAAAATGGATGACTCCTGAAAAATCATTTTCCTGAAAGACTTTTTCCATGCCGTTCTTATCAAGGCAATCCACTTCATAAGACTTTACTTCTTTGCCAAGTATCGATTTGATTCCTTCCAAAGCTGATTTTTCTGAGTTGGAAAAATTATCAACAATGACAGGTTCATAACCCGAATTGACAAGTGCAACAGCGGTATGAGAACCGATGTATCCGGCACCGCCGGTGATTAAAATTTTTTTCATGATTGAATTAAAAAGGATGATTTAAAAATGTTTTGAAATCTAAAATTAATTAATCTCAGGATACTGCCAACAATAAATCTAAAAAGCCTTCTCAATTCTACTTCAACAAAGTGAAAGAACCTCGCTGCTGCAGCGTTTGTTTTTCTCCTTCAATATTGAAGAAATAATCTATCCTATAGGTATAGGTACCTATTGTAGCATCCTGATCGCCGATTTTCCCATCCCATCCTTTTTCTCCTGCATAGACTAAACTTCCCCATTTGTCGTATACCCAAAGGCTAAATTGGAGATCACAGTTGCTGACTCCCTGAAAAAGACCATCTTTTGGAATAAATCCCGTCGGCATCCTCAGAATGGGAACACCTTCCTCCATTTTTCCAAAAACCTTCTTTTGGCAGCCGTTGGCATCTTCTACTGTCAATCCATATTCTCCTGAAGGTATGTCAATGATATTTGGAGCGCTACTGTTTTCCCAATCCCAAAGAAACAAAAACGGTGCAACTCCACCTTGGGGAATGGCCAAAAGAGAGCCATTTGCCAATCCTGAACAAGCAAACTTCTGAATTTGAAAGTCAACAGAAATAGCCGGTGGAGAATCGATGTTTACCTCCAAAATAAATTCACAACCAATTACATCTTTAACCACCAAGCGGTGGTCACCTCTTGGAAGTCCAAATACCTCCAATTGATTCTCAGTGACTACAAAATCAAATCCTTCTACCCTATATGGCTTTGTTCCGCCTCGAAGGTCAAAATCAACTTTTCCATCCGCCAAGTCAAAACAACTTGCATTTGTAATGGAAGGAGTTCCAATCAATTCAAATGCTTCGGAAGATGAAATTTCAAGGTTCTCAAAGAGAATTTCGCAGCCCCCTGAGTCTTTTACCAAAACAGAATATGTTCCTATTCCCAATCCTTCTGCCAAATTTCCTTTCAGTAAAGGGTCATGTGACCACTCGAAATTAAAGTCCCCTGTTCCTCCAACTGCCAGGATTTCAATTCTGCCCAACTTGGAGCCTGCACAAATTTCTTCGGTGAAAGCTATCAAATTGGCTTCCATCGGCGGATTGACTTTGACTTTGAGCCTTTTGGATTCCCCTCCACAGGATGTGTTGATTTGGCTGTATTCCTCAAACCAGATCTCTCCCTGCGAGCCAACTCCCTGCCATTGTACTGTAACTTCGGTAGTGTTTTCACCTGAAATGATGGTACCACCGGTGACAAACCATTGGTATTTTCGGTCAGGAATCAGGTTTTTCACTTTGTATTTGAAACTCTCGCTTTCACCAAAACAAATTTGACTTCTTCCCTCAGGAAGCTCAGGTTCAATGGCAGGATTGATTAAAATCCCCATTTCTACCGGTTTGCCAAGACATCCCTGATCTGTCACAGGAATGGCTATCACCTTTGCCTCCGGATCAAAATCACCCCATCGGATTTTTGCGGAATATTTATCCGAGTCAATGATTTCACCACCTGTGACTTCCCAAATGACCTTTCCTGTATTCTGGAAATTCACAAATTCATAAACTGCTTCATCGATCAAAGGACAGACGTTGTCGGCACCTGATATTTCTCCGGATGATTCGACCACTTCTACATCAAAAAATGCCTCTTCAATCTGGTCACAGGCACGGTCACCTGTAAAGGCTACGATTTTGATTTGGTAAATACCCGGTTCTTCAAACAAATGATCGACTTCCTGCCCTTCCTGCATGTCTGTTCCGTCTCCAAAGGTCCATTCAAAAATTTCGAATTTTGGGTTTGTAGGAATGATTTTCCATACACCTGTTTCACCCAAACAGGCAACCTTGTCCCCTTCTACCTCAAAATCATATTTCACCTCAGTTTCAAAATTCAGGTTGGAAAGGCTTGCACCGGCAGAATAGCCATAAGATTCTATAAATCCTGAGCCGTACACATAAGCGATCACCCCGTCCGGATTGGTCATGGTGTGCACTCCTTCTGATATCTCTACTTGGGCATAGACATATCCTTCATTTCCTGGCACGGGAGAAAATTGATTTCCGACATTGACTCCATCTAAAACCGTCCCACCTTGGGTACCGGTTTTTGCAATGATATTCACATAATGGTTGACGATACCTACCACTTTCACTGCAGAAAATGCCACACTCTTGATCAACTGTGGATTGGGGCTAAGGGTAATCATCGTCGGGTCTCCGTTGCTGGCAAGTGGCCCGTTTTGGATATTGCACCATTGACTTTTTGCAAAAACTGTAACGGCAATAGGTTTTGTGGCAGTGATGTTTGCCAATTCCTCCGGTCCAAAAACAAAAGTGGAAAACTTCCCGGAGTTTAGATTCCCTTTAGAAACACCGTTTACAAAAATCTGGGTGTTGTTTTCTGATGCCAATACCTTGACCATTTCGCCTGAGGTTCTGCCCTTCAAGGGAACATGGATATATTCTTTTCCCCACGAAAAAAGAGGATAAGCCTGCTGGTACAAATGGTCACCGGTAGTCCCTTCACAATCGGTGCCTACAGAAGTCATTTTATTTCCACCAAAGACTGCAATATTTTTACAATCTCCATCCTGACTTCCAGTGACCCTCACCCTGGTACCTGTCAAATCTCCAATAGCTTTGATTTGGTAACTCTCGCCTCTTTTGAGTTTGATATTGATGGGGGCATCTGCCGGAATCGTATTTACAGTAGCTGTGGTGGTAATTATTTCGACATTGGTTTCGTCTTCCACCGCGACAACCAAAAGGGTACTTTCATAATTGATATTGCTACCACCGGACACTCCGGGGGCAAATTTTTCGGCATGGGCTGTAACCAAATAATCTTTTCCCAATGAAGAAAGTGGCAAGACAACGGTTCCGTCCGCACTTCTTTGCCGGAAATTGAAAGCATGGACTGCAATATTCCCATCTGCACTGACATACACGCCAAGGTTTTCTATTTTTCCAGAGCTCCTGTGGATGATGTCCAAACCATCTTGGGGGAAATCATAAACAAACTGTTCGCCTGATTTTATGGAAAAAGGAATGGTGTTATTTATGTATTGGATAATACCGCTCGCGTCTTCACTTGCGGAGATGATGATGGAAGCTTGGTCTATTCTATTTGGAACAATCCTGTTGTTTTCCATAAAACCTAAAAAAAATTCCCTTCCTATGGTGGATAGCTGTCCATATACAGGATTGAAGCAGCCCAGAAACAGCATCAAAACCAAAACATAAGAGGATATTTTACTTTGGTACAGCATTCTCAAAAAGAATACATTTTATGAAATGTAATTTATCAATTTTATTTCGTGAAAATGAACATAAGCCCAATGTGGAAGCCTTTTCTGACTTGTTTTGTTACAAAAAGGTGAAAAAATTTTTCTATAAGAATTCGATTTAGTGAGGATTAATCAGGGATTTTTTTCCTTCATGCATTTTGGACCTTAATGAAAATACCTTAGAAAGGGTTTAACTTGTTTTCAAGAAGGGGGTAATCACCTTAGCAATGCAAAAACTCCTTTATCCTCAGCTGTGGTCAGTTTTCCATTGACACTTACTTCCAACAAAATAACATATGTATAAGATCCGATTGGTGCATCCTCACCATTGACTTTTCCATCCCAACCAGAATCCCCTGAATAAACCAATCCTCCCCATCTGTTAAAAATCTTCAACAGAAAAGGCACTTCACAATTTGCGACTGGCGCATACAGTCCATCACTTGGAATAAAACCTGTCGGCATTCTGAAAACCGGCATTTCTTCTACCACTTGACCTTTTCCTTCACTGATACAGCCTCTGCTATCACGAATGCTCACTTCATATTCTCCTTTTGGAACACCTGTCAGGGTAGAACCTTGAGTATTGTTGTATTGCCATGTATAAGAGAATGGTCCTATGCCCTTTGTTTCAGCCACATACAATTCCCCATTTGATTGTCCCGGGCAGCTGGCCTTTTGGATCCTGACTTCTGCAATGGCCGGCATGGGTGATTCTACTTGGAAAGCAACAGGGATGCTACAACCATTGGCATCAGTAACCAAATAAGATTGTGAGGTCCCTTCAAGGCCTTCAAGGATTATGTTACCATCCACAATATTGTCCGATGGAAAGTCTATCGTATAAGGCATAACCCCGCCTTGCACAATGATATTTGCAATACCATCAGGCCTCCCAAAACAGGTTGTACCTTCAATATCCACGCTCACCAATTCAAGCAATTGAGGTTGCGTAATTTCCACGTTTTCTACCAAAACAAAGCATCCAAATGAATCTGTGATCTTCACAGAATAATTCCCTGCAGAAAGACTAAGCGCATTTGGGGCATTCAAAGTAGGGGCATGACTCCATTCGTACTTATAAGGTGCCTTTCCACCTTTGACAAGGAGTTCGATTTTACCGTTTGATTGGCCAAAACAAAGCACATTTTCTTTGGAAGAAACAGAAGCCTCAAGCAGCGGATTTACCACTACTTCCAGTTTAGGAGAAGTTCCTTCACAAAAATCATCCAACAAGCTATATTCTCGGTACCAAATCTTGCCAGTAATACCTTGGTTAATCCACCTTACCTGGATTTTACTTCCTTCATTTCCATTGACAAACTCACCTCCTTCAATAAACCATTCATATCCTCGATTGGCATATTCCAAAGGCACGTTATATTCATCCAACCTATTTGGATCAAAACAAATTTCGCTCAACCCTTCGGGAACTGATGCATCAATCAATGGATTGATGACAACTGTGTACACGATTTCTTCACCTGGACATCCTTCAGAAGTATAAGGCAAAGCAATGATTTTCGCATTTGGATTTGCGGCACCCCACCGGACAGTAGCCTGTTGATTTTCTTCATCAATATCAATGATTTCGCCTCCTTCTGCCCTCCAATCAACTTTGGAAAAATCCATATCGGTAACCAACCCATAAGTGATTTCTTCAACATTGGGACAGGCTTTTGCCAATCCCCTGATTTCAGCTTCGGTTTTTTCAACTGTTACATTGAATTTCACTTCTTGTTGTTCATCGCATGAATTTTCACTTATGGCTGCGATGATTTTTATTTCATATTCACCCGGCTCAGTGTAGGTATGCGGAACTTTCTTACCCACAACGGGATCAGATCCATCGCCAAAATCCCAAACAAAATAGGTGAAAAGCTCATTTTCAGGATTGATTTCCCATAATCCTTCTTTGTTATAACAAGCTACCTTTTCACCGATGACCTCAAAATCATATTGATTTTCAGTTTCAAAATTGAGATTGTCCAAATTTGCTCCCACTGCAAATCCATAAGATTCTATATAACCAAAACCATAAACATACCCGATTAAACCGTCAGGGTTTGTCATGGTATGGGCTCCCTGAAAAATCGGAATCCTTGCATAAGAATATTCAGAACTTCCCGGAATTTGCAAAAACTGATTTCCAACATTATTGCCGTCAAGGCGTGTTCTGTCTTTGGAGGCAGTTTTTACTATGATATTGACATAATGGCTGGTGATGGAAGGAAGCTGAAGTGCATTGAAAGTAATGGTTTTCAGCAATTGTTGATTGGGACTATAGGTAATCATGAAAGGATCCCCGTCATTGAAAAGCGGCAGGTTTGGATCATTGCATGCCTGGCTTTTGGCAAAAACAGTTACGGATGATGGTTTATCAGTCCTGATGGTAGCAAGTTGATTGGCGTTGAAGTTGAAAGAAAGGAATTTTCCTGAATTGATATTGCCTCTAAAAACACCATCTACAAAAACAGAAGTATTGTCTTCAGAGGCGAGTACTTTGACCAATTCTCCCGAAGATCTTCCTGCCAAGGGAATATGAAAAAATTCAGTTCCCCAGGTGTTTACAGGATAAGCTTGTTGAAACAGGTTGTCATTGGCTTGACCACAATCACCTACACTCGACCATTTATTCCCACCAAAAACAGCCAGATTTTTACATTCTTCTACATTTTCACCTACCACCCTTACCCTTGTTCCCGTCAAGTCGCCTCTTGCTTTGATTTGATAGCTTTGCCCTCTATTGAGGTCGATAAAAAAGGGTACCAAAGGAGCATTACCTGTTAAGGTCCAGACAGAGGGTGTTATTTCGACCCTGGTGTTGTTTTCGACACCAACTACTAAAAGGGTGCTTTCATTATTTTGATTTGCTTCATAATTGACAGTCGTAGTCATCACCTCAAAATGGGAAGTGATAAAATAATCTTTTCCCAAAGTGGTAATCGGTAAAATCACAGTCCCATCAGCAGATCTAAATCTTTCATTGAATGCATACACCGAAACATTTCCTGAAGAAATAATATAGACCCCTTTGGATTCAATCATCCCTGAGGTCCTGTGTAGAATATCAAAATCATCGATCCGGTGAAAAAACTGTTGCCCTGTAGCTAAAGAAAAGGGGAAAGATCTTCCATTATATTCCAAAACACCATCTGAAGGTTCACTTGCTGTAATTACCACAATACCCTGATCAGGTGCCTCAGGAGGTATCCCGTTATTTTCCATGAACCCAAACCAGAATTCTTTGCCCAGGGTAGTCACTTGTGAGAATGCATCAAAAGTTCCGGCAAATAGCATCACTGCTAGCATTAAAAAGAAGACCGCATATTTTTTAACTCGCATGACTTGGAAATTCAGGTCAAAATATAAAATAATCTTTTGGGTATTAAAACAATTTTTTGAACGAAATGCAATTTTCTTTTTATAACATGTTAAAAATCTCTAACCAAACTGATTTAACCCAATTTATTGATGTTGCTATTTTTATACAAAATAGGAGAAAAATAAAAATTTCTAGTCTTGAATAAATAACTTTCAACCTTATTGAATGAAAAGAAGATATAAAAAAATTCTCACGGTTTGGTTGATTTTGATAAGCGACAAAAAAAAATTCAAACAACTTTCATTTCAATATTTGTATCAATTAATAAATTAATTAGTTTGGCGAAATAAACCTGACACAACTATGGAAAATTTTAGCGAATTGGACACTTTATTAAAGGTCTTCTGGTACTTGGCAATCCCCTCATCTTTGATCTTTTTGGTACAAACAGTCATGACATTCATCGGTGCAGATGCTACAGACGGTCTTGAGGCGGATTTTGACAGCAACCTTGAAGGCGCGCAGGGGCCATTTCAGTTCTTCTCATTCCGTAATTTGGTCCATTTTCTACTTGGCTTTGGTTGGACAGGGATTTCATTTTATGATGTTTTTGAGAATAAAACCTTGTTGATTTTAATTGCCCTGATAGTGGGAATTGGATTCGTGGCAATGTTTTTTTTGATTATTTCCCAAATCCGGAAACTGGCAGAAGACAATACTTTCAAAATCAAAGATACCCTGGGTAAAACAGGTGAGGTATATCTGACAATACCTGAAAAAAAATCTGGAATCGGTAAAGTTCAAATAAGTATCAAAGGTTCTTTCAAAGAACTTCGGGCCATCACAGAATCAGAAAGTCTTAAATCCGGGACTTTGGTCAAAATAAAATCGATTGATTCTGATAATATCCTTGTCGTAGAAAAACTTTAACAATAAATTCTCATATGGAAACAATTTACATTATTGTAGCAGCAGTAGTAGTATTTTTTGTCTCAATCACCGCATTGGTATCAAGGTATAAAAGGTGCCCTTCGGACAAAATATTGGTAGTCTATGGCCGGACAGGAGGTACATCTGCAAAATGTATTCACGGTGGAGGCGCCTTTATTTGGCCTGTGATCCAGGATTATGCATACCTTGATCTAAAACCAATATCCATTGAAGCCAATCTGACCAATGCACTTAGCCGTCAAAATATCCGCGTGGATGTTCCATGCCGGTTTACCATTGCCATTTCTACGGAGACTGACAGTATGGGCAATGCAGCTGAGAGATTGTTGGGATTATCTCCTGACCAAATCCAGGAATTGTCTAAGGACATTCTTTTTGGACAGTTGAGATTGGTAATTGCGACGATGACTATTGAGGAAATCAATTCAGACAGGGACAAATTTTTGGACAACATTTCAAAAAACGTTGACACAGAATTAAAGAAGATCGGTCTTAAGTTGATAAACGTAAACGTAACCGACATCAAAGACGAATCGGGATACATCGAGGCTTTGGGCAAGGAAGCTGCTGCAAAAGCTATCAACGAAGCTAAAATTTCAGTAGCAGAACAGGAAAAGATTGGAGAAACAGGCAAGGCGATGGCCGACAGAGAGCGGGATGTTCAGATTGCTGAAACCCACCGTGACAGAGATGTAAAAATAGCCATCACCAATAAATCAAGAGAAGTAAGTATTGCCGAAGCCTTCAAAGACGAGTCTATCGGAAAGGCAGAAGCAGAGAGAGATACAAGGGTCAAAACTTCTGAGGCCAATGCATTGGCAGTTAAAGGTGAAAATGAAGCTAAAATCTCTATTGCTCAATCAGATGCTATCCGAAGAGAAAGAGAGGCAGAAGCCCAAAGGACAGCGCTTGCTGCTGAAAAGGTACAGCAGGCAAAGGCATTGGAAGAATCCTATGTCGCTGAACAAAAAGCTGAAGCTGCAAGGTCAGAAAGGGAAAGGTCAACCCAAATCGCCAACGTGGTCGTACCAACAGAAATTGCCAAACAAAAGGCTATCATTGAAGCACAAGCTGAAGCAGAAAGAATCAGAGAACAGGCAAAAGGTGAGGCAGATGCAATTTTTGCCAAAATGGACGCAGAGGCAAGAGGTCTTTATGAAATATTGACCAAGCAAGCGGAAGGTTATAGGCAAGTCGTGGATGCTGCAGGTGGAGATCCAAACAAAGCATTCCAACTTTTATTGATTGAGAAGTTACCGGAACTTGTCAAGACTCAAGTTGATGCAGTCAAAAACATTAAAATAGATAAAATTACAGTTTGGGATTCCGGAGCAAACGGTGATGGTGGAAATGGTTCTACTGCAAATTTTGTTTCAGGCTTAATGAAAACTGTACCACCATTGAATGATCTTTTCAATATGGCGGGATTAAATCTACCATCCTATCTGAAAGGTCCCCAAGAAACCAAAGACTCCACAGAAGATCCCGGAAATGTTGAAAAATAATTGAAATGGCTTTCTGAATAATTAAAAAGTCTATTCTGAAAGCCATTTATCTCAAAAACCAATATGAATCAAAAATATTGTTTAACACTTGATTTAATCAATGACCCACAACTCATTGAAGAATATGAGGTTTATCACAAATCTGTAAAGCCTGAAATCCTCCAAAGTTTCACTGATGCAGGTATAATTTTAATGGAATTATATCGTTGGGAAAATAGATTATTCATGATAATTGAGGTAGAACCGGGTTTTTCCTTTGAACGAAAAGCAGAACTTGATGCAAATAATCAAATTGTGCAGGAATGGGAGAAATTAATGTCAAATTACCAACAAAGACTCCCAGGAAGTAATGGTGAGGGTAAATGGCAATTGATGAAAAAAATATTTGAGAGTTGAAAATTAATTATTTTTCATATTTTTGGTTAAAGTAATGCTTTAAACCCGTGCCATACAAAGAAAAAGAAATCGAAAAAAAATACTACTCCATTGGAGAAGTAGCTAGCATGTTTAAGGTTGCCCCTTCCCTAATTCGCTATTGGGAAGGAGAATTTGACATCATCAAACCCAAAAAGGATAAAAAAGGCAACCGTAGGTTTACCAAAGAGGATATAGAGAAAATCCGCTATATCTACCAATTGGTAAAAATTAAAGGATACACACTTCAGGGTGCACAAGAAGTAATCAGAGGTGATCATCAAAAAGTTTTTGACAAAGCGGCAATGGTGGACAGACTCCATCAAATCAAACGTTTTTTAGTAGAAATACGGGATACTATGCATGTCGAATCCAAATAATGAAGAGTTAATTTTTGAGTTAGCGCTTAATCTGATCCCTAAAATCGGTCCTTCTTTATACAGAAACATCTTAGCCTACACAGGCTCAGCCAAGGATTTTTTTGACCTTCCTCCCGGAAAAATTTCAAAAATCCCACGAGTTAACAAAAAACTTTCTGAAATCAGAAAGGATAAGGATCAATACATCAAGGAAGCTTCGGAAATCATCTCCAATTGTCAAAAGAAAGGAATCCGGATATTAACCTTTTCAGACCAAAACTTTCCAGCAAGGCTCAAAGTCATGGATGACTGCCCTATGGTCTTGTATACCAAAGGAAATATAAACCTCAACCCTAACAGGACTTTGGCAATAGTGGGCACAAGAAATGCGACTGAATATGGTAAAAATATTACCAAAAAAATCATTGAGGATATGAGCCCTTATCACGCTACCGTCATCAGTGGTTTGGCATATGGAATTGATATCGAAGCACATAAAGCGGCATTGGCCAATAATTTACCAACATTTGGCATATTGGGATCATCAGTAGATCAGATTTATCCTGCTTTGCATAAAAACACTGCCGAACAAATGATCGAATCCGGTAGTGGCCTTATCAGTGAATACCCTCCAGGCACTGTCATGCATCCAAGCAATTTTCCAAAAAGAAATAGAATCATCTCAGGCTTATCAGATGCTGTAATTGTGGTGGAAGCTGCCCAAAAAGGCGGGGCATTGATTACTGCAGAGATTGCTTTCAGTTACAATAAGGAAGTTTTTGCTGTGCCGGGAAACCTTCTTTCCACTTTTAGTGAAGGTTGCAACAATCTGATCCGTACTATGAAGGCCACTATCTATACAGGCCCCAGGGATCTTGAAGAGGCGCTTTCTTGGTCAAAGGATAACTTGACAACCACTAATACCAAAAATAAAATACTAGATCTGACAAAGTATAATGAGGAAGAAGAAGCTGTTTTGACAATTCTTCTTGAAAAGAAAGAACTGGAAATCGATCAGTTGGCCATTTTACTGAATATCTCTATTTCAAGTTTAGCATCTGCACTATTAAACCTTGAATTTGAGGGATTTATAAAATCATTACCTGGAAAAAAGTATAAATTGACTCAATAAAACCTCCTGATTTAAAGACAAAAAATCCCCTTTTTTCCAAAAGGGGATTTTTTGTCTGATTTGTATTCTAAATTTTTTATCTCCTGCCCATTTTTGGCATCAGTCCCCCAAGGGCTTTTTGTGCTCCACCCATTTTATTCATCTGCTTCATCATTTTCCTCATATCAGCAAACTGCTTCATCAGGTTATTGACTTCCGTGATGGTTCTTCCACTGCCATTCGCAATTCTTTTTCTTCTATTCCCATCAATGATATCCGGATCCTCCCTTTCTTTAGGTGTCATGCTCCGGATTATGGCTTCAATGGGTTTGAATGAATCATCATCAATATCCATTCCTTTCATTGCTTTTCCCATTCCGGGAATCATACCCATCAAATCCTTGATATTTCCCATCTTTTTGATCTGCTCGAGTTGGGAAAGAAAATCATCAAAGTTGAATTGATTTTTTCTGATCTTGGCATTGATTCTTTTGGCTTCATCTTCATCAAAAGATTGTTGCGCTCTTTCGACCAATGAAATCACATCTCCCATTCCCAAAATCCTTTGCGCCATACGGTCAGGATGGAAAACATCAATGTTCTCCATTTTCTCACCTGTGGAGATAAATTTGATTGGTTTGTTGACTACGTGTCTGATCGAAATCGCGGCACCACCTCGGGTATCACCATCTAATTTGGTCAATACCACCCCGTCAAAATTCAGTCTTTCGTCAAAAGTCTTAGCGGTGTTTACCGCATCCTGACCTGTCATTGAATCGACCACAAACAATGTTTCGGAAGGATTGAGCGCCTTTTTCAAAGCCTCTATTTCTTTCATCATCACTTCGTCCACAGCCAATCGACCTGCTGTATCGACAATGACTATTTTCTTGCCATTTTTCTTTGCGTATTCAATTGCGCGATTAGCAATTTCAAGCGCGTTTTTGTTCTCAGGCTCCGCATATACTTCTACCCCTATCTGCTCTCCCAATACCTTGAGCTGATCAATTGCCGCCGGTCTGTATATATCACAAGCAACAAGCAATACTTGCCTGCCCTGCTTCTTTAGCATAGAAGCAAACTTTCCCGAAAAAGTGGTCTTTCCTGAACCTTGAAGACCGGAGATCAAAATGACAGCAGGATCACCCTTGATGCTGATATCCACTTTGGATCCACCCATCAATTTGGTTAATTCTTCTTGGGTAATTTTAACCAACAATTGACCTGGAGAAACCGCTATTAACACATCCCGGCCCAATGCCTGTTCTTTGATGGTATCGGTTACTTCTTTGGCTACTTTATAGTTGACATCGGCATCGATCAAGGCCCTACGGATTTCCTTTACCGTTGTGGCTACATTGATTTCGGTGATTTTACCCGTACCCTTAAGGGTTTTAAAAGCTCTATCTAATTTGGAACTGAGATTATCGAACATGCTTCATTATCTATTTGAGGCAAAAATAAGAATTTATTTGTGAAAGGGAGAATTGAACATGGTATTAGGTAATTGGATTTGAAAAAATTTGGCAAAAGGTTTTTTGTAGTCTGGCCACCGGCTAATAGGGTAATAGTTATTTATTTTGGATTGCCTGCCTTAACAACCTTGGCCATAGTAAGCATCCATTCCATGCTTCCTTTCAAAATGTTTTTTTATCAAGGCATCTTTAAGCCTTGGGGCATTGGGATTGATCTGTAAGGTCAGATAAGCCATTCTGGCGATTTCTTCCATCACTTTGCTATTGTAAACTGCTTTAGCGGCATTTTTTCCCCAAGCAAATGGACCGTGATTTCCAATCAGCACCATTTCGACTTCTTCAGGGTTTAACCCTTTGGATACAAAGCAGTCCAAAATCTGTTGACCGGTATTGTGTTCGTAATCACCTTGGATCAAATCATCAGACATAGGTGGTGCACAAGGAATATCTACTGTCAAATGATCAGCATGTGTCGTTCCAAAAATCGGGATATCCCTTTGCGCCTGTGCCCATGAAACAGCATAAGTTGAATGGGTGTGGCAGATTCCACCAATGTTTTTCCAGTTTTTGTAAAGAAAGGCGTGAGTCTTGGTATCCGAGGAAGAACGCATATTTCCTTCAATGATGTTATTGTCAAAATCAACAATCACAATATCCTCAACTTTCAGTTCCTCATAAGGAACTCCGCTAGGCTTAATGGCGAAAACACCTTTTTCCCTGTCCACAGCACTGACATTCCCAAACGTGTAGACTACGAGATCCAATTTTGGCAATTGCATATTGGCATTGTAGCATTCTTGTTTGAGAGTGAGATATATTGACATGTTCTAAATTGTCTATTTTTTTGTTAATTAAAAACTCGAATTGAAGTAATAAGAAGACTGTAGCTTCATTCTTTATTTTCCTTCCACAAATTTTCCAAACTTCCCATATTCCGCGTACAGCATTTTGTATTGTTGCACGTTTGCTGGAATTGGATAATAAACTTCATCAAAACCATTGCTCATGGCCTTTATTGCTGCTTGTGTATCAGAATGGATTCCTGCTGCAACTGCCGCATATATGGCTGCACCTAAAGCCGGTGCTTGGTCTGATGTGGCCACTTTTATGGGCATATTGAGCACATCTGCCAATGTCTGCATGACAAGTTTGGACTTTTTGGCCACACCACCCATTCCGATTACAGTATCGATTTTCACCCCTTCTTCCTCAAACCTATCTACAATCTTTTTGGAACCAAAGCTGATGGCTTCCACCAATGACTTGAAAATCCTCGCTGCATCCGAACCCATATTCAAACCCATAATCGCTCCTTTCAAAGCTTGATTGGCGTCAGGAGTTCTCCGGCCATTGATCCAATCTAGAGCAACGATTTTTGATTCCCTTACAGGAATTTTGAGAGCTTCTTCAGATAGTTGAGTTATGAGATTTTCTTGGACTTCTTCAATCAGTTTTGCTTTTTGGCTTTCATCCAAATGAATACTTTTTTGGATCAAATCGATACTTGGTTTGGTAATCAAATCCCTAAACCAAGCCAAAACATCCCCAAAACCTGATTGACCCGCTTCCAGACCGATCATGCCGGGGATAACCGACCCATCCACTTGCCCACAAATACCTTGGATCAAGTTTTCCCCAAGATTCTCTTTTGAAGTAATCATGATGTCACAAGTGGAGGTTCCCATCACTTTGATAAGGGTATTTTCTGATATCTCACCGCCGACAGCGCCTGCATGGGCATCAAAAGTTCCTACAGCCATAACTGTGTTTGTGGTCAAACCCAACCTTTCTGCCCAATTTTGGCTAAGGTTTCCTGCATGGTTGTCCGAAGTAAAGGTTTCGGAATATAGACGATCTCTTAATGACGCTAAATAAGGATGAAATAATCCCAAAAACTCTTTTGGAGGCAAACCTCCCCAGCTTTCATGCCAAAGGGCCTTATGTCCTGCAGCACACCTGCTTCGCTTTAGTGTCAAAGGATCTTCATTTCCAATCAATTGTGCAGTGATATAATCACAATGTTCCATCCAGGAAAACCCCGCATCAGCCACCTTTTGGTCCTCTCTTACGACATGTAATATTTTAGACCAAAACCACTCTGATGAGTAAATTCCACCTTCGTATTTGGTGTAATCTTCCCCTCCCCAAGTTCGGGCGATATGGTTAATTTCATCCGCTTCCTTGATGGCCGTATGGTCTTTCCAAAGTACCATCATGGCATTTGGGTTTTCTGCAAATGCAGGATTCATAGCCAGGGATTGGCCTTTATTATCTACAGGCAAAGGGGAAGAACCTGTGGTATCCACACAGATGGCTTTGACTTGTGAAGCAGGGATTTTTGATTTTTCCATCACACCTTTGACACTCGCTTCTAATCCCTCCAAATGATCCAATGGATGTTGCCTGAATTGGTTTTCTACTGGATTGCAGTACTTACCGGCTTTCCATCTTGGGTATAAAACAACGTGGCTTGCTATACTTTCTCCGTTTTTTGCGTTTACCAAAACTGCCCTGACAGAATCAGTCCCATAGTCCAAGCCAATTACATATTGATCCCCCATATTAATTACTTACTAAAACTTATTCAATTATTTTACTCTTACCATTAAAACAGAATTGGCCGGAACAGCAATTTTCAGGTTGTCCTTGTCCAATTTGAAATCTTTGAAAGCTGCTTTTTTGACTACCTCCTTTTTTTCAAAAGTATTGTAAGAATCGATTGACGGAGCCGTCACATATTCCGCTGTTACACTCTTGGCTGAAATCCCTCTCAACACTACATCAAGGTCTATTTTCTTGTCTGGATGAATATTTGCAATGCTGATGTTAACTGTTCCGTCGGGAGATTTGGAAGTAGAAACATTCAAAGCTTCCAATTTTTCTTTGCCATAAGACACTTCTTCCGTCACAAGATGGTGGGAAAGCAAAGTGGCATCTTTATGTGGCTTATACAGATCAAAAACATGGTAGGTTGGAGTAAGAATCATGTCTGTGTCATTGGTAAGTATGATGGCCTGCAGCACGTTGACCGTTTGGGCCAAATTAGCCATATGTACTCTGTCAGCATGCTTGTTGAAAATATTCAGGGAAATAGCCGCCACGTGTGCATCTCGCATGGTATTTTGTTGGTAAAGGAATCCCGGATTAGTTCCAGGCTCAACCTGATACCAAGTTCCCCACTCATCCACGATCATTCCTATTCTTTTTTCAGGATCATATTGGTCCATGATAGCGCCATGGCGCTCTATCAATTCCTCAATTCCTGCAGCTTTTCTCAAGGTTTCCAAATATGTTTCTCTGTCAAAAACAGTGGCTGACTTTTTATCAGTCCAAGATCCAGTCATGGTATAGTAATGTACTGAAAGCCCATCCATCATATTGAGAGGAATGTTTTTCATTAAAACTTCTGTCCAGTTGTAATCATTACTGTTTGCTCCACCTGCGATTTTATACAATTTATTTGCCCCATAATCCCTCGCATAGGTTGCGTATCTTCTGTATTCATTGGCATAATATTCCGCTGTCATATTGCCGCCGCAGCCCCAGTTTTCATTTCCAACACCCCAATATTTGATATTCCAAGGTTCATCTTGACCGTTTCTCTTTCTGAGGTTAGACAATGGGCTGACCCCGTCAAAATTGATATATTCGATCCATTTGGACATTTCATCGACCGAACCGCTTCCGACATTACCCGTGATATATGGTTCAGCACCGATTTTCTTGGCAAAATTCATGAATTCATGTGTTCCGAATGAATTGTCCTCAACTACCCCACCCCAATGGGTATTGATCATGGTAGGGCGGTCTTTTGGATTACCGATTCCATCTGTCCAATGGTATTCGTCAGCAAAGCAACCTCCCGGCCAACGCAGATTTGGGATCTCCAATTTTTGGATTGCTTTCATAACATCCAATCGGTACCCTTCTTCATTGGGAATTTTGGAATCAGGTCCAACCCAGATTCCACCATAGATATTTCTTCCTAAATGCTCTGCAAAATGACCATAAATATGCTTATTGATAATGACACTTCCCTGATCAGCATTGACGATCAACCTGTTGGTCTGAGCTGTTGATATAAAAGAAATCAGGAATGCTGCCAAAGCGGTAATTCCTTTAAAAACAATTGTTTTCATTATTGTAAGTATTTGAGGTGTATTTATATAAATCTATTTCTTAATTGGATAAACTTGTCTCCTATTTTTCCTAGGCAAAACATAATCTAATATTAGAAAATAAACCTGAAGCAACAAATATTAAATGTATATATTACACTAATAATTTTCTCCTATTTAATACATACCATTTCAATTGGGATGATCATCGGGATTCCAAAAAGTCTCACCTTTGTGTTTAATCTAATATTTTACATATCTTTTGAAAGCTTAATTTCAGATAGATTTCCAAGAAAAAATGAAATATTCTAACCAAACCAGGATTCTTGTCGCCGTAGACAGTATTGTATTTGGATTTGATGGATCGGAATACAAATTGCTTTTGATCCAACGTGGTTTTGCTCCGGAAAAGGAAAAGTGGTCATTGATGGGAGGCTTTTTGCAACCAGAGGAATCTTTGGATGAGGCGGCCAAAAGGATATTGAAACAATTGACCGGACTTCAGGATATTTATCTGGAAGAATTGAAGTCATTTAGCAGGCCAGATCGGGATCCGATCGAAAGAGTGATCGCAGTGACATACGTTGCACTGATCGATATCAAAAAATACCAACAACAAATCAATGATGATTTTCATGCGAGGTGGTTTCCTATGAAAGAACTTCCACAACTCATTTTTGACCATCAGGAAATGGTAGAAATTGCATTGAACAAATTGCGGTATAAAGCAGCTTTTCACCCGATCCTTTTTGAGTTACTTCCTGATAAATTTACGCTTCCGCAATTGCAAAACATGTATGAGGGTCTCTATAACACAAAATTTGACAAAAGAAATTTCACCCGCAAAGTACTTTCTACCAATCTTTTGAATAAAGAAAATGACAAGGACAAGCTAAACTCAAAGAAAGGGGCTTTTTATTATTCTTTGGACGAAAAGCAATATAAAGACACCCTATTGTCCATCCAAAATTTTATTCCGCTTACTGAAATCAACGGATGAAAGGATTAATTTTGATTTTCTATTTTTAAATTGTCATTTTATGTGTAATTATAACACTTAATTTATCATTTGCTGGGAATTGCTTATGAATTCCCTGTTTAGAGCGTATCAAAAAAATCCCAAAAAAGCTGTTCAGGATTAGACTGCCTTAGTCAGATCATCTTTCAAATAAAAATACTCCTGTTTCAAAATCGAAAATCCAATGAAAAAAATAGCCCAAAATGAAGTCTGGTTTATCACAGGCAGCCAACATTTATATGGCGAAGAAACTTTAGCCAAGGTCTCTGAACATTCGGAAATCATAGCCAAAGAACTAAACCAATCTGATGCGATTTCAGTAAAAATCATTTTCAAACCTATTGTTAAAACCACTGAAGAGATATTTCAAATCTGTCAGGAAGCAAACCAAGTCAAAGATTGTATTGGCATCATTACTTGGATGCACACTTTTTCTCCTGCCAAAATGTGGATCAACGGTCTCAAAATCCTGAATAAACCCCTACTCCATCTGCATACCCAATTCAATCGTGATATTCCATGGAATTCGATCGATATGGATTTTATGAACCTCAACCAAAGTGCTCATGGAGACCGGGAATTTGGATTTTTGACTAGCCGTATGCGGATCAATAGAAAAGTGGTGGTGGGCTTTTGGCAGGAAAAAGAAGTCCATCAGGAAATCGACGGTTGGTGCCGGGCAGCTAGCGGTTGGCATGACTGGCAGGGCATGAAAATCGCAAGGTTTGGAGACAACATGCGCAATGTAGCCGTCACAGAAGGTGATAAAGTCGAGGCTGAAATGCGATTAGGATTTGCTGTCAACACCTTTCCTGTAGGAGATTTGGTGCAAAAAATCAACGCCGTGGCCGATTCAGAAATCAACAACCTGATCAAAGAATATGAGAGTTCTTATATTTTGGCTGA
This sequence comes from Aquiflexum gelatinilyticum, assembly GCF_024813435.1. Taxonomy (NCBI): domain Bacteria; kingdom Pseudomonadati; phylum Bacteroidota; class Cytophagia; order Cytophagales; family Cyclobacteriaceae; genus Aquiflexum; species Aquiflexum gelatinilyticum. Next base: position 270,560 of record NZ_JANAEZ010000001.1, read on the forward strand.
AAATCTAAAAACCGGTGGTGCAAATAGAGACTCTTTGTTTGAAGCGGCGAGGATAGAAATCGGATTGGATCGATTTTTAACAGAAGGCGGATTCAAAGCTTTTTCCAACACATTTGAAGACCTGCATGGCATGCGCCAACTACCCGGAATCGCTGTTCAAAGACTGATGAACAAAGGTTTTGGCTATGCCGGTGAGGGAGATTGGAAAACAGCCGCTCTTGTCAGGGCAATGAAAGTAATGGGGACGGGTTTAGAAGGTGGAAATGCCTTTATGGAGGATTACACCTATCATTTTGATCCAGAAAATACCCTTGTATTGGGTTCACATATGCTTGAGGTGGATGAATGTCTTGCTTCAGGCAAACCTTCCTGCGAAGTTCATCCATTGGGAATAGGAGGAAAAGAAGATCCTGTCAGGCTTGTTTTCAATGTAAAAGCCGGTAAAGGTCTCAATGCTTCCCTTGTGGATATGGGAAATAGATTCAGGATGATTGTCAATGAAGTTGAGGCAGTTGATGCTCCTCATGATTTGCCAAAATTGCCAGTTGCAAGGGTTATGTGGAAGCCTCTTCCTGATATGAAAACCGGATGCGGCGCTTGGATTTTGGCCGGAGGTTCTCACCATACCTGTTTCAGTCAAAACCTTTCCACAACTATTTTAAATGACTTTGCCAACATAGCAGGGATAGAATCTGTCAATATTGATGGTCAAACCACCATCAGAAATCTTCAGAATGAATTGAAATGGAGCGAGGTATATTATAAGGTTTTTGATAAATAGAAGGAGTCGATAGGTGGCAGAACATAATCCATGGATTGTGATGAATCTTAGTTCAAAATTCGATTTACTTTATAATTTAAGTAGCTGGAAGAATTGGCTAAAAGCAAAGATTCTTCCAGCCACTTTCAATTTGTGATCTTCATTAAATAAGCACGAAAAGGGATTTTAAGTGAATTTGGAAATTCAAAAGCAGGCGGATAATCCTATTTATTTTTTAATTTGCGCCATTCTTTCAAAAAGAACTGACTCGGATCATGCAGATCAACTTCAAAAATAACATCTTGCCGCACCTTGTAGGAGTTGTGGTCTTTTACCTCATCGTTTTGTTTTATTTTTCACCTGCCGTTTTTGATGGCAAAATCCTTTTCCAATATGACATTCTTCAATGGGAAGGTGCTGCCAAGGAAGTTATGGATTACAGGGTCGAAACAGGCGAGGAAGCACTTTGGACCAACAGCATGTTTGGCGGAATGCCGGCTTATTTGGTGAGCTTTGAAGTTCCGGGAGACATTACCAATTTCTTGATTAAAGTGGTCACTTTGGGACTCCCCCACCCTGTCAACTCCTTGTTTTTTGGAATGTTAGCCATGTATATCCTGCTTTTGAGTTTCAAAGTCCGATCTGAATTTTCTATTGCCGGTGCAGTGGCCTTTGCCTTCAATACCTTCCACATCATCAGCTTGGATGCAGGACACAATGCCAAAATATGGGCCATCTGCCTGATTCCCCTGATTTTGGCAGGGATTCACCTGGCATTCTCCGGAAAAAGGATTTTGGGTCTTGCGCTTTTTGCTTTTGGTTTGATGCTCCAACTCAAATTCAACCACCTACAGATTACCTATTACACTTTGTTGATTGTGCTGATTTATGGAATCGGTCAGATTGTGGATGCCTACAAATCGAAATCACTCACTGCTTTTAGTAAAACAATTCTTATTTTGGTTTTGGGCGCCTGTCTTGCTGTTGGATCCAATCTTAGCAGGTTTATGACGGTACTGGAATACGGTGAATATTCCACAAGAGGACAATCCAATATTACTTCAGCCAATACTTCTGAAGGCGGTTTGGACAGAGACTATGCCTTTAACTGGTCTCAGGGAAAAATGGAAACTCTCACTCTCTTGGTTCCATTTTTATATGGTGGTGGAAGTGGGGAAGCTTTGCCCAAAGATTCTAATTCAGAACAGGCTTTGCGGAGCAATGGCGTGGAAAGTGCCCAAGCAACAGGGTTTATTGAAAAAGCGCCTACCTATTGGGGCGAGCAGCCGGGAACAGGAGGCCCTATTTATGGAGGGGCGATTATGCTTTTCCTTTTTGTTTTAGGTTTGATTTATGCTCCAAAAACGTATAAATATGTATTCCTTTCGATTACGATCCTGTCCATTTTTCTTGCCTTTGGAAAAAATCTCGCTTGGTTCAATGACTTGATTTTTGATTTCCTTCCTGGCTACAACAAATTCCGAGCTGTGACTATGGCACTTTCTATGGCGCTTTTTGCCATTCCAGTTTTGGGGAGTTTGGGATTGGAATACCTCTTCAGAAATTCAGATAGCAAAACACTTGTTAAAAATCTTTCCATAGCATTAGGAAGTACAGCAGGATTGGCATTGATTTTAGTGATCTTCGCAGGAATGTTTGGATTCAGGGCACCAGTAGACGCCAACCTCCCGGAATGGCTTGTCGACGCTATCCAACAGGACAGAAAATCAATGCTTCAAAGCAGTGCTTTCAAAAGTCTCATTTTCATTTTGCTTGCTGCAGGTTTGATTTGGGCAAGTTTGAAAAATAAAATCTCAACACAAATAGCCGGATTGTCCATCGCATTGTTGATTGCCATCGACCTTTGGATGATCAATAAAAGATACCTAAATGAAGACTCGTTTCAGGCCAGTCCTTCAGCACAGTTTTTTGCAAAAACACCTGCTGATGCAAAAATCCTGAATGACCAAGGATATTTTAGGGTAATCAATCTGGAAAATCCTTTCAACGATGCGCGAACAAGTTATTTCTTCAACAGCATCGGTGGTTACCATGGAGCGAAAATGAAGCGTTACCAAGAATTAACTGAAAACGTATTGGGTTCTGAAATTCAGTCTTTTATCCAAAAAGCACAGGAAGGAAATTTTGATTGGCAGGGACTGAAAGCTCTGAATATGCTCAACACCAAATATGTGGTCGCAGGGCAGGCCGAAAATGCTGTTTTTACCAATCCCGAAGCAAATGGGCCAGCGTGGTTTCCATCCAATATAAGGTCTGTCACTTCCAACGAAGATGAAATCAAACTCATTTCTCAAATGAATACAAAAATTGAAGCAACTGTCAATGAGACTGAGTTTGGAACAGTCCAGACTGGTTCGGGTTCAGTTTCTATCACTTCCCAAAAACCAAATGAGTTGAAATATTCTGTTGAGGCGACAAAAGCCGGTTTGGTTGTCTTTTCTGAGATTTACTATCCAAAAGGATGGAAAGCACTTGTCAATGGGCAAGAAACCGATATAATTAGAACCAATTACCTGCTTCGGGGCATATCTGTTCCTGCAGGAAAATCTGAGGTTCTAATGAAATTTGAACCGGATAGCTACTATAAAACCAAGACGGTTACCATCATTTTTCAGTATCTTATCCTACTCACATTGATTGGAGGAACGTTTTTGTCAATTAAACCTTTTCTAAAACCATGAGCAAAAAGGAAGAAGTAAAGGAGTTTTATGATGAATATGTGACTAAACAAGAAAAGACGGGGATTAATTCACGTCATATTTCCATCATTGATAAGCTTGTCCAATCAGGGCTAAAGTCCAATCATAATGTATTGGAGGTTGGTTGTGGCATCGGCACGGTCAGTCAATTGATTGCGAAGAAAACCTCAAATGGAAAAGTTTTGGCGGTCGACATCAGCGAGAAAAGCGTCGAAAAGGCCAAAATCCTTTGGAAGCAATTTTCCAATCTAAGCTTCGAAGTTTCTGACATGAGCGATTTTACCAAATCTGGTCAGACATTTGATTATTTTGTTTTTCCTGACGTTTTGGAACATATTCCTGTAGAGCAGCATCCCAATCTGTTTGAAAGAATCGATGCCCATTCACATGAAAAATCAGTAGTTTTCATCCACATACCTGCTCCAAGGTTTTTGCAATACAACATCAGCAACGAGCCTCAAAAGCTTCAGATAATCGATCAGCCATTGGACACGGCAACTTTGGTTGGTGTTTTAAATTCAAATGGATACTACCTTGACAAAATGGAGACTTATCCGGTATTCTTTGAGGAAAAGGATTATCAATATTTTGTTTTCAGAAGAAACAACGCGATTACCAAAAGTACACTAAGGGGAAAATGGCCCGTATTTATAGAAAGGACATTTCTTAAAATCAAAAACAGTATCTTTCTGTAGTCAATTCTCAATAATTCAGATCCATTTCAAGACCATCTATGATTATTTATACCTATCCAGTACGGACTGCATTTACGGATAGAGATGTTGAAATGATCCAGACTAAATTTTCCATCAAAACACTTCAGTTTACCCAAAATCCGGTTGCTCTCCCTTTCTTCTTTATTCTCCAGTTTTTTCAATTAGTTATCTTCCTGCCAAAGACAAAGTATTATTTGTGTTTTTTTGGTGGATACCATTCTGTCCTACCGACTTTCTTTGGCAAAATTTTCAAGAGAAAAGTTTTTATCCAATGCGGAGGAACTGATGCCGTCAATATGCCGGAGATAAACTACGGGAATTTCAGAAAGAAATGGCTGAGATTGGCGACTGTTTACAGTTTTAAAAACTGCACAAAAATACTACCTGTAGCCGATTCTCTTATCCAATCGGATTATAAATATGATCCGCTGATTTCATCCAAACAAGGTTTGAAGAACATGATTCCCGATCTAAAAACCCCGATGAAGACTATCCATAATGGTTTTGATACAGATTTTTGGATTGATTTTGGAAAGGAAAGGAAGCCGATGACCTTTATCACTGTGGCAAAAGGAATCTCCAATCCTGTCCGAGGGAGGATCAAAGGCATTGACTTGATTGAATTGATTGCATTGAGGTTTCCCCAAGCTGAATTTACTTTGGTAGGTGATGTTGACTATAAGCCCACAGCAAAAAACATTTCAGTAACCGGTCCAATGGACAAAGACAGGTTAAGGGAATTATATAATATACACCGATATTACCTCCAATTATCCACATCTGAGGGTTTTCCGAATGCATTAGCCGAAGCCATGCTGTGTGGTTGCGTTCCTATTGGTTCAGCAGTCGGAGACATTCCATTGATCATAGATGATTCTGGTTTTATTTTGGATCAAAAAAATCCCGATAGATTAACCAAAATAATCCAAGAGGTTTTAAACATGGATTTTGAAAAGAAAAGATCAAAATCCAGAAACAAAATCTTGAAAGATTATCCTTATTCCAAAAGAAAGAAAGAATTATTGGGATTGTTTAACTGATTAATTCATTGGAAAAATTTGCCCGACAAAGCATTCTTACTACGCTCTCCCATTATTTGGGAGTGGCAATTGGGTATTTCAATGTATTGTGGCTCTTTCCGTATTCCCTTGCACCTGAGGAAATCGGGATCTTCAGAACAGTGCAAGACATGGCAATGCTTTTGGTTCCCTTTGCGCAATTGGGATTGGGAAATGCGATCACGAGGTTTTTTCCCCAACTCAAAAGCAAGCAGGGGTCTTTCCTCACCTTCAGTGTTTTGGTTACCTTGATGGGATTTATTGCTGTCTCTCTTTTGTTTTTTATTTTCAAAAGCCAAATTATAGCTGCCTTTGCCGTCAATTCCCCGCAGGTCATTGACTTCTTTGTAGTGGTATTGTTAATTACCCTATTTGCAGTAGTTAATACCGTTTTGGATGCCTTCAGCAGGTCTTATATGAAGATCTCAATACCGACATTACTCAGGGAGGTTTTGTTGCGGCTGCTCTCGACGGTGCTTGTTTCGGTCTATTTAGTCGGTTGGATAGACTTTGATCAGATGATTTGGGGATTATCGGTCAATTACCTTATCGTCCTTGGAAGCTTGATAAGCTACATGTTCCGCATTGGGATATTCAGCATTGAAACAGATTTCTTTTTTGAAAGAAAGGGCTTCAAATCAGAGTTTCTCAATTATAGCTTCATCACTTTACTCGGCACTGCAGGAGGCATTTTGATCATGAAAATTGATAGCCTGATGGTGAGTTCCATGATCGGATTAGAAGCCAATGCGATTTATAACATTGCTTTTTCAATTGCCATCGTGATGGAAATGCCTCGCAGGGCCATTTCTCAGGTCAGTATGCCTGTGGTCGCCGATTATTTTTCCCGTCAGGAATTCCCAAAGATCGACAAGCTTTACAAAGACATTGCCGTAAACCAGACCTTAATCTGTATTTTGCTTTTTTTGGGAATTTGGTCAAACGTAGATAATCTCTACCATTTTGTCCCCAATGGTACCATCTATGAAGCTGGTAAATGGGTTGTCCTTTGGATTGGTTTCGGAAAAATGTGCGACGTTATTTTCTCCATCAACGGAGAAATCATCGTTTTTTCAAAATATTACATCTTTAACATCACAGCAACAGTCATCATGAGTATCGCAGTGGTGGTTTTTAATTTGTTGCTGATTCCGTCTTACGGTATCGAAGGAGCTGCATTTGCATCCTTTCTGGCGATGTTTTTCTTCAATTTTCTCAAATACCTCTATATTAAAATAAGGCTATCTTTTGAGCCATTTTCATGGGATGTGCTGAAAATCCTGATTCTAGGTTTAGGAATCTACTTTATACAGGCTTATATATTCAGCAAAAATAATCCAGGAATACCAGACCTTATCATCAGATCGCTTGCGATTACGTTATTTTATGCATTGGGGATTTTCTTGCTTGGAATAGCCAAAAAAAATCAGAGAAAAGTAATTGAAAAAATAAAAGGGCTCAGGCCTTAGAGTGTTACCAAACCTCTTTACTGACAGGATTTGAGCTGCCACGAGATCCGCAAACTTCCACTGTTATCCTGAATCCGAAGATACGAGGTCCTTTATTACTAAAGGATGAGGCCTGTTTTTGGAAAGGGCTTCACTCGGGATTGTTTTATAATTGTGAAGTCGGAACATGTCGGCGACCCGAGCCATTTGTGCAAATATACAAATTATTGATATAATGAATTGGGTCTTCTCTTTCAAATTCACCTCCAAATAATCTGAACCTGCCAAATTTTCCATACAAAATAGGAATACTTATAATTGACCAAAAATCATTTTGTTGAGAACTTAAAATATGTATTTTTATTAGGTGAAAAATTAAAAAAAATTAATATATCTAAAAAAACCACAAGCACACCAAACTATTCAATCAAAATCTGTTGATTTACAGTACAAAAATCCGTAATGGATTTTGATTCTGGAAATAGACAAAATTTTATTCTTCCATCATCTATTTTTCATCATCGGATTCGCGTAACTTTGTGTTTCGAAAAGGCTAAATAAAATGTATCAAATAAAAAAGCTCATCGTTTGTCTTGACCAAAGCGACCTAGATGAAACCCTGGTTAGGTTTGCATCCTTTGTGTCCCGAGTCAATCAGACTAAAAAAATTTATTTTACCAACGTCATCAGAAATCTGCAAATACCCAAGGAAGTTTTGGAGGAATTTCCCAATCTCATAGATAATATGGTCGAGGAAAGGAAGAGGCAGATGAAAGATGTCGTGGACAAAAACTTTAGCAAAAAAGAAGATATTGAATTTTCTTATGTGGTCAAAGAAGGACAATTAAGTAAAAAAATTCTAAAACTGGCCCACGAAAAATCTGCTGATATGATCATTATAGGCAGAAAAGTAACTCTTCCAGGCACAGGGGTTATTTCACAGAGGCTTGCAAGAAGAGCAAGTTGCTCCTTATTGATTATTCCCGAAAAGGCGGAACCCAAAATGGACAAACTATTGGTACCATCCGATTTTTCTGATTATTCGAAAGATGCTCTTGAAGAGGCAATTATTATTGTGGAAAAATATGGAGGTAAAGCCGAAATAATTTGTCAAAATGTATTCACTATCCCCTCAGGCTATCATTTTACCGGAAAAAGTTATGAAGAATTTACTTCCATCATGCTAATGCATGCGGAGATTAATTTCAAGAAGTTTATCCGAAATATTGATACCAAAAACCTAAAAATCACACCAATCTATACGCAGGATGACGACGATGACCCGGTAGAAGAAATCATCGCCAAAGCCAAAGAAATAAGTGCTGACGGGATCATTATCGGTGCCAAAGGCAGGACTGCGGCCACCGCTTTATTTATTGGAAGCATGGCCGAAAGACTTATTCAACTGAATGAAACCTTCCCACTTTTGGTCACAAGACCAAAAGGAAAAAACGCAGGTATTTTGGATTACATCCTTGAAATTTGATTTGCTATTCTTGATATTTTTGAATTTAAAATCCGATCTTCAGCCCATATAGGAGATCGGATTTTTTCTTTTTATTCATCATAAGAGAGGCTACTAGAAATCCTTTCAGAAAGATGATTCCCAAATTAAACCTCTTGGAAGGAGAAATGTCAAAAGGCCTAATGATATCAATCAGTGACCTAGAACTTTTGGAATTGATCCGTAATCCCGAAACAAAGGAAAAGGGATATAGGCTGCTTGTAGAAATGTACCAAAAAAGGGTATATGGCATCATAAGAAAAATGCTGATAATTCATGAAGATGCTGATGATATTACCCAAAACACATTCATCAAGGCATTTAAAAATATAGAAAATTTCCAAGGCAACTCTTCCCTATTTACTTGGCTGTATAGAATTGCAACCAATGAAAGTCTAAATTTTCTTGAAAGAAAAAAGAAAAGGTATTTCTTTTCTATAGAAGATCATTTGGAGACCATGTCAGGATATTTGGACAGATCAGGATTGATTACAGGGGAAGAAATTGAAAAGCGCCTGCACAAAGCCTTATTGAAATTGCCTGACAAACAACGCCTGGTATTCAACATGAGGTATTATGAGGACTTAAGCTATGAACAAATAAGTCAGATAACATCAACGTCGGTTGGAGCGTTAAAAGCAAGCTACCACCATGCAGTCAAAAAAATAGAAATTGAACTCCATACAGAGTAAACCTCTGTGTTTTAAGCCTGTCTAATCAATTGAATTATGGAAAATTTACCCAAAAACATACTTTTCAAAACGCCTGAAGGTTATTTCGAAGATCTCCCTAACCGTGTTTTAGAAAGGAATAGACAAAAGAAAAGCCGGACCATCGCATTGTTTCGCATGACTGCAGCGGCGGCTTTGGTTACCATTGGGATTTATTTCTTTGTTATTAAAAATGAAATAATAGTGGAGCAATCACTCGAAGCTGATTTAGAGCAAGAAATTGACTTGTACATCAGTTCAGGATATTGGCAGGCAGAAGATATTCTTTCTTTTTCAGAAAATCCCAACCTCATCCTAGACGAGATCATTGAAGAAGAATGGGGAGGGCCGGAAAGTAGCCAAACAGATACTGATATCGAAGAATGGTTGTAAAACAAAGAAGATCATGAAAAAGACATTATTGATATGTGCTGTCCTTTTTCTTGTTGGAATTGAGGCTTTTGCCCAAAAACCCACCAATGAATATGACAAAGAAAAATTAGAAGCTGCAAGGGTAGCGTTTATTACAAACAGGCTAGACCTTAAACCTGAACAGGCTGAAAAATTTTGGCCGATATTCAATCAATATAATGAGGAAAGAACCAAAATGATGGATAAAGTTTCCTCACTCAATCGGGAATCAATGCAGGAAATCTCAGAAATGAGGGCAAAGGAAATCATTCAAAAAAGGTTTTCAATCCAGCAGCAGCTGCTTGACCGTGAAAAGTTATTTATGGAAGAAATCACCAAAGTGATTTCTCCGCAGCAGGCAATAAAACTAGGAGGAGTAAACCGGGAATTCACCCGTCAGGTGTATCAGAGACATCGCGGTGGTAGAGAAGGTGGCCCTAAGGAATAAAAAAAGCAGCCAAATGGCTGCTTTTTTTATTTATTTTTTAGCAAATCTCTGATCTCCTCGAGCAATAACTCAGATTTGGGAGGTGCAGGAGGTGGTGGTGCCGGCGCTTCGACTTCTTTCTTTTTAAAGGAGTTCATTCCTTTAATCGCCATAAAAATCACAAATGCGATGATCAGAAAATCCACCACGTTTTGGATGAAATTACCATAGCTCAAAACCACAGCAGGCAACTCGCCCTCTGCTTCTTTAATGATGATGCTGAGGTCCTTGAAATCAACCCCACCCAAAAGCACCCCAATTGGAGGCATGATGATGTCATTGACAAAAGAAGACACAATTTTGCCAAAGGCACCTCCGATAATCACCGCGACAGCCAGATCGACAACATTGCCTTTCATGGCAAACTCTTTAAATTCTTTTATTAGGCTCATAAATTAAACGGTTATGGTTTTTTTAAATAAGGCTCCAAAATAGCAAAAATTCAAAATCTATTGATATTTATCTTTTAATTTAGTCATCATACGAAATGAAATCTTTGGTTTTACCGAAATGTGAATTAAAATTTTGATCTAAATGATTAAAAAAAAATATCCAGAAGGCTTAAGCTATAAAATTTTATAAATTTACCCACTAAACCTATTAACCTAATCCCAATGAAAATAGCATTGATAGCCCATGATGGGAAAAAGGCCGACATGGTCCATTTCCTGAGTGGTTTTAAAAAGCAATTGCAAAACTCAAACATTGAATTGGTGGCAACCGGTACTACTGGTTCGCACATTGAAAAAATAGGGATTAAAGTTCAAAAAGTACTTTCAGGACCGATAGGAGGTGATGCCCAAATAGCAGCCATGGCGGCCCAAAAAGAACTTACAATGGTTATTTTTTTTAGAGATCCCCTTGACAAACACCCACATGAACCGGATGTGCAGATGTTGATGCGGATTTGTGATGTGCATAACATACCCCTCGCTACCAATCCCGCTGCAGCCGACCTCATGTTTAAACAATTAACTTCACAATTTTAATGGAACCAAAAACGATCAAAAGAATTGGTGTGCTTACCTCAGGTGGCGATGCTCCAGGCATGAATGCAGCCATCAGGGCTGTAGTCAGGGCAGGATTTTATTACAATCTGGAAATGTATGGCATCTACAGAGGATATGAAGGCATGATTCAGGATGATATCAAAAAACTTGAATCAAAAAACATTGCCCATGTTCTTGAAAGAGGTGGGACATTTCTTAAATCCGCCCGAAGCAGTGAGTTTAGAACACCCGAAGGAAGAAAAAAAGCCTATAATAACCTTGTCAAACACGGAATTGATGCTTTGGTCATTATCGGAGGAGACGGTTCTCTGACAGGAGCTCATTTATTTTATAATGAGTTTGGAATCCCATCCATTGGGTTGCCCGGCACCATTGACAATGACCTGGCAGGAACAGACTTGACAATCGGCTTTGATACTGCCTGCAACACCGCCATAGAAGCAATCGACAAAATCAGAGATACGGCTACCTCACACGACCGTCTATTCTTCGTAGAAGTAATGGGAAGAGATGCAGGCTTCATCGCCATCAATGCCGGAATTGGAAGTGCTGCTGCTGCCACATTGATCCCTGAAAAGAAAATGCCGATCGAAAGGTTGGTAGAAAGATTGAAGGCCAGAACAAAAGCCATGAAGTCTTCCAACATTGTCATTGTAGCAGAAGGAGGAAAAAGCGGTGGAGCGGTGGAAATTGCAGAGAAAATCAAAAAGGAACTCCCCTATTATGATATCAAAGTGACTATACTTGGTCACCTTCAGCGCGGTGGTGCTCCAAGTTCGTTAGATAGGGTTTTAGCCAGTAAGCTTGGAGTATTTGCTGTAGAGGGATTAATGCAGGGAAAATATGATGTAATGGCAGGTATCATCAATAATAAAGTCGTCTTCACTCCTATTTCCAAAGCGATTGTAGGGCACAAAGAAGTAGATGAAGATGATTTCAGGATTGCAAAAATATTATCCACCTGAAACAATCTTATCATGCAAAAAGGAGGTTTTTTTTACCTCCTTTTTTTATTTAACCTTATAATATTTTTACATCAATCCAAATAGCCTAGGCAACCATAGCGTCATTCCAGGCCAGAGTGTAATTACAATCAATCCCAAAATCATGGCAATAAAAAACGGAATTAAAGTACCGATTACTTTTTCCAACGTGGTACCTGCCACCTGAACCCCAATAAACAATACAGAACCTACAGGCGGAGTACACAATCCTATACATAGATTCATGATCATAATGATTCCGAAATGGACAGGATCGACCCCAAGTTCAATAACAATAGGAAGGAAAATCGGAGTGAAAATCAACACTGCAGGCGTCATATCCATAAAAATTCCGACAAAAAGTAGAATGAGATTGATCAGAATTAATATCACCACAACATTATCACTCACAGAAAGCAGGGAATTGGTAATCGCCTGAGGGATATCCTCACTTGACATCACCCAAGACATGCTCATCGATGTCGCTATTAGAAGAAGGACGATCGCTGTAGTCTCCGATGATTTCAACAATATAGAGGGCAATTCCTTAATTTTAAGATCTTTGTAATATAGAGACAAAGCCAAAGTATAAATCACAGCTATGGCTGAAGCTTCTGTTGCTGTAAAAACACCTCCTACAATCCCACCGATTACAATGACCAATAGCATCAGAGAGGGAAAAGCACGGAGGAAAGTCCTTCCAAATTCCTTTAAGGAAACCCCTTCCCCCGGAGGCAATTTTTCCTTTTTGATGAAAATCGCAGCTGTAACCATCAATACAAAACCAATAAAAATTCCAGGCAAATAACCTGCTACAAACAATGCTGCTATAGAAACACCGCCGGAAGCCAAGGAATACACGATCAGGATATTGGAGGGAGGAATGATCAATCCTGTAGTCGACGAGGTGATATTGACAGCTGCACCAAGTTCTTTGGGATAACCTTCTGTTTCCATCCTTTTGCCAAGGATACTTCCCAATGCGGATGCAGCCGCAGCAGCTGAACCGGCAATAGCGCCAAAAAGCATCGCCGCGATCACATTGACATATAACAAACTCCCGGGAAGTCTTCCTGCCAGAGATTTTGCCAATTCTATCAAGCGGTTGGCAATTCCTCCTTTATTCATTATCTCTCCTGCCAAAACAAAAAACGGAATAGCGAGTAAAGCAAAGCTGTCTAAACCGGTAGCCATACGCTGGGCTATGGTAGTAGCGGATGGGCCTGCTGCAACTGAAACCAGCAAAGTGATAAAACTAGCAATTCCCAAGCTCCATGCAACAGGAACCCCAATTGCCAATAAAGTAATAAAGGAGAGGATCAATATAATGATGCTGATATATTCCATAGATCAGGAGTTATAAAGTCTGTAATGATTGGAAATCTGAAACATCTGATAGTATATCACGAGCAGTCCACTGACCGGTAATATGGTATAGATGTAAGCAAGGGGAATTTGCATGGTTGCAGATTTTTGTTCCAAAATGAAAGTGATATAAACAAGGTTACTTCCTCCAAGAACCATTACAGAAAAGGCAAACAGCAATACCAAAGCATTGATCAGAATCATCAATTTCATTTTTGACTTGCCATGGAGTCTCTTTGGCAATATGTCAATAGCGATATGTTGATCTTGCCCCGCCACATATGCGGCACCCAACATACCCAACCAAACAAGCATATATCGCGATAATTCATCTGTAAAAGAGCTTGGATTCTGCACAACGTACCTTGACAAAACCTGCCATGTCACATTAAAAACCATTAAAGCCATCAAAATAATCAAGAGGCTTGAGACGACTTTGTCCAGCTTTATTTTGAATGAAGGATTAAGCATTGGCAAATAAATTTTGGGTTAAAAGAATTGAATGATTCAATTTGAATTAACAAAATCAAAAGGTTGGATTAAGGTAAAATAAAGATCCTATTTTAGTTTTCATTACTCAATCTTTCTGATTTGATCAACAATTTCAAATAAATTGGGCTGGGTAAGTTTAAATTCCTCATACATACTTTCAGTAGCTTCTCGGAATCCAGCCACTTCAGGATAAAGGATTGTAACTCCTGCTTTCTTAAGTTCTCTGTAAGATTCTTCCACAGATTCTGCCCACAATTTATATTGGTAAATTGCGGATTCATCTGCAGCCTCTTGAAGCCATAACTTTTCATTTTCATCAAGTAGATTCCAGACTTTGGTACTGACTATCAGGACATCGGGCACAGCAGTATGTTCATTGATGGAATAGAACTTACAGACTTCATAATGCTTAGAAGTGTAGAGACTCGGAGGATTGTTTTCGGCACCATCGACAATTCCTTGTTGCAGAGCAGTATAGAGCTCACCGTAGGAAACCGGTGTCGGAGATCCTCCAAAACTCTTCACCATATTGATGGCAGTATTGCTTTCCATCACCCTGATTTTCAAACCCTTGAGATCAGATGGATTTTCTATTGGTTTGCTTTTGGTATAAAAACTCCTCTTTCCTGCATCATAGTAACACAATCCCCTCAGCCAAAAATCTTCCGCATCAAGTAGTAATTGCTTTCCGATTTCACCTTTAAGCACCTTGTCTCTATGAGCGTCATCCTCGAAAAGATACGGCATTGAAAGGACCTGCATCCTGGGAGCAAAACTTTCCATAGTCGCTGAGGAAACTTTTGTCATGCCCAAACTACCGATCTGAAGCAATTCCACCAATTCTCTTTCAGTACCTAATTGCTGGTTTGGATAGATTCGGATTTGCATCTGACCATTGGATTTTTCAGCGACCTTTTCAGCCATGAAAACCATCGCCTCATGGACAGGATGCGTGACTCCAAGTCCGTGGCCCAATTTGATCACCCGGACTCCTCCCGGGCCTTTGCAGGTAGAAAACAAAGCAAGGCAGACCAATATCAAAAAAACGGGCTTTGAAAAAATAGACAAACTATTCCGATTTTTCTTTTTTGAATTTAAATCAGTCATGGGTTCATTGTAAAATTGGAATTTCATTTTCGGATCTCTTGAATTGTTACAAGGGCTTTTTTGATATTGCTTTCCAAAACTTCGAATTCTCCCTTTTCTATGGCTTTTTTGTCAAATAACTGCGAACCCATCCCCACACAATGGACACCAGCTTTGAACCACTCCGAAAGGTTTTCCTGTGTGGGCTCAACTCCACCTGTGGGCATCATTTTGATATCAGGCATGACTGACAATACACTTTTGATAAATCCGGAACCCAATAAATTTCCGGGAAATGCTTTGACCAAAAGCGCGCCCATGGACTTTGCCTGAAAAACTTCCGTAACTGTGGCACATCCGGGAACCCAAAAAATCCCTTTCATCGTGCAGTAATTGGCAACTTCAGGAATCAAAGCAGGAGAAACCACAAAATCCGTCCCGATGTAATGAAAACGTGAGGCATCCTTTGCCGAGAAAACAGTCCCTATTCCCAAAAGCAAATCAGGGTATTTTTCAGAATAAATCTTCAACTCTTTGAACACCTCAAAAGCATTTGTTTCACGGTTGGTAAATTCAAAAACCCGGATGCCTGCGATGTATGATGCATCGATTACTGCCTTGGCTATAGAAATATCCTTATGATTAAATACAGGAATCATCCCTGTTTCGGCCATTTTTTCTAGGATTTCCTGATGGGTATATTTCATTTTAATAGTTGGTTAATAGGTTATTGAAAATTTGAAAATCAGTTAATGGTAGTATTCAAGTCTTGAGTTTTCCTGATCAATGTTTACCTCAAAAGTTTACCTACATTTTCTCCTTTTACCAGATCATGAACCTCTTCCAAAGACACAAAATTGGCATCGCCCTTTATACTATGTTTAAGAACTGATGAAGCAGTGGCAAATTCGATCGCTTCCTGGTCGGAAAGATGCATTAGCCCATAAATCAACCCTGCAATAAAGGCATCGCCCCCTCCTACTCTGTCCACGATATGGGTCATTTCATAGATGTTTGAGAAAAGGATTTCTTCACCGTTCCATAAAACCCCTTTGAGACGGTTATGTGAGGCAGAGATTGATTCTCTTTTTGTCTTGGTTATAAATTTGATCTGAGGATAATCCCTCTTCGCTTGATGACAAGCATCTGCCCAATCTTCCAAAGTGATATCCATGCAATTTTCAAAATCGGATTTTCCTGCCACCAAGACATGGGTATATCTGATCAGCTCTGGCATCACGTCCAAAGGTCCTTTGCCATATTGCCAAAGGTTTCTCCGATAATTGATATCACCACTGATAGTCAATCCCTTAGCATTTGCAACTTTAAGTGCCTTCAGCGTCATGTCTGCTGCATTTTGGCTGAGTGCTGGCGTAATTCCAGTCCAATGAAACCAATCCGCCCCATCAAAAACCAAATCCCAATTGATGTCTTTTCCATCAAAATTTGAAAAAGCAGAATCAAATCGGTCATAGATAATTTTCGATGAACGTTGCATGGAACCATTTTCCAGAAAATACAAACCCATCCTACCCTCTGAGAAATAAACGAAATCTGTATTGACACCGGTCTGTCTCAAATACCGGGTCGCAGCTTTTCCAATATCATGTCCGGGAAAAGCAGTCACATGGTAAGTTTCCTGGTCCCAATTGGCAAGACAGATGGAAACATTTGCTTCCGATCCTCCAAAAACAGCTTCATAAGAACTTGCCTGTACGAACCTTTCGTGACCCTGAGTGCTGAGACGCATCATTACTTCGCCTATAGTGATAATTTTTTTGCTCATTGTTTTAAAATGCTATTCATTCATGAAAATAAACACTTAAATTTTGTTTTCAAGAGATACAGGATATAAGTTAATGCAAACGATATCAGGTTAAATCAAGATATATATGACCGGCAAACCAAATACTTTTATTCAAATCCACGAAAAGGACAATGTATTGGTCGCTTTGGTGGATTTACCTGCAGAAAGTATAATAGATTTTGGAGGAAAGACAATCAAACTCCGACAGGAAATTCAGGCAAAACATAAGTTTACCATTGAGCCCTTGGCTAAAGAGGATTTGATCTATATGTATGGGACAGTCGTCGGCCGTACCAAGATAGATTTGCCTGTGGGAAGTCTGATTACAACCCAAAATACTGTCCACGAGGCTGCGTATTTTGGCAAGAAAACCGAAAATTATCAATGGAATCCTCCTTCCATAAGTAGGTTTCAAGGGCGGACATTTATGGGCTTTCACCGGGAAGACGGTCAGGTAGGGACATCAAATTATTGGTTGGTCATCCCATTGGTTTTTTGTGAAAATCGGAATGTAGAAGTCATCAAAGATGCCTTTAATGATGCCTTGGGTTATGGAAAAATAAATCCATTTAAGTCAATGGTCAAAAACATGGTGAAGCTGCATCAGGAAGGAAAACAAGATGAAATCGTAAACCTGAACGTAGAGAAAGCGAAGGAAATGGAGTCCAAATTGTTGTTTCCAAATCTTGATGGCATCAAAGTCTTGGATCATCAGGGAGGCTGTGGCGGTACGAGAAGGGATTCAGAATCCCTCTGCGCACTTTTGGCGGGATATATCAACAATCCTAACGTAGCCGGGGCAACTGTACTAAGCTTGGGATGTCAGAATGCACAGCCTTCAATTTTGAAAGAAAAACTCCATAAAATCAATCCGGAATTAAAAAAACCGCTCATTATTCTGGAACAGCAAAAGGAAGGGACCGAGCAGCAACTTCTTTCTGAGGCCATCAAAAAAACCTTTTTGGGAATGGTTGAAGCCAACAAACAGGAAAGAAAACCTGCACCGCTCAGTAAGCTTACTGTTGGGTTGGAATGCGGCGGATCAGATGGATTTTCAGGTATTTCAGCAAATCCTGCAGTCGGGTATGCCTCAGACCTGATAGTCGCTCTAGGAGGAACTACCATGCTTTCAGAATTTCCTGAATTGTGTGGGGTCGAACAGGAACTGATCAACCGCTGCACTACCGATGAGTCTGCTGAAAAATTTGCTGCTTTGATGAAAGCGTATTCAGCTTCTGCAGTCGCTGTGGGTTCTGGTTTTGATATGAATCCCTCACCCGGCAATATCAAGGACGGTTTGATCACCGATGCAATAAAATCAGCAGGAGCTGCCAAAAAAGGCGGAACTTCGCCTGTTACAGATGTGCTCGATTATGCGGAATATTTTAAAAATCCGGGTCTAAACCTTGTCTGCACTCCGGGCAATGATGTGGAAAGTACCACTGCCATGGCAGGTTCCGGGGCCAATGTCATGCTTTTTACAACAGGATTAGGAACGCCAACAGGGAATCCAATTGCTCCGGTGATCAAGATATCCTCCAATACAAAACTTGCCAACAGAATGCCTGACATCATTGATATTGATACAGGAGGTATCATTTCAGGCGAAAAAAGCATTCCTGAGATGGGTGAGGAAATCCTGGAAATGATCATTAAAGTGGCTTCAGGAGAAGTTAAACCAAAAGCGGTCCTATTGGCTCAGGATGATTTTATTCCTTGGAAAAGAGGTGTTTCGCTATGAAGTTAAAGGTTTTAAAAGTTGGAAGGTTTCAAAGTTGACCCGCACCATCCTTTTTCCCCCGAGTCAAAGCTCCTTAATGATGCTTTTCCAAATATTCTCATCCACAGGAACTCCATTTTGCATGTTTTCTGCGCGGGTTTTCATATTGTTTTCACCAGGGTAGCGGACTTCTTTGTCAGCAAAAGTCAAGGAGCTTTTCAGGTCTCCCACAATTTGATCTAGTTTCTGATCAGACCACTCCGTTATTCCCAATTTCTCGGCATCCATGCAAATAAAAACCTGCGACAAACCGGATTCTTCTCCACTTTCGCCAACCTGAAAAGTTGCATTTCCACCAGACATAATGGTGGCCAACATATCAAGTAACAGAGATAGACCAGCCCCTTTCCACAATCCAATGGGCAAAGCCAATTCGTTAGCTATGACCCTTTCGGGAGATTTGGTCAAGTTTCCATCAGGATCAAACCCGGCATCAAAAGGCATTTCTTTGCCTTCCCGCAGATAGGTTTTCAATTTCCCGTAAGAAAACTGAGACATGGCCATATCCAAAACAATATGACCACTTGATCGCGGAATGGCGATCACCAAAGGATTATTGCCAAGCTTCGGTTCTCTCCCGCCCCAAGCAGGCATATTGGGTTTGGTATTGGTAAAGCAGATGCCTATGCAACCGGATTCAGCAGCTTGCCAACCATAATTCCCAGCCCTCATCCAATGGTTTGTATTTTGGAGCGCAACGATTCCTACTCCAAATTCCTTTGAAATTCGAATCGCCCGATCCATACACCGGTGCGCATTGAGCGGACCTGGACCGAGGTTTCCGCTCCATCTTTCAAAAACCCCATAGCTGTCAAGAAGAGTTGCTTCCTGATTTGGTAGAACAAGTTTTTTCCTGATCATTTCCAAAAACACCGGAAACCTGTCCAATCCATGGGAAGCCACACCGTCCAAGCTTGCTTGGGCAAAAAGAGAAGCGCATAAAACTGCCCTGTCTCCTGTAAACCCATTTTTAAGAAGGATTTTTTCAAGAGTTTGAATAACTTCGTGGTAGGCTAAGCGCATGGTCGATGGATGTTGAGGAGCTAAATCAAAAATTCAAATGCGATATCACAAACTCTCCACAACCAGCATTTTGGATTTGGCAGCCCGGTACCTGATATTTTTGGCTTTGGTATATTCTTCGGAGTTCCACCATTCCTTTGCTTTTTGGACGGAAGGGAACTCAAGGATCACCAATCTTTCCGGATTCCAATCTCCTTCCAAAGATTCTGTTTGTGCTCCGCGCACTACAAATTTTCCTCCAAAAGGAATTATGGAACCGGGAGTAAGCTTTTTGTAAGATTCATACAATTCAGGGTCATGAATACTGACCTCAACAAGAACCAATGCAGGCATATTTTTTCTGTTTAGTGCATCAAAGTTTAGAAAAAATCCCTGATGTTTGACAAACTTTTATGTAAACAGCCATAAAACTGCTGTCTAATTTTAGATTTAAATCTGCTATGACAAACCTTGATTCCATCTCTTTGGTACCAAAGAAAAAAAGGCCTGTAAAAGTCCTTCAATTCGGGACAGGGAATTTCCTCCGTGGATTTGCCGATTGGATGATTGAGATTTTGAATGAAAAAACTGAGTTTGACGGTTCCATACATATCATCCAAAGCCATGGGAAATCCATTCCTGAGGATTTTGTAAGACAGAATTTTAATTATCATGTTTTCGTAAGGGGATTTCAGAACGGAAGAATCATCGATGAATATAAGCTTGTCACCTCGGTCTCCGGAGTAAGCAATCCTAATCTGGAATATGGTTTCTATTTGGATCTGGCCAAAAATCCTGATTTGGAATTTATCATTTCCAATACCACGGAAGCAGGAATAGTTTTCGATGAAAAAGATACCGATCCCAAAAAAGTACCGGCATTATTTCCGGGTAAGTTGGCGGCATTGCTTTACGAGAGGTTTACTTTTTTTGAAGGTGATAAAAGCAAAACCATGACAATTCTCCCCTGTGAACTTATTGAAAATAACGGGGACAAACTCAAAGAATGTGTGATCAGGTATTCGGCATTGTGGAATTTCCCTCAGGAATTCCTTGCTTGGATAGACACAACATGCACCTTCTGCAATACGCTCGTTGACCGGATTGTTCCTGGATTTCCAAAAGAGAATATTGAAGAGTTTGAGAAGAAAACAGGCTTTAGAGACCAATTGGCAGTGGTTGCGGAGCCTTATCACTTTTGGGCAATAGAAGGCCCTGAGGCATTGAAGGCTGTTTTCCAAACAGAAAAAACAGGGCTGAACGTGCACATAGTCGAGGATCTCCAACCCTATCGCCTTCGAAAAGTCAGAATCTTAAATGGTGCACATACGGCGATGGTTCCTGTTGCATATCTGAGAGGAATCAGGACTGTAGGGGAAGCGATGGAAGATCCTGAGATCTCAACATATATCTCAGACACCATTTATAAAGAGATCATCCCGACACTTGATTTACCAAAAGAAGAGTTGGAGCAATTTGCTGCTGAAGTTTTGGATAGGTTCAGAAATCCCTTCATCAGGCATGAATTGATATCCATTTCCCTCAACTCCATTTCTAAGTTCAGGGTCAGGGTCTTACCGACAATTTTGGAATACCATATTCGCACCGGGCAATTTCCTGAAAATCTAATCCGGTCATTTGCTGACCTCATTCGGTTTTACAAAGGAGATTTCAATGGTGAATACATTCCACTGAAAGATGAATCTGCGGTTTTGGCGTTTTTCAAAAAAGTATGGAAAAAGGAAAGCCACGAAGAAATCGTAGAAACGGTACTTGCCAATGAGTATTTATGGGGAATGGATTTGAATCAGATTCCGGCATTAAGAGTGAAGGTTAACCACTATTTGAAAATTGACGAAAATTAATCACCACTCTCCTCTCCTTCCTTTTTTCTTCTCGGAAAGGGCTTTCTTTTCCTTTAATCTATCCTCAATGGCACCTTTCCCAGGTTTGGTGGCTTTCCTTATTTTCTTTTTATGAAAAGCTTTTTTGAGCAGGTCATAGAATTTTCTAACAGCAATCTCTTTGTTTTGAATCTGCGACCTCTTCTCCTGACTTTGGATAATCAGGTTTCCTTCTGTATCGATTTTTGATGAAAGTTTTTCTAAAAGGGTCGATTTTTCAGTTTCATCAAGAATCTGTGAATTTGGGATATTGAACCTGAGCTCAACTTTGGAGTTGACTTTGTTTACATTTTGCCCACCGGGGCCGCTGCTTCGGCTAAATTGAAACTGAAGTTCAGCTTCCAATACCTGATTGGCAATTTTTTCAGAAATGGTCATTTACAAAGTTTCATTTAATAATCCGCAACACATCTAAATCCCACAGTTTCATTTCTTTCAAATCCCGGAGAAACCCTCAGCAGCATCTGCCGGTAATGTGTTTCCCTCGGACCACCCTGTACATACCACCAACTTGAGGAGGGCTTGAAATAGGAACCACCCTTCAGAATCATCATCTGATTGGTTCCATTGTCATAAATATCCGACGTCATTTGCCAGACTGAACCCACCAAATCTTCCAAACCCCAAGGGTTTTTACCTTTCGGATGGCTTCCCACTGCTTCAGGTATTCCATTCCCAATATTGCAAAACTCTTCCCCCAATCCATCCAAATGCTCTACAGTCAGGGTGTTGGTCACATATTCAAACCTCTTTTTCACTTTAAGGTTTTGGTCCCAAGGCCAATCCCTTCCATCACCCGACGAGGCAGCATATTGCCATTCTGCTTCTGTTGGCAATCTTTTTCCGGCCCATTTGGCATAGGCTTGAGCATCCTCAAGGCTTATATTCACAACCGGATGTTGTTCCATACCTTCCGGAATTTGGCCATTGACCCAATGGGCAAGAAAACGGCTTTTATCCAAAGGCTGATAACCTGTAGCTTTCAAAAATTCTTTAAATTCCTGATTGGTAATAGGATACCTATCCATATAAAAACCATCCATTGAAATAGTTCGAGGATAGCCTGCTGTAGGATAAGGGATAAATTGATCTCCCTGAGAAACCTTCATTTCAAAACTTCCCGAAGGGATTTTTACCATTCCCTTTGGCGCTTTGTCAGATCTTGGGGTCTTTTCGGGTGAACTTATCAATCTCGGAATTCCATATTCCATTTCGATGACTTGTTCATCCATCAATTCTTCTGACTCAAACAATTGGACCACTATTTTGCCTTCATACCGGCCAAAATTATCCCGAATGTCCACAGTATTCAGGCCTGAATTTAAACTCAAATACGAATTCCCATATTCCGGAACCCCCGCCCAAACCCTGATTTCATTTCCTTTGGAGGCTTTGATACTCAACTTATTTTGCTCCAAACCCACCTCTAATAATTTGGGGAAATAAGCAATACTCCCCACGGCACCTTCGTTGTTTGTCCCAAGCCATTTCTGGTGAAAAGCTTCCAAATCGACAGGAATCAAATGTTTATCCTCTGATTCCTGAACCAGCATTTCCTCATGATTCCAAAGATCGACATAATGCCAATCGGACCTGGGTTTTTCAACTTCGAAAAGATTTCCAAAAAATCCCTCAGGCTTAAGACTTAAAATGGTGTATATGGTTTTATTTTCCAAAGGCCATTTATTGACAAAAACCCCATCAGACAAAGTGGGTATCAGGGGAGTGAATCCAAATGAAATAAAATTGGAATGGTTTTCCCTCAAAATCCTCAAGGTCTTTCCAAAATACCGATAATCCTCCTTCATCCATTCAGGCCTTCCGGGTCTGAAAATATTCAGTTCAGTTCCATATCCATTAAAAAATGAGGTGGCATATTCCCTTCTGATCCGGTCATAGGCCAATTCAGCCACCCTGAAAATCGCAAAATCCGGTTTGATCAGTTTGTTGAGGTTTAGTAAAGGAGGATAATAAAGTGCATTGTGAACCCTTCCGGAAACAATCCCCGGCATGTCTTTGGGTACAGCCATCCCTTCGCTGTACATGACTACGCCGGGTTTTGCCAAGTCAGCAGCCTGCTGTATTTCAAGGCTAGAACTCCCTTTTGTATCCAAGACTACGCCATCAGCTTTGGTGGCCTTGATCAAAGCAGTCATGCCCTCCAAATGCCCTTCCAATCGGGTACTTTCATCCCAGGGGTTATAGGAAATAAAGAATTTGGTTCCAAGCCGATTCAAACTATCAGATATCGATGCCAACTGATCCAATCCACCCGGCAGATCTCTGAACAAATCCCACTGATTTCTTTGGTCCAATCCCAAAGTTGGCCATGTTGGCCAGATTCCGATCACATCATCCCCGCCAAACCATTCCTTGTTCCTTTGTTGAAAATCAAAAATGGTAAACCTCTCTCCTTCCCTATCATAAAAATCAGCATCCCAAGCCATCATTAAATGCATCGCATAAGACTTTCGGATCCATTTCAGGTCTTCCCTTTGATACATGCTGTAGTCAAAATCATCCAAATCGTAAAGGAACCTCTTTTGGAAAACCAGCTTCAATCCTTCCTGCCAATCACCCGTAAAGGAATCTACATACATCCTGTAGCTGACATTGGAGTTGGGAGGCAAAATAGTCTCAAACCTTCTCCTTTGGGCGCCATCCCAATACTTGCGTCTCATTAAACCGGCAAATCCTTGATTTCCGACTTCAAAACTGGAATAGCCCAATTCCCATGCATTGTCAGGAAGGATGACATTGACCGGATCATATCCCGGCCTGAAGAGGTGGGAACGGGATAACCGGTGATCGCCTTTTCCGGTGATGTAGACCTGATCTTCCAAACCTCCAAAGGGAATAAAATTTTCGACTTTCAGCGTATCTTTTGAAATATTGGAAAAAGTAAAGACAGCAGTCCAGTTGTCTTGGCCTTTCTTTATACTGTCAATACTTAGGGAAACCCGCCCATCCAAATTCCAAGACTTTTCATTCGGTAAAAAATCATTCGAATACTTTTTTTCACCATTAAGCAGAAAAGAGAAAACAGGAACCGGGCTATTAATCTCATTTTCTTTAACTCTTTTAAAATTCAGATTTCTATCCCAATCCAAATCAAAATTCTGTGAAAAAAGAAAAACAGGAAAAAGTTGAAATAGGAAGGTTAGAATCATGGGGAAAATTTTTCTTGTTTTCATTTTTAATGGAATTGGAAGATGTTAAAATCTTATTTCAGGAAATTATGGGTCTTACTTCAAGGAAAATAAAAATAAATCGTCAGATATAGAGAAAAAATTTAACCCGAAAAATTTAAATCTATAAGTCCAAGACGATTTTATAGCTTCTAAAACCGCCAGAAAAAAAATTTTTCATTTTTTTTAATTTTTTTTTTGCCTTGCGGCTTCAGATGGTAGAAGTAAAAATGGCATTGGTATTCATAAAAGTTAAAGTTATACAAATTTCCAAAACCTTAAAAAATCAAATAAATGCTTTTGGAATATATGAATTTATACTTCAAACTATTATTTGGAATTTTTAAATTAAAAACAATAAAAATGAAATTCATGTGATTTTTGCATATTTTTTATTTTGTTTATTTGGTTTCGTTTGTATAGTTTTAACTCATCGATAAGGACAAAAGGTCAAATCACCCAATGTTTTTACCTTAATCCATTTGAAAAAACAATGAAAATTTAAAACACAATTCTCGATTACGCTTATCTATCTCAGAAATTCTTTTTTCATTCAAAGTATTATTTTTTTTCGACCATTTATTTTTTTGCTTAATTCACCCAAATAAAAACCCTTCAATTCTGAAGGGTTTTTTGTTTTTTTGGGTTAGGAAAAAATCAATGAAAAAAATCATACTTGGAACAAATTCCCCTTATATATCCATGATAGAAATCAACGAAGCATCAGAAAAACAGCTTTCTATTGTTCAAAAAATAGCCCATCAAACTTGGCCTGTTACATTTTCCAACATTCTTACTCCTGACCAAATCAAATTTATGTTGAGTTGGATGTACGACCTAAAAGCGCTGGAACAGCAGGTCAATGAAAAGGGACATGTTTTCCTTTTGGCAAAAGAGGATGGAGATTTTTTGGGATTTGCATCCTATGAAGTTCATTGTAAGAATGACACAAAAACGAAAATCCACAAAATCTACATCTTGCCCGGTACCCAAGGAAAAGGAATCGGCAAAAAACTCATCAACCACATTAGGGACATAGCACTTATGAATGGAGATAAGTTTTTATACCTTAATGTGAACAGATTCAATGAAAGTGCAATTTCATTTTACAAGCACATCGGTTTTTATGAAGCCTACAGGGAGGTGATCGACATAGGAAACGGATTCGTCATGGATGACATTGTAATGGAAATGAAGCTTGATTAAAAAAAATTAGACAGGTTGAAAATCTTTAAATCTGAATTTCAAATACTTGATTTTTTCACCTTTCTCACTGAACATTTTCTCATATTTGGTCTGAATTCCATGGTGTTCATCCTTATATGGAGAATCATAAAAATCATGGGTATATATCATTATTTCACAGTCAAACCGGTTTTGGATCAATTCCAACGTGTAATCAAACAAACCTGTATTATCGGTTTTGAAGTGAATAATTCCATTTTTTTCCAATAAAGGCTTATACATTTCTAGAAATTTTGGGGAGGTGAGGCGACGCTTTTCATCTCCTTCCCGAGGAAATGGATCTGGAAATGTGATCCACAGTTCAGCAATTTCCCCCTCATCAAAATACCTGTCCAACAACTGGATCTGGGTTCTCAAAAATGCCACATTGTGCAAGTTCTCAGAAATGGCGATTGTACTTCCTTTCCAGATTCTCGATCCTTTGATATCTACCCCTATAAAATTACTTCCGGGATATTCTCTAGCCAATCCAACCGTAAACTCTCCTCTTCCACAGGCCAATTCCACAACCAAAGGGTTTTCATTTTCAAACTGAACAGATTTCCAATTACCTTTTATTGTTTCAAAAAGCTCCTTTCCGGGTTGAATCACATTTCGGCTTTGTTCGTTTTGTTTGAATCTTTCCAGTTTTCTTCTGCTCATAATTACAAATCGTTGATTTCGGCAACTACAAATGTACTTCCACCGATAAATATTAAGTCCTCTTTTGAAGCCAAGTTTTTAGCTTTTTGGATAGCCTCATTTATTTCAGGGATTATTTCTCCTTTCAATCCGCAATCAAAGGCCTTTTGAGCCAAATCCTCTGCTCCCATTGCTCTTGGAATAGTAGCCTGACAGAAAATATACCAAGCATTTTTGGGAAGCATGGACAAAACCTTTGAAACATCTTTGTCATTCACCGTCCCGATGACCATAAATAGATTGTTGAATTTCTGTTCAAAAATCTGCTCAATGATCATTCTGATGCCATCTTCATTGTGACCTGTATCGCAAACGACCATTGGGTTTTTTCCTAAAATCTGCCATCTGCCTTTAAGTCCTGTATTGGTCACGATTTTTGACAATCCAGTTTTAATAGCACTTTCTTCAATATTCCATCCCAAAGTTTTGAGGATATTTATTGCCTGAAGCATCCCTGCGAGGTTTTTTTCTTGGTAATTGCCATACAGGTCGATCTCGATTGAATATTTCTTGCCAGCATCTGTAATCTCAAATTCAGGTCTTCCTGAGCTGCTAAATCCGGACCTTTTCACCTTGATATAATCTTCTGCAAAATAAATGGGGGATTTGAATTCTTCAGCCTTGGTCTGAAAAACAGAAAATGTTTCTGGCTGCTTTTGACTTATCACCACAGGAACTTTTGGCTTGATTATTCCGGCTTTTTCTGCCGCTATCAAGGGCAATGTATTCCCTAAAAATTGCATGTGGTCAAAACCGATATTGGTAATCACCGAAACTTCCGGCAATATAACATTGGTCGAATCCAATCTTCCTCCCATGCCCACCTCAATCACTGCAATGTCAACTTTCTCTTTGGCAAAAAACCAAAAAGCCATACCGACAGTCATCTCAAAAAAACTGGGTTTCAGTTCCTCCAAAAATGCTTTATTGGCTTCAACGAAATCAACCACTTCATTTTCAGGAATGTCAACTCCGTTGATTTTGATCCTTTCGGTGAAGGATTTCAAATGTGGCGAGGTATACAATCCCACTTTGTAACCTGCTTCCATCAGAACTGAGCAAATGGCATGGGAAGTACTTCCTTTGCCATTTGTACCGGCTACGTGGACACATTTCAGTGAATGCTCAGGATTACCAAGGTGAGCACAAATTGCGTGGGTATTATTAAGGTCATTCCTATATGCAGCAGATCCGACCCGTTGAAACATCGGCAATGCATTGAACAGAAAGTCCAACGTTTCTTGGTAAGTCATGGATTAATCTACTTTGATAATAAAAGTGATTTTACCAGTAGAATAATCGGCTGTGGGATTTCCAGATTGGCGCTTGAAGTTGACTTTATTTACTACGGTCCTGTAGTAAGCGAGGACTTCATTAGAGACGTTGTATTCCAATGGAACTGCCTGTACTATTTTACCGCTGTCATCAACGGTTATTTTAAAAACTATTTTACCGTTTCGGGTAGACACATTATCGTTGATAGTCGGTCGGGAAGCGAAATCCCATCCTGCAAGTTCTAAACCTACTCCCGAAGCAGGTCCTGAATTTCCTTCCCCTGTTCCTGATCCCATAATAGCCCTGCCATCTACAGTTCCTGTAGGTTTTCCTTCATCACCTTTTTGGTTAGATGAACCTTGGGCACTTCCTTTTGCCGTTTTGGCACTTGTGCCCGAAGTTCCACCTGCTCCGAAAATTGCCCTTTGGTCAACTTTGGGTTTTTCTTCGGCTTTGGTAGTCGTTTTCTCTGCCTCAGAGGTGGATGGTTGGGTTATTGGTGTAGGATCCTTTTTTGCAGGGCTAGGTTCTTTGCTTGCAGTACTTGATTTCTCACTCCCTTTTATTGGACTAGGCGTTTGGGATTGTGCTTCGTAGGTAGTTTTGGCCGGAGAAGATTTTGGCTTGGCAGCTTGGGTTTTTGGTTCAGAAACAGGTACAGAAGACTCCACAGGTTTGGCAGCAACTTCTCCAGGAGCGGGTGATTCTGTGTTATTGGTTGCAGTTTCTGCTGAAGGGGTGGTGGTCTGGTTATTTCCGCTTCCCTGATCTGTAAATCCAAGATTCAATTCCATCCCATAAGTAGGAAGAGGTGGAATCTGTTCTTTCCATACCACAATGAAATAAATGGCAATCAATAGCAACACATTCACCAAAATGGTAATGATCAGCGCTTTTCTTTTGTTTTCAGCTTCTTGGCTATCTGTTTCCCAAATCTGCATGCTATTTGAACGGTTGTGTTGCGATAGAAACGTTGGCTTCTAGGTTTGCAGCTATTCCTCCGATTTCAACCAAATATTCCACAGGCACTTGCTTATCGATGTGAAGAACCACTTGGCCTTTCTTATCTTTCAATAAGGCTGTCAATTCGGTTTTGATCTGATCTCTGCTTACTACCTTATCATTAACGGAAAACTTGAGGTCTTTGGTTACTGTCACGGTTACTTCCTGCATTACAATATCCGAAGTTTCGCTTGAAGGCAAATTTACAGGAAGCCCTGAAGGAGTGATGAAAGAGGATGTCAGCATAAAGAATATCAGCAAAAGAAAAATGATATCCGTCATCGATGACATGCTGAAAGCGGCATCTACTTTATGTTTGGATTGTAAGCCCATATTATTTGTCCTGTAATAAGTCTATGAATTCCACAGAGGTATATTCCATGCTGTGTACTAATTTGGAAACCTGACTGACCAGGTAATTATAACCCAAGTAAGCTATGATCCCTACCACCAAACCGGCAGCAGTGGTAATCATCGCTTCATAGATGCCTGTTGACAATAGTTTTGGAGAAACCATTCCTTCTTCTTGGGCCACAGCAATAAAAGCCTGAATCATGCCTGTGACGGTACCCAAGAAACCTATCATAGGTGCTGCTCCCGCTACTGTCGCAAGAATTCCAAGGTTCTTTTCTAATTTATAGATCTCAATTTTTCCGACATTTTCAATAGAAACTTCAATGTTTTTGAGTGGACTTCCGATTCTTTCCAAACCTTTTGCAATCATGTTGGCCACTGGAGTAGATTCTCCCTGACAAAGGAATTTGGCTTGGTCAACTTTTCCGCTTTGAACCAAAATTTTAATCTGATCCATCAGGTGTTTGGGGGATTTCGCTGCTTTTCGAAGCGTAATCAGTCTTTCGACAAAAATAAATACAGCTATGACAAACAAGATATAAAGCGGGATCATCATATATCCGCCTTTAATCAATAAATCAAGCAATCCGATACTAGGTTTGCCAGGTTCCATCATAGACAGGGAATCGGCCATCATTTGGCCATCAGTACTCAAAGTTTGTGCTAAAATCATGTTAATATTTCAAAATCCAGGTAGATTCATTAAAGTCCGCTTTGGCACCAGCCAAGGCATCTGTTGCTGATTTAAAACTGCTGTATTTACCAACGGAAAGGCGGTAATTTTTGGTATCTCCATAAGGAAAGATCAACCAAATTTCTTTTCCTTTATCCAAGAAAATCTGTGCTTCCTCTCTTGCTATTTTTTCATTTGGGAGACTTGCCACTATTAAATGGTAATACCTTATTTCTTCTTTTGCTGTTAATATATTCAATTTCCCTGTTGCTGATGAAGTGGTTGCAGGTTCAGTAACCACAGGAGCTGGTATTTCTTCAACTTCTGAAACGATAGAATCATTTATTGTTTCAACTGGTTCATCTATTTCATGCGCTTGTTGGATCTGCGGCTCTGCAACTTTATTCTCTACCATTACGCCTTTTTCTTCCAAGTTTGATTGTCCCGGCTCATAGTATAAGAAGTAAGCCATAGAAGCCAAAACAATTAGGATCAAAAGCACAAGACTAAAAAGCAAAAGGGCTGAGCTCTTTTTCTTACTTTCAGGAATTTCCGGTGAGTCAAACTTGAGGTCGTTTGTCCCAGATACTTGTTCCTCCAAAATTTCATTTTTCTTGGGTTCACTTTCTTTGATATCCTCAGACTGATGAGAAACTTCATGTGATGAGGTATTCTGTAAAGGTTCCACTTTCACAAATGGAAAACCATAGTCTTTGTCAGCCGGATCGAGGTTATTTTCAGAATCGTTTTCCATTAATGATCTTGGTCTATAAAACTTTTTAAACTAAGCGAATTGGGTGACTTGCAAAACTGATTTTTGAACAAAGGTATCAATCAAAGCCACAGTAAATCTAAAATTTAATTGTTGCTCCCACAATACCTTGGATTCCCCTGACAGGGTAATTCAGGAACCTTTGATTGTTTCTGTTTAATAGGTTATTCCCAATGGCAAATGCAGAAATCCTTTCTGTGACCTGATAATCCGCTTTAAGCTGAATATCCATAATCGCAGGCAAAATTTGAGTCTGATCGCTTTGTTGGTTGAAACCAACAATTCCACCCATGAAATCGGCATTTAGGTAAATCAGCCATTTATCGGCAGGAGTAAACTGGTTGTGGATTTTTAATTCCCATTCGGGTCTTTGGTAAGCAGCTCCCAAAGTACTTAATGTATAGTGATAATAATCAGCTGTTGCCGTCATTTTATACCATCCTTCATATTCCCAACCTACTTTTACTGTGTAGTTTAATACTCGTGTATTTTCATCAAACAACAAATTGAATCTCAAACTGTCTGTAGCTCCGTTGGCAAAAAAGTGCATGTTTCTATACTTTCCAATGTTAAAACCAGCCTCATAAGTTACCCCTCCTAATACTGTTCCTTTGATCCCCGCTCCAGTTTTAAAATTTTGTATAGTATTCAATAATTGGGTACTTGGACCCAAAAATTGGTTTTCCAATACAAAATCGTAATATGTTTTTCTCAAAACATCTCCTTCAAAAATCCCATAGACACCAATTTCTTTGCTAAGCCTATATTCTCCACCTACGGCTGGAAAAATATGAAAGTCCGATTTTTTATTTAGTGTGACATCATTTTCAAAAATAATATTGGCTCCCGCAAAGATTTTCAAAGTTTCGTCCTGATATCCGATATTAGGTTTGATTTTAAAATAATTCCTGTTGATATCACCATACAACTCATCTTTAGGACTTGTAAGTGACAAATCAAAGTCTATTGATCCCTGTAAATTATCGTTATACCAATAGGAAGAATTGGCATCTACAGATACTTCATTTTCAGCAGCTTGAAAGTTATCATTGAAAGCCCTGATATCTAACTTTACAGCATAATTGACACCTTCCATTTTGTCAATGTCCTGAATTCCTCCAAAAAGACGGAATGTGTTCAAAATATTTTGGCTCGGGACATAATCTGCCAAGTTCAAGTTCGAAGGGTCAAATCCATAGAAATTGAATTCGTGCCTGTCATATTTGATCCCGCCAAAAACCTGGAATACATCCATAAAGTAAGTGCCATCCAAGCCGAAATCGGTAAAACTTTCCGACGATTGATTTCCTCTTACAGGACCTTTGGCAAAGCTTTGGTGTTTAAATTTTGCTCCAAAGTCATAGTTTTCATCTTCCCAAATATTATATCGTCCTTCCAATAATGGAGAGCCATAGTTTCCATATCCAAGTCTTACAAATCCCCTATACTGTTCTTCGGCTGTTTTTGGGAAATTTTTCTGGGCAGCCTCTGCTTTGATTCCTACTGGAGGAAGTGAAAGAAAGTATGGCTTTACCTCATAATTGAAGCTTGAATTGCTTTTTGCTGACGGCAAGGTTGGAGTTCTTTCAAATCTCCTTGGCTGCACAGGCAAGGTTAATATCCTGTCTTTTCGGATGATAAATTCCTGGTCTTTGACTTCCCCTTTTTCTTGGGCAAAAACCAATTCCGGAGTCACCAAAAATAAAACAAGACCTGCAATACCGAATATGAAAGCCTTTTGGATTGATCGTTTCATCTGATTTCCTCTCATATTATTTTATTTCAGCCAATTTTTTGTTTGCCATCTCTTTAACTTCGTCATTATTGGAATTTTCAAGAATAGATTCCAAAGTCGCTTTTGCCTGAAACACTTCGTCCAACTTCAGGTAATTATCCGCCAACAAAATAAAACACCTCCCATACCAATAATCATAAGGGAAGAAAGGTCCCGAGAAATCAAATATGGTATTGTTTGATTGCTCATAGTTTTGCTTTTGGGATTGGCCCTCTGCCAATAGAAATAGTCCCTCAGCTCCATGAACAGTCTTGTATTCATTGATCAATTCCATAAGTGTCTCATCTGCTTCTGTTTCTTTACCCATTTCCCTTTGTGATTTTGCTTTGAGCAAAGTTGCTTCGGGAACTGCATCTTGGGTGACGCTTCCCAACTGAACCACCCTATCCGCAAAATAGCCCGCAGAATCAAACTTTTGGGTTTGATAATAGGCATTCATTAATCCTGAAAAAACCTCAAATTCCTCAATTTTATTTCTCGAATAATTGATGGCTTCTCTGTAAAAGCCTATAGCCTGTTTGTAATTACTCTGTTCCATCTCAAGAGCAGCAATTCTTTGGACTGCTTTAATTCGTTGGGTTGAGGCTTTTACTTTTTCTATCAGGTAAAAATATTCCAAGGCTTTCTCTTTTTGCCCCAACTTATAATGTGCATCGGCGATAAAGTAATTGGCTTCATCACGGTTGGCAGATTGAGGGTAGTTTTTAAGATAGCCTAAAAAAGCATTGATAGCTTGATCAAATGAATTACTGAAGTAAAGGTTTTTGGCTGCCTCATATTCAAGGTTCTGAAGGCTTTTGTTGTCAGGATTGGCGTTTCTGTAGGTACCAAGGTATTGAGAAAACTCCTCTGACCTGCCTTGAAGCGCCAATGCTTCCTGCAATCCTACAAGTGCCGCTTCTGCATTCGAAGAATTGGGATGGTTCTGTAAAATCCTTTTATAATCCTCTATGGTTTGATCATAATTTTGCAGGGAAAAATTGGCTACAGCCCTTCCCTCCAATGCAAAGGGAACAAACTGACTGTTGGGACGGCTGCTGATCAACCTGGAATAACCTTCCCTCGCATCTGCATAGCGGGATTCTTCCATATTGATCTGTGATTTTTGGTAAATTGCATCTTCAAAATATAGGCTGTTGGGATATCCTGAAATCAACCTGTCCAACTGACTTATGGCCTCCGTGTTTCTGTTTTGAAAATTAAAAACAACACCTGAGCGGAAATAAGCATAATCTACCGAAGAACCACCTTCATTGATAGCCCTTTGAAAAGCGGATTGTGATTCCGTGAATTTTTTCTGAACAAAATATACATCTCCCAACCTCACCAATGCCTCGTCATACTTGTCAGGATCATCATTTTTACCCCCTTTGTCTACGTATTGCCTAAACTGGTTTTCGGCTTTGGTATATTGCTGAAGGTTAAAATAGGTGTAACCCAAACCATAATAGGATTTTACCAAATAAGGATCAGTTGTTGTTGGTTTAAGACTTTGGAGTGTTTCGTAAGATTTGATGGCTTGCGGACTTCTATTCGTAGCAGCAAAATTTTCACCTTTCCAAAAATGAGCTTGGACGACCAAATCCTTATCTATAGGTGAGGCAAGAGACTTGTCAAAGTAGTTTGTCGCCAAATCATGCTTTTTGTCTCTATAATATACCAAACCTTGATAGAAAGTGATTTTCTGATAGGCGGCTTTTAGTCTTTCAGACTTGCGGGACATTTTTTCAATATGTTCGATTGCCCTGAGGTAATTGTTTGTATTGATCAATGCATCCGTAAGCAAATTTTCTGCTTCATTGGCATAAATCCCATTTGGATAGTTATCCAAATAAGCATCCAACGCATTGACCGCTTCCTGAAAACTTCCTCTTTCCAAGTTGACTTTGGCAAAATTCACCAAGGCATCTTCTCTGATATTTGGATTGCTCGTATTTTTATATGCGGCATTAAAACTCGTTGACGCAAACTGCGGGTTGTTTAATTTGAGATATGCATGTCCAAGGTAGTAGCTGGAAACCTGCCCGATCTCATCTTCGATGACCGCAGACACCTTAAAATAATCACTCGCTCTCTGGAAGTTTCCTGTTTCGAATTGGGCGACTCCTGCTTTATAAACCTGTGACCTGTCCAAATCCCTTTTTCTGGCATTTACAAAAAGGTCATAATTTTGAGCCGCAGCAGCAAAGTTTCTCTTTTCAAAATAGGCCTCTGCAAGGTACAAGTGGATTTCTTCTTTTCTGTCAAGATTAGGTCTGGATTTAAGTACCGGCTCAGCATAATCAATCAATTCATCAAAATATCCTTGTTGATAATAAATCCCTGCAAGCATGTACGGGACTTTTGAAGCATAAAACCCGGATTTTTCAGCTTCTTTAAAATCCTTTATTGCCTGATCATAGTTTCCTGATTCTTTAGAAATAAAGCCTGCATAATAGTACGCATCAGCAGAATATCCCCCTTTCTCGACTTTTACTTGATTGAAATAATTGAGAGCATTTTTGAAGTCTTTGAGTAAAAAATAGGAATAACCTGTTTTGAAATAGATCTCTGATTTTTGCTCAGGTTTGATGGCTGAAGTTTCGATTTTTTGAAATGCCGGAATGGCCTCCCGGTAATTTTTCCTGTCAAAATAAAAACTTCCCAAAATAAAAGCCGCTTCATTCTTTTTGGGATGATTGGGATAATTCCTTATGAAATGGTTAACGAGATCAGCTGACCCGGGATTTTCTATCTTAAGGGCTGATACAGCATGGTAAAAATCTACCAAAACCTGTTGGTTATTGTTTAGATCGGAATTTTTTAACTCTTCATATTCAAATCTTGAACCACTGAACAGGTGCTTATTGAATAATTCAAAATTATCATCTAAAATAACCTGCTTTCCTGATTGGTATAGACCTGTCTGCGCACTTAAGTTGTGGACACACGACAATATCAAAAACAAAATGAAACTTTTCCTCATGGGTGAATAGATGCCTTTTAATGC
This sequence comes from Aquiflexum gelatinilyticum, assembly GCF_024813435.1. NCBI lineage: Bacteria > Pseudomonadati > Bacteroidota > Cytophagia > Cytophagales > Cyclobacteriaceae > Aquiflexum > Aquiflexum gelatinilyticum. Next base: position 305,777 of record NZ_JANAEZ010000001.1, read on the forward strand.
ATGATTTTAAATACTAGTTCTCTAAGAATCTCCTTACTCTCCATTCCGTTTGCATCGACTCCTTTAGAACGCAAATCCGCTTCTTTTATATATGCGAAGCAATCAATAACCTTGCCTAAGCGGTAATTATTTGCAGCTATCCTATATTCTTTGATAAAATAGGGATGAACGCCTGTAATTCTTGCAAGTTCGGCATCAGCCATTTGCTTATTGAAGTGTACCAAAGCGACTTTGCTAAAAAATCCATAAACCAGCGCAATGATTGGAATCAGGGGATGGCTTTTGGGATTTTGGGAGAAATAATGGATGATTTTATTTGCCTTGACGACATCTTTGACTCCCATCGCTTTGGTAAGCTCAAAGTTGTTGTACTCCTTATTGATCCCGATAAACTTCTGAATGTGATCTTTGGTGATTTTTGTCTCGCCTTGAAGGTTGAGAAACATCTTTGAAAGTTCGTTGGAAATTACCTCTAGGTTATTACCAATACTGTCTGCCAAAAAAACTGAGGTTGAATTGTCAATGGTATGTCCTTTACTCTTCACATAACTTTCAATCCAAGAAGGCAAAATGTTGTCTTTTATCTTTTCAGATTTTACAAAAACCGCACTTTTATCCAATTCCTTGGCCAATGCCTTTCTTCCGTCAAGGTTTTTGTATTTGTGGGCAAAAACTAAAATGGTACTCGGCAGCGGATTTTTGATATAATTGATCAGCATCTGATCTATTTCGTCCTTACCAAGTTGGGGGATGTTCTGTGCTTCTTTGACTATGACAACCTGCCTATCTGCCATCATAGGAAACCTTCTAGCATTGTTCAGGATATCAGGGACCGTTACGTCTTTGCCGTACATGACCACCTGATTAAATCCTTTATCATGTGGCTGAAGGGCATTGGTTTCAATGAAATCAGATATTTGATCTATAAAAAAAGGTTCCTCTCCCTGTAAAAAATAGATAGGTGCATATTTTCCTGACTTTAGGTCTTTTAATACATCTTCCGCTTTGTTGGCCATGGTTTGAGTTTTCGATTCAAATATATAAAGAAAACATTTTAGGGAAAGAATACCTGAATAAGGTCTGATTAATTTTAAACTTTATTAGCCCTAGTTTTGTATTTACTTCAGAAATTAACAGTCAAGCAAGTGAAAGAATTTCAATTAAGTATCGCTCATTTCAAGGAAGGCAAATTCGAAGATGCCCTTTCCCAAATTAATTTTTGCATCAAGGAAGACGGAAACAATACAGAATACTATTTTTTCCGGGCCCGTGTTTTTTCACGTTTGGGTGATTTTGACTCTGCTTTGGCAGATTTCAATAAACTGATTGACTTGGACCCCTACAATCCAAGCTATATCAATGACAGGGCAGTGGTACTTCATTTGATGAAAAATGATGAGGAAGCCTTGGCTGAGTTTGATAGAGCTATCAATCTAGACCCAAAAAATCCTTACCGTTTTTCCAGCAGGGCATACTTTAGGGACAGAATCGGAGATTTGAAAGGAGCTATCGAGGACTATGAAAGAGCCATTGAGCTTGATCCTGAAGACGCGGTAGCATACAATAACAAAGGATTGCTTGAAGAGAAACTTGGCTATCAGGAACGAGCCAAATCAAGTTTTTCAAAGGCAGATGATCTGATCGGTTATAGCCCAAATAAAAATACTGAACCAATTCCTTCACAAAGGAAAGATTCTGTTCACGATACCAAAGTGACCCAACGTGAAGAAGAATCAAAAAAGGTAACTGTAAAAGATTATTTCATGGTAATCAAAAAGATTTTGACTAATCCTTCCACCCGTCATGAATTTTTCGGGTTTATAAAGTCAAAATTTAATAATGAACCCAAATAAAATCACTAAACTTTTTTGATTACATAGAGTGGCTTATTGATGAAATATGACATCTTTCGGGAAAGGTTATTAGAAAATATCTGCTCAAACCATGTCTTCTTTTTGCTCAAGGTAATCAAGATATCTCCTTTGGAAATGATCAGATAATTTTCCAATCCAAGACCTGGTTCGTCCCTGTAAGACTTGAGGACAAAGTTGACTTTTTCATATTTTAAAAATGGCTTAAGTTCCTGAACCATAGTTATGTGCAGTGATTTATCTATATTTTTCATTTTGGTACTCACATGAACAATATCTATTTCACTATCCCAATTTCGGGCTAGGTCCACCACTTTTTGAATTGCGAGTTTATCCTCTTCAAGATAATCTGTAGCATAAACCAATTTTTTTGGTGATTTGAAAAATACCTTTCGGGGAATGACCATCACATCTCTTTCGGATTTTTCCACAAGCCTACTTGCCCTTGTCCCGATATAATTTTGTTTAAAATCATTGACTCCCTCAGTACCCATAATGATAAGGTCAGCATCTTTGACATCAGCATACTCCAATATGGTATTTACCGTTTTGCCTTCAATGAATTCGCTTTGACAAGATTTCAAACCTTTTGGAATACTTTCTTGGCTAACGATATTTACCAAACTGTCCAATTTCTTTTGGATAAAAGAGTATTGATCTCCAGAGTGAAATTCATTTGAAGCCAGTTTTTGATAATCATCTTTATCAGGTACATGGAATAAAAATAAATCAGCATTATACATTTCCCCTAGCTTGGCAGCATATTCAATGGCATTGAGTGAACATTCTGAGAAATCTGTTGGGCAAACAATCTTAAAAGTAGTGTCCATTTTGTTTACTGGTTAATATCCTAAAATTGGGTTTATCTTGTTCAGAAGTGGTTCATGGTTTTTGATTCTTTTATAATTCTCAATTATTTGTGGTATAGCTGAATCCGGATTGGTAACACTTGCTATATGCGGGGTGACTGTGATTTTATCAGAATTCCAAAACGGATGCTCTTTTGGTAAAGGTTCTTTTCTAAAAACATCCAAAAAAGCACCTGAAATGATTCCTTCATCAATTGCGGCCAATAAATCCTCTTCGACAAGATGGTTACCCCTCGCTACATTAATTATATATGTCCCTTTGTTGCATTTACGAAAAAAACCCATGTCAAGGATATTTTCGGTTCTAGGTGTTAAGGGTAACATACATATAATCAAATTTACTTCCTTCAAAAATAAAGGAAGTTCATCACCATGGTAATAAGGATAATCTGTACCTGACTTTGGGCTGTTTCCATATCCAAAAACAGGAAACCGAAGCAACTTTAATTTTTCGATGACATCACTTCCCAAAGCACCTACCCCCATCACTCCCACTCTTGTCTCCAGTTCAGGATTGCTCATATCCCAAATTTTTAATTTTTGGTTTGTTTGATACCTAAAAAGCTGCCTTTGAAAATTTAATGTAGCCATGACCACATAATTTGTCATAGGAATAGTAAGTCCAGGGTCAACAATCCTTGTGATTGGCATTGAAAAGGGTATTTCAGAATCACTCAAAATATGGTCAACTCCAGCACCCATAGAACAGATCAATTTGAGATTTGGAAATTCCTTGAGAATCCCCTTTGGATGCTGCCACAGAATGACGACTTCGACAGATTTCTTGTCAATTATATTTGGAAAAACCTGAACATCAATTCCTGAATCAACCTTTTCAAATGTTTTTACCCAAGAACTTACGTCTCTCCCAGGTGAAATTATTGCTATACTCATTTGACTTTTTAAAATTTAATTCGGTTCAAAATTGCTTTTCTATCTCCTTAAGTAAAAAAACAATTTTTTAAGCGGTTACAAAAGGACCTATTATTTAAAATTAACCGTACCACCTTTTCAAAAGGCTTTAAATAATACACATTGAATAAATTATTATCTTTACAATTGTTAAATCTAGATTAACTAAATTAATATACAAAAAAATGAAAACCAAATCCATTTTATTGCAATTTATATTATTTGCAACATTTTCAACCCTAGCAATAGGGCAACAAATCCAAATGCCACAGGCGAGTCCTTCGGCTACCATCAGCCAAAAAATTGGACTTACTGATGTCATAATTGAATATAGCCGTCCAAGTACGAAGGGAAGAAAAATATTTGGAGAATTAGTTCCATTCGGGGAAGTTTGGAGAACAGGGGCAAATGCCGCTACGATTATCAATTTTAAAAATGAGGCAAAAGTTGAAGGGAATTTAATTCCAGCTGGATCTTACGCGCTTTATTCCATTCCCGGTAAGACAGAATGGACAATTATTCTTTCTAAAAATACAAAATTGTGGGGTGCCGTAGGATATGATCCAAAAGATGACCTAGTAAGGTTTAATGTGAAGCCCGGAAAAACCGGTCAAAAATATGAAACCATGGAAATCAATTTCGTGGACATGACGGATACCGGAGCTACCATCGCAATGAAATGGGAAAACACTAGGGTGAAATTCCGGATAGAGACCGAAGTGGACAGCATAGTGATGGCAGAAATAAAGGCTTTGGTGATAGATAAAGAAGCAGAGAATCCGGGATTGCTTTATCAGGCTGCCAATTATTATTTTACCAACAACAAGGACATGAACCAGGCTTTTGAATGGATCACAAAATCCGTCAGTCAAGATCCAAAATACTGGACGATGCACTTGAAAGCCAAAATTGAATTGGCACTTGGTAAGAAAAAAGAAGCCATTGAAAGTGCAACCAAATCCATGGAAATGGCAAAGGAAGCTAAAAACCCAGATTATGTGAGTCTAAATGAAAGATTGATTAAATCCATAAAATAAAAAATTAAGAATGTACAGGATTCTTGATATCGAAAAGTGGTCCCGAAAAGACCACTTCTTGTTTTTCAGTAAATTTGAAGAACCGTTTTTTGGGTTGACAGTCAGGATGGATTGCACAAAAGCATATGAGACTTCCAAATCAAAAGGCAGCTCATTCTTTCTCTATTATCTACATTCCTCTCTTCAGGCAGTCAATTCCATAGAAGCATTCAGGTACAGAATCAAAAACGGTCAAGTCCTTGTCTTTGATAAAATCAATGCATCTCCAACTATCAATAGGGAAAATGGGACGTTTGGCTTTTCTTATTTGGATTACTTCGAAGATTTTATAGAATTTGAAAAATCTGCCAAAATAGAAATAGAAAAAGTTAGAAACAGCACTGGTCTAATTCCTGCAGGCTCAGGAGAAAACGTGGTTCACTTTTCATCGATACCATGGATAGACTTCACTTCATTGTCACATGCGAGAAGTTTTTCTTTTCCCGATTCTTGTCCAAAGATCTCATTTGGAAAAGTAACAGAATCACGAGGAATCAAAACCATGCCCGTTTCAATCCATGTGCACCATGCACTGATGGACGGACATGATGTAGGTCTATTTATTGAAGCATTTCAAAAACAACTCAATAGATGAGTAACGTACCACTTGGAATAAAAAAAACAGCAACAATATGCGTGCTCAAAAACGGAGACAGCTTCTTACTATTGAAGCGGTTAAAGGAACCCAATAAGGACCTTTACACACCAATTGGTGGCAAGTTGGATCCTTTTGAAACTCCGCTGACAGGAGCATTCAGAGAAACTAGGGAAGAGACTGGAATCAAGGTAGAGACCATGGAATTTTGTGGTATCCTGACTGAAACCTCCCCTATCAACTATAATTGGATCAATTATGTGTATTGGGCTGAAATCGAAAAAATCCCTCCTCCTGAATGCAATGAAGGGACCTTGGAATGGATACATTTCAATGATATCCTAAATATTCCAACACCAAAAACAGATTGGTTTATTTACCGATTTCTATTGGACAAAGAAAAATTCGTTCTTGATTCTGAATATGATGAAAACATGGATATCAAATGGTTAGTCAATGAGTTGACAGGCGAAAGGCTCATCGGATAAATGTAAATACAACCTTCTCAATCGATTTCAGGGGTAAGTGCCAAAAATCACAAAAGTATTTTGTTCAATAAAAGGGTTTACTTTTTAATAATATGCTAATTTTGAGCTTAGATCATAAAAAATCCACAGCAATAATGCCCAGCAGCAAGAAATTTATCATTGATTTTGACAGTACTTTTACCCAAGTCGAAGCATTGGATGTATTGGGAGAAATCAGCCTAAAAAATGATCCAAAGAGAGCTGAAAAAATACAGGCCATCAAAAACATCACAGACCTTGGGATGGAAGGAAGTCTCAACTTCCGCGAAAGCCTTGAAAGAAGGTTGGATATATTGGAAGCTTCCAAGCCTCAGATTTCGGAATTGATCTCTGAACTGAAAACCAAAGTCTCCAAATCCTTCCAGCGGAACAAAGAATTTTTTGAAGAAAACGCTGACAACATCATCATCATTTCTAACGGCTTTAAGGATTTTATCACTCCCATAGTCGGGGAGTATGGAATCAAAGCTGAAAATGTTTTTGCGAATGAGTTTATATATGATGATGCGGGCAAAATAATTGATTTCGATCGGGAGAATGTCCTTTCCAAAAACGGTGGTAAATCCAAAACCATAAAAACACTCAATCTCGAAGGAGACATCTACGTAATCGGAGATGGCTACACAGATTATGAAATCAAAGAATCAGGCCTTGCCAATAAATTCTATGCATTCACTGAAAATGTCGAAAGACCAAAAGTGACCTCCAAAGCGGACCACATTGCCCCTAGTTTAGATGAAATCCTTTATGTCAATAAAATGAACAAGAAATTCTCTTACCCAAAAAGTCGAATCAATGTACTCCTTCTAGAAAATGTCCACCCAATCGGCGTGGAATTGATGAAACATGAAGGCTATAATATAGAAGTTATCAGCTCTGCCCTTAACGAAGAAGAACTTGCTGAAAAAATCAAAAATGTCAGTATCCTTGGCATCCGCTCCAAAACCAATGTGACAAAAAAAGTTCTGGAAAATGCGAATAGGCTGATTTCCATAGGTGCTTTTTGCATTGGCACTAATCAGATTGACTTGGAAACCTGTACCGAAAAGGGAATCGCGGTATTTAATGCGCCTTTCAGCAACACCCGTTCAGTAGTGGAAATGGCAATTGCCGAAATCATATTCCTGATGCGTGGCTTCCATGACAAAAGCCATGGCATGCACAAAGGTATATGGGATAAATCTGCCTCAGGCAGTTTTGAAATCAGAGGTAAAAAATTAGGAATCGTAGGATATGGAAATATCGGTGCCCAACTCTCAGTTTTGGCAGAAAACATGGGCATGGATGTCTACTACTATGATGTCATCGAAAAACTTGCGCTCGGAAATGCCACAAAAATTGATTCTTTGGATGAATTGCTTAAGACCTGTGATGTGATTTCCTTACATGTGGATGGCAGAAAAGACAACAAATGTCTTATCGATAAATCCAAAATTGATTTGATGAAAAAGGGCTCCTACTTGGTAAATCTTAGCAGAGGTCATGTTGTAGATATTCCTGCCCTGAAAGCAGCTTTGGAATCAGGACATATCGCAGGTACTGCAGTGGATGTATTTCCGCATGAACCTAAAAATAATGATGAGCCTTTTGCATCTGAATTGATCGGCATGAAAAATACCATTTTGACACCCCACATCGGAGGATCTACCCTAGAAGCGCAGCAAAACATAGCAAGATTTGTCCCGGGCAAAATAATGGAATACATCAATACGGGAAATACTTACAACTCTGTAAACTTCCCCAATATCCAATTGCCTTTCCTAAGGGATGCACACAGGTTGATCCACGTCCACCAAAACGAACCCGGTGTATTGGCAAAAATCAACCAAATCCTAGCCAGTTATAATATCAATATTGTCGGTCAATACCTTAAGACCAATGAAAAAATCGGATATGTGATTTCGGATATTGACAAAGCTTATTCACCGGAAATGATCGAAGCCATGAAAGAAATTCCCGGCACAATAAGGTTTAGGGTATTATATTGAAATAGATAAAAATATTGTTGGCATAAAGTTGAAATAGTATCAGGATTTCGAAACTCAAGTTGCTGATAATCATAGTGAATTTGTCCTAAATTGAAAGCATTTCATTGAGTTTTGATGATATTAAACCATTCCATCAAATAAAACCATGACCTTCGGTACAAAAATAATCCTATTTCTGATTCTTCTCCACCTGATCATAGGCTTTGGTTTTATAATCAAACTGATGTTACCGGAAAAAAAAACCGATGAAAAGAAGAAATGAAATTTTTCCTTTGAAAGGTTCAAGATCAAATCTTGAGCCTTTTTCCTTTTTTAACAGATAATCCTTAGATCTAAATTTAGAGGATAAACCCGGAAAGAAACTGAAGGAAAATTTTGGGATAATGGATTGATCACAAAGTTGATTGAAGTTTTATCAACAATAGAACGCACAGCAGGCGCATAATCTCGGTCTTTAGAATATCAAGCCATTCAGAAACATCAAGAAGATCAAGGGGAATTCTATTTCAAATGGTAAAAAGTGGCCTCTCCATCCAACGCTCAAAACCCCCACTGCCAAAATAATTGGTACCCAAAGCATATAACTCTGCCAATTCATACATCTTTTCAGATTGATCTTCATCAAAAACATCTTTTCTATGAAGGGTCTTGGCAGAGAGAGACAATTCAGCTTCCAAAGTGTTATTATCAAGACCCGATATTTCTTTCAATCCCTCAACGGATCTTTTCTTCAAACCTTTGCGGAAAGTCTCCACTCTTTGGAATGGTTTATCCAACCTTACAATTCCACATTCAAAATGTCATGGGCAGACTATAGGGACTTTTTGTAATTGACTATACCGCGCTCACTTAGAATTGAGGGTTTCTTCTCCATTCAAAAATCACGTAATTTGTCGGGTAATTATCAAAAATCCCCAAACTTTTTGCAAGTTCTAATTTGATTTTTTCGTTCAAAAAGTAAATCAAATCTTAAAATAGTGGTTTCTTTAAACACGTTTTAAATGCAACCTTAGGATAAAAAAACCATCTCTTTTTCCAGTTTTTTAATCTTTTTGCTGTACAATATCCCTATGTCTTTCCACAAAAAATCCCTTTCTTTGCCCTAGTCAAAATTCCCCTTCCCTTATGAAGATTATTGCCATCGGAAGAAACTACGCGGAACATATCGAGGAACTGAAAAACGAGCGCCCAACTGCTCCTGTGGTGTTTCTGAAACCTGATACTGCTGTTCTCAAAAATAACGCTCCCTTTTACCATCCTGACTTTTCGGAGAATATCCACCATGAAGTAGAATTGGTTTTGAAGGTGTGCAAGGAAGGCAAACATGTCCAAAAAAAATTTGCTGACCGGTACTTTGATGAAATCGGGATTGGAATTGACTTCACTGCAAGAGACCTTCAGGATAAGTGCAAAGCAAAAGGACTTCCTTGGGAAATCGCCAAAGCTTTTAACGGATCCGCTCCCATCGGCGAATTTTTACCGGTGTCGGAGTTCAAAAATTTTGCAGATATCAATTTCCACCTCCATATCAATGGGGAGTTGAGGCAAAAAGGAAATACTTCCATGATGCTGTTTGATTTTGCTGTAATCATTGAATATGTTTCCCAATTTTTCACCTTGAAAAAAGGAGACCTCATCTTTACCGGAACTCCTGCGGGGGTTGGAAAAGTCTCTATTGGAGATAGGTTAGAAGCATTTATAGAAGATAAAAAGCTATTGGATTTTGAAGTCAAGTAAATACCTCCTCATTTTATTTTTATTTTTTCCTTTCCTCCTCCATGCCCAGGAATACCTTTTTCCGGTCAAGCCCGGAAGCAGGAATCTCCTATCAGGAAATTTCAGTGAAATCCGTCCCAACCATTTCCATTCAGGAATAGACGTCAAAATCGGCGGTGTCGATGGAGAACCGATTCTCGCCATATCTGATGGATACGTGTACAGGATCAAAATTTCTTCCTTTGGCTATGGCAATATCATCTACCTCAAGCATACCAACGGTCAGTCTTCGGTCTATGCCCATCTCAGGAATCTCTCTCCCAAGATCATGGAATTCATGCGGAAGGAGATGTATTTTGCCCAAAAAAACGAATTGGAAGTATTTCCTGACCCTGAATTCCTCCCCATCAAAAAAGGGGAAATCATAGGAAACGGCGGCAATACAGGGAGTTCGGGTGGACCGCATTTGCATTTTGAAATCAGAGACAGCCTTGACAGGGCCATAGACCCATTTATTTTTGGGTTCAAAGAAGTGGTAGACAAAACACTTCCTGTCTTATACAAAATCGCCCTAAGCCCACTCGATTCTGATGCTAGGGTCAATGGCCGATACCAAAGACAAGAATTTACCCCCATCATCGAAGGCGGAAGGTATATTCTTCACCAACCTGTAAAAATTACCGGACGAGTTGGTGTAGAAATCTATGCGGTGGATAAAATGGACGGTGTCAATAATGTTTTTGGAATTCCTGTCATAGAAATGCTCGAAAACGAAAAACCGCTTTACCGTATCAATGTTGACCATGTCGATTTCAATAAAGGGAGGTTCTTTTTGAGTCATATGTACCAAAACAGGTTTATCAGACTGTACCAATATCCCAACAACCAACTCAAAATTTACGAACCTGATTCCCTGACAGCAGGCGCCATCTCTGCCAAAACCGGGGAGAAAAAGCAGCTCAAAGTCACGATGAAGGACTACTTCGGCAATGCGCGGGTTCTAAGTCTGCAGGTTGAAGGAGAAGATCCAAAAACACAAATTGGAAGCCAGGCCATTTCTGCAAATAAAACTACCAATATATCATTCAATAGGGAAGTGATGGTCATTCAGACTACCGGTTCAGAATGGGGTACTTTGGCCAAGATTTTTGTCAACAGTCTTGAAATGGAAATCCCTCCTGCCTATATCCAAGATGGCCGAAGAAATTACCTTTGGGATATGCGCTATGGCGTTCCTGACTCGGTAGACCTTTGTACAGAAGTCATAAAACCAGGGGTTCTTGTCAAAATTCCCTTTGGCGAAGAAATCTCTTTTGCCAATAATGATGTCGAAATCAAATTTTCAGAAAACACACTTTTGGATGATCTATTTCTCCGCATAAAAAGGGAAAAAAATGGCCATGGGCCAACCATCAGAATCAATAGTCCCGCTGAATACCTTCAAAGCAACATGGAGGTTTTGATCAGAAATACAGGATATACAGGGGACAAAAAAAACACTCATGTCTATTTTCAGGCGGATAATGGACGAAAATCATTTGTTGGTGGTGAATGGGAAAATGAAGATATCAGATTCAAAACCAGAAATTTTGGTACTTTTGTTTTGGACTTAGACAAGACTGCTCCCACAATAGCGCCTATAAAAGTCAACACAGCTGAAATGAGATTTGTGATCAAAGATGATAAATCCGGTATCAAAGATTTTGAAGCTTATGTGGACGGAAAATGGATACTCATGAGGTATGAACACAAACAAAGTGTGATCTGGTCCGAAAAATTAGATAAACAACCATTCAAAGGAGAAGTTCTATTGATAGTAAGGGATATGGCAGGGAATGAAAAACGCTATACCACCAAACTTTAATCAATCTTCAACTTTAAACAAAAAACATTATGTCATTAGCAGTAGGAAATCCGGCACCTAGTTTTGAAGCCAAAGACCAAAACGGAAACATCATCAAACTTTCCGACTTCAAAGGAAGAAAAGTAGTACTTTATTTTTATCCAAAAGACGCTACTCCAGGTTGTACTGCCCAAGCATGCAATCTAAGAGACAATTATGATACATTGCAAAAAGCAGGTTTTATCGTGCTTGGAGTAAGTTCAGATTCCGAAAAATCCCACCTCAAATTCATCGAAAAACAAAACCTCCCCTTCCCGCTCATTGCCGATGAAGACCTAAAAGTCCATGAAGCATACGGTACCTGGGTAGAAAAATCAATGTATGGCAGAAAGTATATGGGAACTGCCAGAACCACTTTTGTCATTGATGAAGAGGGGGTTTTGACAGAAATAATCGAAAAAGTAGATACTAAAAACCATACCAATCAAATACTCAAATAATTCCAACTAATGGAAAAACAATCAATCGATCAACTAAAACAAATCTGTTCTCAAGTTAGAAGGGATTGCCTCCGTATGGTTCATGCCGTACAGTCAGGACACCCTGGCGCTGCCTTAGGCCTCACTGAATATTTTGTTGCGCTCTATTTCAATGAGATGACGCACGACAGCAAATTCAAGATGGATGGCAAGGGTGAAGACATGTTCTTTCTTTCCAATGGGCACGTTTCTGCACTTTGGTACAGTGTATTGGCCAGAAGCGGATACTTCAGCACAGAGGAATTGGGTACTTTTAGGAAATTGAATTCTAGACTTCAAGGCCACCCAGCCACGCACGAAGGCCTACCCGGAATCAGAATCGCCTCCGGTTCATTGGGACAGGGACTTTCAGTAGCCATCGGTGTGGCGCAAGCCAAAAAAATCGACAAAGACGATAAGCTTGTCTACGTGATGATGGGTGATGGCGAGCAGCAGGAAGGTCAGGTTTGGGAAGCTGGCATGTATGCTGCACACCATAAAGTTGACAACTTGATTGCGGCTATTGACTATAACGGTCAGCAGATCGATGGACCGACTCTTAAAGTGATGGATTTGAAAAACCTAAAAGCCAAATGGGAAGCATTTGGCTGGGATGTGATCGAAATAAAGAAAGGAAACGATATAGAATCAGTAGTAAATGGCCTGGCTGAAGCAAAAGGCCTTACCGGAAAAGGAAAACCTGTGATGATTCTGCTGTATACCGAAATGGGTTATGGCGTGGACTTCATGGTAGGTACTCATAAATGGCATGGTGTGGCACCGAATGATGCTGAACTTGAAAATGCTTTGGGACAATTGGAAGAAACTTTAGGAGACTATTAACATGGAAAAGACCTTAGATTTAAAATATACCTACACGGATAAAAAAGATACCCGCTCAGGATTCGGTGACGGGTTGCTTGAGGCAGGCCGCAAAAATCCAAATGTTGTAGGACTTTGTGCTGATCTGATCGGATCATTGAAAATGGGGGCTTTTCAAAAAGAATTTCCTGAAAGATTTTTTCAGGTAGGTATCGCTGAAGCTAATATGATTGGCTTGGCTGCCGGATTGTCCATCGGTGGAAAAATTCCCTTCACAGGCACTTTCGCAAACTTTTCAACAGGCCGCGTCTATGACCAAATCAGACAATCAGTTGCTTACTCCGATAAAAATGTCAAAATCTGTGCTTCTCATGCAGGTCTCACATTAGGGGAAGATGGCGCAACACATCAGATTCTGGAAGATCTCGGAATGATGAGGATGTTACCTCACATGACTGTGATCAATCCTTGTGATTATAACCAAACCAAAGCTGCAACTTTGGCTTTGGTCGACCATGTCGGTCCCGCATATTTGAGATTTGGAAGACCTGTATGGCCAATTTTCACACCTGCAGATCAGAAATTCGAAATTGGAAAAGCATGGAAAATGATCGAAGGAAAAGATGTTTCCATCTTTGCAACAGGACATCTTGTTTGGGAAGCAGTTGTAGCTGAAGCCATGCTCCGCGAAGAAGGCATCTATGCAGAAGTGATCAATATCCACACCATCAAGCCATTTGACGAAGCTGCAGTATTGGAATCTATCGCCAAGACAGGTTGTGCTGTATCTGCCGAAGAACATCAGATCAATGGCGGTTTGGGAGACAGTATTGCCCAATCTTTGGCAAGAAACAACCCGGCTCCACTAGAATATATCGGTGTTTTGGATTCATTTGGCGAATCCGGGACCCCAACACAATTGCTGGAAAAATATGGTTTGAACGCTGAGAATATTGTGAAGGCAGCCAAAAAAGCTATTGCAAGAAAATAAAATAAGATTGTGTAATAAATTTAAACCGTGGTGGCTTTTCCATCACGGTTTTTTATTTTTAAGAAATAATCAATCAAGTCATTTTCCTATGATCAAATTACTGCCCTATCTTTTTCTTTTGACCTTTCTCATGTATGGTCCCGAAAGCTGTTCTTCAAAGAAAACTACCCTGCAATCCACTGTATTTGAACCAGAATCTTCCCCTTCTTTGTTGGGCAACTCAAAAAACTCAATTGCTTTGGACCCTTTAGAAAGCGATGAAGGACAAAATCAAAAAGCTGAGAAAAGTAATCTTATAGGTGTTTACTTTATGCCATCATGGAATCTTTCTCCTGACCCAAACAAAGATATTGACAGCTTTTGGGCTTGTCTGACAGGAAGAGAGAATTGCGGACACCTCAACAATACGGCGATATGGGGACCAAAGGGAAGGATTTATAATGCTCAAAATCCTTATGAAGGTCCATTTTTGGAAAGAAAACCACATCCTAGTCTCAAAGGGTTTTATAAAAGAAATGATCCTCAAGTCGCGAAAAAGCAACTTGAATATATGAAAAGCTATGGCATAGATTTTTTTGCATACGATTGGTTTTTTGGCAGGCACTATTACTATCATATGAATTTTGCTCCACAGGCAAAAACATACTATCCCAAAGGTTGGAAAACTGATCCTACCAAAGATGGGAGAACCGCTGTTCCGGGAATGGAAGAATGGAATGAGCAACTGACTGTATTATTAAGCGAAAACGAAAAACTTCCTGCCGAAAAACAAATGAAGTGGGCCATAAACTGGGTTGATGACAGTGAAGAAAGGTGGAGACATTGGCTTGATGTAGGCTCACCAGCTAGCTTATCAGCAGGTAGAAATTATAGAGGTGAGGTTCCTGATCGTCAACTTTACCTTCAAGTTCATGATAAAATCACCCAGTTATGGATTGACAAATATTTCAATAGGAAGGATTATCTCAAGGATGATAAAGGGAGACCAATTGTTTACCTTTATTTTCCGCAAGACCTTGAGGCTAGGGCTTCTGTCTATGGAATTACAATGAAAGAGTTGCTTGACAGATCCAAAAGTTTGGCACAAAAAGCAGGCTTGAAAGGAATTAAATTCATAGCAGTGGCTGCAGGTGCTATGGCTGAAAGAGAGAGACAATATGCTTTGCCCACGAAATGGGTGGCCAATAATCCTAGAGAGCTTTGGCGTGGAGGAAACTATACTGACAAATTACTTTTTCAGGATTATGTCCCAAGACTGAAAGGGATGGGATTTGAAGGAATGACGGCATACGTTTATCATAGCTTTATGGATAAAGACAATAGGTCTTATGATGATATGCGCTCAAATTACAAAAGCCATTGGGAAATGTGGTCAGAGAAGTTTAAGGGAGATTCAGATTTTGAATACCAAATTCCTGTGGCCATGGGTTGGGATATGAGGCCTATGGGCGGTACATGGCCCCAAGCCACAGGATTTCCGAGTGAACCATACAAAGACAAAGTCCATAGTACCAAATCAACTTTCAAAGCCAAACTTTTGGAAGCACAAAAGTTTTCCGAAAAATATAGAGCCTCCAATGGAAATACCGTGATGGTTTGTTGCTGGAATGAATATCTGGAAGGAAATCACATTGAACCTACAGAAGGTCATGGATTTGACTACCTTGAAGCTATCAAGGAGGTTTTTGCAAAGGGAAATTGAAAATATTCTGACTTCCGGATTTGAAAAAATTAGAGCCATAAACATCAAAATAAATGTCAAGACCATTTAAAATCCTTGTAGTCGGATGTGGAAATATGGGTGCTTCCCATGCCACTTCTTATCACAATATGCCTGAATTTGAAATCTGTGGCCTTGTAGCCAGGGGAGAAAGCAAAGTCAAACTGAATGAAAAATTAGGTTCAAATTATCCTTTATACGATGATTTTGAATTGGGCTTGACCAAATCAAAACCTGATGCGGTGTGTATTTCTACCTATCCCGATACCCATGAGGAAATGGCCATCAAAGCTCTGGAAAATGGCTGCTATGTTTTTATCGAAAAGCCATTGGCGGACACAGTCGAAGGATCGCAAAGGATCATAGATGCTGCCAAAAAAGCTGATAAAAAAGTAGTCGTGGGGTATATTTTGAGGCATCATCCATCTTGGGAGAGGTTCATCAAGGAAGCACATAAACTTGGAAAACCACTCGTCATGCGGATGAATCTCAATCAACAAAGTCATGGCTTTATGTGGGATGTCCATAAAAATCTCATGAAAAGTCTAAGTCCAATCGTTGATTGTGGGGTACATTACATTGATGTGATGTGTCAGATGACCCGGTCAAAACCCGTTTCGGTGTCGGCCATTGGCGCAAGGCTAACGGATGAAATCCCTTTAGACAATTACAATTATGGACAACTTCAAATCAGGTTTGAGGACGGATCAGTAGGTTGGTATGAGGCAGGATGGGGTCCGATGATTTCCGACAATGCCTTCTTTATCAAAGACGTTTTCGGGCCAAAAGGCGCCGTTTCTATCGTAGCCAAATCAGCAGGATCAGTTGGAAAATCAGATGATGTGGATTCCCATACCAAAACCGAAAGTATCAAAGTACACCATTCAGATTTGGATGGAAAAAATCATTTTACAAAAAAAGATTTTTGGATCGACATGACTGACGAACCTGATCATCAGGGACTTTGTGATAGGGAACAACAGTATTTTCTAAAAGCTATTCAGGAAAATATTGATCTGACTGACCATCTAGAAGATGCCATCAATAGCCTTAAAATCGCATTTGCGTGCGATGAATCGGTAAAATCAGGAAAGACTGTCTTCTTTTAACTCCCTAATCCATGATCAATAACCTATACCTTGGATTTGTTTATCATGGGTTTGCGTATTTCATTCTGTTTTTGATAAGTTGGTGGGCTTACCATACCAAAAGTCTTAAGTTTTTTTCTGAAAATAGATGGTCAAAAAATAATAAGATCCAATTTTTTTTATTGGCCTCAGGGATTTTGCTGTGGGGAATTATTCCTTTGATCAAATCCGAAATGACCTATTCCTATCTGCTTCTTTTTGGTCCAATTATACCCACCTACTTTCAGGTTTTTTTAGTCCTTATTTTGGGAATTTTGGCCTTTTTGGTCGGAAAATCTCAAGTGAATAAATCAGATTTTAAATTCCATGTATTCCAGCCGCACCCTGCAACATTTACAATTTTTATATATTTGCTGTTTCGTATTTTATTCCTGATTTCTTACGAAATATGGTTTAGGGGATTTTTTCTAAATGATTTGTTATTAATTACCTCTTTACCTGTAGGAATCCTCGTCAATATTATATGTTATGCCTTGATCCACATTTTTGCTCCGCCAAAAGAAGCCTGGTCTAGCCTTGGGTTTGGTCTGATCCTTTGCGTCTTGGTAATTTATTTAGAGGCGGTTTGGCCTGCTATCTTCATTCACCTCAGTTTGTTTATGGGTTATGAAGGTGGTTTTTTCTGGAAATTTTCAAAGGACCAAATGTGGAAAACGGTTAAATAAAAAAATAAATGAAAAGATTCTAATTTGCCAAAACAAAAACAGGCATATCGACTGTTGCAGGTGGATTGGTATCCTTAGGTTCAGAAGAGGAAAACGGCTCGGGGGCATTTGAGAACAGCACAATACCAAACTGAGTTGTTGACTCTACATTCAAAATTTTTATAGTTACAACAGGAAGTTCAGAGTCGCTGCTGCCGATTTTTGATTTCACTTCCAATACCTCAAAAGCTACCAATCCAAGATTCGCACCTTGAAGATTTCCTTCCAAAGGGGAATAGTTTATGCTGATATCGCTGTCATACACTACTGCCAAAACCTTGGAACCTACAAGCATTTTTAAACCTGTAGCCCTCATCGGAGCAACCAAAGGAATTTCGTCTAACAATATATCTTGTTCGCCATCAATATTTGGGGCACCCAAACCTGGACCTGGGGTCAGGTAATTCTGAGCGCCGTTGTCAGTCGGACCTGCATTAACCCATCTATTGGGAATATTTTTCAATGCAAACCATCCTTCATCCCCTACTTGACCTGTATTCAGGTCAATGGTTTTACCCACATTATCTTTAAAAAACTTTAGTTGCGCCCTCTGCCCTACAGAAGCGATTTGGTCGTTGACATCTGTTTCAGAAAAATTATTAGGCTCAATACCATTATCTATGCTGCTTTCATCAATTACCATCAGCACCAAATAATCATCATAGATAGGACTGAGGTCACCTTCCTCCGAACCCGGCATACAGGAACCCAATAGGTTAAAAATTAAAAGAATGTAAACGCTTAATCTCTTACTCATGGCTATTTGGTTTTGATAAAAGCTTGGGAAATTTACTTTACCAAATAGTATGCCAAATAGTTAATGTAATTTAATTAAAGTTTTACTTTAATTACTTTTTGTGTTTTGAAAGATATTCAGAGGGAGAAAGCCCCATCGAGGCTTTGAATTGCCTGTTGAAATTTGAAAGGTTATTAAATCCAGATTCGTAACCTATTTCTGAGATATTCATCTTCTCTTCAAGCAACATCTTACAGGCATATCCTATTCTGATTTCATTCAGAAATTTGGAATAGTTTTTCTTGGTATTTTTCTTAAAAAACCTACAAAATGCTGTTGGATTGAGGTTTGCAATATCAGCTACTTCTTCCAACGTGATGTTTCTATGAAAATTGTTGAATGTAAAAGAATACACTTTATCAATTCTGCTATCCCCGTTTTTTTCTTTAGGATGTTGGAAACCTTTTGATGAAAGATACCTAAAATCAGTCTCCAAGGCCAATTCTTGCAAAAACTCTACCAAACCTATCCACCTTGAAAATCCCTCAGCATTATGGATCGCAAGTAACTTCTCCTTTGCAGTCTCCAAAATAGGTCCTTTAAAAAGGATGCCTTGTGAAGCCTTTTCAAAAAGTGTTTTGATTTGGATCATTTCGGGAATATCAAGCAATTGTTCCCCTCCAAAATCCTTCCTGAAATGCAGCGTGATGGACTCAGCAGTAAGATTGCTTTCTTTTTCAAAATATTCCTTGTCGTTTTGCCACATGTGGGGCACATCTTCACCTATCAAAACCAATTCACCTTCAGAAAATGGCAGTATACTGTCTCCAACAAACCGTGTACCTTTGCTTTTGATCATAAAGACCAATTCTAGCTCGGGATGGTAATGCCAGATATTGAGAAAATGGGGGTAGTTGTGGATGGCTGAGATAAAGGATTTGTCAAATGGCTTCCTTCGCTCTAGTAATTTTGCTTTCATGGGGGAATTATCGACTCTTCTAAAGATTCAAATTCCGCATTAAATACATGGCAATCTTACTGTTTTTTTGCCAATTCTGACTTTATTTTGTTCACAAAATTGATATTTTGAGTTTATTATAGCATAATTATATAACTATTCATTTTTCACTTTAAACGATTGATTTTGGAAAACAAAAGACTGATTTCAATTCCTCAGTTTATTTCCTTTCCCAAATGTTGTTCCTAAACTTTTGCTTGTTGAATTTCAATTGGATTCATTAGAAAAGAAAAAAATAAAAAAAACCTCAAAATAGCCTCTCCCCCACTCCACCGCAGGTTACTATTTTGGAATCACCTTCCTATATTTAGGCTATGAAAAACATCATCATCACGGGAGGGGCAAGTGGTATTGGCTTGGCCATCACCACGCTTTTTGCATCAAAGGGAAACAATGTTTACTTCATTGATTACAATGAGTCTTTGGGAACAGAAGTGGAAAAAGACCTACTAGAAAAAGGAAATAAGGTTACTTTCCTCCAAGCTGATGTATCGAATTTAGAGGAGGTCAAAAAAACCTTTGAAAGAACTCCTGAAAAGATCGATGTCTTGGTAAACAATGCCGGAATCTCGCATATCGGAAATCTGGAAAATACTTCAGAAGAAGAATTTGAAAGAGTTTTTCAAGTCAACGCAAAAGGCGTGTTTACCTGTAGTCAGGCAGCAATTCCGAAGCTCAAAGCCAATGGCGGCGGGGCTATAATCAATATGTGTTCAGTAGCAGCGACAATAGGAATTCCTGACCGGTTTGCATATTCCATGACCAAAGGGGCTGTAATGTCTATGACCCTATCTATAGCCCGAGACTATGTTAGCCAAAATATCCGTTGCAACTGCATCTCCCCCGGAAGAGTGCATACACCATTTGTCGACGGTTTCTTGGCAAAAAACTATCCTGGCCAAGAAAAGGAAATGTTTGCAAAATTAGCAGCAACCCAACCGATAGGAAGGATGGGAAAACCTGAGGAAATCGCTGCCATGGTTTATTACCTTGGTTCTGATGTTGCCTCCTTCATAACAGGAAGCAATTTCAATATTGATGGAGGATTTATGGGGCTAAAAGTCTGACTTCCTTTTTTCAATCCCTAATTAGATTTTCTCTAGGCTTTCTTTTGTCAATGTGCCTTTTTGATCGCCTGTATTTAATGTTGTCGCTGGTTCAAAAAGCATTACAGAAACCTCTTCTTCAGCCACAGGACGGTGTTCGACCCCTTTAGGGACTATCAAAAATTCACCCTCTTTCAATTCAACGGTTTTATCCCTAAACTCCATCCTGAATTGTCCGGCGACCACAAAAAACAATTCGTCTTCAAGGTCATGTTTATGCCAGACAAACTCCCCCTTGAATTTGACTAGTTTTACTTGTTGTCCATTGAGCTCTCCTACTATTCTAGGATTCCAATAATCCTGAAAAAGTGAAAATTTTTCTGAGAGATTGACTTTATGCATGATTGTGTATCCTTGATGTTAAAGTTTTAAAATAAATCTTATCAATGATAAGACGAAAATAAGATTCAAACCAAATAAAGTGATCAATAATTGACCCTTGGGGGCATCGGTTTGCCAGAATTACTTTTGGTAAATCAGGTCAAAAAATACATTTTCAACAGTCCCCTGTTTTTCACCTCAATCTCCCCCCTATATTCACATTTAAACTCATTTTTGATTTCATTATAGGTACTTTCAGAAATATTGATCTTACCCGGAACAGAAGCGGATTCCATCCTTGAGGCAATGTTTACAGTATCCCCCCATATATCATATTGCCATTTTTTGATGCCGACAATTCCAGCTACGACAGGTCCTGTGTGTATTCCTATCCTAACTTCAAAGTGGGGCAAGCCGTCATTATTATTCTTGGAATTCTCTACTAAAGCCATCATCTCTTTAGCCGCCATGACCATGCTGAAAGCATGGCCCTCTTTAGGAGTTGGAATCCCTCCGGCGCACATGTATGAATCTCCAATCGTTTTGATTTTTTCGAGTCCATATTTGGTGATGATTTCATCAAATTTTTTGAAATAAAAATCTATGCTTTGCACCAATTTTTCTGGCTCAATTTTTTCTGCCAAAGTAGAAAACTCAACAAAATCAGTGAATAACACAGTTACCTTTTCCGCTTTGACAGCTTCAACTTTTCCATTTAATTTCAGCTCTTTGGCAGTTTCTAAAGGCAGGATATTGAGCAACAAGGTTTCAGACCTTTTCTTTTCTTTCTGGATATTTTTATAATACCAAAACAAGGTCGCCAAAATAATAATCCCCAAAACCATTATGACTACCAAAGAAATCAGGATTATTCTTTGATTTTCCCTTTCTTTATTTAAGTGATCTACTTCAATTTGTTTTTGAGAAACCTCAAAATCAGTCCTGAGATCAGCCATATTTTGAACAGATTTAAGGTTATTGATGCTGTCCCTATATGCTATGTGGTCTTTGAAATAGACAAGGGACTTTTTTAAGTCCCCTTCTTTTTCATATAGTTCAGAAAGTTTGAGGTTTGCATCAGAAATTTGCTCTTTAAGTCCGTGAACTTGTGCAAGTTTTAGGCTTCTTGCTGCGCAGTTCATCGCCATGAGGATATCCCCCTTTTCCAAATAAATATCTGACATGGAGATAAGGTAGGTGCAGATAGGATAAAAATTTCCCAATTCTTCCAAAATTGAAATCGCTTCGTTGATGTTTTTCTCAGCTAGGTCACTTTGACCAAAATTGGCATAAACCATTCCCAAATTTCCTAGGCTAAAGGCTTTTCCGGTCGGATAATCCACATTTTCAAAAATCAATTCTGATTCCCTAAAATAAACCAAAGCTGAATCATAATTCTTCACATTAAGGTGCTCATCTCCTGCATTGAGTATAGCAGAAGCCAATGCAACGGAATCATCTGCCTCCCTGAGAGTGGAAATCGCCTTATGGTAATAAAGCATCGCATTGGCAGGGTTGTTGGAAAAAGAATAAACATCAGCTACTGCAATGTATGTCGTT
The DNA here is from genome assembly GCF_024813435.1 of Aquiflexum gelatinilyticum. Lineage (NCBI taxonomy): Bacteria > Pseudomonadati > Bacteroidota > Cytophagia > Cytophagales > Cyclobacteriaceae > Aquiflexum > Aquiflexum gelatinilyticum. Next base: position 327,818 of record NZ_JANAEZ010000001.1, read on the forward strand.
CCCTCCCCTATTTTGTATTTGGCTTTTTTGGCTGCCTGAGCACTTTTAAAATAGGCATCCAATGCCAAATCCAAATCACCTTGGTACCTGATTTTATTTCCTTTTTGCAAATACCCACGATATAGGTAAAGGTCATTTCCAAGCTTTTCTGACAGATTAATCAGTTCCTCAGCATAGCGCAGACCCAAGTCAAGATCCCTCATTTCATTGAAAGAGAGATTTCTTAAAAGCTCAAGTTTATCTTCATCAGGCACATTTCCTTGCTCATAAACTTTTGCAAGACTATCTGCTAGTTTTTGATCTTGCGCAAAAACATGGAGGTATAAAAGACAGAAAAAACATGTCAATGAAAAAAAATGTCTTTTAATCTTGAATCTCATAAGTGGAGTCAAGAGTTAACTTGAATTTTAGGATCAAATCTAAAATCCTTGTCTTTTGCGGTGTATTCGATGGTGTAATCTTCCTCAGCATGAAGTATTGTTGGATTTATCACTCCAAGCCAAGCAGTAGAGTTTTTGATTCTTACCGGCCCTATACTGAAAACATTGTTGGAGTTTTCGTCTTTTAGGATTTTGTTAACTTTGACCACCCCTTCATCCGGAACTATATCCCAAATCACCAAATCTCCCGGACTTACTTTTGTGAATCCTTTATCCGAGAGCTTTAATTTTCCTCTGGACTCAATTCCCTCAATAGTGATGTAATGAATTTTCATGGTTTCAAAAATTTATGGTTGAAAATGGACAAATGACAAATAATAGGTAAAACAAAATAATCCTTCTCTGAAACTAAGAGAACATGAACAAGTAATATTCGGTTTTAAGAAAAAACAACCTTGAATAAGCTGAATCTTAGTCTAACTTAAAGAAGGATCAAAAACTACCCTTACTGTTTTTTTTACTCTTGACTTATCGGGAATTCACTATAATTTTTGGATCAAATACAACTACTTCTGTGCTTCCCTCAGGTGTATAATGAATATCATACTTTTGCTCAGAACCATCCTGTATAGTAGGGCTGATTGTTCCTCTCCAATGTCCTGAACTTCCAATAGGCGCAGGTTTTTCGCTAAAAACTTCAACCCCACCACTTTTAACAATATTGTTAATTTTTTGAACCTTAGAACCAGGATGGATACTCCAGGTTACTGTGTCTCCTCTTTGAACAATAGTATTTCCTTTATCAGATAACCTCAAAGTTCCGTTGGGTTCAATTCCTTCAATTTTAATAGGTCTGTTTTGTGGCATATCTAAGATTAAATAAGTTAAGTGATGAATTTTAAAAACTTCTCTAGCAATTTAGAAAAATAATTGTAAATGCGTATTATTCAATAGGTTAATTTTGTATACAAATAGCCTAAAACATGGAGTAAAAATCATTTTTTTGAATTTTTTACCATTAAGCATACTACTAAAAAATAACACAATACTTTGCAAAAAAATAAAGTTTCCCTTCCAAAACTTTGTCTACAATGAATTGAACAAAAAGATCAAGACATATAGGTTTCTTTTTTTGATTTTAAGCAACCTACCTCAATTACAGGTGTTGGTCCAGCAAAATCAAATTCCCGTCGGGATCTCTTACCATCAAACTTGCCGGGCCGGAAGAATTCTCATCTGCTTCAGCATCCAATTTGACCCCTTTTGATTTCAAATGCTTTTGGATGGCTCTAATATCCTCAAAGGATTCAAGTTCGGCAGCATTCTCATCCCATCCGGGATTAAATGTCAGGATATTACCTTCAAACATTCCCTGAAAAAGTCCGATAAGTGTTTTTTCATTTTTCATGATGAGGTAATTTTGCTCCATAGAGCCCGCAAATTGTGTAAACCCAAGGTTTTCATAAAAAGCCTTGGAAGCCTGTAGGTCCTTGACACTCAGGCTGACTGAAAATGCACCTAGTTTCATATTTTCTAAAGTTTCGTCGTTGTTTATGTGGTTTGAAATTGACTCTGAAGGTTTTATCAGAAACCCAAAACAGAAGGCTGTTATTATTCCCAAGATATAGAAGCTTATTTTTTTCATAGCAAATTGGTCAATATTCATATTAAAGATCTGAAAAAAAATGAAATATAAGGATTCCAAAAAACCCTTATCCAATGTCAATCACCACATTTCCGGTTTTCTCACCTTTCTCTACATATTTGGTGGCTTCAATGACTTGCGACAAAGGATACCGCCGGTCAATTACTGCCCGGTACTTCCCTGAATCGATCAGTTCTTTGAAAAAAACAATGTCTGACTTACTGTCTGTCACAATCGGGAATTTAACCTTTTTTCCACCGAATAAAGGTGTCAATAGGGTCAGGAATACATTTTGGGCTAGGTATCCAAATTCTGTCGAAACATACACGCCCTTTGGCTTGAGTAATTTACGGCATTTGAAATAGGAACTTTTCCCCACCGCATCAAAGACAAAATCAAAGTCATTGCCTGCAAGTGTAAAGTCTGTTTTTGTGTAGTCGATGACTTCATCTGCTCCCAATGACTTGACAAGGCCCATACTCTTGGTATTACAAACTGCCGTCACCTGTGCCCCAAAGTATTTGGCCAACTGCACTCCAGCTATCCCAATTGACCCTGAGGCACCATTGATGAGGATTTTTTGAGATTTGGTGTAATCGAGATTTTTGAGGAATCCATTTGCAAGCATCAATCCATCACAAACTGCTGCCGCTTCCTCAAAGGAAAAGTTCACAGGTTTGATAGCTATGGAACCTGACTCAGGAACACAGATATATTCGGCATGTGCCCCGAATTTTTTGGTACTTAATCCAAAGACTTCATCACCTGTTTTAAAGTTACTGACTTTGGAACCAACAGACTCCACTGTTCCCGCAAATTCTGATCCCAGTATTTTTACTTTAGGTTCAAAAAAGCCATTAAACAATCGGATGATAAAGTAATCCGGCTTTCTAAATCCGCAATCTGTTCTATTGACTGTGGTAGCATGGACTTTTACCAAAACCTCAGTGTCTTTCGGAACCGGTTTTGGAACTTCCATCAGTTGTAGGACATCAGGTGTTCCATATTTGGAATTAACAATGGCTTTCATTGGAAGAGATTAGGAGAAAATTGACTGAAGAAACGGTTATTTCTATAAAAGGTTAATGGTCACAGTCCCTGTTTTTTGACCTGTTTCGACATAAGCATATGCTTTGGAAATATCATCGAATGAATATTCTCTGTCTATAAGTGGCATGAACTTTCCTTCTTCCATCATTTTCTTCATCAAAGCCAAACTGGTTTTAATGTCGGAAGGAAAAGGGAATTTGACTTGCTTTCCTCCCATCAAAGGCGTGACAAGTGCTAAGATTGGATTTTGATTTTTTGGTCCCAACTCCGAGGAAATGTAGATCCCTTTAGGCTTCAGAATTGGTTTGCATTTTCCAAAACTGCTTTTACCTACAGCGTCAAAAACATAATCAAAAGTTTCCCCGATTAGTGTGAAATCTTCCTTTTCGTAGTCAATGACTTTATCTACTCCCAAAGAACTGATCAGTCCCAAGTTTTTATATGTGCAGGTAGCCGTTACATGGAGACCTTGATACTTCAACAGCTGCACCATAGCCGACCCGATGGCACCGCTTGCACCATTGACAAAAGCCCTTTGTCCCTTTTCTAACTTGACCTTGTTGATAAAATTGATGGCATAATGGGCACCTTCTATACTTGCTGCAGCTTGTTGGAAGCTTACGTTTTTTGACATGTGGCTTATGAATTTCTCTGTTTTGCAGACAAGGTATTCTGCCTGAGAACTCATTCCCTGATCAGTAAAGCCAAAAATCCGATCACCGATTTTAAAGCCCTTTACAGAATTTCCAAGCCCCTCTACCATTCCTGCAAAATCTGTCCCCAGAATAGGATTACTTGGCTTGGTCAATCCTGTGAAAAATCTCATGATAAAAGGATGGGCTCGGAGAATCGCACAATCTGTTCTGTTTACTGTCGTGGCATGAACCCTAACAAGTACCTCGTCATCATTTGGAATGGGTTTAGGAATTTCCTTGACCTGAATCAGTTCAGGGGGTCCATATTGATAATATACAGCAGCTTTCATATTGGTCATTTGCATAAACCGGATGGATAAAAGATCAAATCAGGGTGTCAAAACCACATCTAGTTGCCTTCCTTCTTTGGCTGCCTTGGCATCCAACGTAGTACCAAATCCAACTCCGATCGCCATTCCAATCGGAAGACCTAAGCCCAGCAAGCCCAAATTGCCAATGGAAATCCCAAATGCAACACCGAGAGGAACTCCAAAAGTTGACATGCCCAGGACAAGCCACAGGTTACGGTAATGGTTCTTTACCACAAGCTTTGACTCCTTTTCAATCACCTTTAACACATTGCTTTGTGATTTGGTGAGGGCCTTGGCGAAGTCTTTTTCAGAAATAGAGATGGAATTGATGTTTTGGATTTCATCATTGATGGTTTCCACCTCCTTTTCAGAAAGTTTTCTTTTGCTTAATTCATCGATAAGGGCAGAAAAATAACCTATCTTCTTGTTGAGTTTTTCATTTGATATAAACTCTGGCCTTTCGTTAAGGGTGTTTAGGGACATGTGGTTTATGGTTAAATTAAAAAGAAGATGAATATATAAACAAAGGCTAAATTATCACACCTAGTTTCATTCAAATTGAAAAGAGACTCAAAGCAGGGACAGTTTCAGATTCAAAGGTTTTTTAAAAATGCTTAGAACAACTTTTTCATTTTATGGTTTCTTACAAATAAGCTTTGGTTAAATTTAAATCCAAATCAAAAATAGAATGACAAAGAATCTTGCTGCCGGATTATTATTGTTGCTTTTTATGGGGATTGTGCCTGTTTCCTGTATAGACCAATGCAACGGTCCCTGTGGATGCAATCCAGTATTTGAAACAGAAGATTTCGCCATCACCACTTTTTCAATAGAAACGCTGTTCCGTGCTGATAAGAATTTTGCCTTTGATCCAAACCGGTACTATTTCCATCAGACTTTATACAAGGCATTTTGGGTCTCAGGACTGAAGCCTGTCAGCGAAATCAAAAGCCAAGAAAAGGTTTCTTTCTTTTTGAATACAGCCTATGCCTGCAGCCCACCTGAATCTTACTCCATTGAAACGCTGAGGTCAATCAGGATCATCAATAAAAAAAATCTTATTGTCAATGAAAACGAAACCTTGGAGGAAGGCGCTGTGATCAATGAAAAATTCGTCCTTACCCAGAATTTTCAGCAGGAATATAACCTGAACGATTTCATCAGCAACAGACACAGATTCCTCAAGAATGAGCGGCTTTACCTCAAATTTGTCGGCGTACCTTCCGGGAACATCGAACTTACTTTTGATTTGGAAATTGAATTGGACAATGGTGTCGTCTACAGGTTTGACAATGAAACCATGAAAGTCAATGGCGGCTAAGATTCTCAATTTTAGCCATTGAACCTTCTGAGGTGACTATCCCAAGAAAGCTACAATCCTGTCCACTACTTTTTGATCACGCAAAATCCTGAAGTGGCCGGTTCCCTCAAGGACTTCCAAAGTCGAAGCTTTCCAGTTTAGATGTACTGCCTTGGATTGGGAAAGAGGTACAATCCTGTCATTTTTATCCTGAAGGATCAACCCTTTTGCTACGTTAATCTTTTTGACAAACAAAGAAACATTCAACTCACTCACTTCCATCCCGGTTTCTTTCTTTAACCTTTGTATCAGTTTTCTTTTTACATTTTCAGAAATCCCCATCTGTTTTGCAACATGGTCAATCCTCTCAGAAAACTTATCAGGGGCAGTAAGCAAGACATATCTTTCGATCCGGATGTCGGGATTGGTACTCAGTGAATATGTAGTGGCTACCCCTCCAAAGGAATGGCTGACCAACTTGGTCACCTCAAACTTTCTGATCATCTCTCCCACCAATTTGGTGAATTCCATCAGACTTGTCGGACCTTTGGAACTGTTGCCATGTGAGGGACCGTCAAAGGCAAAGACGGTGTAATCTGCACGCAACAGACCCTCTATGATTTCAGCAAAATTCCCGGACTGACCTTCCCATCCATGGATCAAAAGGACTTTTTTGGAGCCACTTCCCCATTTGTATGTTTGGATCAAAAATCCGTTGAAATGGATTTGTTCTTTTTCTGCCCTTTCCAGAATTTCGATTTCATGTGCGCGTAGCCTCTTGATCTGTGGGTTGGTAAGTGCCTGATATGCCCGTCCTACGACCATGTTTGGCAATAAGACCGAGGCGATCTGCAACAAAAGTTTTTTCATAAGATTTGGCTGAATAAATTTTCTGAGACCACATGGGCTGCCTTTACCGCACCGTCCATATAACCACCATAGGTTTTGGCAGTCTCAGCTCCACACAAAAAGAGCTTGCCTTCCATAAAAGAGCCATTGAAAATCGGATGGCCGTTGTTCTGATGAGGAAGCAAAAACCCATCTTGGGGAGACTTGACGTATTTGTCATCCCAGATTTTATCGGTGTAGCTGAGGAATTCTGCCGCTTCGTGCCCGTAGTATTGTACAAGTTGTTGGATGACCCTCTTCTTTCTCTCCTCGAGACTAAAATGAGATGCGCTGCCGTTCAGGAATCCTTTGAGTGCAAACTTTGACTCCTCAAAATCAGTGTGGTCATATATTTCAGTTGCCAGTCCTGATTGGCTGTAAACATTCCCTGAAAATCCTTTTTCTCTCCAAAATGGGGAAGCATATTCCACAGCAAATTTTACCGAACCACTCATCCAAGTCTGAACGTTTTGAAGGATTTCGGAAGCTTCTTTGGGCAGCTCAGGATGTACCTTGATGCCGTAGGCAAAAATCCTAGGAGGCATCGCGACCACAAGATGATGACAAAGGTATTCCTTTCCATTTTGGTCCATCAGTATGAGTTGATCATTGTCTTCGCTTATTTCAAGAATGTGCATGTTGAGGATGATGTTTTCCTCTCTTACATATTTTGCCAAAGCGGAGATCAGAGACGAAGTACCACCCTGAACCCTGTAGGAAGAAGACTCTGAAGCCGGGATATAATATTGATGGGGAGGCTCAAAGGACATGGTCTCAAACAAGGCGATGCCCTCTTCTTTTTGCTTGAAAAAGCCGATTTCCAACTCCTGAAGTAGCTTCAAAAGATGTACATGGACATCACCAAACCAAGTCGCCCCCATTTCCATGGGAGTACCCGCTTTTCCGAATACAGTTTGAATCCTTCCCCCAATCCTATCTTGTGCTTCCAATACTTTACAAAAAATCCCCCGTTTCCGAAGGTTATATGCAACAGTAAGCCCACTCAGTCCAGCTCCGATAACGATGATTTCACGCATTTTCTGATGTTTTCCTAAAGGTAATCCAATCCATAAAGAACAAACATAGAAACTCAACTTTGTATCTGAAAATCCCGGCATCCTTCAAGCAATCAAACTTTATTCGAATTCATACCCTTTTTGTTTAATCTACCATTTCAGCCCTCATTTTCAGTTCTCGTAGCCAAACATCATGGAGATTGTGGAGCTTTTTACCCTGAAAAGTCTTCTCAAAAAATGTCAGCCAACCGTTTTGCGCCTCTTCTGTGATGACTTTGCACCCTTCAGCTGTAGGTACGATCAGCCAAACATGGTATCCCTGAATACTTTTGATCTTGGATTCCCAAGCCAGCAGCCTGTTAGGTTCAAATTCTTTGATGGTGGTGTTTGGGAATTTCAATCCCATCGTTTCCCAGTTGAATTGGGAATCAGCTTGGAGAACTTTGTCCGACGGATTGACAAACGAGACATTTTTGGCGCCTTCGTACCAAGATTCCCATGTCAAGGCATCAATCAGGATATTCCATACCACTTCGGGCGGGGCTGAAATCTCGATTTCATTGTGAACAAAAAACTTACTTTTTCCAGGTTCAAATTCGGTCGGCCACGAAATCAGAGGGGTTCGGTTTTTTAGATCTTCTTTTTGCCCAAAGGCTTCGATGCCTAAAGCGAATGCAAAAAGAGAAGTCAGGATAAGGTATTTATTCATTTGTCTGTCATTTATTACAGCGCAAACTTACTTCCTATCTTAGCTCGAAACGATAACAAATGTTTAGACTTTTTGGCTGTCTGCTTTTTTCAACCTGCTGAGATGAACCGGGGTGATGCCCAAATAAGAAGCGATCATATGCTGCGGAACTCGGTTGTGAATACCGGGAAAAACCTCTGAAATGCTGTCATACCTTTCTTTGGAAGTTCGCGAATACATATTTCTCACCCTTGTATCTTGGTAGACAAAATAAAATTCAGCAATCAACCTGCCCATCTTTTGGCCTTCTTTAAGGTTCTCATAACCCCAATAAACTGCCTCTCGGGGCAATACCACAACTGTGGTTTCTTCCAATGCCTGCAAGGTGTAGATAGAATCTTGGTTGGTCAAAAAGCTGGTGTAATCGGCAATGAACTGGTTTTCCATCGCAAAGTGGACGGTATGTTCTGTTCCTGCATGGTCGGTGACTACTACCCTGACAATCCCTTTTACGATAAAAAAGATCTCATTGGGAACAGTTCCGGGGGCTGATAGGATCTCCTGTCTTTTGAATGTTTTGGAAAAAGTTTTTCCTAGAAACACCTCCAATTCCTGTTCCGAAATGTCAATCATTTGCCGCATTGCCTGCCTTAGATTTTCCATTGACTGCATGATTTTGCCCAAGATGATAAAGGAACAAAAATTTCTTAAATTAGTTTTTAGCGTTTAATCCGGATTTTGAATTTGGGGTTGGGAGAACAATCGTGTCGTCTAAAAGCTGACAGCGAGAACCAAAATGGTGAGACCGGTCACCAAAAAGGCGAGAAGTGTCACCTCTGATGAGACAACTGTCAGCAAAAAGGCGACTCGGGTAGAAAATGAAGTGGATGGGGTACTTCAGAAGTACCCCCCTCCACTAGGAATTACCTCTGAAGAATAAATTATTTTTACCTCCCGGTTCTCGGGAATGGCATTTCAGCAGCTTGGGAAGATTACTGGATTTTTTATTCCACTGACTTCAGTCTTAGAAAATAAATGCGTGGAATTAGATGTTGATAGCTATCGCCACCACCTAGTGGGGAATACTATTAATGTTTTATCTCCACACCTTTCCAAAAAGCGACATAGCCTTTGATTTCTTTGGCAGCTGACTTCGGTTCGGGATAAAACCACGCAGCATCTTTGTTTGCCTCGTCGTCAACTTCAATGGTGTAATAAGAAGCTATCCCTTTCCAAGGACAGGTTGAATGGGTTATGGAGGATTTGAAAAATTCCTTCTTGATGCTGTCAGCAGGAAAATAATGATTTCCCTCAATTTGAATTGTTTTATCGCTTTCAGCTAAAATTTGGTTTTTCCAGAAGGCCTTCATGATCGTATTTTTATGATTAGTAATTTATTGATTTAAAAGTTTTTGTAATGTTTGATTATAAGACCCATTTGAACATAAAAGTTCAGCCAATCCATCTGTCAATCATGTAAACAAAGGATAAGGTTGCTGTTATTTTTAACAAAATGAATTAATTTGGATCATGCATGAAGTTTTAAAATCCTATTTTCATAACCTCACCAAAATCGAGGAGGAAAAACTCGAATCGCTATCTCCTTATTTCAAAGAAAAAAAAGTAAAAAAGAACGAATTTTTACTCAAGGAAGGTGAAGTCTGCAAATTCAATTATTTTGTTATATCAGGTTGCTTGAGGTTGTTTTCTGTAAACAATGAAGGGTTAGAAAATACAAGGTACATAGCATTTGAAGGTAAATTTGGAACCTCTTTTACAAGCTTAATTACCGGACAGCCTTCTATAGAGTATATCCAAGCCCTGGAAAAATCCACCCTACTTTATATCAGTAAAGAGGATTTTTATTTCTTGGTGGAAAATGAACCTTCTGTAAATAAAATCTACAGGAATATTTTGGAATCTGCTTACATCACGACCCAGAGGAGAATTTATGATTTTCAAGGGACTGATAGCCTGGAAAGGTTGAGATCGCTGATTTATCATCAGCCCAAAATTTTAAGCAGGATCTCTCATAAAATAATCGCCAGTTATTTAGGTATCACACATTATACACTTAGCCGGTTAAAAGCCCAGCTCTAGTATCAAAACGTTGATATAGAGCAACTATTACTGTTTTTTGATTTCTGAAATTTGCATAAACTAAATGAAAAACTTATGCAGGTTTCAAACCTAAAATCAAAAAGATACTTATTACCACTTCTGACAATATTGTTTTTTATTGGAGTTTTTCAATCAGCTTTGGCACAGGAATTTGTCCCAAAAGTCCCCACGCCTGTTGAATTTATGGCGGGTAATAACAGGATGTTTTTTCAGATGGTGGTCAAGAAAAAGTTTACTCCTGAGAGTAGATTCGGATTTTTGAGTGTATCCTCTATAGCTGCAAGCTATGATAATAATATGGAAGATCTGGATTTTGCTAGCCCGGTATTGATCAACTATAATATCTATAAAGGATTTGGTTTGGTCGGCGGAACTTCGATCAACAATGCGGTGGGTTTTGCCCCGCTGCTTGGTGCGCAACATTCATTTACCAATAAGGAATGGGTAGCCGTGACTATAGTTTCGGCATTTCTTCATTCCAAAAGAAATGTAGAATTTTTTGGAATCTATGAGTATAAACCCACCCTTACTCCCAAAACCAATTTATACACTAGGATCCAAATGTTGTACATCCACAGTACGCGTGACAACCTGCATGCAAGGAGTTTTCTTCAACTCCGAGCCGGATTAAAAAAGAATGCTTTCAATTTTGGCTTGGGAGGAAATCTTGACCAATATGGTCCTGAAAAAACATTCAAACCAAATTACGGAGTTTTTGTGGGTTGGGCTTTTCAATAATTCTATTTAGGTATCAGGCGGAATTTCCTGATACCCTTTGCTATTGTAGCATTTCCCATTTCTTTGATCAAATGGACAACCGATACTGATATTGAATTCAAAAGTTAAACCCAATTTAGGAAAAAATTGGGGGACAAGAAACGGGAAGATTCCGGTTTATCGCTGAGGAAATGTAAATCAGGAATATCCATTTACTTCAAAAAAAACAAGGTTAAGCTAAAGATTCCATCCTTTTTGACAAAGGAATTAGATTCGACCCTGGCTGGATTTACCGGAATTTGACAAAAACATTCACCAGCTTCCTGTCCTATGGAGGTGTTTTAGATTGTTCACCACAATGAAGTGGTGGAAAAGAAGCAATTAATAATTTTTAAACTTGGTTGTTTATTTTAAAAAGAAAATTCCGATTAATGGATAAGAAAACAAAACCGTTAACCTGCCAACCGCTGCTTGATTATTTCGGGAAACTGATTCTTTTGTAGAGTGTGGAGTATGGAATCAAATTGGATTTTTTATCCTTCCGGTGCAGGCATAAGTTGAACTTCTCAGAATGAGAATTTCAAATCCCAATAGGGGGAGTAATTGATATCATATAAATCAATTGTCTCATATGCCAAGCTGTAAAGTACTTCAATACCCTTTGCAGTCCAATGATTCTTTTGATTTAGAAATAATGAAAGTAGGAAGCTAATACTTGGCTTTATTTTTTTGCTTAACGAAATACTCTCAGCTTATCATATATGTTTGAAATACGGTGGTACTAACCCTAGAATCCTGTCCTCAAATTCTTACCGATTCAGAATGTTTTTATGGTTTGGATTATCCTAAATAATAGTTTGCAGTGGCAGTTGGATTTACAGTTAAAAAAAACTAAGTTTAATTAATATCTGCCAAGAAATGATAGTGAGAGTAGAAAAATTCGAACTGAAAGGGTCAATAAATTGATCATCAAAACCAAACATATATAACCACAACATAATTGATTAAAGGTCAAATAATGCTTATAATACATTGGTTAATTCCACCGGATTGTCTGTTTTTTTGGCTAGAAGTTTAACAGCAACTATTGGATTCGAGTATCTCCCTGCGATAACCCAAGCCAAGGAAAGCCCAAACTCGACAGTTCGTTTATATCTATTTCCTTCACAACGAATTTTTAATACAATCTTATATTTTCCGATTTGCCCAAAACCTCCAAAATATATGGTAATTGATGCTATGACCAATAACCTTTTCAGCCTTAATCCTATCCCATCATGGATCTTTGACTTTGAGACTCAAGAAATCTTAGAGGTAAACATTGCTGCCATCCACCATTATGGATATTCAAGAAAAGAATTTCTTTCGATGACCTTAAAGGATATCCATCCCAAAAAGGAAATCTTGGAAATTAACGCGGGCCGGGATCAACCTGAGGGGAATATTAATTTTGGGGTTTTCACCCACCAAAAGAAATCAGGTGAGCTGATCCGGATGGAAATCAATGCGAACAAAGTTGACTACTTTGATCGACCATGTATGTTAGCGGTGTGCCTTGATGTAACAGAAAAGGAAAATCAGGTTTTAGAACTGAAAAGAACGGAAGAAAAATTAAAGTCTATATCGTCAATGGCTAAGATTGGCTATTGGAGGTTGGAAATAGATGGCAAAACCTTAACCTGGACAGATGAGGTTTATAATATTTGGAGCAGGGACAAGAACAGCTTTGAAGTCAACTTTGAAAATTTCAGGAGCAGCATTCATCCTGACGACCTTCAAGGATTAATGAAGGAACAAGATGATGCATTCTCAGGAGAAAAAGAACTCGATTATATACACAGGATCATTCTTCCCGATAAAAGTATCAAGTGGGTACACGAATTGGGTAGATTGATAAAGGATGAAAATGGGAAGCCGATTGCCTTTGAAGGAACTGTACAGGATATTACAAGGCAAAAAGCTGAAGAACAGCGGCTGAAGTTGCTTGAAAGTGTGATCACCCATACCAATGATGCTGTTCTGATCACAGAAGCTGAACTATTTGACGAACCTGGTCCAAGGATAATCTATGTCAACGAGGCTTTTACAAAAATGACAGGTTACACTTCCGAAGAAGTAATCGGTAAATCTCCCCGAATCCTTCAAGGTCCAAATTCAGATAGAGAAGAATTGGCAGTGCTCAGCAAGTCCATCCGAAACTGGCAACCCTATGAAATCACCACCATCAACTACAAAAAAAACGGAGAAGAATTTTGGATCAATTTTTCTGTAATCCCGGTAGCCAATGAAAAAGGCTGGTATACACACTGGATTGCTATAGAAAGGGATGTGACGGAGCAAAAAAACAAAGAATTAGAAAAAGACCTCATCAATACTATAAGTGATATTTTCCATCAAAGCATTGATAATGATTTAACAAAATGCCTTTCAAATCTTTGCGAACACATTATCAAAATTGGTGATTTTGATCTTTCTGAAATATGGCTACCTGCTATTGATGGTAAAAGCATCAATCGCGTAGCTCATCATGCGAAGGGAATAACAGGAAGTACCTTTTATCAGGCAACGAAGCAAATTACCTCTTGCGCTCTGGGGGAAGGGTTACCGGGCAATGTTTGGCAAAACAAAACAATCGAAATTTGGGGAAATGTTGAGGGAGAATGGCTTATAAAAAGAAAATTAGCTGCTAAAAAGGCAGGCTTTGAAGCCATGATGGGAGTGCCTTTAAAAAATAAAGATGAGGTAATAGGTGTTCTTTTATTGGGAACTGTTAAACCAAAATCAGCGCTGACTCCATATATCGACTTATTGAGAAAATTAGAGTCAGCGATTGGAAGTGAACTAAGCAAAAAGAAAGTTGAAATCGAATTGGCTCAAATTTTTGACTTTACACCCGATTTAATCTGCATGGCAGGTTTCGATGGCTATATAAAACGAATCAACCCAGCAGGCCTAGCTTTGTTAGGTTATACCCTGGAAGAAATATGCTCTAGGCCCATCATCTCATTTTTACACGAGCAAGATAGATTGTTGACAAGTGACGCTCAATTGAAACTTTATAATGGTGAAAATATAAGAAACTTTGAAAATCGTTATGTCACAAAACAAGGTAAAGTAATTTGGTTGAGTTGGACTTCAACCTCCTCTCCGGAACAAGGTGTTGTATATGCAGTTGCCAAAAACATTACTGAAGAGAAGAACCTAAGAGAATTAAACCGTCAAGTTGGCAAACTCGCTAAAATAGGAAGTTGGGAGTTTGATGCAGTAAATAACACCATCTTTTGGTCAGATGAAGTTCATCAAATCTATGGGACAGACCCCAAGTCCTTTGTGCCAAATGTGGAAGCGGCTTTTAATTTTTACAGAGAGGATTATCGCCATCTAGCACGATCAAGTTTTGAAAAATGTATTCTAACCCAACAGCCATATACGATTGAGGCGGTTATCGTCACTTCCGGCAATAAAGAACTTTGGGTACGCACCACTGCGAAAGCAGAATTTATGGATGGGGTATGCACACGCGTTTATGGCAGTTTTCAGGATATACATGATTTTAAAATGTCAGGAATAGCCATGGCTGAAAGTGAAGCAAGGTTCAGAACCATCTTTGAGATTGCTACTTTGGGTATTGCACAGGTTGATCCTTCAAACGGCCAAATAATTTTAGTCAATTCCTATTATGAATCCATTACAGGTTATTCTAAATCTGAACTTTTAAACATGAAATTTCCGGACCTTACCCATCCGGAGGACAAAGAAAAAGATTGGAAAATTTTCAGCAAAGCTGCCCTAGGGGAAGGAGAATATAGAAATGAAAAGCGTTATGTGAAAAAAGACGGATCCGTTGTTTGGGTTCGCTTACACGTTGCATTTATAAGGGACAATATGGGTAAGCCTGTAAGGACAGTGGCCATTTGTGAAGATATCACGGATAGAAAAGCTGCGGAATTACGCCATCAGTCTTTGGCTGATAACTTACCTGGGGTGGTTTTTCAATATTTATTGTTTCCTGATGGCACAGATGCTTTAAGAAACGTGAGCAAAGGATCCAAAAAGATCTGGGAATATAGTCCTGAAGAAGTGATGGACGATGTTCATTTGGTTTGGAATCAAACCAAAGCCGGCGGTGATTTCAATCAGGTGAGACAAAGTATTTTGGATTCTGTAAAAAACAGGTCCAAATGGACAGCACGCTACAGAACAGTATCTCCAAGCGGTGAAAGGCGGACACTTCAAGGATTAGGCTCTCCTGATTTTTTACCTGATGGGACAGTGCTTTTTAATTCCATGGTGATGGATATTACCAGGGAAGTCGAAAATGAGGAGTTGTTGAGACAAGCTACAAGTATGGCAAAAATTGGAAGTTGGGAAATAGATTTGCACAGAGGTAAAATATTCTGGTCAGATATGGTCCACGAGCTCCATGAAACAGATCCTAATTCCTATGAACTTGATTGGGAAACTGCCATTCATTTTTACAGGGAAGATTTCCATGAAGTTGTCACTGAGAAAGTGTCAAAATGTATAGAGAAAGGTGAATCATTTGATTTTGAGGCAGTAATTGTGACTGCTACTAGGAAAGAACGATGGGTTCGCGTCATAGGAATTGGGGAATTTATAGAAGGTAAATGTCAACGTATTTTTGGGAGTTTTCAGGATATAGATTTACCAAAATCATTAGAGCTTCAAATTCTCGAGATATTAGAAAGTATTTCCGATCCATTTTATGCCGTAGATGAACATTGGAACCTTACCTATTTTAATACTGAAGCTGAAAATCTACTCAAAAGAAAAAGCGGGGGTAAATTCAATAAAGAAAATTTTTGGGAAGTTTTCCCTCAAGGGGAAGAAACAGGTTTAAAAACCAAATTGGAAAGTGTTGCAAAGTCCAAAGCAGCAAAAACATTTGAATACAATTACCCTGTTGATGGCAAATGGTATGAAATCACCGCATATCCTTCTAAAGGAGGTGTTTCTGCCTTTTTTAAAAATATAGATGATCGGATTAAAGCTGAAGAAGGATTAAAGAAGGCTTTTCAGGAAAAAAACAACATCATAGAAAGTATTGCAGATGCCTTCTTTACCATGGACAGCGGTTGCATTGTCTCCTATTGGAATCATGCTGCCGAGAAACTTCTTGGTGTAAAAAGAGAAGAAATTATCGGAAGGAATCTTTGGGATCTCTTCCCTGATGCAGTGACTCATCCTTCCTACATTAATTACCATAGGGTTCTGGAAACAGGAGAAGCTGTTCACTTTGAGGACAATTTTGGCAAGTGGCTAGAAGTGGATGCATATCCTTCGGAAGAGGGGATCACGGTTTTTTTTAGAGACATTTCCCTTAGAAAAGAAGCAGATTTTCGTCTTTTGGAAGCGAATGAACGGTTTGAAAAAGTGACTGAAGCCACCAATGACGCAATTTGGGATTTTGATGCTGTAAACAATACGTTGTTTTGGGGGAAGGGATTTTTTACGTTGTTTGGATACAATCCTGATGAAATAAATCCAACATTTGAATTGTTGATGTCATGTATTCACATAGAGGACCGGGAAAGGATCATCAACAAAGTAAATCGCTTTATGTCGGATCCTGAACTCAAGGATTGGTATGAGGAATACCGTTTCTTAAAAAATGACCATACCATAGCTTTTGTGATTGACCGCGCTACTTTTATTAGAAATAGCGAAGGAAAAGTGATCAGGGTAATTGGTGCCATGAATGACATCACTGAAAGGAAGAATTCCGAACTTCAATTACTGTCCCTTAATGAATCTCTTCAAAAGTACGCCAAAGAACTCGAGCGCTCAAACGAAGAGCTGGAACAATTTGCCTTTGTCACCTCTCACGATCTTCAAGAGCCCCTCAGGATGATTTCGAGCTTTATGGATCTCCTCAAAAGGAAATATGGTTCACAATTGGATGAAAAAGCAATCCAATACATCCATTTTGCAATAGATGGTGCAAAACGAATGAAGCAGATAATATTGGAATTATTGGAGTATTCAAGGGCAAGCGTGTCTTCCGAAGGCAAAGAACTGGTTGACCTAAATGAAATCCTCGATGAATATAAAAAATTAAGAAGAACAGTCATTTCAGAAAAGTCAGTATCCATTTCTTACCAACCTCTTCCCTCCCTTACAACGTACAGCGCAGGGATTACCCAAGTATTGCATGCATTATTGGACAATGCTATCAAATATTCGAAAGAAGACGTTCCTCCGCAAATTGATATCCATTCAATCGAAAAAGAAAAGGAATGGGAATTTTCCATCAGAGACAATGGAATTGGTATTGATCCAAATTTTATTGATAAAATATTCGGTATCTTTCAGAGACTGCACAACCATGACGAGTATGAAGGTACCGGAATCGGCTTATCAATTGCAAAAAAGCATGTGGAGTTTTTGGGTGGCAGAATATGGGTAGAATCTGTTCCCGGAGTTGGAAGCACGTTTTATTTTACTGTTGCAAAATAAATTGAAGAAAAAATGAAATTAAAACCTGCACATATACTTTTGGTGGAAGACAATGAAGGTGACATCCTACTCACTTTAGAAGCCTTTGAAGAAAGTAAATTGGTTTCTGAGATCAGTGTGGCAAGGAATGGGCAGGAAGCACTTGATTTTCTATTCAGAAAAGGATCATTCACTCAATCACCAAAGCCAGACCTTATCCTGTTGGATATCAACTTGCCAATATATAACGGTCATGAAGTATTGCGGCAAATCAAAATGGATTCAAGTCTCAAAAAAATACCGGTAATTATGCTAACCACCTCTTCCAATCCTAAGGATGTAAACATAGCTTACAGCAATCATTGCAACAGCTATTTGAAAAAGCCTCTGGAGATAGAGGAATTTTTTAATGTAATCAAAAAAATTGAGCAGTTTTGGCTACAACTGGCAATAAGACCTTAATTAATTAAAGTTGTTATTCACGACTTTGTCGAAAGCACAAAGTATACTACAGGCTGCACGGGATTTAAATCTTGGTTGTCCAATTCCACTGCTTCTCCTTCTCTTTTTTCATCCCCACTTTCCAACAAAGAACCGCTTCCAAATAGGATAAAAACAAGGCAATGGTTAATTGCCACCTTCTTTAGCCAAATAAATGAATAATTCTGAATGATAAATGGAGAATGACATTAAGCAGAAGTATGCATTTGGATTTAATTGCCACCTGCTTTAGCCGGTGGATCAAAAAAAGTAATCAGACTCATAGGATTTAGCCAAAGAGAAAACAATAAATTAAACTCCATCTTCAAACCCAAAAAAGGGTTGAAATCATAGCAAAAAAATTAAATGATATTTTCCCTTCAGAGGTTTAACTTTGAATACTATGCCGACTAAAAGCAATCACTTTTCGACAGTCTATTCCCCGCTCTTTTATTATTTTGATACTTTTCATAGGGTTTCCGGAGAAGCCAAGGAAGCATTAGCAGCCATTTGTAGCCTTTCCCAGATCCCCAAAAACAAAGACCTCCAATCCATCGGCCACACCTGTCGCACCATTTATTTTGTCAAAAAAGGAATAGCCAGGATCTACTACTACAAAGACGGAACAGACATCACCGAATCTTTTGCCTTCGAAAACTCCCTGATTGCAAGGGTGGAAAGTCTTTTTACAGGAAAGCCGAGCAAGAAAGGCATTCAGGTTTTGGAAGACTCC
This sequence comes from Aquiflexum gelatinilyticum, assembly GCF_024813435.1. Lineage (NCBI taxonomy): Bacteria > Pseudomonadati > Bacteroidota > Cytophagia > Cytophagales > Cyclobacteriaceae > Aquiflexum > Aquiflexum gelatinilyticum. Next base: position 346,298 of record NZ_JANAEZ010000001.1, read on the forward strand.
GAATTTATCGGAATCAGTTCTCCCTTACTTTTTGATCTCTATGACCAATTTCCTGACATAGAACGTCTTTTCCGCAAAATCTTTGAATCTGCTTATGTCGAAACTGTCAACAGGATTGAGAGTCTACAGTTTCATAGCGCGGAAGAAAGGTATCTTGCACTGACCCAAGAATCACCTGATTTTTTGAAAAGAATACCCCTGAAGTACATTGCTTCATACCTAGGCATCACTCAGGTCAGCCTCAGCCGGATCCGCGCCCAGCGTTGATTTTTTAACATTTGTAAAAGGAATCGACCCGAGCCTCCACGAATTTTGTGTATTCAAATGGAGGGATAGTGCAAAAAATAGAACTGGGTCTCAGAGAAAACTGGAAGCAATTTACACTTTTGGTCATCATCAATGCCTTTGTAGGCGGGATGGTGGGCCTGGAGCGGAGCATCCTGCCACAGATTGCCGAGCAGGAATTTCACATTGCAGCCAAAACTGCCATACTCTCTTTTATCATTGTTTTTGGGATTGTAAAAGCCATCACCAATTACTTTGCCGGAGTTTTTGCCAATAAAGTAGGGAGAAAAAACCTGCTTACCATAGGTTGGCTGTTTGCAGTTCCGGTACCCTTTATCCTGATGTTTGCCCCTAGTTGGGATTGGATAGTCGCTGCAAACATCCTGCTTGGGATCAATCAGGGTTTGGCTTGGAGCAGTACTGTGGTCATGAAAATCGATCTTGTTGGGGAAAAACAGCGGGGTTTTGCCATGGGCTTGAATGAATTTGCCGGATACCTTGCTGTGGCTTTGGTTGCGTTTTTGACAGGATATATCGCGGCAGAATACGGTTTAAGGCCTTATCCCTTTTACCTTGGAATTGGACTTTCTCTATTGGGTTTGGCGGGCTCCATTTTCCTTGTCAAAGACACACGGAAGCATGTGGAAGCCGAGAATACTTTTTCTGATGTTCCAAAATTGAAAAATCCTTTTTGGGATACTACCTGGAAACATCCAAACCTGGGAGCTGTCACGCAGGCCGGTTTGATCAATAACCTCAATGATGGAATGGCTTGGGGGATTTTCCCAATATTACTTGCAGCCAAAGGATTCAATCTGGAACAAGTCGGTGTCGTCACTGCTGTCTATCCTGCTGTTTGGGGATTTGGACAACTCTTTACCGGGAGGATGGCCGATATCTACAACAAAAAGAACCTGCTCTTTACCGGAATGCTGCTACAGGGCATCGCATTGGGCTTATTCCTTTTTGCTGAAAGCATGACGCATTACGTGTTTTTGTCAGCCATATTGGGTTGGGGAACAGCCATTGTCTATCCGACATTTCTCGCCACCGTTGCCGAAAATACCCATCCACAGGACAGGGCAAAAAGTATCGGGATATTTCGCTTGTGGAGGGATTTGGGTTATGCCATCGGGGCAATCATCACAGGCCTGATCGCAGATTCATTCGGTATTGATATTTCGATTTTGGCCATCGGAGGGCTGACGATTCTTTCGGCAGTGGTGATCGCGGTAAAGATGGAGTAGGTTTTTTTTATTTCAATGACCGAGTAGCTTTGTAATTCAAAAAAGCCCCCATATTGGTCATAACTTTTTACCTTTGAACGGCTAATTAGCAATTCTTTGTTTATGGAAATCGATTCAAATCCAGCTGCTTGCCAACCGCTCCTCGATTATTTCGGGAAACTGATTCCTTTGAAGCAAGAGGAGAAAGAATTGGTTGAAGCAAAATTCCATCCCCACACTTTTGCAAAAAAGCAGTTTGCCTTACAGGAGGGTAAAGTATGTGACCATTTTGATTTTGTGGTAAAAGGATGTCTCAGGCTTTTTAAAGTGGATGAAAAAGGAGATTACCACGTTTTTCAGTTTGCTACAGAGAATTATTGGATTCTTGATCTCACAAGTTTCCATAAAAGAATCCCATCCACTTTGAATATTGAAGCTTTGGAAGATACCCTGGTACTTCGAATCACACACCGGGATTTGCTTGATCTGTATATTCAGGCCCCAAAATTTGACAGGATTTTTCGGGTATTGTTGGAAAACCATTTTATGCAGCAGCAAGAGCGCATCGGACAGCTGTTCAGTTCTACTGCTGAGGAACGGTACCTGAGTTTTTTGGAACAATATCCCCATCTTTTTAACAGGATTCCCAATACACAGATAGCCTCTTATCTCGGGATTACCCCTGAATTTTTGAGCAAAATCCGGAAGAACCTCCAAGCCAAGGGCTGATTTCTTAACCTAGATTAAGGGTAGATACCGTGGATTATGTTGACTTTTGTAAGGTTATCATCATCAAGAAAGAATATCATGTCATTAAAAAAATCCCCATTCATACTTCTGTTGGCATTTATCACATTGGGTGTCAATGCGCAAAACCTGAAACTCAAAAACCAGGAGTTTGAACTTCACAATGTCACCGGCGAGGTGGTGAAATTTCAAGGAAAAAAAGTCTTAAAAATCGAACGGGATTTAAATGCCCTCCCTTTTGATTCGACACGCGTAGAGGCCACGGTGGATGAACCACATTATGCTCGGCTTGTAGGATTGGATGACTTCGAAAACGGAACCATTGAAGTCAAGATGTACAGCCAATTACAAAACCCTGCCACGTACTCAGGCATCGCCGGATTTATCGGTCTTTATTTCAGGATTCAGGAAGATGATTCTGCCTTTGAGAGTATTTATGTAAGGCCAAAAGTCGGAAGGTCCGATAACCAACTGCGAAGAAACCACACCGTACAGTACTTCTCTTATCCCGACTTTAAATTTGATACCTTACGGAAGACTGCCCCATTCAGGTATGAAGGTTCTGCCCCTGTAGCTCTCGAGGAATGGATTACCATGAGAATAGAAGTCAATGGTGAATCTGCCGAAATGTATATCAATGACATGAAGTATTCCTCCTTTATCGTAGACAAAATGCTGGGCAAAACCAAAAAGGGATTTGTAGGACTGTATGTGGATATCGGTACGATCGGTTATTTCAGAGATTTGAAAGTTACCAAAAGGGCACTTCAGGTAAAGAAACCTGGAGAAAAGGAAACTGCTATCTGACAGAAAGTATGTGTTGAACTTCTCAGAATTGGGATTTCAAATCCCAAAAAATAAAAGGGTGGAATTTGTAATTCCACCCTGCGGAGGGTTGCATATCAACATCAGGACCTCACTTTTTCTCTTTTGTCAAATACTATCTTAAAGCTTGGGTCATCATCGGTGTAATTGACGTTGATGATCGTCTCTGCCTTTTCGAGCAATACCCTACTGCTACTGCTCAGATGACGGATGTAAACAGTTTTCCCTAATTTTTCATAACGTTCGGTTACTTTGTGGATGGCATCTATGCCCGAATGGTCCACAATCCTGCTTTCCTGAAAATCAATAATAATTTCCTCAGGATCGTTGATCGGGTCAAACTTTTGCCCAAAAGCCATTGCAGAAGCAAAGAAAAGCGGACCAAACATCTCGTAATGTTTGACTCCATTTTCATCCACATATTTCCTTGCTCTGATCCTTTTGGCATTTTGCCAAGAGAAGACCAAAGCGGAAATGATGACTCCAATCAACACAGCCAAAGCCAGGTTATGCAAAAAGACAGTTACCAATGTAACGATAACCATCACCAACACATCATGGGCAGGGACTTTCCGGAATACTTTCAATGAAGCCCATTCAAATGTTCCTATTGCCACCATAAACATCAGCCCAACCAAGGCCGCCATTGGTACCATTTCGATATAAGCAGACAGGAAAAGAATAAATACCAAAAGACCGACAGAAGCTACTATTCCCGAAATCCGGCTTCTTCCGCCTGCATTGACATTGATCAATGACTGACCGATCATCGCACAGCCACCCATTCCACCAAAAAATCCAGTCGTTATGTTAGCCACACCTTGAGCTACACATTCCTTATTCCCATGACCTCTCGTCTCTGTGATTTCATCTATCAAGGTCAAAGTCAGCAGACTTTCTATCAGCCCAACTCCAGCCATAATCGCAGAATAAGGCAGGATGATCATCAATGTTTCCCAATTCAAAGGAACCAAAGGCAAATGAAACTCCGGCAATCCTCCACTGATGGATGCCAAATCACCAACTGTTCTGGTATCAATGCCTCCGAAAATAACAATCAAGGAAACGGTCAATATTGCCACTAAAGCCGAGGGTACAGCTGTAGTCAACTTTGGGAGGAACTTAATAATGATCATGGTCAGTAGGACAAAGCCTATCATGATATACAATGGATTTCCGCTCATCCATTCAGAAACTCCCTCGGCATTCACAGTTTTGAACTGAGCAAATTGTGCCATGGCAATCACAATGGCCAATCCGTTGACAAATCCAAACATCACCGGATGCGGCACCAAGCGGATCAATTTCCCCAATTTCAAAACACCTACTAATATCTGGATCAATCCCATCAGGACAACTGCTGCAAAGAGGTATTCAACTCCATGAGAAACAACCAAAGCGACTACTACTACAGCTATGGCACCTGTTGCACCGGAAATCATTCCGGGACGGCCACCCATAATAGAGGTAATCAGTCCAATAATAAATGCGGTATATAATCCAATCAAAGGACTGACTCCCGCAATCAATGAAAAAGCTACTGCTTCAGGCACCAAAGCCAAGGCCACAGTCAAGCCGGACAATACTTCGTCTTTCAGATTTACCTGTGTCGGTTTGAACAGGCGATAAAACATCTGCGTCATAATTCTTAAACTTTAATAAATGGAAAATAGGCAATGGGTCTTCCGCTCATCTGAGGGAAGGAGATGATGTCAAAAAATTAAAAAATCAGGGTGGAGTAATGGTCATCTGTTATTGCCTAATATATATGAAGCTACAAAAGTAGTGATTTTTGGGGTGAAAACAGAATTTTATTCTAAATCAGGGCATACCTTGCTTTGATTTTGAAATAAAATACCATTCGGAATCGATTGAAAAGCATCTGTTTCTCCATAAAAAATTTGTTAAGAAATGGTGGGTGTGTTTCTCAAAAACAACAAATAAAAATAAAAAACCGACTCTTTGGCACTTTTAACAAAAACCAGATGAGGATTGAACTTCTCAGAATTGGGATTATAAATCCCAAAAAGATAACCATAAAACCCTCCCTCCTACGGTATTTTACGACATTGAACTAATGTTCACAAATATTTTTACCTAAACCCTTGTTTATTTTTTCCTTTATAACTACATTTTGTTCTAAGTACTAGGTGCTTACAGTTATATTCTTTCATTTTAAACAATCCAATCAATGGAAAATCGAATCTCCATCGAGATCCCACCGGCGGATCTTCAGGCCATCAAGGCCGCCCTGCAGCAAATTCAGGGCCTATTGGCACCCCATGTCATCGCCCTCACACCCGAGCAGCGCAAAACCATCCCAAAAATGAGTGACGGCACAGAGCCTTTTGTCGACAAGGTCATGGACTATGCCGTCAACAATTCGGAATTTCTACCGGCATATGTCAGTCTGGAGGAACTTCAAAAAGACTGGAATGCTACTTCGGGACTGATGCCATTGTTGAGGATGGTTGATCAGATCCAAGACACTATGAGCGATACTGCCATGCTAGCAGGATCGGAAGCCTATAAAGGGGCCTTGAGTTATTACAATTCGGTGAAGCAAGCCGCAAAAATGAATGCTCCCGATGCCAAAGCCATCTATGAAGACCTGAGAAAGAGGTTTGAGAAGCAGGGCAGAAAGCCATCTTCCAACGAATAAAGAAAAAAGATTAACCCTTGATTTGAACTTAGACTTTACCGGACCTGCAAGGGTCCGGTTTTTTTATTTCCAAACTTTAAGAAAAAGACCTGTAAGGTTTCCAAAACCTGACAGGTCTATCCAAAAATATCATCTTACCCACTTCCGAGAACCAACGTGTCACCTAAAAGCTGACAGTGAGAACCAAAAAGGCGACACAGCTTAGCAAAAAGGTGAGACGGGTCACCTCTGAGGCGACTGCTGTCAGCAAAAAGGCGAGACGAGTCACCAAAATGGCGAGACGGGTTACCAAAAAGCTGACAGCGAGGAGCAAAAAGGTGAGACGGGTTACCTAAAAGGCGAGACGGGTTACCTCCGAGGCGACCGCTGTCAGCAAAAAGGCGACCCGTGTCAGTAAAAAGGTGACATGGGTAGGTAAAAAGGTGACTCGGGTAGGTAATGAAGTGGAGGGGGGTACTTCCGAAGTACCCCCCTCCACTTGGGAAGTACCCCCTTTAGGCAAAATACTCCTACCTCTCGGTTCTTGGGAATGGCACTTCAGAGGCTTGGGGAGAATACAGGATTTTTTTTCAGGGTGAATCAGCCAAAGGTTGAACTTCTCAAAATCGGGATTTCAAATCCCAAAAAATAAAAGGTCGGAATTATAAATACCACTTAGTCCAAAAACAATTGTATATACTACACCCAAAAAGGGAACATTAATCATTATTTTTAACATTTAAGATAATTTCAAATTTGGAAACAAAAGCCTCTAAGTCCTTTTCAGAATTAATTATTGTATTCAGACATCGAGGACATTTTAAATTTTCCTCAAAAAAGAAATACTCTAAATCTGTTCCAATTGGCGTGAATTCATGACTGCATGTGGAACACTGCATTTTATTTTTTTCAAATACACTTAAGATCATTTCAAAAGCTTGGATATCTGATTCATCTTTACAGAAACCCCTTAATAAAACCATACTAAACAATCTCCTCAATGCTTTTGATTTTCTTAAGGTTACATGTTCTTGGTTGGTCAAATATTTAAAATAAAGTTCATCAATTATAGATGCTGAATATAAGAGCATATAGAATGTATTTGTATAAAATAAATGAAGATAGTGGTCAATATTGGAAACTGAGTCAAAAATATAATTTAGGTCTTTTGCCTCTGTTTTATAATACCTTTGCTTAGTAACAATATGAATTGATTTATTTGTTACTTCTTGAATTGCTCCTTTAAATGATTTCTCATATCTAATATCATAAACCAAAGATGGGAAAATTAGAAGGCTATATTTCATCTTCTTTTTGCAATCACGTATCAACTCTAAATGGTCTATATTGTTTTTAGTTCGATCATTTGAAGGGTCATACTTATTGATATCTCCTTCAATATAAAAATTTTCGATAAACCCCTCAGGATCAACAAAAAGACGTTCCAAAATTGTCAACTCATCAGTAAATGGTTTCCTTAATAAAGAAAAAGCTACTGTAGTTTTACATTTTTTTGCTGATGAAATTGCCTCATATACAAAATGACTAAAATCAGAGATTATTGCTGAACAAATTTTTTTTGTTAACGCATCATTTAATTCGCTTCTAAGATTATTATCTAGAAGAAATCTAATTAGGTCGTCTTCTGATTTAAAACCTTCTATATCTATTGATTTAATATTACCACCAAAAAAAATATTATGCGAGGTGAAATCCTCATAGATCCCATATCTATAAATGTCTACTATTTGATCAAATAAAATTGCGCATATGTTGTTAATGTTATGAAACTCTTTGGGAAGAATTGTTTCATCATATTTTTGGATAAATAGCATAATTTTAGATGATAAATTTGTGATCTTCAAATTACCTCGAAACTACAATTGTGTCCTGCATATATTTAATAATTCTTTTATAAAGAATTTTGTTTTCAACTATGAGGATACGCTCTTTGCAATGTTTGAGATATTTTTCGTTGTGACAATTCCTTAAACCTAGGTGATCTGAGTATTAGTTAATTAAGAAGCATTGCTAATCCTTGTATTTTTAATTCAAAGTCCTTCAAGATATTTATTTCATTTTTTGTCAAACCTTGAATATTCTTTCCACAATTGGTACAGAATTCTGCATCAATATCATTGCTGTGGTTATTTTCACATATGAATTTCTCTTTAGAAACCAGTATGCCTTTCACAACTTCAATTTTTCCGGTTTTAGGAATTCTCTTAAGATATTCAACGATCGAATTCATATATTTTAAATCCTCAACTGAATAATATCTCTTATGAGCAACTAAAGAAGATATTCCTTGATGAATATTATCTGATTTAATTACTGTAAGTGTTAATTCAGGATTAAAAGATTCGGACTCTTTCAACAGTGTAATAATAATTAAATTGTTTACTTGGATCTTTTCATAAAGCATCTTGGAGACAATTTCAAAATCAAGTTGTTTTAGAAATAATGGAAAGAATTTCCTCAATCTCCTTTGTATATCTGTAGTTGGATTTGGAAAATCCTTAAAGGCAAACAAATAATCATCTAATAACTCTGGAAGAATTTCTTCAATTGTGTTTTCTAATAGAAATTCCCAATCCTCATCTTGTAAAGGAATTTTACTCTTTATTTTTGTTATAATTTTTAATCTTGAAATAACATTTTCAAGCTCTTCAGGTGTAACAGATGTTTTTTTTCCTTCATCACTTTGATTTGGTTTATCAAGAGATTTTAACCTTACAGCCATTCCTGAAACCGAAATCATGAACATTGATTTTCCTCCACCTGATACTTCATCAAAATCAATATTCACCCCAATTATCCCATTAGCATTTAAATTCTTCGCTTTTTGCCTCAATTTATCTAAAGCAACTTTATAAATTCTTTCAAGTTTGTTTTGATAGATTTCTGACGAACCTCCGAAAAAATCAGAAAATGATGCGCCGATATCTGAAAACACATTTGTTCCTAAGACTACATTAGTGGAAATCAAATCGTAATATTTTTCAATTTCCATTCCGTCTATAAAATTTGTTGTTGAAATTATTATTCGCTGATTCATAAAAATTGATTTTAAATAATATAGTTAATAATTAGAAGTTTTTAACCCTTACGAAATCTTAATCTCCTCCTCCGTCAAACCATAAAGCTGATAAACCAATTGGTCGATTTGGTTTCCTAGGCAGGTAGTGAGTGGCAAAGGATTTCTAGGGACTTTCATCTACAATTATGTTTTCTTTTTCAGGGGATTAAGATAAGTTTTTAAGGTGGAAAGGCATTATAGTCTTAGGACAATTCTGAATTAAAAAGTTAAAATTCTGAATTCTTTGCGACCATTGCTGTCAATGGCTTAAGAATGAGAAGATTTCTCTCTGCGTTCGAAATGACAAGGGAAAGTTTTTCCTCTTTTCATCCTTGTTTTTGATGCTCCCGTCCTTGTGTTCTGCCTCCTCCGGGGTAAAAGAATAGAATCCCTTTGCCCCCCTTTGCGAAACCTTCGCGTGCATTGCGGTTAAAAATCAACATCCTCCCAGAACCATGTGGTTTAGGATCAATCCTTCTTCCAAGGCCATTATATGGAACAGATTTTTTCGTGATACTTTCGTGAACATTTCAGTTTACTTTTATTGGAATTTATAACTAGTCAATTATGAAAAAGGTATTGGTAGTCGAAGATGATCCAAATATCAGCCAACTGATTCAGATCCACCTCAAGGATTTGGGTTATCAGATTCAGGTAGCCAACAATGGCCGTTTAGGCTATGAATCTGCTTCCTCGGGGCAGTTTGACCTGATGATATTGGATATCATGCTTCCCGAAATGGACGGGTTGAGCATTTGCCAAAAGCTCAGGGCCTTGGACAATTTCACCCCCATCCTGATGATTACAGCCAAATCTGAAGAAATTGACAAAGTGATAGGCTTGGAATCGGGTGCGGATGATTACATCACCAAACCATTCAAAATCAGGGAATTTATCGCCCGGGTCAAAGCCATAATGAGAAGGCAAGACCAATTTGTCCTGCTGAGCAATAAAAATGAAGATGCCGTCAGGTTTGAAAACCTGGAAATAGATGAAAAAAGAAGGAAGGTCCTTTTGAACCAAAAAAGGATTGACCTTACCCCAAAGGAGTTTGACCTGATCATGCTTTTGGCCAAAAGTCCGGGAAGAAGTTACAGCAGGTCGGAATTGTTGGAGCTGATTTGGGGATATGACTTCAGCGGCTATGAACACACCGTCAACGCCCACATCAACCGGCTGAGGTCCAAGATCGAAGTCGATGCCAACAACCCAAGGTTTATCCTGACCACTTGGGGGATAGGTTACCGCTTCAATGACGAATGGTAAACACTTGCCGAGACTAAAACATGATTTTATGAAAAGTTTTTATTGGAGAATTTCTGTAGTGATTACACTCGTCATGATGGTGGTCGGCTTTGCCTACATCATCATTACCACGATCGCTTCCAAAAATTATTTTCTCGAAACCACCCAAAAGCTCAACGCTTCCATCGCGGATTACCTGATCAAAGAAGCGCCTCCCTTCAAAAACGGCGAGGTAAATGAAGAAGCATTGGGAGTCATCATGCATTCCATGATGGCCGTCAATCCGAGTATTGAGGTTTACCTTTTGGATCCGGAAGGCGAGATCCTCTCATTTGTAGTTTTGGATTCCAAGGTCAAGCTCAAAAGAGTCGATATCGAACCTGTCCGGGAATTTATCCAAACCAAAGGCTCAGAATTCATCCTTGGCGATGATCCGAGGTCCAATGGATATCAGACCATTTTCTCTGCAACAGAAGTGACCGAAAACGGAAAATTATTGGGCTATGTCTACATCACCTTGGCCAGTGAAAAGTTTGAGGAGGCCGCCGCGGGACTGTTGGGCAGTTATTGGCTGAAGCTGACCCTGAAGTCATTTATAGTGACCATGGTAGTAGCCTTATTGATCGCCTTGCTTTTGACTATCCTGCTTACAAAAAACCTGAGAGAAATAGTTGCCACAGTCCGGAAGTTTAAAGACGGAGATTTGGAAGCAAGAATTCCTGAGAAAATGACCAATTCAGAATTATCGGTATTGGCCTCTACTTTCAACCAAATGGCCGACAATATCCTCCACCATATGGATGAATTGAAAAAAGTGGACAGCCTGAGAAGGGAATTGATCGCCAATGTGTCCCATGACCTCCGCAATCCTTTGGCAGTAATCAACGGATACGTTGAAACCATGATGATCAAAGGCGATCAGATCACAGAAGCTGAAAGAGATCAATACCTGAAAATAATCTCTGATTCCTCAGACCGGCTTACCAAATTGGTCGCGGATTTATTTGAGTTGTCAAAGCTGGAATCCGGTCAGATGCAGTTAAAACTGGAGCCCTTTAGGATTCAGGAATTGCTTTTTGATGCCTGTCTGAAATTTGAACTTTTGGCCAAAGCGAAAAAAATAGACCTTGTTGCAGACATTTCGCCCTCACTCCCTGTGGTGGAAGCTGATCTTTATTTATTGGACAGGGTGATCCAAAACCTGATTGACAATGCCGTCAAATATGCTCCCGAAAACGGAAAGATTACCCTCAAAGCTTTTTATTGTCAGACTACCTACAAAGTCTGTGTGAGTATCAAAAATACAGGATCGGGAATACCACAAAAGGATTTGGATTCACTTTTTGAAAGGTATTACATGGTCGATAGGGACAAAAAAGGGATTGAAGGATCAGGCTTGGGATTGGCCATTGTGAAAAAAATATTGGAGGTCCATGATTCCACCATTCAGGTCTTTTCTGATTCTTCCACCTTTACGGAATTTGTTTTTGAGCTTGATCCGATGCAGTCTAATTAATAGGGAAGAAATCTCCTTGACCATCCACCTTCATGGCCAAATATTCTATGAATCTTCATTAATAAAGTAATGATGGAAGAAGCTAAAGGATGGTCATCAATAGTAACTGCTTTGGATGTTGAACTGATTGATTGCTTCGAATATTTATCCGTACAGCGGTTCAAATTAAATTCTTTACCATGATTCCATGGGATCATTGTCCTTTTTGGTAAAGAAGGTCACAAAAAAAGGGGATGAATAGTCAACCCCCATTTTTACAAATAAACAAACCAAACAAAATGTTATTCCAATAAAGCATTTCCAAAAGGAATTGCCGCTGCGCCACACCAAATGATAGCATGGGTAAACTTATCGTCTTTATTGCCCTGCAGTTCATAAAAATGTGCTCCCGGTCTATTGGCCAATCCAAGCAATTGGAAACTTCCGCCTTCATTCAATCGAAGAGAAGAGGCAGTGGAAAGGTAGACGGTGACAGTTCCTGTTGAAAACTTGGTCGTAAAATTATCACTCAGGGAAATGTAGAATTTTCCAGCTTGGTCTTTTACCAACTGAACGGTTCCTCTGGTCCCTGCTCCACTTTGATTGGAAAGGGTACCGCTTTTGAGTACTTCCAATGGCCCTGTGACCTCAACTGAATCATCGGCCGGAACTTTGTCAGCTTTATCTTGACAAGAAAAAAGGCAGAATGTTGCCAATACCAAAATCATGCTTAGTTTTTTCATAATGATTGTGTTTAATTGTGGAAATCGGTCAGGCTTCTGAAAAGAATCCTGTCCCTTGAGTAAGTGATTTTATTTTTGCTTTTAAGTTGATTCATGACTGCAGTCACAGTCTGACGGCTAGTGTCAGCGAGTTTTGCGATATCTTCATGGGATAGCCATATTTTGAGCAGGGTTTCATCTCCGAATTTTTGTCCTGCTTTTTTGGCAAGGCTGAGGAGGGTTTCTTTGATCCGGTACGCTGCATCCTTGTTTAGCAGTCTTTGGTGTCTGAGGGCAAGCTTTTTCAAATCTTCCAAAACCAGATTGGAAAGTCCTGAGATGGAATTGAAAGGCTGTTCAATGGAGGTTTCTGAGAATTTGATAGCATGAACTTCAGTATTATCAGAAAGGGTAATGGCAGAATACCTGAAATGTATTCCGGGATGGAAGAGACTGTCCCATTCACCGAATATTTCACCCTCAGATTTGATATCATGGATGATCTCTTCACCTGATTGAGACAACTCACAGAGTTTGACAAAGCCGCTTTTGACGATAAAAAGCCTGTTTGCCAAATCCCCCTGATGGAAGACTGTCTGGAATTTTTCCAATTTTCCGGAAGGCATAAACATCAAACCGACGGGGTTAATGTTTTTTCCGAAGGAATACCCCGAAACTATATTGCTGTTATTCATTTGGCCGTAGGTTTGAGGTTATAATAGATCCCGAGAGTAAAGACTCCACCTGAATAGATGTTTTTTCTTTGGAACAAGAGGTCGTTGAAATTTCGGTAATTGAGATTGAGATGGAATTCCTTGTAGACCGGCACACTCGCACCAATGCTGTAACTGGTGTATTCAGTTCCATCCCCCCTTACAAAATCCGTCACCTCTGTAATCTCATCTACAGAAGTAAGTCCATTCAGCCTGGCATTGACCCAAACCTTATCAAAGAACTTGTAGCCAAACTCCACTCCTACGGCCATCTGATCACTAAAAGAGATCCCGTCATACTGCGTTCTATAATTATAGGACCCAAATAAAGAACCATAAAACGGAAAGTCTCCCAAAGCAAAAGAAGTGGCCAAAGTGGTCCAAACATTGAATTCTCCGTCACCACTTGGAAGGTTGATCCTTTCAAAATCATTGACAGTGCTGTTGGCAAAATTATTGGCCCTACCGGTTGGAATTTCAGGAGCGACACTGATGGCCAATGGCAGGATTTTTTTCAATAAGGAATGTTTGAATTCCAGTCTAAGGTCTCCAAGTCCGGAAACAGTTTCAGTGGTTTCAAAACCGTTGAAGTTTTGAAGGGGCAGATTGGCAATCACCGTGAATTTGTCGGTCACCCCATACTCTCCATAAAAGACTATACTTTGCTGATGAAACCTATTGGTGAGGAGTTTTTCCCCTTCAAGCGTGAAGTAATCTTTGGAATTGAATGTCGAAAAGGATGTTTGGAAAAAACCTTCACCTTTTGATTTGGTCCATCCACTTTGCCCGTCCACCTCTTGAACCACAAAAAACAGTGCTGCTATCTGTAAGAATTTTAGATTTTTCATGATTGGAGCTTTAAACATCCCGGAAATTCCGGGATGTCGGTGAAGAGTGATTATTGCAACCTTGCATTTCCAAACGGAATACCCACTGATCCACACCAAAGGATAACATGGGTATATTTAGCCAAATCAGTTCCTGTCGGGATTTTAAAGAAGTTTTCACCGGCATTTCTAACAGGTCCCACCAGTAATAGATTGGGATTGCCATTCGCCGGATCAGGCGTGAAAGTGTCAGATGTTGACAGGTAAACTGTGACTGTACCCGTACCTAAGGCAGTTCTGAAGGCATTGTTGAAACTCAAAAATACTGTCCCTTTGGTATCTGTACCGATAGATGCTGCGCCTGCGCTTCCGGCACCGTTTTGGTCAACGAATGTACCCATGCGAAGAACGCTCAAAGTGCCATCAGGCAATGCTGAATCGATAATTACCGGCTCGGTATCTTCAGAACAGGCAGCAAAAATGACGACAAACAAGAATAAGATTAGTTTTTTCATAATAGATGTGATTTTGTTTGAGTCAAAATTGCCTTTGAATTATCACAAAAAAATCACGAAAAAGTAAAGGTTCTTTGATTGAAAAAAACCATGAAAAACAAGTTTAGCCTATTTGTTTGAGTTCTTTCCATACTTCGTAAATCCTTAGAGTCATTTGAGATAAAAAAAATGCCATCTGAAATAATAAAACATTTAAATTTCAGGAAATATAAAAGCCCCCCACCTTACCCATGAAAAAGAAAATCGGTTATTCAATCCTTCTGATCCTAATCGCCGGTTTGGGCTACGGGATCAACTATGCCTGGAAATCATTTCCACTTGTCAGTTCTTATGGATCAAAGATCATGTGCAGCTGTATTTTCCTTGCGGAACGGGACGAAAATTCGGTAATGAGTCAGGAATTGAGGGCATTCCCGATCAGCTTGGGAGATTTTGAAGTAGACAGAGAAGGAAAAAAAGTAACGGGATCTGTTTTTGGTTTGGCCAAAAGAGTAGCCATCTATCGCGAAGGCCAGGGCTGTACTTTGTTGTCCGGAATGGAGGAAGAGGAAGTCCGAAATCAGGTTTATTATGAAGTAGCCAAACCCTATTGGAGTCAAGATACCGTGAGTTGGCCAAACGGCAACAGGCTCAACGATTCGATCCTGAACCTTCCCCAATACAAAAAAATCCAGGATTTGATTGATATTGAATTTGAAGATTCTGTCAAGAAGACCCATCTGACCCACATGATTGTCGTCCTACACCAAGGACTATTGGTGGCCGAGGGCTATGGCAATGACCATAATATAAAGACCAAACATACAAGTTGGTCTATGGGGAAAAGCATCATCAGTAACCTCGTCGGCCTTCAGGTAGACAAGGGTATTATGGATTTGGAACAAAACAACCTACTTCCTGATTGGACAGATGAAAGAAGTAAAATCAATCTCCAAAACATGCTTAAGGCCACCAACGGACTGGATTGGGTGGAAGATTACGGCGGTGTTTCAGACGCGACAAATATGCTTTTTCTCAAACCTGATGCCGCAGCTGTAGCCGCTTCCAAGCCATTGAAGTACGAACCGGGCACATACTTTTACTACTCAAGCGGGACAACCAACATCATGTCCAAGATTCTCCGCAACCAACTTGGAGAAGAAAATTACCAGCGTTTGCCTTATGAAGGATTGTTTTACAAAATAGGCATGCACAACACCGTCATGGAAAAAGATGCCTCCGGCACCTTCGTGGGTTCTTCCTTTGTATTTGCCCCGGGAAGGGATTTTGCGAGATTGGGTTTGCTGATGTTGGGTAAAGGAAACTGGCTTGGCGAACAGATTCTATCGGAAGATTGGGTGAAATTTGCGACCACACCGGCTACTGCCGCTCCTATGGGAGAATATGGCGCACAATGGTGGCTCAATGCCGGCAATCCTAGCCGTCCTGAGGAAAAGAAATTCCCAAGTCTACCCAATGATGCTTTTTATGCCGGAGGATTTGAAGGGCAATGGATTTTGGTGATTCCATCAAAAGATTTGGTGATTGTCCGTCTTGGTTTTACCCCAAAAGGAGAATTCAGTATGGATAAATTTGCTTCTGATGTGATCGCTTTACTTCCCTAGAAAGAGGGGAATTAGAATTAGAAATAAAATCCTTTGTCATCCTTAGGGAGCCATTAATGAAGGATCTTTGGAGAAAATATCCTGCTTCTGGAGAAGCAGGATAACGGGGAAACGAACATCTTCCCATTGCGGACTTTGCGAAACCTTCGCGACCATTGCGGCAGAAATTAACCTGAAATCCAAAAAAAAGGGATAAAGCCAAAAGCCTTATCCCTGATTGGTTGAAAGAAAAGCTATAATTAAGGGTCAATGATCACTTGTCCGATTTGTCCTGTTGAAAGATTGCAGGTATTGATCAGCGAAAGTTGATAGGTACAGTTGGCGTTCATCTGTGACAGGGGAATAAGGATTGTTAGCTCTGTGCCCTCAACATTCGATACTGGTCCGATGGTGGCCATGGGGCATCCCGCACTATTGGTACTGATAAATCTTGCTTCTTTGTACCAATTCAACCCTTTGCCCTTGATTTTGATTTCAGGATTTCCCGCGGCACTTTTTGAAGCTCTTTGTGTAGCTAAAGACTCTATACTTTGATCAGGGAATGAGCCGACAGGATAAGAAAACTTCTCTGACTGGATTGAGGTACCTTCTATACTTGCAACAAAATCCATCATTTTTGAGAATCTGCCGGTCCTGATTGGATCAGGTGTACATTCTCCTGAAGCCATTGTAATTGGGATTGTAAAACTATAACCATTGGAACAGGTGGCAATTGGCGGATCTGTTTTGATCAGGGGAATATTTTCAGAACCTATGGCAAGTTTCATTTTGGCATCCATTCCTGAAGCCGATCCAAACATTCCCAAACCACCAATGCTGATCACATTGTTGGATTGCTTGCCAGGTATGATACCTGAGCCTTTGAATCCCGAATTACTGATACAGACTTCATTGATAAACGGCTTTCCGAGAAGTTTCACCTGCGGGCTGACGACGGTTTTGCCAGCTACCGTTATGCTAAGATTTGGATTATATACTCCACAAGGTTTGTTATTGGCATTTTGAGAGGCTGGGACATAAGGAATTCTTACCGTCAGGGAAGTAGTAGTAGCGCTGATAACAGTTGCTTTTCTCCATCCAAGTGAATCTGTCCTGTTGGTTAACGCACAGTTACCAAAAGATTGGGACTCTCCTTTGAGCCACACAAAGTTATCCTCAGTCTTGGTACTAAATCCTGTTCCTTTGATGGTGATATCTTCCCCCCAAAATACATACTCAGGAGAGGTTTCTGTGATTTCTAGCTTGGTGGTAGGCTGAGGGTTGGGATTGTTTACATTGTTTGGTCCCTCCTCCTCAGAACAAGCAATTGAACCTAAAATCAGGGCGAAAAGCAGCTGCCTTAAGAGGATTTTTTTGAAATATGGGAAGATAATTTTTCTCATAACTGATTAAGTTAAATGATGGAAATATTCTAAAAACTTTAATAGACAGCCTGTCAATACTTCAACCTGACTGATTTGCATAAAGTAAAGGTGCAGAATCGGGTTACAACCCACAATACCCTAATAGGGTGATAAAAATCTTAGAGAATCAAAAAATCAGACCAGTTTTTCATTCAAAGCTTTGCTGACGGCCTCGATCTGGGAATGGACCTGCAGTTTTTCATAGATCTTTTTGATATGGGTCCTGACAGTTTCCAGGCTGATCTGCAGGTCGGAGGCGATCAGTTTAAAGCTGTTGCCGGTGGCCAAAGATTTGAGAATTTCTTTTTCACGGATAGAAAGCTGGTAATTCTCTTGGGGTTTCCTTAGCTGCATTTCTGAGATGATGAGACGCGCGATGGATGGACTCATGGGAGCTCCGCCGGACAAAACTTCCTCAATGGATTGTACCAACCTGTCCGAGGCATTTCTTTTCAATAAATAGCCGTTGGCGCCGGATTGCAGCGCTTCAAAAATATGGCCTTGGTCATCAAAGACCGTCAACATGATGATTTGGGCATTCCTGTCTATTGTCCTGATTTTTTTGACCGCTTCTACCCCTGTGATTCCCGGCATTTCGATATCCATCAAAATCACATCAGGCTTCAAAAAGCCGACTTCTTTGAGGACGTTTTTGGCGTCTCCAAATTCGCCTACCACCTCATATTCCTCCCTTAACCTCAACAAATGACAAATGCCTTCCCTCAGGTCTGTATTGTCGTCATAAATCAAAATCTTGGTCGGCATAGGAAAAACATTTTAACATTAAAGCTATCGATTGGCAAAGCTATTTACAATACCCAAATCAGGGGATATGAACTTTGAAGTGGATGGAAGTTCCTTGGCCGACTTGGGAATTGATCGTCAAATCTCCCTGGATCTGCTCCGCACGCAGGCGCATATTTCTTAGTCCGTTTCCCTTTTCGCCGGATTCAAAGATATCAAACCCCTTTCCATCATCTATGATCGAAAGGTGAAACCATTGGTTTTTGAACCCAACTTCTATCTCCACATTTTCTGCAAAACTGTATTTGCCACAGTTGTTTACCGCTTCTTTGAATATCAGGTAAATATTTTTTCTGATCAAGGGATTGATTTTCGATTCTAAATCTTCTTCATCGGACTTGAACCTATAAAGGATGCCCTGAGATTCGAATACTTCGGAGGCAAAATCCTTCATCTTGGAAATCACCTTTTGGACACTGTCATTGGAAGGATTGATCGACCAAACGATATGCGAAAGACTGTCCAAAATGGTCTTGCTGTTTTCCTGAATTTTTTGGAGTTGAGAAGCGACGAGGGTGCCGTCATCAATTTTGAGCAAAGCGATCCTGCTGTTGATGTCTATGCTTGACAAAGTGGAGCCAAGATCATCATGCAAGTCTGAGGAAATCTGGTTTCTCAGTTCCTGCTCTTTGAGTTTTTGGCTGAGCTGGTATCTGTTGAAAATAAGGTAGGCCAAGATGATTGCCAACAAAAAAACTGCAACAACAAAATATTGCAGCTGCATTCTTCGTCGGGACTTGCTGCTTTCGAGGTCAATGTTGGCCTTGAGTAAGGCTATTTCCTGTTCTTGCTTTTCAGATTCAAATTTTTCTTTGAGCTCTGCCATTTTCTGAAGCTGCATCTGATTGGCAAGGCTGTCTTTGAGCTGCAGCGACATCCCGAGCTGTTTGGTGGCCTTTTCCCATTGACCTGTTTTTTGGTACAGAGAGGCTAATTCCACCGAAGCATCATATTGGTAATTGGTAAAGCCAAGACTGTCGCTGACTTTATAGGCCATGGAAAGGTAGCGGTCTGCATCTTCATACTTTCCCAAAGCAACTTGGGTTTTACCTACCACCATGGCTTCATAGGCCACATCGGCCATATTTCCTAATTTTTCAAACAGCTGGAAGGCTTCCAAATAATCCACCAATGAAGCATTAAAATCACCTTTTTGATAATGGCTGTCACCAAGGTGTTCCCTTATCATGGCCAATTGGTAATCATTATTGGGTTGGTTTTGTGCCAAAGTCAAACACTTTTCAAGCACTGTCAGGCTGCTGTCCGGGAGGTTCATTTTCCTCAATAAAATACTGAGGCTGATAGCGGTATTGACGGACCGCCGTATATCTCCCGATTTTTCAAATCCGGCTATGGCTTGATTGAAATAAGAAATGGATTTTTCCATATCTCCCAATTCCCTGTATAATATCCCCAAAAGCCTCTTGGTATCCGTCTGAAGTGGAAGGTCACCGATTTTGTTAGCTTGTAATTCTGCCTCCAATGCATAATCCAATGCTTCTGCAAACCTTGATTGCTTGGTCAAAACTTCCGTCAGGTTGATATTCACCCTAGCCACGTCAAAATCAGAGGTTGTGTTTTCGAAGATCTTTTTTGCCTCCTGAAAAAAGACCAAGGAAGAATCCATTTTGCCTTTGTGCATAAAAACCCAACCCAAAGCATTAAAGGCATTTGCTATTCCACGGGAAAAATCCTTTTCTTCCGATTGTCTCAGAACATCTTTAGCTATAAGGTACGCGGAATCTGAATCTACAGATGCAAGGTCAAAAGCAGCTGATGCCCTGCTGAGCAATACAGAATCCTGTTCCTGTGAAAATGAAACAACCGAAAGACAGACAAAATAAACAATCAGTATTTGGATTTTATACATATCAATACATCGGCTGCTATTAAATTAAATGTATGAATATTTCATTTTTTTATTCAAATATTGAGAAAAATATCAACTTGAGAAATTAAATACCTATTCCAAAAAATAGAATTCACCAAAACCATAAAAAAAATAAAATTGAATCTGCAAAAAAACCAAGCAGGACCAAACCCCAATACAAGGACTATTTTGCTAAATTTAGAGGGATGAACAAAAACACCTTTCCATTTGATATCAACTGTGACCTTGGGGAAGGAATGAGCAATGATGCAGCCTTGATGCCATTTATTGACAGCTGTAATATTGCCTGCGGAGGACATACAGGAGATGAAAAAAGCATAGAAATCACAATCAAGCTGGCAAAGAAACATGACCTTAAAGCAGGGGCACATCCCTCCTATCCTGACCGGGAAAACTTTGGTCGGAAGTACATGAACATAGAGCATAAGCTGCTCCGAACAATTATCTTGAAACAAATTCAATTTTTTGAAAAAATATGCCAACAACAAGGCCTATCGATGAATCATGTCAAACCCCATGGAGCATTGTATAACTTTGCTGCAAAAGATGACCTGACAGCCTTTATCCTAATCCACTTGGTCGAAGAATATTTTGCAGATGCTTTCCTATATTGTCCTTCCGGATCTCTCATGGCAGCAATGGCAATGGAGGCAGGCATCAAAATCAAGAGAGAAGTTTTCGCAGACAGAAGTTATAATGACGACCTAAGCTTGGTGGATAGAAGCAAACCAAAAGCATTACTGACTGACCCACAAGAGGTTTTGGAACATGTCGGTTGGATGGTCAATGAAAGTAAAATCAAAACAATCACAGGGAATTTTATCCCCATCGAAGCGGAGACCATTTGCATCCACGGAGACAATCCTGCGGCATTGGAGATATTGAAAAGTTTCCGGACCCATTTTGGCAAATAAACGATGGACATCAGAATTTTTAGAATTCACAGCAAATTGATTGAGCTAGCTTGGCCAAAAGTCATCTCTACAGATATTTTGAGAGAACAGCAACAAGTCCGCAGGTTCTTTGAGGAAGAATACACAGAAGGTATCCGGGAAATCAGGATAGGATTCAATACCCTTTCATTGAAACTTAGAATAGAAATCTCAGAAAATGATTGCGCTGATATCCTTGAGGAAATCAATCAATTGCCTTCGATCCTCGGAAGTTTCAGTTCCAAAATCTGGAAAATACCTGTCCACTATAGCCCTGAATCCGGCAAGGACTTAGAAAAACTCGCAGGCATCCACGAAATCGGCATTGAGGAAATTATTAAAATCCATTCCGAAACCATTTACACACTTCATTTCTACGGTTTTTTGCCTGGGTTTATGTATTTGGGAGGTTTGGATGAAAAGCTATATACCCCAAGGAAAAAAAATCCTGAAAGATCTATGCCCTCAGGAACGGTTGCGATAGGGGGAAAACAGACTGGCATCTATCCCGCAGAAAGTCCCGGAGGATGGCATGCTATAGGCCAATGTCCTGTCAGGCTATTTGATATTTCAAAAGAAAGACCTGTAGTTCCCGCCATTGGTGACAAAGTCAAATTTGAACCCATCACAAGGGAGGTTTTCGAAGATATCCAACAACTTTCCCATCAGGGACTTTATTCATGGCATCATGATTAAAACACCCGCCTACATTCATTTTATCCAACCGGGATTGATGACCACGGTTCAGGACCTTGGAAGGTTTGGAATGGCCGCATACGGAGTTCCTTATTCCGGTGTGATGGATAGGTTTTCGATGACCCAAGCTAATTATCTGCTTCAAAACCAATTTTACGATTCGGTATTGGAAATGGGAGGGCCCGGTGCCAAGATGGTTTTTGAGATGCCGACAAGAGTCGTTTTTGTGGGTGCAGATGCGGATATCTACTGGAATGACAAACCTGTCAAAGCAGGAAAAATCCTTGACATCCAAGAAGATGATGTCATCCATATCCGGAAATACAGGAAAGGGCAATGGCTTTATATGGGCATTCAGGGAGGTTTTGAAACTGAAATAGTAGCCGAAAGCAGAAGTTGGTACCCCGGCATTACGCCACAATCCAGAATTGAAAAAAGTGATTCGGTCTGTTACCTATCTGAAGAGCGCTTCTACCCTGCTTTGAGTTCTCACGCCAAAATGAACCTCAACTGGTTCAAGCATGGAGAGATCAAAGTCTTTAAAGGACCTGAATGGGAAAAATTGCCCAAGCTGATGCAAAACAGGATCATGAAAAAGTCATTTACCATTTCAACTTTGGTCAACAGGATGGCCTATCAACTTGAAGAAACCATAGAAAATGAAGTTGAGCCGATATTGACTTCACCTGTTTATCCGGGGACAATTCAGCTTACCCCAAACGGAACCCTGATAGTCCTCATGCGTGATGCACAAGTGACAGGTGGATATCCGAGAATATTGCAAGTAGAAAACAACTCACTCAACATCCTCTCCCAAAAAAGACCGGGTGATAAAATTAACTTTAGCATATAGAAAAAACTTCCAATCTTTATTTTCAATTCATATATTAAAGTTTTTAAACCAATAACCATTCAACCATGAACGCACAGCTTGAAAAGCAGATTTTGAGTCAGGGTATGTCCCTTGAAAATGCCAAAGAACAGCTCAAAAACTTCAAAGAAGGATTTCCATTTTTACCGATTGAAAGGGCCGCTACCATAGGTGATGGGATCAAATTGCTCACTGATGAAGAATTGGCTCATTTTCAGAAAACCTATCCTGAAAAAGCAAAGCAAAAAGAAGTGGTCAAATTTGTACCTGCCAGCGGGGCTGCTACGAGGATGTTCAAAGACCTTTTTTCCTTTGTAGAAGGAGATGGAGATGTTTCTAAAAGCAAATTCGTAGAAAAATTCATCAGCCAGATCGAAAAATTTGCCTTCTATGAAGACCTTGACAATACCCTTAAAAAAGAAGGATCAAGCATCCGCGAGGCTTTGGAAAATAAGGAATACAAAAAAATCATATCAGCATTACTCAATGATTCCGGATTGGGATATGGAAATCTCCCTAAAGGATTATTGAAATTCCATAAATATAGCGACCACAACAGGACTCCGGCATATGAACACCTGATCGAAGGTTGGATGTACAGTTTGGGAAAAGGAAATACCATCAGACTTCATTTTACGGTTTCTCCTGACCACGAGCCAAAGTTTAAGTCCTTGATTGCTGAAGTTCAGCCAAAACTGGAAAAGGAGTATGGGGTCAAGTTCGATATTACCTATTCTCAACAAAAGAAATCCACTGATACGATAGCGGTAACGATGGATAACGAGCCTTTTGTAGAGGAAGATGGTAGCGTACTATTCAGACCGGCCGGACACGGTGCCCTGCTCGAAAACCTGAATGACATCGACGGAGATGTGATTTTCATCAAAAACATTGACAATGAAGTTCCCGACAGGTTGAAGCAGACTACCAAGGAATATAAGATCGCAATTGGAGGATTGTTGCTTGAAATTCAGGAAAAAGTCTTCGAGGCTCTAAATAAATTGGATCTCAATGTAGATGAATCTGCAGTGTCCTTTGGCGAGAAGGTGTTTACTGACTCATTGGGAGGAATTTTACCTGATTCTTATCATGGAAAAAGTATTGCTGAAAAAGGAAATTACCTTCACCACAAACTCAACAGGCCTTTGCGTGTCTGCGGGATGGTCAAGAATACTGGGGAACCGGGAGGTGGACCTTTTTGGGTAAAAGAGGATGACGGTTCGCTTTCCCTTCAGATCGCAGAGACTGCGCAGATCGACCTTTCCAACCCAAAACACAAAGAGATTTTCTCTGCCTCTACCCACTTCAATCCTGTCGATTTGGTTTGTGCCACCAAGGATTACAAGGGTAATAAATTTGACTTATTGAAATTTAGGGATATGCGGACAGGGTTTATTACCGAAAAATCAAAAAGCGGACGCGACCTGAAGGCATTGGAATTGCCTGGATTATGGAACGGCGCGATGGCAGGTTGGAATACCGTATTCGTAGAAGTGCCTTTGATTACTTTCAATCCTGTAAAGACTGTCAATGATTTATTGAGAGACGAACATCAATAAGATGTGAGACTTGAGATGGGAGATTTGAGATAGATTCCGGGAAAATAAAATGTATTCCCAAAAACAATTGAAAGAAAGAGCCATGATGAAAATTGTGGCTCTTTTGTTCAAATGGGGTTGGCGTAAAACATACTATTACGTCTTAGCGAAACCTCATTGAAAGAAAAATCAGATATGAAATCACACTGATGGAAGAGAAAATTTCACCATTCCATTTTCGGGGTTTTAAAGTCTCATATCTTTTGTCTCATATCTCAGATCTACCTAAAAAAACTTAGCTTTCTCCAACTGCTCTGCCAGATACATTTTTAGCTCCTCTCCTTCCACCACTTTGATTTCTCCTGGTAAGCCAAGAATAAAACGGGCCAATCCCGGCAATTGTGGCACTTTTCCTTCAAAATAATATTGGTTTCGGTTTTTGGTGAAAGTGAATGGCTTGGCGTCCGGATATTCTTCTATCATCAGTTGATAGGCTTTTTTAGTGAGTTTTAGATGAACAGAAAACTGGCTTTTTCCCGAAAAACCAAACAATCCCTGCTCCAAAGGCTGGTGCAATGATTGGTATCTGAATACCTTGGAAGTCAACAAAACCTCCCCAATCCTTTCTATTTTAAACATTTTCATTTCTTTGCTTTCTATTTCCAAAGCATAGATTGAATCAAAATTATTGTTGAAGGCCACAGGCTCAACCAACCTGTCAGAAACAGAATCCGAACTCATGGAATAATAATCTCTCAGAATCACTTGGTTTTGGTCCTTGATGGCATGGGAAATCAAGTCTACAAAAATGCCCAAATTGGCATTGAAAAGCTGATTAACGCTTTGTCTAAAATCTGACCGGATATTGATTTTTTGGAGAATGGAATCTTTGAGGAGATTCTTTTGGCTGCTTTTATTGATCAGCTCATTCATAAAAACTATTTCCTCTTCGTTGAAAGTACCGAAAACATGCTCTATGGGAATCTCCACCCGATCCACAATTCTGAATTTGGAATGCTGTTTTTCGATTTCAAAACCCAATGCTTCCAACAACTTGAAATACCTATAAACGGTCCTTGAATCTGTATTCAATGATTCCGCTAACCTGTGGACATTTTTTCCAATATTTCCCCTCAAAAGGTTGATGAGTTTAAATACCCGAAGAATCTTTTGCTGTTCAATAGTATTTGCCTGAGCCATAAGAATAAGTTTAAAGCCAAAATATAATGCTTTTGACAACTATTCCTTCCTGACTGACAAGGAATGTCACAGAAAATTTTCACTAAATGGGTTTGATCAGGATTTATAAAAGCAAATAATCACTTTTTGCTTTTCTTTCTTCCTGTAGCAAATATTCTGTTGACATTGAACCCTATCCTGAATTCATCCCCAGGTGTTCCATTTCCTCCTGCCAAAAGATACTGTTCATTTAAAAATTGGGAGGTAACAAAATACATTTGAAATACATGCCCGCCTGCTTCTAAATCAATCCCAACTCCAAGGTTGTTTCTTAGGTCGCTGTTTAGATTGGGAATCCATTGTAAAGTCAGCGAGGACTTTCCTGTAACCTTATATTTACCGCTGAATCCCAAAGCGAGATACAGGTTTTGATCTCCTTCAATAAAGAAGATAGGATTAGGGTCTACAAAATAGGCCATCATCGGTGTGACCTGTACACTAAGCTTTTCCGAAAATTTACGGGCAGCCATAAACTGAAAAGCGTATGAGGTTCTTTCAGCAAAATTTGGTGCGTCATTTTGTAAAAAACCATAATCAGAAGTGTTGACCGCTGCACCACCCATCAATGAGAGGGAAAAAGGCATGCTGTTATCTTGTGTCTGACTTAGAAGATGGTACCTCCCGTATAGGTTATACACTTTGTCTCGACTTTGACGCGCTGCACCCAAAGAGAATTTGTCACTGAAGCCATACTCAAAACTGAATTGGATGTTTGCACCGTTGTCCAAGCCCCACAAATCCTGTATCCCGCCATCCAAGGTTCCAAAAGTATGCATGATCGCAAAATGGAGTGCTTTCTTATCCAATGGCTCTACAGTAAGCAAATTGATATGTCTTGGCGCGTGGAATATCAAATCAACATTTTGGTTTTCGGTAGCTAATTTTCTTTCGAGTTGACCAAATGCAGGGTATGTAAACACCAACCCTGCTAAAAGGATAAGATTTCTCAAGTTCATAAAGTGATGGGTTAGATTTTTTAATTCTTTTTCAAAACAGCCTGAATGGTGACAACCTGTTCTTCAGAAAGTTCATAAAATACCACAGTTGGTATATCTATTTTGTAGTCAGAAAGTAAAACTTTGAACTGCGCCTCAAGCTTCAGTTCGTTATCGGAGATCATGGTCAACTTTCCAGGAACCTCAATTTCACGCTCAACACCATGAATTTTAAACTTCCCTTTGGCTAAAACCTCTCTTGACTGACCTTTTATCAACGTAGGCAAGGTTTCAATTTTCCCTGTAAATTCAGCAAAAGGAAATTTCTTTGTTTCAAGGTAATTTTCTCTCATATGCCTGTCCCGCAAACCTATACCTGTTTTCAGGGTATTGAGGTCAACAAAAAAGTCAAGGAGATTTTTATCCAAATCCATCAAGCCGTTGAGCGAACTTGAAACTCCGGTAAACTCATTCAAGGAAGCTTTTGAAAGAAATTCAACAGAACCGCTTTCTGTCTTGAAACCTTGGGTATTCCCTATTTTGGGGAATGCAAAAAAGGAAATTGCAATAAAATAAAACCAAAACCTTTTCATCAGGTGAGATTTACGGTGAGAGTCCTGTTGTTCAGGTTGGTAGCATAGCTCTTTAATGGTTGGATGGCAGGCCCGGTGAGCACAGCACCTTCTGTATTAAACCTCGAACCATGGCAAGTACATGTAAACACATTGCTTCCAAAAGTCCAGTTTCTGTCACATTGAGAGTGTGTGCAGACAGACGTTAAAGCACTGAAAGTGTTATTCCCTAAATTGACAATCAAGACCTTTGCGTCAATTACCAAAGCCCAACCTCCTGCTGTTGCCAAGGCTGTTGCCTGATCAAGATTGACAGTGACAGCACTATTGGTAACGGTGATTCCATTTCCGGTCGCCGGAGGATTGTTGCTGCCGCTTCCAGGATCAGGATCATCGGAAGAACAACTTGTAAAAAAAGCCACTCCAAATAAGGACATGGCTGCCATAGCACCGGATTTTTTGATAAAATCTCTTCTTGCCGAAGACAATTCACCAGTTTTGATTTCAGTTAAAGTTTTCATGGTAAGATATACGGATAAGGGATTGGGATTGGATTTAAAAATTATTACTAAAGTAAAACGCCAAAGGCAAACAATTGTTTTTCAGAAAAATAGGAGGTAAAGGTTTGGAAAAATGGTGCTAAACCAAATCATTCAGTAATAAATTACTAAGAACCAATATTCATATCAAAGTAAGCCATAAGAAAGGTTCATACCCCCTCATTAAATCAAAAAATAAGCTTGGCTTCAAAAATATTTCCTATTCAAAATCTCACTCAAAATCACTGCATCTTTAATGGTTTCAGGATTTCTGAGCATGGTTTTATACTTGTTCTCTTCTTCTTGACCTCCTACAGATTCAAGTGCAATGGTGGATTTAATCCCTTCCACATGGCTATGGATCCTTTCTTGGTCTGCTAATTTAACCCTATCCGGAAGGGCTCTTTCTTCAATCACCCCTTCGTAACTTTCATATCTTTTGATCTTTTTGACTTCTTGCACAGTCTTCGGTTTGGGTTGCTCGAAAGTCCTTCCTTCTTGTCTTCTTGCAAGTGTTTCAGCCGGTTTACTCTGACTTTTGTCTTTGGTTTCTTTTTCCCTTTGACCTTGACCTTGCCTGATTTCCTTCAAGAGATCTTCAAAAGATAAAGGTTTTCTTTGTTCCTGAGGATTATCCGGCGAACCCGGTTGGTCCACTTCTTCAGGATTTGCTTTCTTTTTTGTCGCTGTATAAATGAAATATGCGATGATGGCAATGATATAGATGATGTTTCCTAAATCCATGGAAGTTGAAATTTGATGTTACTAATATAGGAATTTAATTGTTTTATGCTGTGCGTTGTCAGGCTATCGGGTTGTCAAGTTATCGAAATCTGTTTCTCAATAGTTATAATTGTTTTAGTTGTTGTAATTGTTATCTGCAGAGGGTTGCCAGGGTTTTGCATTCAATTATTCATTTTCAATTCTAAATTCATCATTCTCATTCCCGCCTTGGTTAATTTCCGAATTCAAGTAATTTTGTCTGTAATCATTTTCAAAGAGGTAAAGGATGCTGCTGAGTAAGCTGGAGATCAAAGGTTTTAAGAGTTTTGGTGACAGGATGGTCATCCATTTTGACAAGGGAATAACCGGAGTAGTCGGTCCAAACGGTTGTGGCAAGTCCAATGTAGTGGATGCGATCCGATGGGTTCTCGGCGAACAAAAATCCCGGATGCTCCGCTCGGATAAGATGGAAAACGTGATCTTCAACGGTACCAAAAACCGAAAACCAAGCAATCTCGCGGAGGTTTCCCTTACTTTTGAAAACACCAAAAACCTCCTTCCCACAGAATACACGCACGTTACCATCACCCGGCGCTATTACCGGTCAGGGGAAAGTGAATACCTGCTCAATGGCATCGCTTGTCGACTGAAAGACATCACCAACCTCTTTATGGATACCGGCATCAATTCCAACAGTTATGCCATCATCGAACTGAAAATGATCGATGAAATCCTGAATGACAAGAACAATTCACGCCGCGAACTTTTCGAGGAAGCTGCAGGAATATCCAAATTCAAATCGAGAAAAAAGGAAACCCTCCGGAAACTAGAAGATACCGATGCCGACCTTGCACGTGTTGAAGACATCCTTTTTGAAATAGAAAAAAACCTAAAAAGCCTCGAAAAACAGGCCAAGCAGACTGCTCGGTATTTTGAAATCAAACAGGAATACAAGGAAGCAAGCATCAACCTGGCCAAAAAATCCGTCCAAAAACATGCGGATTCGCTGATTTCTTTGAATCAAAAAGTACAGCAGGAACAAGACCGAAAGCTCCAAGTCAATACCAAAGTCGCAGAAAAAGAAGCCTTATTGGAATTCAGCAAGGCTGACCTGATCCTGAAGGAAAAACTGCTTTCCTCCCGCCAAAAGACACTCAACGAGCATGTCAACAAGATCAGGCAGTTTGAAAGTGACAAGAAAATCAAAAACGAAAGGCTGAGATTTCTAGAGGACCGGGCACAAAAACTCCGAGAGCAGATCGATGCAGACCGTAGGTCCAACGACCGTGCAGGATTCAGCATTAGATCCCTTGAGCAGGAAAGTGAATCTGCCCAAAAGATGCTTTCCGAGAAAGAAATGATCGTCGAGGAACTGCGTGCAGCCTACGAATCCCAAAAAAGAGAACAGATTCAAATCCAGGAAAGTCAAAAAGAGGTGACAAGGAATTTTTCTTCCAAAAAAGACCGCGTTTACCAGCTTTCCAAAGACCAGGAAATCAAGCAAATCCAGCTTTCCACACTCAAGCAGGAACTCGAAAAGACTGCTTCTGACGATACCAATCAGGTTACCAACTTGGCGGAGTTTGAAGACAAGATGGTTTTGCTCAAGGATTTCCTCGACCTCAAATCAGCTGAGTTGTCCAAGATCAAATCCAAAGAAGAAGACCAAATCCAAAAAATAGAGGAAACCAACCGCATCATCGACATGATCCGGGAGGAAGTCACGCAGACTTCAAGGAAGCTGGACGCAAGACAAAATGAATTTAACCTGACAAAATCTTTGGTAGAAAACCTGGAGGGGTATCCCGAGGCAATCAAGTTCCTAAAGAAAAATTCAAGTTGGGCGAAGGACACTCCGCTCCTATCAGACATTCTGACAACGGAAGAAAAGTACAGGGTCACGATAGAAAACTACCTCGAAACCTACATGAATTACTATGTGGTCGAGACAGAATTGCAGGCAATTGCAGCAGTCAACCTTTTAAGCGATTCGGCAAAGGGAAAAGCCAATTTCTTTGTTCTTGAGCATTTCAGCAGCTTCCATCCGGCCCAGACCAAGCTATTTGCCAATGCCATTCCGGCAACGGAAATCATCGAATACGATGACAAATACGCCAAGCTGATCGGATTTATCCTTGATGATGTCTATATCGTCAAAGGTGAATACCAGGATTTTCCTCAAGACCAATCTTCAATTTTCATCACCGAAAGCGGTAAATTCACCAAGCGTAAATTCAGCGTTTCAGGTGGATCTGTGGGACTTTTTGAAGGAAAAAGAATAGGCCGGGCAAAAAATCTGGAGAAACTCGAAAAGGAAATCAAGGAGCTTAACAAGAAAGTTTCCGCGACCCGCGCCAATCTTGACGACAAGCTCACTGACTTGCTCAAACTCAAAGAAGTCAGCTTCAAATCGGCCATTGAAAAGCTGCAGCAGGAAATCAATGAGACCAATCAGGAATATGTCTCTGTCCGCACCAAAAAGGAACAGTTAGCCGAACTCCTTTCTTCCAATGCCAACAAGCGGGAGGACATCCTTGACCGGATTGAATCACTCCAATTCAGTTTGGAAACCATCATGCCTGATCTGGAAAATGAAAAGGCAGCTTTTGAAGCTTTGGAAGTAGAATTGGAAAGAATAAACCTTCAGCTCCAAACTGAAAGTGAAAGCCTCAGCCAAAAGTCTGCGGCTTTTAACCAGGAGAATATCCTGTATCACCAACAGCTCAACCGCGTCAACAGCCTTGCCCAAGAGATTGAATTCAAGCAATCAGCCTTCGAAAGCAGCAAAGAAAGAATAGAAAAATCCCAAACCGAGCATGCTTCCATAGACTCAGAGATCCGCTCCTTGCTGGATAACAATGAGATCAAAGACGACGAGCTGATCGAACTTTATGCCGAAAAGGAGGGCATAGAAAAAGGCGTCAACGAAGCAGAAAAGGACTATTATGCCTGCCGTGGGGAGATTGATGATACCGACAAGCAGATCCGTGAACTCCAAAAATCCAAAGAATCGCTTGATACTTTGATCCATGAGATGCAGCAGTCCATGAATGAAGTCAAACTTAAGCTTGCAAGTCTCAAGGAAAGACTGAGTGTGGAATTTGAAATAGATTTGGATGGATTGATGGCCGATAATCCTGCTTTGGATGAAGCGTATGTCGAGATGGCCGAGTCCGATATCCGCGAAATCGTCGGCAAAGCCAAAGAACGATTAGAGAAAATCGGTCCCATCAACCCGATGGCGATGGAAGCCTATGACGAAATCAAAGTGCGCCACACCTTTATCACCGAACAAAGAGACGATCTGATCAAAGCCAAAAACTCCCTGTTGGAAACGATCATGGAAATCGATCAGGTAGCCAAGGATACTTTCTTGGATGCCTTTGGCAAGATCAAAGAGAACTTTATCAAAGTCTTCCGCTCGCTCTTTACCGAGGAGGACCAATGCGATCTGACCTTGGTGGACCCAAGCAATCCATTAGAAAGTCCGATCGAGATCATCGCCAAACCTAAAGGCAAGCGACCTCTGACGATCAACCAACTTTCTGGTGGGGAAAAAACCCTGACCGCCACTT
This sequence comes from Aquiflexum gelatinilyticum, assembly GCF_024813435.1. NCBI lineage: Bacteria > Pseudomonadati > Bacteroidota > Cytophagia > Cytophagales > Cyclobacteriaceae > Aquiflexum > Aquiflexum gelatinilyticum. The sequence continues at coordinate 377,940 of NZ_JANAEZ010000001.1, forward strand.
CCCTGCTCTTTGCAATCTACCTGCTGAAGCCTGCACCTTTCTGTATTTTCGACGAGGTGGACGCGCCGCTTGACGATGCCAACATTGACAAATTCAACAACATCATTCAGACCTTCTCCAAAGAGTCCCAGTTTATCATCGTGACGCACAACAAGCGCACAATGGCAAGCACAGACATCATTTATGGCATCACCATGATCGAAGCTGGAGTTTCAAGGGTTGTTCCTGTGGATCTGAGGGAATTGGCTTAGGTCATATTATACTTTATACCCACCAATTAATAAGTCCCCCAGCTTAAAATTAATAGTAACTGTTTTTTAATAATTCCGTTTGCACAATCATAAGCCAAAATGACCATGAAAACGACTTTATCTTCTGTTTTACTCTTCTTCTCTCTTATTGTTTTTTCTAATGCTCAGACACAAGATGGATGGAGCATTCCCAAGGACGAGATCGTTATGAAAGATGACCAAGGTGGTACTGCAAAAATGTGGGTGGATCCAGGATTTGATTATGCTGACCTTTCTTATCAAGGCAGGTCTTTTAGAGTTTTTTATAACCGAAATAATCCAAAATTTAAACATGCCAGAATTGTGGACAATGATTCAAAAATGCAAATCGGAAAAGGAAAAGGCGGTTTGTTTGGAGGATCAGGTAAATTAATTTTTGTAAATGGTGACGAGATAAATGTCCGACAAAAGAATGATCCCAATGGTTATGAAATTGTAAGTCCAAATGGAATACTTTTTAAAGTGGAAAACCATGGAGTAAGTCCTGTCAAAACCAGCACTGAAACAGAATTTTTGGCACAGTCCTTTTTCCTTTTTAGAAGGATTAAAGCTACTCAAACCCCAACTTCTCAAGTTATCGTTGTGACTTCTATAAATTAAATAGGAGACAATTACACGAAGCCGCTCGAAATGAAAATAAAGCTATGCCGACAATTTTTGCTCAGACTTAATTTTATGGCCCAATTCTGATCTGAGGTTAGGGGATTTTTTTTTGTTTTCATTTCAGTCAGTAAACAAAAGACTCATTGTAAAGGAATTTTTCCCAAAAAAAAAAGGCCAGATCATACGACCCGGCCTGGTTCAAACGATAACTCCCTATTTAATTACAATTCTTCATTCGGTTTAGGCTTATGGTTTGCTTCCCCTTCCAAACTTTTATTTAGATCATCGCAGATGATTTGGGAGTTAGGGACATTTAAATTTGCCGCTATTTTTACCCAACTGAAATAGATTAATGCAGTTTCAAATGCATCAGAACTGATCACCATCACAGTATCGCCGAGATTGCTCTCAAGTTGCTGAATAGACCGGAAAATTGGAAGCAGAGAAGAGGTGTCAGCCCAATCTTTTTTTATGTCCTTAACTTGCACAAAAGGAGGAAGAAATTCAGGATTAGTGACAGCATAATCCATTACTTTGTTGACAAAAGGTTCGCATTCCTCAGCCAATTCGACAAGTTTTCCACGCTCTTCGGGTGAAAGGGTGATGAGGTATGGGGCTAAGAGGTCATTAATTGCAGCGATCATGTCTTTGACAGCTTGCAAGTCTTCAGGTGGAATGGTAAACGAGATAGAGTCTTCCATGTTTTTAAGAATTTTATTTGTTAAAAATATTTGTCAAACTAAAATAATAAAGCAATTTCACCTTTCCTACTCTATCACTAACCCAGGAGACTACTTATCCGATTTAAACGTTTCAAATCGGATAATCCGCTTTTTGATGGCTTTTTTATAAAGTATTCAGAGGCTTGAAACCTGTAAAAAATATAAATCTAATTTCTTTTCATACATGATTTTCAGTCTATTTAGGAATGATCTTTGCAACCTAACAGTTGTAATGATTTTCAACAAACACCAAAATACCATGAAAACCGAAGCCCAACTCAATGCTGAAATCCTGGCAGCAACCGTAAAAATCAAAGAATATGCACCTGAACTTGAAAAATTTATCAGTGAAATGCCAGTGACGATTCCTGAGGCTGAAAGTGCCTTAGTTAATAACAAAATTCTTTCGGATTACCTGGATTCCTTAAATCAGCTACTTAGAAAATATGATGAGGAAAAACTCGCACAATTTAAATTGAGTATCTGATACTGTTTTGTGCATCCTGTTTAAGGTCAAAACCACCCTGAATTATATACACCCTTTAACTTCAAACAACGTCAGTCCGAAGCTGACGTTGATTTGTCCCTTAACCTTAAGCTACATTGGCTTTCACAGAAGTCAATTATCAATTTCAAACCATATCCCAAAGTTAAATAATCATAAAATAGCAAGTTTTTTATTTGATCACTGCGGTTTTATTTTTTTGTCCAAAAACTATAATGTACTTTTAAGTTTAAAAAGATATCATCTGACAGCCAATGTCCTTTGATTTCCTACCTTCTTCCACTATCTAAACCACAAACAAATGAAAAACTTATGTCTATCTGTGTTGGCAGGAAGCATGCTCTTAATTTCCTGCAGCCAAAAACCTGAAATTGTGGACAACAGCATCACAATCCAAGGAAAGCTGGAGAATTCAGAATTTCCTTTAATTATGGCAAGCCTTGATGAAGACCTTGCAAGTGACTCTGTACAATCTGACGGCACCTTCCGGTTGAAATTTGATTATCCCGAATCGGGAATGTTTTTGCTCACCAATGGAGATTTGAGATTTAGTCTCTACCTCAATCCCGGAGACAGCATCTTTATCACAGGTGATGCCAAAGAATTTGGACAAACGTTCATGGCTTCCGGCGACAAAGCCAAAGAAAATGCCTACCTGAGAAAAAAATTCCGTGCCATCAATGAGAGCGGGCTTGATAATTTCATGGAAACCATGGCTTTGAAAAAAGAAGCCTATTTTTCAAGAAAAGACAGTCTCATCTCAATAGTCAAACAGAATTACGATTCGCTTATAGTTGGAAAAGATATTGATCCTGTTTTTTCAAAAATGGAAGAATCTTATTTTACCTACCAAAGCTTATTTATGGATCAAATGTATCCGTTATACCATTCCTATATTAATAAAATTCCACAGGATTCGGTGGATTTTCCGGTTGAGGATACCAAAAGTAAATTGAATGAATTGCCTTTGGACCAAAAGGAACTGCTTGGCGTGGCACCTTACAAAAATCTCCTAGACCAAAGGATTAACAATTTGGCAGGTGAAATGATGAAAGCGGATACCACCATCAAAGAATATGAAAAAGTTTCTTGGATGGCAATCGATTCATTGATCAAAAACCCTGAAATCAAGGACCAACTGAAATTTGAAACCTTGAAATCTACCCTTGAATACCGAGGGCCGGTACATGTGGAAGATATGTACAGCAAATTTTTAGCTGAAAACACTACGCCAAAGTTTGCAGAAAAGCTGGAAAAACTTAAAGCCAAGTGGGATCCCATTTCACCCGGAAAAACAGTTCCTGATTTTACCTTTACTGATATCAAAGGAGATTCGGTCAAGCTGAGTGATTTAAAAGGAAACCTCGTTTATATTGACATTTGGGCGACTTGGTGTGGTCCATGTATTGCGGAGCATCCCAATTGGGATAAGGTAAAAGAAGAATACAAAGACAAGCCAGTTGCTTTCCTCACCGTGTCAATTGATGATACGCGTGAACCTTGGGAGAAAATGGTGAAGAACAAAAAAATGGATGGTCTGCAGTGGTTTGCTTCCAATGCATGGCAATCTGAGCTTGCCCAATTCTTTATGGTAAATGCGATTCCAAGGTTCCTCCTTTTAGACCAAGAAGGAAAAATCATTGATCCCTCTGCGGAAAGACCTTCAGGAAATATCAGAGAGGTATTGGATAAGCATTTGGAAAAAGCGGTTTAAAACCTTCAACAGGTCAGCGAGGACACTGACCGAGGCAAAAAAGAAAGGAGTCAGCCTCCCAACTGACTCCTTCTAACCAAAACTAACCAAATAAAAAAATAAACCTTTATCTTCTAAATCCCTCAGAACAAAGCCGGATGGGGATTATTATAACTTAATCAAATGGACTGTTGACCTTCTAAAACCATCCATGACACGAAGGATATACCTTCCGGGAGGATACATAGAGAAATCAAAGTTTTGATTGAATTGCCTGTTTTGGGCCATTCCTTCATAGATTTTTTTCACTTCCCTTCCTTGGCTGTCAATGATGTCTATTCTGATATTTCCCGAAAACACATCAAATTTTACAGTTGCAAAATCCCTGATCGGATTAGGATAGACTTTTAAATTGGTTGGTTCTTCTTTTTCAATTGAGGTAATAAGTGCATTTTTTACAACAGGTATTTCGCCAAAAGTCCCCATCATCGTGGCTTGGTTTACAGAAGCATCTGACCCAAACCATTGAGTAAGCAATGAGCTATATACCTGTCTAAAATCATGTTGCATCGGAATATTATCCCTATACTCCTCTGATCCATCTATAAGCGGTGCGTTACCTTTATATCCACCATAAGACATATTACCAAATATAAACAAGGGAGCGGAAGCACCGTGGTCTGTTCCCCCACTAGAATTAGAGACTATCCTTCTTCCAAACTCCGAGAAAGTCATTCCCATTACCCTATCAGCTGTTCCCAAAAACTCTTGGTCAGCCATAAATGCCATCACTGCATCATTTAAATCCTTCAATAATCGCGCATGTTCTCCTTGGGTATGGTCTCCCCCATCCACCTGATTGTCGTGGGTGTCAAATCCACCCATTCTTACCAAATAAAGAGGCGTCTTTAATCCCCCTGCGATAAGCCTGGAAACAACCCTAAGTTGGTTGCCAAGCCGTGTATTGGGATAAACTTTCTGTTGCGGAACTTTCTGTGCAGCACTTCTGACCACTGCCCCATATTTTTGTGATTGCTCGGCGATAAGCCTGATATACCTCAGTTTATCCCCCGCAGGAGTATCAGGAGTTTCTTCCTGCTCATTGTCCAATAATTGATAAAACTGGTTGGTATTGTTGATAATCATACTAAATCCTGCTTTCTCCCCTTGAAAAAGCATGGATGAACCATAACCAATTTCCACCGCCAGTGGATCCGGATTTTCTCCATTGGGATATCCTTCCGGAAACTGTGGATGCTTTGCTTCCAAATACCTTCCTGTCCAACCTGAATTGATCAATTCATCGGAATCCGATCCGCTCATCCAAATATCTGTAGAGCGGAAATGAGAAAAATTCTGCTGTGGATATCCTACGGAATGCAATACTTGAAGCCTTCCCTCCTCATACAAAGTCTGAAATCCGGAGAGTGATGGATGCAGACCAAAGTCTGTTCCTTCGACAGGTAGAATTCCACTTTCAGGAAGTACCACATGTGGCCTGACCTTATTAAGTTGGCTGAGGTGGGCCAAAGGAATCACTGTATTGAGTCCATCATTTCCTCCTTCCAGATAAATCAGAACCAAGGCACGGTCTGTTTCATTGGCTAGGTGCAAAAATTTATCCAAAGTCTGCCCAAAGCTTTTGTTGCTCATTGCCCCCAAAAAACTAGGGATGGCAAGACTATGTGCGGCGTGTTTTATAAATGACCTTCTTTTCATAAAAATTACATCAGTTGCGCTTCTCCCATTTGTAATAAAAGCTGGAAAGCCGGTTTCAATCTATTGATCACGATAATGGCACTTTCCTGATCATTTGGAGAAGCCGCATGTGTCAGCCAAGCACCTGTCCAATAATAATCCTGATCCTGTCCATTGAGCAGAAGCATTTTTACCTGATCGATCTGGGATTGGCTCAATTCCAGCCCGAGATTCACTAGTGCAAATTCCTTTATTAATAGATTGGGATCTTCCGGTGTGGTAAAACCTTTTACATAGGCAAGAAGGTCTGCTTCGATATTGACAGAATTGGAAATCCAATAACCCCAAAACAGCATAGAATCGGACCCGATAGCCCTTTTGAGGATGGTATCAGTATTGATCCAAATCTTGTCATATTGTGGGGCCTGATAATAAGGTGTCCATCCTGCCACATTGGGGGGATCTCCCACTTCCATTCCCATTCCGCTCATATCCCAAAGGATAGCAGAATAAAAATCCTTTTCAGCCATGGCACTTTCGGCAATAGGCATGTCAAAATTTCTCCATAAACCAAGAATAAAATCCAAAGGACTTTTGATCAAGGCTCCCATAATCTCCTCGTGGAAGAAATGAGCTGAGGAAAACAATGCAGTCATTGCAGGCAAAATATTGTAATTGTTTTGTCTGATGATATTTGCCAAAGGCGTGATGACATTGACTTCGGCCATTTCAGTAATCTCACTGGCTACAAAAAAAGTATAAATCTTCCGAGCGATATGCTTGGCTGATTCATTGGTAGCAAAAATCATATCAAGCATTTCATCCAATTCTCCCGCACCTGCTTCCCCTTCTTTTCCTGAAATCAACTTATTTCCATAAAAAGCCGAAAACTGCTTGTTTCCCAAATGGTGCATTTCCGGATTGAAATAAGATTGGGGCTCACCAGCTGTGTGGATACTGTCCCAATTGACAGTCCATCCTGTAAGGACCCTAGCGGCAGCCTGTACATCCTGTTCCTTGTACCCTGCATCTTTTCCTTTACCGATGCAAAAAAGCTCCTGAAGTTCCCTCGCAAAATTCTCATCAGGGGTTTCTTTGTTGTTGAAAGCGCCGCTCAAAAAAACGAGCATGGCAGGGTCTAAAGTAAGATCTCTGATTAACTCCTTGAAATTACCCAAAGCATGCCTGTGAAGCATATTGATATATCTGTAACATGATTTGGCTACAAATACATCCCACATCTTGATAGGAAGAAAATTCCACCAAAACAAAACCATTTTTTCCTGTATGCCGCTGTTGGGGCCTAAAACCCTACCGATCATCCAAGACTTGAGAGCCACAATCCTATCGCCTTCAAAATCCCTGTTGAATGCCGCCTGAACAAAGCTTTGACCAAGAGGAACCTCAGGGTCAATTTTGTTTTCGCTTACGTCATTGTAGTTATTGACCGGTTCGGTAAATGGAGTGAAAGAAGCCAATGACTCAGATACGATGAAATTTAGAGACTTTCCTCTCAATCTTTTCAATTCTTCCAAGGTAGCTCCAAAACGAGTCCTTTTGATAAAATGTACCAAATGTGCATCAGTCAATTCTCCATAAAAAGGCTCCAAGCCGGCTTCGATGTAATTTAACCTTGCATTGGAATATGCTTTTGGGTCGGAAGTAGCCTTTAAACCTGATGTCAGATCAGGAGGTATGACCTTTTGATACTTAGGCTTCAGATGTCTGTACTGACCGGGTCTGATTGGAAACATATGTACTTATTAAACTTAAAAAAGAAATTTGCCGTGCCCTTTCATCTTTTTCCGGAACAATTTCAAAAGCGAGATATTTTGAAGGTATCCGTCAATTGATTGTATTTAGAAGGTTATTTACCTATAAAACGAACAATCAATTATTCTTTATTGCATTGGATGATAAGCAATTATGTTGAAAAGTATATATTTTACAGGTATAACGCAATAACCAATTAAAAATTTCTTTTTGACAAAAAGTAATCTGACTTTGGTAGAAAAAATATTGCATTTCAGATCAAAAAAATAATTTTGACTTATTTCCAGCTCCATCCAAAAGTCGTTTGCCAAACGTAATCATGTAAAGGTGCACCCGGTGTTGGTTTGTTGTCATAGTTCCATGTCAGCCCGGTTTTGATATAAAAATCCAAAGGCAAGTTGTATTTTAAATCCACTCTATAATCAACCCTAACTCTGCCTTTTTCTGTGATACTTGGATATGCATATACGTTGGAAAGAAGGCTAATGTCACCTACATCAAACAAATTCACCTCCGAACCAAACCAAGATTCCGCACTTTGTCTCTTTTCGGCCTCACCCATAAACCTTTCATTATTAAAGGAGGTACCGGCAGAGAAATTCCAGTACAAATGGTTGTCACGTTTGATAAACTTACCAAAACCCAACTTTGTATTGGACCTAAGGTCAAGCTTTTGTTCTGTATTTGAAAGGAAATCCAAACGGCCTACAGCAAACCAATCTTTCTGAAGAAAGTATATGTAAGTTAGGTTGGCGTCCATTCTTCCAATTGCTTCAGTTTCATCTTGGACTGAGGCCAATACGTTAAATGATCCACTTAGCGCCCACTTTTTGGTAAGGTAACCTACCCTGCTTCTGATAGTGAGTTGTCTCTGATTTCTAGCCTTAGCCACCGTAAAACCCAAATCAATTTCAGCTTTTAACCTATCAAGAAATCTTGTTTCCACTTTATTGATACCAATGATATTGTAAAGATGGATGACGATAGATTCTGAATTCTCCGGTTTGAAAGTCAGTTTTCCAGTTTCGGATCCGATTACATTTCCATATGTTCTTATCCCGTCAGAAGTAGTTATTATAAAAGGAACTTTTGTGATAATTCTATTAACCTGTACCCATTTGACTTTGAAATCTTCCTTGCTGTAAGCGGTGGAAACGGTGATGACTCCTCTGTCCATAGATTTGATTTCACCGATCAAAAGGTCTTTGTTTTTGAAAAAGATAGAATCGGTTTGGGAAAATAACGGTGCAGAGGTAAAAAAAGCAAAAATTAAAAACAACCTAACAAAACAATGTTTCATAATGGAAGAAGTATTGGTGAATTTACTCGATCAAATTAAAAAAAAACTTCAAGTTTTTTTCTAATAATAAAAATGCACCATTTCATTTACAGGATTCCTAACCAAACCTTACCGAAGTCATTGTCAACGATCCTCCGACCGCTTTGTCATTAAAAAAAGAAACTTCCTCCTTTTCACCCTGAATTCCCAAAAGGTACAAAAGAGGAAAATAATGGTCGGGTGTAGGAATGGCAAGCTTACCTGCATGCCCAAGATTTCTATAATTTATCAGATCGCGATGGTCTTTTGATCCGATTTTGGTTTTAAACAAAGTATTCATTTCCAATGCCCAGTCAAAACCAAACTCAGGTTCATTCAACTTGTCCCAAGCCACCATCCTAAGGTTGTGTACCATGTTGCCACTTCCAATGACCAAAACTCCCTTTTTTCTCAATTCCCTCAACTCTTTTCCCAAGCGATAGTGGAACTCAGGACTTTCATAATAATCAATACTCAACTGAAGCACAGGAATATTGGCCTCAGGATACATGTGCCGCACAACCGTCCAAGTTCCATGGTCTAATCCCCATTCGTGGTCGAATTCAATATTGGTGGAAACTACCAAATCCGAAATTGCCTTGGCTAGATTTGGATTTCCTGGAGCAGGATATTGGACTTCAAACAGCTCTTTCGGAAATCCCCCAAAGTCATGGATGGTTTTAGGATGTTCCATTGCCGTGATAAAAGTCCCTCTTGTCAACCAATGTGCCGAAACAACCAAAACAGCTGAAGGCTTTGGAATTTCCTTTCCCAAAATAGACCACTGCCTGGAAAATTCATTGTCCGCGATGCCATTCATCGGCGAACCATGACCGATAAATAGTGCAGGCATCAAATGGGTTGATTTTTGGTCTTGTGACCAATTGTAAAAGTCTTTAAGCGAAGCGGTCATGATATTTGTTTAAAATGATATTGATTGATATTGGATATTTGTTGATATTATTTAAGAAATCATGGTATTGTTTGATTTCTGCTTCAGCTATCCGTTCTTAACAAATGAAATAGTATAATCATCCATTTTAGGCCCATCGATCCTCATTTTTTAACCCAATAATTCAGAAAGCCTGCCGGGGTTTCCAATACGACTTTGGCATTTTGGAAATCGTGTTTTGAAATGTCAAATTCGGCAGATTCATCCTTTAAGTTTACTTCCCCGAGCAGGATATACGCATCCTTGTTCCCATACCGGAATTGGTTTCCAAAGGTGATCCAAGCTTTCCCAACCTGTTTTTCTCCCAAATTCTTCCAATTGATTTTCAATCTTCCGCCCTCAATTTTTCCTGAAAGATAAATAGCAGAAACCTCGCCCAATAAGGAAACCCCGTCCAACTCCATGGCATGGTCTCTTGGAATTGGAATTTCGAGAAAATCTGCCACAGTGGGGAAAACATCTACTATGGAAGGATTGTAATCGAATCGTTTATTGAATTTGGAATTGGTTGCGATCCAAATTTCCCTCTCCTCTTCCGATTGTCCTCCGTGGTGAAATCCACCTGATGCCCTTCCATGGTCTGTCGTCACTATCAGCAAATATTCCTCATTAAGGTTTTCTTCCCTATTTCTAACGGCGTTCCAAATTTCTCCCAATTGCCGGTCCGCTTCTTGGACAGCAGCATCCATTTCGGGACTATTTCCATAGCGATGCCCCATGTCATCTGTGTATTGCAGGTAAACCCAAGTCAAATCAGGAGCATTTGTGCTGATATCTTCCGCGGCTTTTGAGGCCACCAATTTATCTATCTCATGGATATATTGGCTCAAGGTGTCGTGGGGAAACCTGACTGTGTCCAGTTCTAATCCGTCAAAATTGTAATCCAACTTTAAATTGCTTGTTTCAGGCAATCCTTCCCCAAGCAATTTGGTTCGATTGTCCAACCATGTTGAATATATGGCAATGGTCCTTTGGGGATAAGTTTCCTTAAAATGTCGAAAAACACTCCAATAATGGTAATTGGGAAATTGGATATTATTGTCTTTGACATTGTGTTTGTTGACCCAGGTTCCTGTCAGCATGCTGTTGTAGCCGACTGCGGATATGGTCGGTGTTTCAGAATAACCATCTTTTTCTCCTCCCAGCCATGCACGTGAATACCCGCCATAAGTGACGATACTGTCTAGGTTTGGTGTAGATACTTTTTCGATCACCGAAGCAGGAATTCCATCCAAAATCACCAAAACAACCTTTCTTGACTTCAAGTCAGGATTTTCAGAGCAGGAGTTTATTATCATTATCTGGAAAATGATCAAGATGATAATAGCGGTTTTTTTTAAGTATTCTGCAAGGAAGGTGCAAGAGATTGGGTCCATATTGATTCAAAATTGAATTTTAAATTCCTTAAATTTAAAGGGATTTTGATCAAGCTTCCAACCGACAATGGATAAAAGACCTTTGATAGACAATGATTACCTTCTCCAAAAATTCAATGGAAAAGGAGCTTGGACTTATGTGCTTTTCCCGGAAATCCCAAAAGAAAAAAGATTTCCATTTGGATGGATGAAAGTCATCGGAAGCATCGATGGTTTCCAGCTTGAAAATGTTACACTCATGCCTTTTGGTAACGGACAATTGTTTTTGCCAGTAAAAGCAGCAATCAGAAAAGCCATCAAAAAGGAAGTTGGAGAATGGGTGAAGGTTATCCTTTTCACAGATGAAATTCCGGAAATCATCCCAGATGATATTTTGGAATGTCTTCAAGATGCTCCAAAAGCCTATCAAAGATTCAAAAGCCTTTCGGATTCCCAACAAAAAGAGGAAATCAATGCGATCTTTGATTCAAAAAAGCAGGACATAAAGGTTGAAAAAATCGTCAAGTTGATAGAAAGATTAAATTATTGAAATCATGCAAAAGAATTTCGTAGCCTTTTTCCTTTTCCTTGTACTATTTGGTGCCATACCCGTTTCCTGTGATATAATATGCCTTGATTCCTGTGGGTGTGGAAATAATGCTCCACCCAAAGACTTTTCCATACAGGATTTTAAGGTAACCGATTTTTTGTTGGGCCAAACCTTCAACCCTGATTTCTATTATCCAAAGGAGGATTTTTACAAGTTGATTGAAGTATCTGATTTTGAATTTCTTTCACAATATGAGCATTATATTCCTGGATCAGGTTTTATCCAAGTTGGCATCGCTTGTAGTCCTGCACCAAACGTATCAAAAGAAAACATCACAGGAATAATGATTACGACCAAAAAACAATTTGGAATTTTACCCGAAGAAAACATAGAAATCGGATCTGACATTTCGGGATATTTTTTGATTTCAAATTATCCTTCAAATTCTGCCGAAACTATCTCTGATTATTTAAAAAGCGAGCCAAGGATTTATCTAGGAGACGGGCTGTTTCTGAAATGGAATTCTTCTTTGGTGGAAAATTTGGAATTGGTTTTTGATCTTAAAATCGAACTGAGCAACGGGAAAATTTTCGTTTTTGAAGACGAAAAAATGATGCTTTTGAAATAGGTGCTCTAAATTTTTTAATCAGATGCATGGAGATTTTAGGCTGGGTAAGAATTATAGATTTTGAGTCATCATCCTTAGATTCACCCAATATTCACCATCCTACATATTTATTTATCTGTTTAAAGGGTTAATCAGTATTTTCATCATTTTAACTTCCATGAATCAGTTATAATTATTTAACTTCAAGTTCAAACCTAATAACCTTTGAACAATGAAAATTTACAAAACCGATCAAGGCATCATCATAGAATCTGAGTCAGAATTTTTTAGATACAAAGAAAATGACTGGAACACTTTGGTCAACAGTGAAAACCTTTTTCAAAAACTAAAGGAAGAAGTTTCTAACTCCGAAAAAATCGATTGGTCACCAAAGGAAATCACCGCACCTATCGGAACTCAGGAAATCTGGGCAGCAGGCGTCACTTATTTCAGAAGCCGTGAGGCAAGAATGGAAGAATCCAAGGAAAGCGGTGCGGCTGTATTTTATTCTAAAGTCTATGAAGCAGAAAGACCTGAACTGTTTTTCAAATCCACCTACTACCGCGTCGCCCAACCAAATGGAAAAGTCCATATCAGAAAAGATTCCAAATGGAACGTTCCTGAGCCTGAATTGACCCTATTTATCAATTCCCAAGGTCAAATAGCAGGATACACTATAGGTAATGACATGAGCTCTAGGGATATCGAAGGAGAAAATCCGCTTTATCTCCCTCAGGCCAAAAGCTATGATTACGCAGCCGCCATAGGTCCTTGCCTTTTTGTCCCCGAGAAGCCCATCCATCCTGACACCAAAATCCACATGAAAATCGAGCGCTTTGGCAAAACAGTCTTTGAAGGCGAAATCTCGATCAACCAAATGAAAAGAAGCCATACCGAGTTGGCAGGTTACCTTTTTAGAGAAATGGCTTTCCCTGCGGGTGTCTACCTGATGACAGGAACTTGTCTCGTACCTGATGACTCTTTTACATTACATGACGGTGACAAAATCAGCATCGAAATCGATGAAATCGGAACTTTGGTCAATTTTGTAGGCAGGTAGGCATTCATCCATTGAATCCTGCAATCCTGTATTGTGGGAATTCTTTTCTTGAGGTTTTTCCTGTTATTTGTACTACCGATCAAAGAACAATTGTCGGTAAATCGGTTTCATGAAAAAAATCAGACTGAATAAAAAACAACAATATTGGTTGTTGCAGATTGTAGGATGGCTTTCGATTGTTTTTGTCGAAACTATCAATTACACATTCTTTATTATCCGGGAATTTGTTTGGGCTTATTTCATCCAGTTTTGCCTTTTGGCAGTTTCGGGATTGATTGCCTCACATTTATACAAAAAATTATTTATCAAACCTGTTGTTTTCGAAAAGAGCCTTTCCAAAATTTGGGGAAAGGCTCTTTTGGATACTTTTTTCATCACATTGATCATGGTGTGTACTTTTTTTATTCCATACATTTTTGCCAGCCCGGAATTATTCTCAACCACAGATTTTCTGATCCAGTTTCTTGGACAGATGATGAACATAGCTAGGTATGTGGTAGTTTGGATCATTATTTATTACCTCTACCATATTCTGAAGCGAAATCAAGAAATCTCCCAACAGAAGCTTTTGATGGAAAACATAGCCAAGACATCGGAATTGGAACTGCTCAAATCACAACTTAATCCACATTTTCTTTTCAATGCACTCAACAGCATCAAGGCCTTGGTGCTTATAGACACAGATAAAGCACGGGAGGCAATTATCAAATTGAGTGAATTGCTTCGCTTTACACTCAACTATGAAAAAACGCCTCTTATCAATATTTCAGATGAGATCAATGAGGTCGTAAAATATCTGGAACTTGAAAAAATCAGGTTTGGAGACAGGTTAGATGTATATATCAACCTACAGGAAGAGACTTTGGACGCAAAGGTGCCTCCTGCTATGATCCTTACTTTGGCAGAGAATGCCATCAAACATGGGATTACGCAGCTTCCTGACGGGGGAATCATCGAAATCAATTCAAGTGCTAATTCCCACACTTTGAAAGTGGAGGTTTGTAATACAGGAGAACTGAAAGAAAATGAAAACAAAGGTATTGGACTGAAGAATTCGACCAAGAGACTTCAAAACCTTTTTGGGGAAAAGGCCCAACTTCTTCTCCAATCCAAATCGCCCAATAAAGTATCGGTGTCTATTATTTATCCATTGAAATATAAAAACCATGAATAAAAAATGTTTTTTGGTAGATGATGAAATCCTTGCCATCAAAGAATTGGAGACCATGCTCAAGGTTTTTCCGGAACTGGAAATCGTTGGATCATCCGACCGTGCAGCAAAAGCAGTAGAAATGATCAACAGCCTAAAGCCGGATTTGATTTTTTTGGACATTAATATGCCGGGAATGAATGGGTTTGAATTGCTTGAAAACCTTGAAGAAACCCCCAATGTAATTTTTGTAACGGCTTATGATGAATATGCTATACAGGCATTTGAAGTCAATGCCTTGGATTACATCTTAAAACCTGTAAATCCGGAAAGGCTAAGAGATGCGATTAACAAAATCCAAAAAAGAACCCAATCAGAGAAGGCAAATGAATCCGAAAAACTCGGCATAGATAAAAAGATATTTATCAAGGATGGCGAAAAATGCTATTTCGTTCCCATCAGGGACATATACCTCATAGAAAGCGAGGGAAATTATGTGAAGGTATATTTTGAAAACAAAAAAGCCTTGCTTCACAAATCATTGACTTACATGGAAAACCGACTGACTGAGGAAGTTTTCTTTAGAGCCAACAGGCAGTTTATCCTAAACCTGAATTTTATCAAAAACATTGAGCCTTACTTCAACAGCACACTTTTGGTAGAAATGAAAACAGGTCAAAAAATTGATCTCAGCCAAAGACAAAGCGTCAAATTCAGGGAGATAACAGGAGTGTAAAATTCAAAATTTATTAAGGAATCCTACACTCGTATTTTTCTTTATTTGGTTTAGAGATTTTTTAGTCAGGAATGTACCTTGTTGCTCCGTTTTCTTTGACTGCTCTCAGACATTGGCGCCGGTTGGCATTGAGATCAGAATTATAAGAAACATGGACCCATCTGTCAAATTCCTGGATCAACTGGTCGAAAACCAACCCGCTCTTTTTGATCCTTTGGTATAATTGTTCTGTAGTCAAATGGCTTACATTGATATCAGCGGCCATCCCAAAAAGGTGTTGGCTCGTTTTCGCTCCCCCTATCGCTTGATTGACTCTTGGGCACCTATATCCGCTGCTAGTAAGTATAGCCCTTTGAAGTCCATCCCTTAATGGTTGCAGGACGTTCTGGCATAAGGCTCTAAGATTATCGATAACAGCTTGGTCTGGGGTAAACTGCTCGTCAAAGCCAAGCCTAACAGCAGATTGGCTGGCCAACATTTCATCAAGATAAAAGTTTTTGGTAAGGTTCATAATATGATTTTGTTAAAATGGTGAATCATAAAAATTTATATTATTCTTATAAATATAAAAAAATATTATTTGCAAAAAGTAAGATTAATTATAATTTTTAATTCATTATTTACTAAAGAAACTAATTTAATTATTTAGAGTCAAGATACTGTTTTTCAATTATTTACATATAAAATCTAATTTAAATAAATTCTTAATCCAAGATAAATTTTCAATATACTTTGCCTATCCGAATAATGGCCAAAACATTAAAAAATCGATTAATGAAATTGAAACAACCGTTAATCTGACATATTGAATCTTAGGGGGGTGAAATTATTTTGGATTTTTTGTGGTTAATAACTAAGAAGAACAACTTTTAATTAACCACAACTATTTTATGAAAGCATCTGATCTTTTTGTCAAGGCATTGGAAAATGAAGGAGTTGAATACATTTTTGCCCTTCCCGGAGAAGAAAATCTTGACTTGTTACAATCCCTTAAAAATTCCTCCATCAAATTCATTTTGACAAGACATGAACAAGGCGCGGGATTTATGGCCGCAACCTATGGAAGGCTGACCGGAAAACCGGGTGTGTGCCTCTCTACCTTGGGTCCGGGTGCTACAAACCTGATGACACCCGCAGCATACGCCAAATTAGGGGCAATGCCCATGTTGATGATCACCGGACAAAAACCCATCAAAAAAAGCAAGCAGGCTAGGTTTCAGATCATAGATGTCGTGGACATGATGCAGTCAGTAACCAAATATACCAAGCAGATAGTCAACGGAAACCATATAGCCTCAAGTATCAGGGAGGCATTTATAATTGCCATAGAAGAAAGACCCGGGGCTGTGCATCTCGAATTGCCCGAAGATATTGCCCAAGAGGATTGTGAATCACATGTCTTTGATGTGGTAGGCCATATTATCCCAAAGGCTGATGAAGTGGCTTTAGATCTTGCAGTAGATATGATCCATCAATCCAAAAAACCATTGTTGCTGATAGGTGCTGGGGCTAACAGAAAAGTAACATGTGAGGCATTAAGGAAATTTGTGGATGAAACAGGTATTTATTTTTTCACCACTCAAATGGGAAAAGGTGTAATTGATGAACGACATCCTCAATACCTTGGAACAGCTGCCTTGTCAAGCAATGACTTTGTTCATGCTGCCATAGAGGATTCGGATCTGATTATTAACATCGGACATGACGTGATTGAGAAGCCTCCTTTTTTCATGAAACCTGAAGGAAAAAAAGTAATCCATGTCAATTTTTCCCCTGCTGAAGTGGATCCGGTATATTTTCCACAATTAAATGTGGTAGGTGACATCACAGGATCGGTTTTTAAATTGGTAGAAAAAATCCAAAAACAGAAAGATTGGGATTTTGCCTATTTCAAAAAAGTTAAAATAGAGGTTGGTGAACACCTTTCCACCTATTTTCATGATGAAAGATTTCCAATATTACCTCAGCGGTTGGTGTACCTGTTGAGGGAAAGATTAGATTCCAAGGATATTATCACCTTGGATAATGGTGTTTACAAAATATGGTTTGCAAGAAATTACACCTGCTACCAACCAAATACCTTGATTTTGGATAATGCTTTGGCTTCCATGGGTGCAGGTCTTTCCTCCGGGATGATGGCAAAAATGCTCAATCCTGACAAAAATGTCATTGCGGTATGTGGGGATGGGGGTTTTATGATGAATTCACAGGAAATAGAAACTGCAGTTCGCCTTGGTTTGCACCTTACAGTAATTATAATCAATGACCGTGGATATGGCATGATCAAATGGAAACAAGAGGATATGGGGTTTGATGATTTTGGGTTGGACTACAATAATCCTGATTTTGTTAAATATGCGGAAAGCTATGGGGCCAAAGGACATAGGCCCAATAATGACGCTGATTTTCAGGAAATATTGGAACATTGTTTAACTATCCCTTCGGTGCATATCATCGATCTTCCGATAGATTATTCCTTGAATCATGCCATTTTAAATGTGATGTTGAAAGAAAAAACCGAAAAACTATGAACCATACAACCTTAAAAGTATACGCTCCATTTGACCAATCCTTTTTAAAAGAAATACCCCTTTCGGGTAAAGAGGAGGTTGAAAAGGCATTAAAAAAAGCAAATACTTTATTTGCGGACCGGACCAAATGGATTCCATCCTATGAAAAAATTGCTATTTTGGAAAAAGTAGGAAAATTGATGCAAGATGATTTGGAAGAATTGACAAAAACAGCCATCAGTGAAGGAGGAAAACCCTATCAGGATTCAAAAGTAGAAGTCCTGCGTGCCATAAATGGTGTCAAAATCGCGGCGGAAGAAATCGGGAGATTGACCGGGGAACAGATTCCGATGGGATTGACACAATCTTCAGTCAACAGAATGGCATTCACCACACGTGAACCCATAGGCGTTGTAGCCGCGATTTCGGCTTTCAATCATCCTCTAAACCTCATTGTGCACCAGACCGTAACAGCATTTGCAGCAGGCTGCCCTGTGATTGTCAAGCCTGCTTCCACTACCCCATTGACTTGCCTGGCATTTGTTGAGATTTTGTACAAAGCCGGAGTACCCAAAGATTGGGTCCAGGTATTGGTCATGGACAATGAGGCTTCCGAATTGCTGGTTATGGACAAAAGGATCAATTACCTAACCTTTATCGGTTCCGCAAAAGTGGGTTGGTATCTCAAATCCAAGCTCGCTCCCGGCACAAGATGTGCCCTCGAACATGGCGGTGCTGCACCCGTAATAGTAGAGCCCGATGCTGATTTTAAGGAGATGGTACCCGCTTTGGTGAAAGGAGGTTTTTATCATGCAGGACAGGTTTGTGTATCAGTTCAGAGGATATTTGCCCATGAATCCATCGCGCGAAAGTTAGCTGAAGAAATAGCATCGGAGGCACAAAAACTTGTAGTAGGAGATCCATTGGATAAAATGACAGAGGTTGGGCCTCTGATTCATCCCAAAGAGGTCGACCGCATTGAAGAATGGGTTCAAGAAGCCAAAAAACACGGTGCTGAGATTTTGTGCGGCGGCAAGAGGATTTCTGCGACATGCTATGAACCGACCGTATTATGGAATCCATCTCAAGATTCCAAAGTATCAAAAGAAGAGATTTTTGGTCCGGTTGTAAGTGTCTATCCTTATTCCGACCGAGAAGAGGCCATCCGTCTCGCAAATGCTTTGGATTACCATTTTCAGGCGGCTGTATTTACCAAAAACATTGACGTTGCATTTGATACCGTCCAAAAACTCAATGCCACCGCGGTGATGGTCAATGACCATACGGCATTCAGGGTGGATTGGATGCCATTTGGTGGCAGGGATGCTTCAGGAAAAGGATTGGGAGGAATACCTTATACTATGAGGGAAATGACAAGAGAAAAGCTGATGGTGGTGAAAAGCAGGTATTTGTAATAAATAGTATTTTATAAATTGCCTCCATTTAAATTGAATGAAGGGTAAAAATCAATGCGTTTGCTTTATTGCAAACGCATTTCTATTTCATCCAAGATATCAAAATATTTCTTCAAGATTCTATTCCAGTCTTTGAAATTTGAATCCTCTAATTTATCGGGGCCACCGTTTCCATATTGAGAAACCATTTTTAAAGAATAATTATTTTCGGAGGTATCACCATTGTGGGTGATTATCACTCTTGACCTTATGGTGAGTGTCTCATTATTGAAGGTGTCTACCTTCCATGCTGTAATCAGGTAACCGGCGTTAAAATCCACAGTTTCCAAAACATCAAACTCTTTGGTGACAATAGAGATAAGTATTTTCCATGCATCTGCAGAAGATATTGAAGCCCTTGTAGCCAAAGGTAATCTTGTGTTGATTTTTTCTGAAAGAACAGATAAGCCGTAAGCTTCATCTTCCAATAGAACAACATCTTCCAACACCGGCAATGCCTCAGCGTTTGGCTGGTTACAATAATTTTTGGAAAAGGTAATATAACCATCTTTGGCAATGGTAACCCTCTGACATTTACCCTTTAAGATTAAGATTTCCAGGCTTCCAAACCCTTCCATTTTTCCATTCAAAGCAATGGAAGCATCTTCCGGGCTCGCACTTATTTTGACAACCCTGTCATCCATTACTATTTTTTGGTTGATAGGAGGTGCATTGTCCGCACCTGCGATGTTGCAAAACTCCTTTGTAACACCTGCAAAACCCTCTTTACTGATGTGAACTTCTACACATTTGCCAAAAGGAACTTCAATTTTTGAAATTTTTGGCAAAGGCTCACCATCACCTAGCGCAACCAATGCGCCTTCGGGTAGATTTTCAAGATTGACAATCCTGTCCTTCAGGAGCACTTGCTGTTTGATGGGTGGGGATTGGCTATCAGGCTTATTGTGAAATTCAAACTTTTGGGTAACGTATCCACTCTTATTGACAAAGACAGCGACGGATTCGTCTTTAGGGATGATAATTTTCGCGGTTTTGGTGCCAACATGCGCATCGCCACTAAATATCATGGCGTCCTCATGGTCAGATTCGATCAAGACCTCTCTATTTTCCAAGAATACAAGGTGCTCCTTTTCATATTTGTCAGTTTTGGGAAACTCCACATAAACCGGTTCATATCCCTCTTTGGTTACTAAAAGCTTGTTTTTGGAGTCCTTTTCAAGTTTGAAATCCACTGAACCTATTCCCAAACGGGTCAAGGTTGCATCTGAGGCATCATCAACTTTTGATATAATGGCGTCATCGTAGTTGCAGACTATTTTGATTTTATTCTGAGCCTGCAAATGGATTGGCAGTGAAAGAATAAAAAGAGTGCTTAAAAAAAATCGATTTATAGTAGTTAAGTAAGTTCTCATATCGGGTTAGAATTTAAAATAAACACCTAGAATCAATTGCTGAAAATTAAACTCTCCGGTTCCATTCACAACCTGGTTTAAATCAAATTCCTTACCCACCATTTCTCTTTCGTATCGCAGGTCCATTCCCACTTTTCCAATGTTAACAGCAAATCCCATTTGGTAACCTACATTGAAATTATTGGTAACATCTGAAATCGAAATGTTATTGAGGTCATCTCCAAGTCTGTAATGAAATGATGGACCGGCAAATACGCTTACGAACTGCCTGAATATTCCAAAACCCAGTAAAACAGGTGCATCCAATCTTCGGGTTACAAAAACTTCGTTATCCAGCTCTGTTTTTAATTGGCTGTAAACCAACTCAGGTCTGAGGTAGAAAGGCCCAAATTTTATTTTGCCAAAAAATCCGGCATGGAATCCCAGGTTTTTCATCGGATCCCCGAAAACGACCTGGGCATCATTAAAGTAGTCTCCGTTGGAATTGTAATTCAGTCCACCTTTGACCCCAAATCCTCCACCTGATGCCCTTCTTTTCTCCTTGATTTTATCGGGTTCCTCCTCTGAATCTTCTGTATTTTTGGTAACAGAAATTGGATCAACCACTAATTTTTGGGCTAAAATTGCAGCTGTATCCACAGCCACAGGAATTTGATTGGTGGTTGATTCAAAATACAAAACGGATCCGTTTTCAAACATTACTTTCTCTACCTCAGCTTTCTTAATGGTAAAGACGGGGCTTTCTGAGAAGTCATAGATTTTATATTTCAAAACCAGGGAATCAATTTCCATGATAGAAACTTTGATTTCTTCTCTATTTCTTTTGTAAATGATGTCCTGCGCGGTGGCAATGTTGACCATTAAAAAGGATGATAAAAAAAGCAAAATATAGGTTTTCATAGTTTCTTAAGGTTGAATATGTGTCCATGTTGTGGTAGCCCCGGATCCGAGAACACCCTTTTTAGTATCGATGATCTTATTGTTTTTAACCACATGCAATGTGTATTCTGAAGGTTCATTCTTTCCGTTACAGCTTTGGTAGTAATTGACCCAAAAAGTGTACGTTCCGCTTGGTGCTGAGCCGTCCTCCCAAAAAATGTTTTCATTAGGCCCATTTTCGCATTCCCCACAAAAGCAGTCCAAATCCAACATACCATTTTCAGCAGTGGGATTGTCCCAAAAAATCAAACTTCCTCCCGGAGTCTCGACTATCAGGTCAAGATCCACATTTTCATGGTTTGTAAACTGGAGGTTGAAGCGGGGATTGCCGGGACTACCCTCGAGGTCTAAGACACTTGGCTCTTCAGGAGGAACACCACAGGCAAAAACGATCATGAGAAAAAAGAAATAACTTATTTTAAAAATTAATTTCATTTGTAAAAGAGATTAAATGTTGATGAAGAGTAAATTCCAATAATTATCCCAGATCCAAGGAATCTGAAATTTGTTAATGAAAGCTACTATTGAAAAAACGTGAAAGCGAACTACAATTAGTTATCGGCTTTGACTGGCTAGAAAGTGGAGGAAAGAAAAGGGAATTCGGTTATTCTCGGTATCCATAGTTGATGATTGAGTTTTTAAATTCGATCAATCCTTAAAGCAGCGGCATTTAAAACCATGAGCCATTCCATAATGTGACCTTTCCAATCTTCTATGAGAACCCGACAATTTCCTTTTCAAAAAATTAAAGATGTAAGTAGGTGAAGAACTCTACCATACACCTTGATCCTCCACACCCAGAAAATCCCCATTTATTTCAGACCTGAAACCATTAAAAAGGCCGACATAGTAAAATGTCGGCTTTTAAAGCATGTTTCAATTGACTACAATATTTACAGCTCCATTTGTCGATAAATCAGATCTTAGTTCAAATTCTTCATCCACTTCTCCATCATTAATTAAAATAGTACAAGTATTTGGTGGTAAAGAACCCTCATTATGGGCATACAATAAAACATAATTATATCCTGAATACTCTAGATCCGTTGAGAAGGTTATTGGAAAATTAGGGCCATCCAAAACTTCCTGATCTACAAGCAATTTACCGTTGACATAAATGGAAACAATGTCTCCATCTATTTGCCCATGATCCCAGACACTAATGGTCACATTGGTGTTATTTATATTGACAGTACCTAAATCAACATTATCCCTTCCATTAAATGATTCAGGAATAATACTTACTTCGTTTCTGGGTTTTGGATCTGGCAAGCAAGAAACCAAAAACATAGAGAATAGCAGAGAATAAAAGATTAATTTTTTCATGATTTTTTTGATTTAAAAGTCAGAACAGTCGATGGAATTCCAAGTTGATCGTAGGTCAGTTACATATGGTGTAAAGTCCTCACAGTCTTCAAATTTATCTATCATTTGAAGTGCTTTTGTTTTTAGATTCTGACAGGTAGCAGGTGTCGGGTTATTCAAAAAAGCGTCGATGGTATTAGAATAAGTGGTATACTCTTGTTCCCAATTGCACCTATCTGGAGGATCAGATTCAAAACATGAATTACTGCAAAGCAATATAAGAACTAACGAAAAGAACAAGGTTCTTAATTTTACAATTAAATTTTTCATAATTAGGATTAGTTTATGTGATAAGTAATAATGATGATGTAAATCAGTGAGGATTAAAGATGAAATTGAACACCTAGATTAACATTCGAAATTCCTGAACTCAACTCAGAAAACAGGTTCAGTTTTTTTGCAACTTTATAATATGCTGCGCCAAAAACATTTAGATTAATACTACCAACCGGGTCAGCAGCATATCCATAATTATTAGAAGAACTGAAGCTGACGTATAAAATTCTTAACCCGGCCCCTACAGAGAGCTTTTCTGAAATCCCATAATAAAAAGTACCGGAAAGACCACCTGAGATTACGCTTGAATTAACTTCACTGCCTAAAATACCGATTGAGTAGGAATGATAAGAGGCAAACAATCCGCCTCCTGCAGCCATATTTTCGCCAAATTCCATATGTATCTTGTCAAATCGGGTACTTCCATAGGGAATACTGACTTTGGCAACTCCTCCTGAATTTCCTAAAAGAATACCTGTTCCTATTCCGATACCAAAAAGTTTGTCGCCTTTATTAAAAAGCATCAAGTTTGACCCAGCTGATTCTTTATTGTCAAGTTGAGTCCGATCCCCAATTGAAGCGGATTTTAGTTTAATGCTAGATGAAGCTAGACTTTGATCCTCCTTTTCGTAGTCAGAAACATTTTTCCCTTTTTTTAAATTCTGGTTTTCACTTTCTACAACTTTTTCATTGAAAGTTTCCCGGGTTCCATTTGAGTAAATAATTAGAAAAACTTCAGATTTTTTGATTGAATAAATCGGTCCATCCTGAAAATCAAATTTTTTGTATTTGATAAGCAGTTCTTCTATTTCAATGATTTTGGTTTTAAGTTCTTCTTTTGAATTGGTAATAATCAGATCTTGTCCAAAAAGATTGAAAGAACAAAACATGAAGAACAAAAGGTAAATTTTTAAACTTGGTTTCATAATATTAAAATTTAGTTTATTAGGTATCAGTCAAGTAAATGATGTAATGAATTTACCTAATTGCTTAACTTAAGGATACCAACAGCTAGTAGCAGGTAGGTCTGGATTTGATAACGGGGGGTTATAAAGAGAATTCGGTGGGATCAAAAAATCATTTTTCCCATGAAACGGATAAAATGACTTGGTAAAAAAGTACTACTTCCAAAAGGTAAAATGAATGGCATTCAATAATAAGGGTTCTTAATCTCGCCCCAATCTGTTTTGGGGTTTGAAAGAAAAATAAAATCCGGCAAAGTAAATCAGGTTTGTTGCCACATTAATCACATTGTGCAAATACCATAAGTTTAAGCCAAGGGTCGTATTTAGGAAACTCATAAAAAAGAAAGTACAGAAATTATAGAAAAATATCCCAAACAGGACCCAAAATGAAATATTGCGAATCATTTTTGAATCATTTTCAACAACCTGCAAAATGAAGAAACACGATGTAAAAGCAATAATAATTTGGGTTATGGTTTTATAGACCGGAAAAAATTCATTGAAGAATACCGAAATCAACCATAATGGAATAACTATCATCCAAGCATTTATGAGAAGAAACTTCAATTTGCTATTTGAACTGAAATGCCTCAAAAACCAAATCAAAAAAATTGGCTCAAAAAGGTTGTATGCATATCTGACTACCTGGTTTCCGCTTTGGTTTTCTGTTAGGTAAAATATCCAACCTGCCAAGTCTACCGCAAATCCAACAATCAGAAAACCAATAAAGTATCTGAAAACGGAACGGATTTCCTGATAATAAATCCCACCAATACCAATAGGAAACAATACCAAAAAGGTGGATATCAACTGCAAGTAAAAAAACCAATCCTGTTCCATTTCAATTCTACATTAAAAAAAACAAATGAAAAGACCGAAATAGTTCGGTCTTTTTTCCTTAAATCCATTTATTCAATAGTTTGAATTTTTGGTGGTGGTGGAGGCCAAGAATTTTGGAGCAAGGAATATGTCTCTTTAACTGTGTCTACAGGTAGTATATTCTTTCCCTCTTTATCTACTCCCATTAAAATAACTCTAATTCTATTTGAATTATAATGATCCAAGTCACTATCATCATAACCAAAGAAATATCTAATTGCTTCAATTTCATCATTCTTTAAAAATTCATCAATGTCATTTAAAACCGTTGCGCTATTTTCGAAAAAATTACATCGGTATCTATTGTATTTTTTACCTCTAATATCTCGAGGTTTGTTTTTTAAATATGATTTTACTTCTTTTTTAGGAATTTGCCCATCACTTAACCATTTATATTGAAGACAATTTAGCATAGAATAAATTCCAGCTTCTGTATCTTCATATTTACTTTCATAAACAAAAGTGTGATGTGGAAAATTTAAATGATCAGATTGGGGCACCCTTGGGACATTCGAAGGATTATAATTTCCTGTTTCAAATGCTAAAAAAAACTTTGGAAAATTTTCATTTTGTGAATTTCTACAAAACCAGCCCATAGTTCCTATGTAATCTATAATTTTGTTTTTGTCGAAAAAATCCTTACTAATTGTCCCGCCAATAGCCTCGTTTCTTGCAATTTCATGTAATGGTTTCTGTTTCAAAAATGCATAAATAAGAGCTACTGTATCTTTAAGAGAAATCTTATAGTGATCCTTAATTCCAAATTTGTTTTTTTCTTTTTCCATATTAATATAATTTTAAAGTGTGTAGTTTTAGTAATTTAAAACCTAATCCCTCCCCAATCCTTCCCTCCTTTTCCAATACTTCGGGTAAGCTGGAATTCGGCTTCTTTTGGGGAAGAGATGGTAATCGAATAGCTTGTGTCGGCATCTCCTCTTACAAACCAATGGATTACATATTCCCTGTCACCGTTGACTTCCACTGTTGCAGCATCCGAATTGTGCAGGATGGCTTTGTCATCCAGGTACAGTTTCATTTTGCCATTGCCGATAAATGTAGATACCACCAGTTTTGTCATACCATCAAAAGAATACTATGAATGTACTTCAGGAATTCCGCTTTTGACATCAAGAATTAGAAATCGGTGGCATCCTGATTGAGACCGGCTGGAACCAGAAAGAATTTGGAATCCGGCTACCTAATCACTTTCAGAAATTCATCCTTTCTCCTCCGGGACACATCCACATGGGAACCATCGGCCATCTTTACCAAGCCTCCTTCTCCTTTAATATATTCGGTGATATATTCCAGATTGATCAGATGAGAATTATGCACCCTAAAGAATCGGTAGTCCTGAAGTAGCTGTTCGCAATCCTTGAGAGTTTTAGAAACAACAAGCTTTCTTTTGTCCGACATATGGAATGTCGTATAGGTATTGTCCGACTCGCACCTGATGATGTCCTTGATCGCCACAAACAAAAATCCAGTCATCGTCGGCAAAGCGATCCGGGTTTGACTTGTTTTTTCCTTTAGGTTATTGATTAGATGGAGAATATTGTCAGAATCCTCTCCAGATTTCTTCTTTTGCCTGAATTTATTCAATGCTTTTTCAAATTCGGATTTGTCGATCGGTTTCAGTAAGTAATCCACTGCGGCCAAACGGAATGCCTTGATGGCAAATTCCTCAAAGGAAGTAGTGAAAATGATCTCAAAAGGAAAATGGCTTAAAGTCTGTAACCAGTCAAAAGAGGTGTGTGGCGGCAACATCACATCGCTAAAAAGCAAATCAGGACTAAGGGTGTCCACGAGGTGTTGCACCTCCCCTATTCCGCTTGCTATTCCCATCAATTCAAAATCGGAATACCCTTTCAAATACCCCGCTAGCGTCTCTTGGGCATGCTTTTCATCTTCTAAAATCAATACTTTGTATTTCATAAAAATCTTTAATCTTCAAAAGGTATCATAATTGTAACCTGCTTTCCAGTCAAGCCATCTTCTCTTGAGGTGAATGTAAATCCTGCTTTTCCTGTACTTACCAGATTAAGGGTATCAAAACGTTCGCGCATCAAAGACATTCCAAGAGATGTCTTTTTCACTTTTGTTGATAAGTCAATACTTGACTTTTCGTAATCGGTTTTTCCATTGTCCCTGATGGTGCAGCGGATATGGTCACGGTCAAATAGCCCAAATTCCACCTCTATTTTGCCTCCATTGGAAACCCCATGCCAAATAGAATTTTCCAAAAATGGCTGTATCAACATTGGAGGGATGCAAACCTCCTCAGGTTTGATTTCATCGTGCCATACTATACTGAAATCAAAGGCATTGTTCATCCTCAGCTGTTCCAGTTGCATATATATTCTGTTGGCTTCAATTTCATCGCTCAGGGGTACGATCCTTTGTGTGGAGCTTTCTAGTACGTGGCGGATAAGTTGGGAAAACTTCACAAGGTAATTTCCCGCTACTGCCGCATCCTGCTGATGCATATAATGGTGGATGGAATTGAGGCAGTTGAAAATAAAATGCGGATTGATCTGTGCCCTAAGGGCCTTGAGTTCTACCTGGGCTACGGCGAGTTTCATTTCTGTTTCTTTTTGCTTAAAAAAGGACTCCCTTTTAGCACGGTAAAAAACAAATACAATAAAAGAGAATGCCACCACCACCGGAACCAATGCTAAAAGTACTGCTCTTTCTATCTGAAGGGCGGATTCATCCTGATTGGTAACAAACCCAAGAACAGAATTTTTGGTATATAAGGAATGGACCGAAAAAAAAGCATCCATAAAAAACGTGGGTTCAAACATAATTTGGATTTAATTCAAACAATAGAATAATTGGTAAAAGATACTCATTTTTTTGAATTATTTACCTATTGTTTTGTGTTTGAAATACAATTCTAAAATAAGGCAAGAAAAGCCCAAAATACATTAAATTGGTAACAACTGCACCAAACCACAACTACACCATGGAAATAATTCAAACAGAATCCGGAAACAAAGGTAAATTCACCGCCATCGACAATGGAATCCAAGCAGGTCTAATGACCTATTCGATAGCCGGTGAAGACAAAATCATCATCGACCATACAGAAGTCAGCCCAGCCTATAACGGTACCGGCCTTGGTAAAAAACTTGTGGTTGCAGGAGTAGAGTTTGCCAGGCAAAACAATATAAAAATCCTTCCTCTCTGCCCATTCGCCCGTGGAGTATTTGCAAGAAATAAGGACTTAAGAGATGTATTGGTTTGAAATAATTTATTAAATTAAAACCAATACTACACCAAAACCACAAATCATGATCAAGAAAGAATATTCAAACGGAGAAGTCACCATCACTTGGGAACCTGACAAATGCATCCATTCCAAAAACTGCGTAACCGGGCTGCCAGGGGTTTTTAATTTCGAAAAAAGGCCTTGGATTGACCAAAATGGAGCGAATACCGAAGCGATTGTCTCACAAATCAAGAAATGTCCATCAGGGGCTTTGGGATTTTATTATAACGATGAAGCCAGAGAGTTAGAAAGTGCTTCTTCTGAGCAGCTTGTAGAAGTAATGCCAAATGGCCCTCTGATGGTCTATGGCAATATTGAAGTCAAATTCAAGGATGGAAAATCTGAAAAGAAATTCAAAGTGACGGCTTTTTGCCGTTGTGGGGCTTCAGGAAACAAACCTTTTTGCGATGGAAGCCATAAAAAAATCGGATTCGAAGGTTAAATACCAAATAATACTTCCGTTAAATCTCCCTTTTGTAAACAGGTAAGTTGATTTTATTTTAATCATTTCTGCAAGGATCCCCCCCCCCTCTTTCAGTGACCATTTGTTATCCTTATAAAAAAGAATGAAAAATAAATTTGGATTACTGATTCTCCTAGGCGCCTTATTTGGAGTTATAGTTGGCTTTGTCCTTGCTAAAAACACTTCATCTATTGGAAGGGAAGATGTCAAAGCTGCTCAAAGGCTTTTCAATCTGAACTTTAATGACGCAGAAATTGACACCATGTTATCTTACCTTGAAGGCAACCGCAAAGGATTTGACAGCATGCGGACTTTTTCTTTGTACAATAACCTTGAGCCTGCTGTTTCATTTGATCCCTACCCCTTGGATTTGAATTTCAAAACTAGCTCAGGATTGGTAGAATGGAAGGTAAATGAAAACATAAAACTTCCAAAAAATCCCGAAGAGATAGCTTTTATGGCAATCATGGATTTAGCCGGTTTGATCAAATCAGGACAGATTTCATCGGTTGAGTTAACAAAGATTTACCTTGAAAGAATAAAAAAATACGATCCAAAACTGCAGGCATTTATTACCGTGACTGAGGATTTGGCTTTGTCCCAAGCCCAAAAGGCAGATGAAGAGATTGCTTCGGGAAATTACAAAGGGCCGCTGCATGGCATTCCTTATGGAATCAAAGACCTTGCAGCAGTTCCGGATTACCCTACAACTTGGGGCGCAGCACCATACAAAGATCAAGTCATCAACGAAACAGCTACCGTGGCTTTAAAGCTGGAAGAAGCAGGAGCAGTCCTTTTGGGCAAACTTGTCTCAGGTAGCTTGGCAAGAGGAGATGTATGGTTTGGCGGGAAAACCAAAAATCCTTGGGACCTGACGCAAGGAGCTACAGGTTCATCTGCAGGTTCAGGTTCGGCTACCTCGGCAGGATTGGTAGGATTTTCGATAGGAACAGAAACACTCGGGTCGATTGTTTCACCCTCCACTCGATGCGGAGTGACCGGATTGAGGCCTACTTTTGGAGCAGTGAGCAGGTCAGGTTTTATGACGCTTTCATGGAGTATGGACAAAGTAGGACCGATGTGCAGGTATGCTGCTGATTGTGCCGTTGTATATGATTATATCCGCGGGCAGGATGGCAAGGACCGCTCTGTCCAAAATGTCAGCTTTGAATTGTTAAGTGAAGCAGACTTGAAAGACCTAAAGGTCGGTTACTTCTACAGCCAATTTGAATCGGATACTTCTTCAAACCATATCCATAACCAACGGACTTTGGAAGAATTTAGAAAAATGGGGATTAACCTGGGAAAAGTAGAATTGCCAAAGGATTATCCTTTCAACGTATTTGATATCATTCTCCGAGCTGAATCGGGAGCATTTTTTGATCAATTGATTTTGTCTGGAAGAGATAGCTTGATGGTAGAGCAAGACAAAGGTTCAAGGGCAAATTCCCTTCGTCAGTCCAGGTTTATTCCTGCTGTAGAATACCTTCAGGCAAACCGGCATAGAAGGATGCTAATTGAAGAAATGCACAGGCTGATTAAAGATTATGATGTCGTTATCTCTCCTACTTTTGGAGGAAGGCAGATGCTCATCACCAACCTTACAGGTCATCCTGTAATCAGTGTACCAAATGGATTTGATAAAAAAGGAAGGCCGACAAGCATCACTTTGGTAGGCAATTATTTTGACGAAGCCAAAATCCTTGCTTTGGCCGAGGCATACCAAAAACGATATCAGTATCATGGAAAGGTCCCTAAGGGGCTTAATTGATGAATTGAATTCGAGTCGGATATTTAATGGATTAAGACTTTGATGAACTATGTTGCTTGGCCAAATCGTGGTTTGGAAATTTTCCAAATGAGAATACCGGAATTTTGTTTTTAATAAATATGAAAAAAGTACTGATCTTATTGGCACATCCAAAATACGAGCATTCAGTGGTGACTCAAACTTTGGTCAATGCGGTTTCAAATCTTGAAAATGTCGAAATCAGGGACTTATATGAATTGTATCCAGATTTTAACATTGATGTTCAGACTGAGCAAGAAACCCTGATTATGGCTGATATCATCATCTGGCAACATCCGGTCTATTGGTATTCAGCTCCACCATTACTCAAGCAATGGATTGATTTGGTTTTGGAATTTGGATGGGCCTATGGACCAGGAGGAGTATTTCTAAAAGGAAAATACATACTCAACGCAGTGAGTTCGGGCGGTGCCAAGGATGCATATTCTAAAGAAGGCAAACATGGATTTACTATTAAGGAATTTTTCTTGCCTTTTTACCAGACAGCCAAACTTTGTAATATGACTTACCTTCCGCCATTTCAGGTCAATGGTACCCACAAAATAATTAATGAGGAATTGAAATCTGTCGGTGACGCTTACCGAAGATTGCTGATCTTTCTTCGTGATTCCACATCATTATCTGAGGAAATAATGTCGATGGACAGTTT
The DNA here is from genome assembly GCF_024813435.1 of Aquiflexum gelatinilyticum. Classification (NCBI taxonomy): domain Bacteria; kingdom Pseudomonadati; phylum Bacteroidota; class Cytophagia; order Cytophagales; family Cyclobacteriaceae; genus Aquiflexum; species Aquiflexum gelatinilyticum. The sequence goes on from NZ_JANAEZ010000001.1 coordinate 408,906, forward strand.
GAACCAACTTAGCATATAAGCCATGGAAGACAGTTTTTTATTTCAAGCAATCATCTATTTGGCAGCAGCCATCATCTGCGTTCCTATAGCCAAAAAATTAGGGATGGGATCTGTATTGGGTTATTTATTGGCAGGAATCATCATCGGACCTTATGTCCTTGAGTTTATTGGGGAGGAAGGGGAAGACATCATGCATTTTGCGGAATTTGGCGTGGTCATGATGCTTTTTCTAATAGGTCTGGAATTAGAACCTGCCAAACTCTGGCAAATGCGCGCCATGATTACAAGGATCGGATTGTCTCAAGTTTTGCTTACAACAGTGGCTTTTTTTGGGATCATGGTTGGTTTTGGATTTTCATGGCAAGTGTCGCTGGCTGTTTCTATGTCCCTATCCCTTTCCTCTACTGCGATAGTATTGCAGTCTTTAAAAGAAAAAAACCAATTGGATTCCGCAGCCGGAAAAAACTCTTTTGCGGTTCTTCTGATGCAGGACATTGCGGTGATTCCGATGTTGGCTATCATTCCATTGTTGGTGGTCGCAGGCGAAGCCCTATCAAGTGATCATCATGGAAGTCCTGTCGAGCAGTTTGCCGGATGGATTCAGACCTTATTCGTAATCGGCGCAGTGGGTTTGGTGGTCTTGTTGGGTAGGTATGCTTTTGTACCAATATTGAGGATCATCGCAAGAACACGGTTGAGAGAGTTGTTTGTTGCCTCAGCCTTGCTAATCGTGGTCGGCATCGCCTTTCTGATGGAATTGGTAGGCCTCAGTCCTGCTTTGGGTACTTTTTTGGCAGGAGTTGTTTTGGCCAATTCAGAATTCAAACATGAATTGGAAAGTGATTTGGATCCCTTCAAGGGATTGTTGTTGGGATTGTTTTTCATCGCAGTCGGTGCATCCATCAATTTTGGACTGATCGGCGAAAATGCAGGTTTGATCATTTCCATCACTTTGGGGATCCTTTTGATCAAAACATTGATTTTGATCGGAATCGGCAAATACGCGAGACTCAGTTTGGACCAAAACCTTATCTTTTCGATAGGCCTAAGTCAGGTGGGTGAGTTTTCTTTTGTGACTTATTCATTTGCGAGTCAGCTACAAATTTTGGACAAACCCACCACCGAAATGCTCATGGCCATTACTGCCATCAGTATGACAGTAACTCCTCTATTAATATTATTGAACGAAAAATTGATCCTTCCCCGGGTTGGAACTTTGGAAAAAGAGGAAAAAGAAGCAGATACAGTTGAGGAAAAACACAGCGTGATCATCGTCGGCTTTTCACATTTTGGAAGCACCATCGGGAGATTTCTCCGAGCCAACGGTGTAAAGGCGACTATTTTGGACAATGATTCTGATAGGGTGGACCTTTTAAGAAAAATGGGATTTAAGGTGTATTACGGAGATGCCACACGGGCAGATTTGTTGGAAGCTGCAGGGGCCCACGATGCCAAAATCCTCATTTCTGCCATAGACAGCCCCGAAACCAATTACCTATTGGTCGAGACGGTAAAGAAACATTTCCCAAATCTGGAAATGATGATCCGTGCAAAAAACAGAGTGGATGCATTCGAATTGATGGAAATGGATGTACCCAATATTTATAGGGAACATCTGGATACATCGATCAGGTTAGGAAAGGAAGTCCTGACAAAACTTGGTTTTCGGTCCCATACTGTCCACCGCTTGGGGCAAAGTTTCCTGAAATATGATGAATCAGCTTTAAGTGAATTGGTCAAAGTAAAACACGACCAAAAAGAATATATTTCCGCAGTAAGGAGACAGATTGAAATGCAGGAGGCATTACTTTCATCTGAACTCCATAGAAAGTTCACACTCAACGACCATGCATGGGACTCAGAAGTGATGAAAGGAAAGTGATTTTCTTAAAAAGAAGTCTATACTTGTAGATGAAAAAAATCCTGCCGCTGATTGTCCTCTCACAGTTTTTGAGTACTTCGCTTTGGTTTGCAGGAAATGCAGTGTTACCCGATCTCGCAAAGGAAATCAAGCTTGCGCCGGAATACCTTGGTCACTTGACAAGTGCAGTGCAGTTTGGATTTATCGCAGGTACTTTGGTTTTCTCCATTCTGACTGTCGCAGACAAATTCTCCCCATCTTGGGTGTTTTTTTGCAGTTCGGTGGTAGCATCTGCATTTAACTTTGCTATCCGAATCGAGGATATCAGTGCCTTGGAAATTTTGCTTTTCAGGTTCGGAACCGGATTTTTTCTTGCGGGGATATATCCGGTAGGAATGAAAATTGCCTCAGATTATTTCCAAAAAGGATTAGGCAAATCTTTGGGTTTTTTGATTGGAGCCTTGGTTTTGGGAACTGCTTTTCCCCACTTGGTAAGAAGTATTCTGGATCCGCTTCCCTGGAGATATGTAATTGACGCCACTACAGTCTTGGCTTTGATTGGTGGGTTGACAATCGTTGCATTCGTACCAAACGGCCCTTACCGGAAAAAAAGCCATGGTTTTGATTTCACTGTTTTCTTTAAAGTTTTTAAAACTAAATCAATCCGATCAGCGGCCTATGGGTATTTTGGACATATGTGGGAGCTTTATGCTTTTTGGGCTTTTTTACCCTTCATCCTTCAGTATTATAATTCAATCCACGAATTGCAATTGGATGCTGCGTTTTGGTCGTTTACGATTATAGCTGTTGGTGCAATATCATGTAGTGTAGCGGGAATATTGTCAGGGAAATTCACTCCAAAAGCAATAGCTTCCTTTGCACTTGCCATATCAGGGATCTGTTGCTTTATTTCCCCCCTGCTTATTTTTCAAGATTCTCAGGAAGTGCTGTTGGTATTTTTGATGGTTTGGGGATTGGCGGTCACGGCGGATTCACCGATGTTTTCGACCATGGTCGCCCAAAATGCACCTGAGGCAACACGAGGAACCTCCCTGACAATTGTCAACAGTGTCGGCTTTGGCATCACGATCATCAGCATTCAGCTCCTCAATTTCCTTTCCCTCCACCTTGATCCCATCTATTTATTTCCGGTTTTGGGACTTGGTCCATTTTTAGGATTGTTGGGATTGGGATTCGGTTCAAACCTTATCTCAAAAAAGAGACACTCTAAGCAAAATATAAATATCTAATTTTTGCCAAAAATATTATTTTTTATATTTTCATAATTTAATCCACAAACTTTTTAGTCTGAAATTTTATATATTTCATACTTTTATTTCTATTTGTAAATAGATATAACCACAACCAAAATCTTATAAAACATTTATGAAAAAGAATCTAAATTCAATTTTTAAGGCTGCATTTATTGCACTTAGTATTTTTTCTGCAGCTTTTATTTCTTCATGTTCTGATGATAATGACACTCCGTCTATTCCTACCAAAGGTACTTTGTTAGGAAATATCCAGACTTTTGATGACAAGTTAATAATCACTAATGATGCCGGGGGAGTGACAATTACAGCTTCCAACCTTACAGGTCAAACATTCACAGCAACTGCTGACAACACCGGAAGGTATACTTTCAATGACCTCCCCTATGACAGTTACCAGTTTGAAATCAGCAAATCCGGCTATGGAACTTTGAAGGTTTTTGGAATTTCTCATGTCTATGTTAAAGATGTAATCTCTACTGTGGTTCAAAATATTCCTTTTGGAAAAAATTCCACAACCACCGTAACAGGATTGACATTCAGTGAGTTTTTATTAAATGGTGAAGTCGGTGTAAGTTTTGATTATAATTTATCACCTGTACCAACTTCCTCCAACAAAGCTTTTGTCCGCTACTTTTTAGGTCCATTTGCAGATGTTTCCAACACCAAATTTACGGCGAGAAGTGAGGTTTTGAGTTTTTCGAGTTTGAGTGCCAATACAGGATTTACCAAAGAAAAGCTGTTGGAAATGGGCTTTACAGCCGGACAGACAGTTTATGTCAGGATGTATGGCGATTCCTTCATATCCAACAATTGGGAGGACCCGACCTCAGGCGTTGAAGTATTTCCCAATATCAACCCCACCACTGTAGCAGCAGTTTCATTTGTAGTCCCAAATTGATTTCCAGCTAAGGACTATGAATTTCAAATTTCCATATTTCATCCTTGTTTGCTCTATATACATTTTGATGGGTTGTGGCAATAATCAAGAAGCTGAGATAAAAAACGTCGTAGAAGGATTTTACTCAGGTTATGACGGCAACTTCCGAACAGCTGATACTGCAATGATTTCAAAGGAATTACAGAATTTGATCAGTAAGGCAATTGAGAAGGAAATCTATGAAGCCAAAAAAATGAAAGAAAGTGACTTTCCCACCGACAAACCGATGATGATCGAAGGGGATGTTTTTACAAGTCTTTATGAAGGTCATAACAGTGCAAGTATCGAAGAAATATCTATGGAAGGACAAGTTGCCCATGTCAAAGTAATGTTCCAAAACACTGCATACAACCAAAGCTGGAGAGACCAAATAGTTATGATCAAAGAAAACAACAAGTGGAAAATTGATAATGTCGTATACGAAGGGCAACAGCAGGATTTCCCCGACCTACAATCCAATCTCAAAAGGCTGATTGATTATAAATCAGACAATTAGTGTATTTTGAGTTGAATTTAAATAATCCGATTTGCATTTTTTTGAAGTAACAATAAATCCTATTTACTCAGGATGATTTCCTGTAAAAAAAAGACCTTCGAGGTTTGAAAAAACCTCAAAGGTCTTACATTTTTACTTCTTACTTCCAACTTCGTACTTCCTTCCTACCCTCTCATTTCTTTGTAAGCATTGATCAATCCGTTTGTGGATGCATCATGGCTGCTTACTTTATTTTCATTAACCAGTTCAAGCAAAATAGCATTGGCCAAAACTTTACCCAACTCCACTCCCCATTGGTCAAAGCTGTATATATTCCAAATCACTCCCTGCACAAAAATCTTGTGCTCATACATCGCTACTAACTGCCCCAAAGTGTAAGGTGTAAGCTGTTTTACCAAAATAGAATTGGTAGGTCGGTTTCCTTCAAAAACCCTGTGAGGAGCGATTTTGGCTATTTCCGCTTCAGGTTTTCCGGCTTTGGTCATTTCGGCAGTTACTTCCTCAAGGGTCTTCCCATTCATAAGGGCCTCAGTCTGTGCAAAGAAATTGGAGAGCAACTTCACATGATGGTCAGAAATGGGATTATGGGAAATCGCCGGAGCAATAAAATCACAGGGGATCAAATGTGTTCCCTGATGGATTAGCTGGTAAAAAGCGTGTTGACCGTTGGTTCCCGGTTCTCCCCAAATCACCGGTCCCGTGCTGTAATTGACCTTTTGGCCATCCCGAGTCACATATTTCCCATTGGATTCCATGTTTCCCTGTTGGAAATATGCGGCAAATCGGTGCATATATTGGTCATAAGGCAAGATTGCTTCAGAAGTCGCACCCAAGAAATTGGTATTCCACAATCCGATCAAAGCCAAGATCACCGGAATATTCTTGTCAAAATCAGTATTTCTAAAATGCAGGTCCATGCTGTGTGCACCGGCGAGCAATTTCTCGAAATTGTCAAATCCAATCGCACAGGCGATAGGCAATCCGATGGCTGACCAAAGAGAATACCTTCCTCCTACCCAATCCCAAAAAGCAAACATATTTTGAGGGTCGATTCCAAATTCGGTGACTGCTTTGGCATTGGTGGACAAGGCCACAAAATGCTTGGCAACTGCACTTTCAGCTTTGGCATGTTCCAAAAACCAATTCCTAGCTGAATGGGCATTGGTCATGGTTTCTTGAGTGGTGAAAGTTTTGGATGCGATAAAAAACAAGGTCGTCTCTGCGTCCACTTTCTTCAAAGTCTCCGCGATGTGTGTTCCGTCCACATTAGAAACAAAGAAAATCTCCAAGTCGGGGTTTTGGTAAGGTTTCAAAGCTTCAGTCACCATCACAGGACCCAAATCCGAGCCTCCGATTCCGATGTTGACAAGGGATTTGATGGGCTTGCCGGTATATCCCAACCATTTTCCACTCGAAATCTGGTCTGCAAAACCTTTCATTTGAGCCAAAACATCATTGATGTCAGGCATCACATCCTTTCCTTCAAAATAAACAGGGGAATTGGAACGGTTCCGCAATGCGGTATGTAATACGGCCCGGCCTTCGGTTCCGTTGATTTTTTCCCCTAAGTACATCGCTTCGATGGCTTTTTTCAGGCCTGTTTCTTTGGCAAGCTCAAGCAATTCAGAAAATATGTTATCGTCGAAACGGTTTTTGGAAAAGTCCACCAAGATATCTTCAAGCTTGATGGAGAATTTTTCGAAGCGGGAACTGTCAGCAAATAGATTTTTGATATGGGTATCCTTATTGGCATCAGCCAATTGTTGGAGTTTGGACCAAGCTTGTGTGGTGGTGGGATTGATATGATTCATCTCAAATAGGTTTTAAAAGATATGCGGTGCAAAAATAAGATTTAATATGAGGGGATGAAATGAAGTTTTGGTAAAGGAAGAATGTCCAATGGATAATAATTGGAAAAAATTTTTTCATTTCACCTTAAATGTTAATATTTAAAAACAATTTCATCAAATCACCATGGTAAAAAGCTGCTTCTTTTCCCTTATTTTCTGTTTCACTATTTCTAATGTATTCAGCCAAGAAAAAACTGTTTTGGATAAGGATTTTAATGAGTTAGGAAATTCCTCATCATCAGGCTTCTATTTTCGTGTTAACCCTCTTGATAAAAAAGAATTGAGTTTTACGATTTTGGACTCTTTGGAAAATGAAATCGGAAAAGAATCATGGAAAATCGATAAAAATTCAGGTTTAGTCAGTGAAAGAAAAATCGAACTTTTTTATCCTGGTGGAGCTTCCAAAGAAACATTAATCATTACTGAAAATAATAGAGAAATCACTTTTTTCCATGAAAACGGAATGAAAAAATCTGTTGAAAAACAAATTGCGGGAATGATCAGCTCAAGATCACATTTCAATGAGTTTGGAGAATTGGAATCAGTAGATAAAATCACAAAACCTGAAGCAAAAGGAGGAATCCAGGCTTGGAGCATGCATTTACGGAATAATTTAAAATATCCCAAAGCGGCTATCAATGCGGAAGCTGAAGGAAGAGTATTGGTAGAGTTTGATATAAACGTAACGGGGAAAGCCGAAAATGTCCAAATCAAAAATAAAGGAGAAAGCCATGCTTCCTTGGAAGATGAAGCCAAACGCATGGTAGAAACATTCAAAAATGGTTGGATTCCTTTGACTATCAATGGAATTCCCGAAAAGACCAAAATGACTATACCGATTGCTTTTAAAAGAGGATAATATTCATTTTATACTTGAATCAAAAAAAGCCTCCAAATTTACAAAGGAGGCTTTTTTAATTTTTCGATATTTCATTTTCTATTCACTTCGCCGGCAAAACTTTTCCCTCCACTTCCCCAAAACCAATCCGGATTCCATTTTTTTCGGCATAGCCTTTCATGATGACGGAATCTCCGTCTTGGATAAATTTGCGTTCGCCTCCTTCTTCCAGTATTACCGGTTTTGTTCCTTTCCATGAAAGTTCAAGCATGGAACCAAAGCTGTCTTCGGTCGGGCCCGAGATCGTTCCCGATGCCATCATGTCCCCGACATTGATATTACAGCCGTTGATAGTATGGTGGGCAAGCTGTTGGGCGATATTCCAATACATGTACTTGAAATTGGAAGTACAGACCTTGGTGGCTTTGAGTCCCTCGGGTTGGATCAAAACTTCAAGTTTGATATCAAAAGCATGGTCAGTTTTATATTGAAGATAAGGCAACACTTCCGGTTCCTGCTTTGGTCCTGCAAGCCTGAAGGTTTCCAATGCCTCCAAAGTCACGATCCAAGGAGAAATGCTTGATGCGAAATTTTTACCAAGGAAAGGGCCCAAAGGCACATATTCCCAAGCTTGAATATCCCGTGCCGACCAATCATTAAACAGCACCATACCAAAGATGTAATCTTCGGCATCTTCGGTGCTGACACTGTCGCCCATTTTCGTGGGTTTACCGATGATAAAAGCCATTTCCAATTCAAAATCCAATCTTTTGCTCGGCCCAAATTCAGGTTTCTCCATGTCCGGATCTTTGAACTGACCTTTGGGTCTGATGATAGGCGTACCGGAAGGCACTATAGAAGACGCTCTTCCATGGTATCCAACGGGCAGGTGTTTCCAATTGGGTAACAGCGCATTTTCAGGATCACGAAACATCTTTCCTACATTGGTCGCATGCTCGAGGCTGCTATAGAAATCGGTATAATCTCCGATTTTGACAGGAAGCAACATCTGTGCTTCACTCCTGCTAACGATGGCTTTTCCCCGACTCTGATGGTCGCGCAGTGCACCGTTTTCCTCTTTGAGCAGTTCCTGTACTTTTTCCCTGACCCTTTTGGTAGTGGACTTACCCAAAGCAATGAAGTCATTCAATGTATCTTTTTGGAAAACCCCGTGAGACATTTGCGTCATGTCGGAAAAAAAACCTTCCTCGTGCAATACTGCCAAGTCCACAATCTTGTCTCCGATAGCAATGCCTGCCCTCGGAGAAATCCTCTTGGTCTGAAATATCCCAAATGGCAGGTTATAAATGCTGAAATCTGAATCTTTTGGAATCTGTACCCAACTTTTCATTGGAATGGCCGATAATTCACTCATGCTTAAAAATTTGTTCTTGGGCTAAAGATAGAATTTAAACAGGGAACAAAAAATCAGAGAAAAATCAGGATATTAGAGAAAGCTTATTTAAAGCCGCAATTCTGATATCCATTTAATTTATTTATTCTGTCTATTTATAAAAATTTAGAATAAGAAATTGAAGTTTATTAATTTTTTTACGAAATTACTGACTCGAATAGAATAATGCCAAAGATAACCATGAAGTACCTCAGTCCCTTTCTCTTTCTGCTTCTCTACCTTTTTGTAGCTTGTAAACCAAACAATTCTTCCGAAGTGAGTTTTGGGGAAGGTGAGCAATTAAGTTATAACTTCCATATCCGACCGATACTTTCTGACAAGTGTTTTGCCTGTCATGGACCTGATGCCAATAAGCAGGAAGCAGGTTTGAGATTAGATCTTCCTGAAACAGCCTATGCTGCCTTGAAAGAAAGCCCCGGAAAGTATGCTATCATTCCCAATGACCTAAACGGTTCCCAGCTTTACCACAGGATAGTCAGCACTGATCCCAATGAACTGATGCCTCCGCCTGAGTCAAATCTTTCCCTGACTGAAAGTGAAATTGACTTGATCAAAAGATGGATCGAACAGGGGGCACAGTATGAACCACATTGGGCCTTTGTAAGTCCCAAAAAAGCCGAATTACCCAAAATCAAAGACAAAGAATGGCCTAGAAATGAAATAGACTATTTCACTTTGGCCAAAATGAACAAATTGGGCTTGGATCCAAATGATCAGGCAGAAAAGCACGAATTACTGAAAAGGGTAAGTCTTGACCTGACAGGTCTGCCTCCGACCCCTGAAATGATCAATGCCTTTGAAAAAGACGACAGCCCTGAAGCTTACGAAAAAGCTGTTGACAAAATCATGAACCTGCCCACATTTGGGGAGAAAATGGCTGTTCTTTGGATGGATATCTCCAGGTATTCGGATTCCTATGGCTATCAGGATGATAATATCCGAACCCAATGGCCTTATAGGGATTGGGTCATCCATGCCTTCAATAAAAACCTTCCCTACGACCAATTCATCACGTGGCAATTGGCAGGTGATATGCTTCCAAATGCAAACAAAGAACAGATTTTAGCCACAGCTTTCAACAGAAATCATAAATATACCGAAGAAGGAGGAGTAATTCCTGAGGAATACAGGGTGGAATATGTCCTAGACAAATCCAATACTTTTACCAAAGGAATCCTTGGAATTACCATGGAATGTGCTCAGTGCCACGACCATAAGTACGATCCGATTTCTCAGAAAAACTTCTACGAGATGTTTGCCTTCTTTAACAATACTCCCGAAAAAGGATATGAAGGTGACGTCTCCCAATCAAAACCGGCCAAAACTCCGATTCTTTGGATAGCAAGAGACGATATCAACGAACTCCTCACATTTATCAACCATCAGGATACAAGTAAACTGATGGTCTCTGTGATGGATGAATTGGATACCTTAAGAACTACTTATATTCTAAACCGGGGTTTATATGACGCCCGTACCACGCCAGTCACTCCAAATACGCCCGAAAGTATTTTTTCCTTTCCTGATGATCTGCCCAAAAACAGACTTGGACTTGCACAGTGGACTGTAGACAAAAACAACCCGCTTACTGCGAGGGTTTTTGTCAATCTGATGTGGCAGGAAATCTTCGGCGTGGGCATTGTCAAGTCTACGGGTGATTTTGGGATGCAGGGAGATCTCCCCTCCCATCCTGAACTCTTAGACTGGCTTGCTGTTGATTTCATGGAAAATGATTGGGATGTAAAGCGCCTGCTTAAAAAAATAATGACTTCGGCAACGTACATGCAGTCTTCGAAGGTTACCAAGAAGCATTTGAATACAGATCCTGACAATATTTATTTGGCTAGGTCACCTAGATTGAGATTGCCTGCCGAGAATATCAGGGATTTGGTTTTGGCGAGTTCGGGCCTGCTTGTACCTGAAATAGGTGGGCCAAGCGTGAAGCCTTATCAGCCTGAAGGGCTTTGGGAAGCAGCCACATCAGGGCGAGGAGAACTCAAAACCTACAAACAGGACAAAGGAGAAAAGCTTTACAGAAGAGGCCTTTACACCTTTATCAAGCTCACTTCACCACCTCCGATGCCGATCATATTTGATGGGTCAAACAGAGACCAATGTGAAGTCAACAGAGGAAGGACCAACACCCCGCTTCAGGCATTGGTCATGATGAATGATCCCTTGGTGATGGAAGCTTCACGGGTTTTGGCAAGTCAGTTGACCGAAAAAGAATCCGAGCCGGAAACAGCCATAGAAGAGGCTTTCAAGAGAATCCTTTGCAGGGCGCCAAATTCGAAGGAATTGGACATTCTTTCCGGTTATTTCGAAGAAGAATTGTCACGATTCAGCAAAGACCAGGCTTCCGCTGATGATTTATTCAGAGTGGGTGAATACCCGATCAAAGAGGAAAAAATAGCCCCAAACACCGCTGCCATGATGCAGGTAATCCTGGCGATGTATAACCTTGAAGAAGCAATAACCAAAATTTGAGATGGAAAAAGAACAATTTGAACACGGATTAAACGAGAACAGGAGAAAGTTTCTTTCAAAGGTCAGTTTGGGTTTGGGAAGTATTGCTTTGGGAAGTCTATTGATTCCTGATTTGTTCAAAGGCAAAAGCGGTGAAGATGCCTTGATGGAAGCTTTACCTCATTTTGCTCCGAAGGCAAAAAGAGTGATTTACCTTTTTCAAAACGGTGCACCGTCTCAGTTGGAGACATTTGATTACAAGCCATTGCTAAACCAACAGATCGGACAGGAACTACCCGACTCCATCCGGGCAGGTCAAAGATTGACAGGCATGACAGCTGGTCAAAGCTCTTTTCCGTTAGTAGGTTCTTTCTTCAAATTTAACCAATATGGTGAATCCCGCGCCTGGATTTCTGAGGCATTCCCCCATACCGCCAAAGTAGTGGATGACATCTGTATCATCAAGTCCATGCATACGGAAGCCATCAACCATGATCCTGCCTTGACATTCTTCCAGACAGGTGCACAAGTGGGCAACCGCCCAAGTATGGGAGCTTGGTTGAGTTATGGACTTGGAAGTGAAAACAGCAATCTTCCTTCTTTTTGTGTGCTTTTGAGCCGTGGAAAAGGAAACGGGCAAGGCGTATATTCCAAACTTTGGACCAATGGATTTTTGGATTCTGTCCATCAAGGAGTTCAATTTTCCGCTAGTGAAGATCCCGTCCTATATCTCAAAGATCCCAAAGGGATGAACCGGGAAGACAGAAGAAGGATGTTGGATAAGTTGGCCGAACTGAACAATATGAATTATGAGACTTTTGGTGATCCCGAAATCCAAGCCAAAGTCCAACAATATGAAATGGCTTTCCGCATGCAGACTGCTGTACCGGAAGTGACTGATATCAAGTCAGAACCTGATAGCATCATCAAACTTTATGGTCCGGACTGCTTGATACCGGGAACATACGCTGCCAACTGCCTTTTGGCTAGAAAACTTTCTGAAAACGGAGTCCGATTTGTACAGCTCTACCATCAGGGATGGGATGCCCATGACAACCTGCCCAATCAGATGGTCGGTCAGGCAAAGGATGTGGATCAGGCTTCAGCAGCGCTGATCACAGACCTGAAGCAAAGAGGCTTATTGGATGAAACGCTTGTGATTTGGGGTGGGGAATTTGGAAGAACAAACTACTGTCAGGGCAAAATCCAAGTGGATAACTATGGCCGTGACCACCATCCGAGGGCATTTTCCATTTGGATGGCCGGCGGCGGTGTCAAGTCAGGAATGGTCTATGGAGAAACAGATGAATTCGGATACAACATTGTAGAAAATCCGGTTCATGTCCATGATTTCCAAGCCACTATCCTGCATCTGATGGGGATAGATCATGAAAGGCTTACCTACAAACACTTGGGGAGAAGGTACAGGTTGACCGATGTACACGGTAAAGTAGTAAAAGATATTTTGGTTTAACAGTTTTAACAGTATGCCCAAAAGCCAAAAGATCTTCACGATTCTTGAAAATTCACTGATTGTCCTTCATGGATTGATTCTTATTCTTGTCATTGGACAAGATAATATCCAACTGCCGGCTTTCTTGGAAGTTGTCGGTAGGATGCACCCGCTTTTGCTCCATTTCCCCATAGTGATGCTGTTTTTGGCTGCTTTGCTGTTTTGGTTTCCTGATTCCTTGGGAGTCAATTCTAAGGTTGCCATGAAATGGATGTTGCTTTCAGCACTTTTCTTTACCGGAGTCACTGTTTTGGCGGGACTTTTTCTCAGTGTGGAAGACGGCTATGTCAAAGAGGATTTTGAAAACCACCAATGGACCGGCTTATTGGTATTTTGGCTCGGAACATTATGGTATTGGTTTTGGGTGAAAGACAAACTGAAAGTTGCCAAAGGTTTTTCAGTAGTTGTGTTGGCTTTGGTATTGGCAACAGGACATTTTGGAGCCTCATTGACACATGGAGAGGATTTTCTTTTTGAACCTTTGCAAAGCGAAATTGATGTTCCTCAGGTAAGTTTCGAGGAAGCTTTAGCCTACGACCATGTCATCAAACCCATCCTGCAACAAAAATGCATCAGTTGCCATAAAGCCGGAAAAGTCAAAGGTGAGCTAAGAATGGATGAGGTCGAATACATCCTGAAAGGCGGCGAAATGGGTCCTGCTGTGGATTTGGAAGATCTTGAAAATTCCCAGATTCTTGTCCATATCCTGATTCCTTTGGAGGAAGAATTCCATATGCCGCCTAAGGGAAAGCCGCAATTGACAGAAACAGAACTTGCATTGATCCAAAGCTGGATTTTGGATTCCGCCCATTTTGACAAAAAACTGACATCATACAATCCTGAAAGTGAATTTTTTGCATTGGCTAAGGAGAAGTTTACCTCCCAAGATTCTAAATCTTATTCCTTTGAAGCAGCAAGTGCCAAAACCATTGCCGGTCTGAACAATGATTATAGAAAAGTAGTAGCTACTTATCCTGATTCTCCCGGTCTAAGGGTTACATTTTTTGGAAAAAACCAGTTTGATCCCAACACAATTGATGACCTAAAAAAAGTCAAAGAACAGGTCGTAGAACTGAGTTTTCAAAACATGCCACTAAAGGATGAGGACATAAAAAAACTTTCAGATTACCCCAATCTTGAAATCCTTAACCTGAATTTCACAGGCATCGAGGGAAGCAATTTGGGAGACCTGGAAAATCTCAAAAACCTGAAGCACCTTTCCCTCAGCGGCAATCCCCTATCTGAAGTAGCATTTGAAAGCCTTAAAGATTTCAAACAACTGGAAAATCTCTATGTATGGACCAATAAAAACGCTGATGCCATCGCCGCCTTAAAAACCAACCTGCCGAATACAAAAATCGAGGGGGGATTTCAGGATAATGGCACTTTGTATCAATTGAATGCTCCACAAATAGAGTTTAAAAAGTCAATTTTCACAGACAAAGTAGACGTTACGCTCAAGCATCCTATCGGATCTGTGAAAATTTTCTACACCCTCGACAATACTTTGCCAGACAGCAGCAACCATCAGTTGTATTCAGGTCCAATAAGTTTAGATAAAAACACCACTTTGCGGGCGAGGGCTTTTGCTGAAGGATGGCTCGGAAGTACAGAAAAACAAGCTGTTTTTTTCAGGTCAAAAATTCAGCCTGACAGCTACAAACTTGCCTTCGAACCAAGCAAGTCATATAAAGGCTCAGGTGCCTTGACTTTATTTGACCTTGAAAAAGGAGATGAAGACTTTGGTACAGGAAAGTGGTTGGGCTTTCAGGATACTCCCTTTGAAATTCAAATGGATTTCAAATCCCCACAAAATATTCAAAATATTGCTTTCAGCACATTGGCAGCTGAGGGATCTCATATTTTCCCTCCCTCCAAGGTTGAAGTTTGGATCAAAACACAAAACACAGATTGGAAGTTGATTGATACACAAAAACCCAAGCAACCCACAGGAAACCGTGACAGGATGCTTCAGATGTATGAATCCAAAATCAACCAAAATGGTATTTTGGCCATCAAAGCAAAACTTACTCCTGTCAATCCTTTGCCCAAATGGCACCCGGGAGCGGGTGGCAAAGGTTGGGTATTCGTTGATGAAATTCTGATCAATTGATATGAAAGCTTATCAGCGGTATTTTGATCAGGTTCAATCCAAGCTAAAGATCGTCTTTAGCCAAAAAGAAAAAATCGAACAGGCAGCTGATTGGGTCGCCGATTGCCTGGCAAATGAAGGATTTATCTATACAAGCGGCACAGGACATTCCCATATTTTTGCCGAGGAGATTTTCTATAGGGCCGGAGGTTTTGCGCGTGTGGTAGCTATTTTGGATGAAGCTCTGATGCTCCACAAAAATGCTTCCTTCAGTACCGAAGTGGAAAGACAAGAAGGATATGCAGCAAGGCTTTTGGAGGGATTTCCCCTTTCAGAAAAAGATGTTTTTATCATTTCCTCCAACTCCGGCCGAAATACGGTAAGTATAGAAATGGCAATGATAGCAAAGGAAAAAGGAGCCAAAGTCATCGTCATTACCAACCTGAAACATACCCAATCAGTCAATTCACGACATCCTTCCGGCAAACGGCTTTTTGAAATCGCTGACTTGTATTTTGACAATGGCGGAGAAATCGGTGACGCTTCAGTGGCATTGGAAGGTTTGGATTTTAAGGTAGGGGCAACTTCCACCTCCGCAGGCGCGGTTATTTTGCAAAGTATCATGGTGCAGGCTTCCGAAAACTTGATTCAAAGAGGGATCGTCCCCGAAATTTTCAGCAGCTCTAATTCCGATGAGGGGGAAGAACATAATGAGTTCCTTATCCGGAAATACAAGGGAAAAATTAAAGGGTTGTAAACTTTCAGTTTGGGGAATTTACATTCGGATAAAAATCCATTTTCAATTAAATAAAAATTTACTTTTTAAGTTGAATTGAGTTAAATTCAATCATTCCTTTTTCGAAATAAAAACAACTTCTTTGCCAACACACCATGCAAATTTTTCAATGTGACAATTGTGGCCATCCAGTCTATTTTGATAACAATATTTGTCTTAAGTGTCATAACATCCTAGGATTTGATGCCAAAAACCTCAAAATGGTTTCTTTGCGGAGAAATGATACTGGAAACTTTATGGAAACTACTACGGCGAAAGGCTTCCATTTTTGCAAAAACCATGACCACGATGTTTGCAATTGGGTGATTTCAGATGAAGACACTTCCGAGGTCTGTATTGCTTGTTCCCTCAACCGGATTATCCCCGATATCTCCAGACCCGAATACCTAGAAAGGTGGAAAAAAATTGAATCGGCCAAGCACAGGTTGATTTACGCTCTGCTAAGATGGGATTTACCCATCCTTTCTAAAGCTATTGATTATGAAAAAGGCTTGGCTTTCAATTTCAAATCGGATTCTACCATGCCTGATGGGCTTCGAGTGATGACCGGGCATGCCAATGGTCTGATTACGATGAACATTGCCGAAGCAGATGATGTAGAAAGGGAGGTGGCTAGAAATAATATGGATGAGGTTTATAGGACAGTTTTGGGTCATTTCAGGCACGAAATCGGCCATTATTATTGGGAAAGGCTGATTTGGGGAACAGACAGGATAGATTCATTTCGGGCAAATTTTGGAGATGAAACTTACAGCTATCAGGAAGCCCTCAACCATTACTACAAATATGGTGCACCGGCAGACTGGAACCAAAACTTCATCAGTGCTTACGCCACGATGCATCCATGGGAAAGTTGGGCGGAAACATGGGCACATTACATGCATATCGTCGACACGTTGGAAACTGCTTACTTCTACGGGCTCTCCATCAATCCTAAAGTCCATGAAAGCATCTTGGTCAAAACAGCCAACATCACAGAAAATGCCTACTACTGTAGAAATTTTGAAACGATTTTCGACCAATGGCTGCCATTGTCATTTATGATGAACAGCATCAACAGGAGTATGGGATTACGGGATTTATATCCATTTGTGATCAACTTGAATGTCAAGGAAAAACTGAGGTATATCCATAATGTGATTCATGAAGCTACTTTGGATTAACCTTTATACTATAGAATAATAAGATCATGAAAGTTTTTAACTGTAGAAGATTTGGGTTGATGGCAAGTTTTAGAACATTCCTACTTCTGTTGTTTAGCTTTCTTTCAACTTATTCTTTATCCCAAAAATCATCTGAAAGTGATAGTCAAAAACCCCAAATAATTATCTCAACCGATATCGGGGGTGACGATCCTGACGACTATCAATCTATGGTTCACCTGCTAGTATATGCAGATCGGTTTGATATTTTGGGTTTGATTAGTTCTCCTCCGGGAAATGGCAGGATTTCCAATATCATGGAAAGTTTGGAAGCTTATGAAAAAGACTTCCCCAAATTGAAAGCAAAAAATACGGAATTCCCTACGCCTGAATATCTTAGAAGTATTACAAAACAAGGCGCTTTGGATATTCAACAATCTGAAATTCCTGAAAATGTGAGCGAGGGTGCCAAGTGGATCATTGAAAAAGTGAATGCATCAAATAGCCCCATTTATGTTTTGGTTTGGGGATCGATGACAGATGTGGCGCAGGCAGTTCATGTAGATCCTTCTATAAAAACCAAATTACGCATCTATTCGATTGGATCATGGAATACAGCTCAAGATCCGAAGTCCCGCGATTACCTTTTCAATAAACATCCTGATCTTTGGTGGATTGAAAATAATACAACCTTTAGGGGTATGTATATGGGTGGTGACCAAAGTGGGAATTTGGGTAACCAAACCTTTGTGGAAACATTTGTGAAGAATAACGGATATTTAGGGAAGCTTTATTGGGAGCAAAAACAAGACATCAAAATGGGCGATACGCCCTCCGTTCTTTACTTTTTAAAAGGAGATCCGGATAATCCAGAAGGAGAAAGTTGGGGAGGTTCATTTATTAAAACAGGTCATGGCCCAAATTATTGGACAGATAACCCCGGTCTTAAACTAATTGAAAATAACCGTCAAGGAGCCAAAACAGTCAATAGATTTCGTAAAGATTTTCTTTTGGATTGGGCTGAAAGGATGATGTGGTTGAAAGACTGAATTAAAAATCCAGATTCTTAGCATCAATCAACTCCACTCTCCTACCCATCTTTTTTTGAATCACCTTGAAGTGATGCTCTTCCTCTTCTGAGATCAAAGAAATAGCTTCCCCTTCCGCGCCTGCACGTCCTGTCCTGCCTATCCTGTGGATATAATCTTTTGGGGACCTTGGCAGTTCATAGTTGACAACGAAAGGCAAAAACTTGATATCTATTCCCCTTGAGGCCAAATCAGTTGCAACGAGAACCCGGAGCTTTCCATTTTTGAATTTTGTCAAAGCATCTGTCCTTGCGCCTTGGCTTTTATCTCCGTGAAAAGACACAGCCTCGATTCCGTTTTTATTGAGCTTTCCTGCAACATTGTCCGCGGTCCGGATCGAGGAAGTAAATACCAATACCTGATTCCAATTCCCTGATTTGATCAGGTGGCGTAAGAGTGGTCCTTTATATTCCATGGGTACCAAATAAGCTGATTGGGCGATCAATTCAGGAGCAATCCCTTCGACTTCCACAGAAATCTTCTCAGGATTATGCAGGATTCGGTTGATGAGTTCCTCCACTGTTTCTTCCATGGTGGCTGAAAAAAGGATGTTTTGCCTCTTTTTGGGTAATTTGGACAGAATTTCGTCCACTTCCTCTTTGAATCCCAAATTCAATATTTTATCTGCTTCATCCAAAACCAAAACTTTCACAGCAGATAGAGAAATGGAATTTTTATCCACCAAATCCAACAACCTTCCAGGCGTGGCAACGACTACTTCTGTTCCAAATAAATTTCTCATTTGGGGATTGGAAGAAACACCACCAAAAACCGCCATGGTTTTTATTTTCCGAGGTAAAAAATTGCTAAACACCTTGATCACTTCCTCCACCTGCGTAGCCAATTCTCTGGTAGGTACCAAAATCAATACAGGGATATTCCGTGTTTTGACATATTCGGTCTGCTGTAATTGCTGCAAAATAGGCAGCACATAAGCAGCTGTTTTACCCGAACCTGTCGGAGCAATCCCCAAGATGTCCTTTCCTTTCAAAATAGCAGGAATGGCTTCGATCTGAATCGGATATGGACTTTCGTATTTTGCCTTCTTGATGGCATCAAGTAAGCTGACTGAAAGTCCGAGGGAAGAAAAATCCATGTTTAATTGTTTTTTTGATAAAGGTAGGCTTAAAAACCTTTCCATTTAAAGATAAATTGAGACCCTTCTGTTACAATAATTCAGAAGTGACTTATGCTCAGGATTTGAAGAATGAAAATCCAAATTCAGAATAGTTGTTTCAAATCATTTGATCTCTGAAATACCCCCGCCATTTTCTGTTGTTGAAAAAGCTCGAAGCTTCACCTGACCTTTGAATGGAATTGGACCTTCATAAACTTTTGAATTGCCATCAGGATCACTGCCGTCTTCTGTGTACCGGATAGTCAATCCGGGATTTTCAACATTGGCATGAAGCTTACCGTCACTGACTTTGGCCCCGACTTTTGGCAAGTGGTAGTTAAAACCTCCAAAGAGGTATTCCAATCGGGGAATCTCCTTTTGTCCAAGAGCATTGGCAAATAAATTCCAATCTTTTTCCATCTCAATTTTCCTTTTTTCAGTGTCAGCAATTGCTGTCCATTCAGGATCCTGAGACCATGCCCTTTCTACATATCCCAACATTTTTGGCAAAATGTAATATTCCATCATTTCTTGGCCTTTGATGGTTTCGGACCACAACTGACCGGAAACACCCTTGATTTTTTTCCTTCCTTCTGCTGTCAGCATGGCTTTATTCTTTGACAGAGTCTCGATATCAATAGGATTGCCATACATGTCGGTTTCATTTGAATTAAAGTTATTTAAAGGAACCGTTCTCCAAGCTGTCTTCGTATCCACAAATCCAGACCATTGATGGCCGGGTTCATCAGGATCCATATTGTAAGCAAGGTCAAAATAGAAATTCGAAGAATTGCAGATTATTACTTCATAGCCTGCATTGGCCAATTGGTAAGCCATATCTTCTCCACCCCATCCTGCTACTGCATTCCAGGCATAGGCCCTGAATCCTTTATTTGCAAAGACGGGATTAGGTCGGATGACTTCCTTTCCGTTTTCATGTACTTCCAATTGTCCGATTTCTTCCCAACCTGCAGTCTGGATTCCTCTTTCTTCAAACATTTTGCTGACTCGGTTATAAAAATAATTCTGAAGGTCATTTCTCGTATCTATCCCTTCTGTATCAGCAATGAATTTTTCGCAAACCGGCGAATTGGTCCAAGCTCCTTTTGGCACTTCATCCCCACCTGTATGAAAAGTGCGGATTGGAACATCCGCCTCCTTATACATTGCCAGAATCTCATCCACCACTTTCTCATAAAAAGTGAATGCGGATTCCTGACAGATACAGATGGTATTGCCTCTGAAATTTTGGGCGGATAGATATTCGGATTGATCAGCAAAATCTTCCAGAAGATATTCTAAAGCCCCCTCTTTATCATCGGATTTCATCTTGTCATGGTATCTTTTTCTCATGGCAATAATTGCAGCACGGGAATGGCCCGGAGCTCCGATTTCGGGAATTACTTCGATATGGCGTTCTTTTGCATACCTTAAAATTTCCTTAAAATCCTCCGTTGAATAAAATCCTGTGCCATTCGGTGATTTATCTTTGTCAGCACCAGATGCATAATATGGCCAAAGAAATTGGGATTCATCTTTGGAATGGCCCCGTTTGCTGCCAACTTCGGTCAACTCCGGCAAACCGGGAATTTCAATTCTCCAACCTTCGTCGTTGGCCAGATTGAAATGAAAAACATTCAATTTGTAAAAAGCTATGAGGTCAAGGATTTTGAGGATGGCTTCTTTGGATTGGAAATTGCGTGCAACATCAAGGAAAAAACCACGGTATTCAAACCGCGGTTCGTCTTCTATGGATATCTTAGGTAACTCCAATTTATCCGCAGGAGAAGTAAAAGAAGACAAGGGCAGCATAGCCAACAAAGACTGGATTCCATAAAAAGCTCCTTTTGGATTGCTAGAGCTGATTTCTATTTTTTTACCAATATTCAAGGCGTATGCTTCCTGAGAAACTTTGGATGGATCTTTCAGGATTAAAATGGATGCATCTTTTGAGGATGATATTTCAATTTTTCCTTTAAAAAAGGTTGAAAGTCTTTCTTTAAGGAGCCAGGCTTCTGTTTCAAAATCAGGATCAGCATAAATCGAAATATTGTCTGAAAGTGTCAATACACCCTCTCCCAATTGGAAAGATTTTGGAGTGGGGATGATGGGACTGAAGTCTTTTTCGGAAAGAAGGCTCAGGTTTTTGTTCCTTTCAAAAAGGAAAGCAGGATCAGGAATCGGTAAATTGCTTCCTGCAACAGCGTTCAATTGGTCCTGAATTTCGATTCGTGAGGCTGTAAAATCCACTATCGGATGGCTTTCTTCACTATCGCCAAAAACTATATAAATTCCTGTAGGCGTGTGGCTGTTTTTCAATAAAAAATTATCAGAAGAATAGGAAAATGAATAAGTCTCCCCTTTCTCCAAAACAGGAAATCCATTTTTCGGTTTGATCCTGAAAAAATCGCCCGAAAGGTGTTCTATTGAAACCAAAGAATCCAAAACCTGAGGTTTTACCGATAGAAAAATTGTGTTGAAATAGATTTCCCAATCCGGTTTCAAAGGTTGGTCCCCGTTATTGGTAAGCAGGAATTTTGCCCGGTGAAATTGTTCAGGAGAGATTTGGTTTTGTTCAAGTTCCCAATAAATCCTAAATTCATCTGGATTGAATTTCTCTTTTTTTGACTGACAAGAATTAAAGACATGAACCAAAAGCAGGGCTAAAGCAATTTTTTTGAATATTGGATTCATTTCCTGTTGAGTTAATTTTGATTGGGTATTGCGATGAAAAAAAACCTAAATTTTAGAATTCAATTTATCAAAAAAGATGAGAATTTGAAAAACAGATCAGTGAGGTTAAGTAATATCTTCAGGAAATTTGATAGACAAAAACAATTCCATAGACAATACAAATGGTAATTAGGTTGAAGCAATGCATAAATAGCAAGACAAGGATTTTTTTTCGTTTGGCATATCGCTTTTCAAAAAATTTACATTATGTTTATTTTGATTGAATAATTAATCCCAAAACCCAAAATCTATGACTGCATCACCGATTGGTATCCCAATTCAGGAACGCTATTTAGCTTTAGATGTACTGCGCGGACTGACCATCGCTTTGATGGTTGTTGTCAATACTCCGGGAAGTTGGAGCCATCTTTATGCGCCTTTCGCCCATGCTGAATGGCATGGATTCACCATCACTGATCTTGTATTTCCGACTTTTCTTTTTGTAGTAGGCAATGCCATGAGCTTCAGTATGAAGAAAATGGAACAGGGTGTTTTTTTGAAGAAGGTTTTCAAAAGAGCTGCACTGATTTTTCTGATTGGATGGGGGTTGAATGCCTTTCCTTTCTTCGAATACAATGAATCCGGGGAAATTGTAATGATCAATTGGGCAGAGGTAAGGCTTCTCGGTGTTCTTCAAAGAATAGCTCTTTGTTATCTTTTAGCCTCCCTGATCCTTTTTTATTTTGGAAAAAAAGGGGCAATCCTTTATTGTATCGTCTCCTTGTTTGGCTATTGGGCGGTCCTGTATTTCTTTGGAGATCCTGCAGACCCTTACTCCATGTTGGGCAATTTCGGGTCAAAACTCGATCTTTTGCTCATTGGGGAGCGGAATCTCTATATGGGAGAAGGAGTCCCCTTCGAACCTGAAGGATTGTTAAGTACTTTTCCTTCTGTAGTCAATGTCATTGCGGGTTATTTTGCAGGAAAATTGATCCAACAAATTGGGAATAACATGAAAACAGTCAAATCCTTGTTTTTTGGAGGATTGATTCTGATCGTTCTTTGCCTGATTTGGGATATGGCTTTTCCCATCAACAAAAAATTATGGACAAGTTCCTATGTGCTCTTGACAGTTGGACTTGATTTATTCTTGATCGGATCTTTGATTATGGTTATTGAAGTATGGAAAAAAAGAAACTGGACATACTCTTTTGAAGTTTTCGGCAGAAATCCATTGATCCTTTACGTCCTTTCCGGTGTCGTGATTACCATATTCTACTCCATTGAAATAGGAGGTGAAAGCCTAAAAGGTATCATCTATGAAGCTGCTTATACAAGTTGGCTTTCTGATAAAACCGCTTCTCTCCTATTTGCCATCTCATACATGATTTTGATTTGGTTGATCGGATATTGGATGGACAGGAAAAAAATCTACGTCAAGGTCTGAGAAAGGAATTGGAAGGTTACAATGGTCAAAAGTTATAAGGTTATCAGACCTCGGATCAGAACGTGCCTTCTATTTCAGCTACCAGTTCAGCATACCATCCAGGACCGAATTTCCTGATTAAGGCATCTTTTAGAAACTTATATACAGGTACTCCCAAACTGCTTCCCAAGACACAAGCTGCACTGCAGATATCCCATCTGTCGTAGTTAAGGGCTTCAAATTCGTCATATTTCTTGATCCGGATAGGATAAAGATGGCAACTTATCGGTTTTTTAAAGCCTGTTTTCCCATCTAAATACGCTTGCTCGATACCACATTTCAGAATTCCCCTGTCATCATACAAAGCGTAGGCACATTCCCTATTTTCACCGATGGTTGGAGTGCCCTTGTCCCCGTCTTTATCAATAACCCAAGTTCCTTGAGCTTCAATGGCTGCCCTTCCTTCAGGTGTGATATAATCTTTGATAATGGGGTAGATTTTTTCCAAAACTTCGGTTTCATCATCTTCCAAAGGAGCCCCTGCATCACCTTCCACACAGCACGCCCCTTTACATTTTTCCAAATCACAGACAAAAAACTGTTCCTTGATATCATCACTGATTACGGCATTTCCTACTAAAATCATTTCATCGCTATTTTGACTACAAATAAACAAAGAAGGAAATTCAAAGACTTAAAAAATCCAATCTTTATTGGTCTGCATCCTAAAGTAGATTTTACCTGTGGTTTAAAAAAAGAACCGTCCCATTTTCATGGAACGGCTCAACCCAGCACTATGAAGAAAAGCTATTTAAGCCTTTAGAATACAAACACAGTGATCTCCATATTGTTTTAGTATTTTTTTGATTTTTTTCAAAACCATAAATTATTTCTCAAAATTATCAATTATTGATATTTGGACACATGTTAATTTGATTATTGGTTGGTTATTGAATCCTACCACCCAATCAACTTCCTTAGCCAACTTTGGAGAATTTAACTTAATTTGCAAAGTGCAAGCCGACTTGCCGCTGGTCTGAGGTTAATTCTTCGGAAAAGAGGAAAGTCCGGGCAACATAGAGCGCCATACTTCCTAACAGGAAGGTGTCAAACTGGAGACGGTTTGATAACAGAAAGTGCCACAGAAAATATACCGTCCTGATACCTATCGGGATAAGGGTGAAATGGTGGGGTAAGAGCCCACCGCTTTCTCAGTGATGGGAGAGGCAAGGCAAACCTTATGGGTTGAAAGATCAAATAGGTCCCGCAATGAAACTAGTTTCATAAAAGGTGGCTCGTCTTTATGCGGGATGGGTAGATCGATTGAGCCTGGTTGCAAAATCAGGCCTAGATAGATGGCAGGAGATTCATCCATTAAGGATGTTGAACAGAACCCGGCTTACAGGCTTGCACTTTTTTTATTCATCATTAAAAACCAAATATGTCCAAAATCCTTATCATCGACGATGAAAGAATAATCAGGTCAACCCTTAGGGAAATACTTGAATATGAGAAATATGAAATCTCTGAAGCTCAGGATGGAGAGCAAGGCCTGAAAATGATGCAAGAAGAGGACTACGACCTCGTCCTTTGTGATATCAAAATGCCAAAGATGGATGGTATCGAGGTGTTGGAAAAGGCCGGAGAACTCGATAAGTCCCCACAGTTTATAATGATCTCTGCACATGGTTCAATAGAAACAGCAGTAGAGGCCACTAAAAAGGGGGCTTTTGATTTTATTCCAAAACCACCGGATCTAAACCGCCTTTTGTTGACTGTGCGGAATGCCTTGGATAAAAAGAATCTCGTCTCTGAAACCAAGGTTCTCAAGAAGAAACTTTCCCAAAAACTGGATATGGTGGGCGCCTCACAAGCCATCATGCACGTGAAAGACACTATTGAAAAAGTAGCCCCAACGGATGCCAGGGTTTTAATCACAGGACCTAACGGAACGGGCAAGGAGCTTGTAGCACATTGGCTTCATCAAAAAAGCAATCGGTCAAGTGCTCCTTTTGTAGCTGTCAACTGTGCCGCCATACCTTCTGAACTAATTGAAAGTGAATTGTTTGGACATGAAAAAGGATCTTTTACTTCAGCAGTTAAACAAAGAATTGGGAAATTTGAACAGGCCGATGGTGGAACGCTATTTCTTGACGAAATAGGAGACATGAGTCTGTCAGCCCAGTCAAAAGTATTGAGGGCACTACAAGACCATAAAATCACCCGTGTGGGTGGGGATAAAGACATTAAAGTGGATGTCAGGGTACTAGCCGCCACAAATAAAGATCTCAAAAGAGCCATCGAAGAAGGCAATTTTAGGGAAGACCTTTACCATAGACTTAGCGTAATCCTGATTCAGGTACCGGCATTAAAAGACCGCAAAGAAGACATCCCGCTTTTGGTGGAAAAATTCCTTGAAGATGTCGCTGCTGAATATGGAACTGCCAAAAAAGAAATATCAAAAGAGGCTATTTCCAAACTTCAGGAATTTCCTTGGACAGGAAATATACGCGAACTTAGAAATGTGGTTGAAAGATTGATAATCCTGGGTGAAAAAACAATCAGTCTGAATGACATAAAGAAATATGCTGACTATTAAAGGTCAGCATACTTTTTATCCTTTAATTTCTTTACTATCCAAAGCTTTGGCATATGCAGGACATGGTTTGCTTGAAGCACATGCACCCAAGGCCAAAAGACCTACTGCCATTACAATAATTGCTACTTTTCTCATAAATGTTAGAGTTTTAAATCCAAATATGTTTAATAATAAAAGGAATACAAAATTAATTTAGCATTAAATTACAGCCTCGGATTTCACTGTTATCAAATCTACCCAAAACTTCTATTTTTTCCTCAGCAATTTTTCTACCCAAATCCTGCGTTTCGATAAAAGCACAAGAATGAAAGTTTGCCAAATCAATGATATTAATACCACCTTGAGAACGGTCAGACCAAGAAAAAGGATCATTTACATCCCTGATGTAAACGCGGATACAGGGCGGTAAATTGTATATTCCCTCTCCTTTGGAATACGCCTGGGACATAAGCTCTGTCATTCCATATTCCGAATGGATTTTATCCAAACGAAAGCCGGATTTTAAAATATGATGTAGTTCATCTCTGATCATTTCTTTTCGTCTTCCTTTCATCCCCCCTGTTTCCATTACAATCAGGTTTTCGTTTTTAGGCATTGAACCCACCTGCTCCAAAAGATCTATCAATGCAAAAGTTACTCCTAGCAACAATACTTTTTCCTTCTTTGTAGCGAGCTTTTCTAATTTAGATCCAAGCTCTTGGTAATTGTATAGGTAGAATCCCGAATTTTCGGATCCCGACCTGGAAATAAAATAATTCGCCATACTCACCAAAGAACTTCCTTTTCTTTCAAGGTAGGATGGTAATAAAGCCAAAACATGATATTCACTGATATTCCCATACTCTGCTTCAAATAGATTAAGGGAATGTTGCAAATAAAATTCCTCTGACCAATAATAATGTTTGCTGGTAATAGCTCCCGTTGTTCCGCTACTGGAGAAGAAATCCTCAAAATTATCCATTGATCCAGAAACTATCTGATGGTTTTTAAAAAAACTGATCGGTAAAAAAGGTATATCCTTTACTTCAATTACCTTCTTTTCCAATAAACCTCTTGCTTTGACATATTGCCTATAAATGGCATTGTTTTCCAATTGAAATTTGTATAATTCAAGTGCAATTTCCTCAAATTCATTTGAATCGAGAGTCAGAACTTTCTTGCCAAAACATTTAAAATAATTGATCGTTTTATTAATTGTCATTCAAAAGTTAAGATATTTTGACCTCGTAGAATTTCTTGTAAATTTACAACGGCATGAGCAATGTAAAAAACTATCTGATTTTATTATCTATCCTTTTTGTATCGGGGTCCTGTATATCACCTCCTGACAATTTCCCTTCTACTCCTGAAATATCATTCAAAGATTTGAATTTTTCCTCATCTGATGGGGCCGATTCTTTAATTCTATCGATTAATTTTAAGGATGCCGAAGGGGATTTAGGATTAAATCCAAGTGACGTAGACCCTCCATTTAATCCCGTAACTTTCAAAAGAGATAATTCAGGAAATCTCATAGTTTACAGTGCAAGGCCTCCTGAAGCTCCATCTTTCAACCCGATTGATTGGGTAATCAATCCAATTGTTAACAATGCGACGGTACGTGATACCGTTTGGGTAGAACAAAACGAAGACCATAACAATATCTTTGTGAGATTTTTCATCAAAAGGAATGGGGTATATACTGAATTCAGATGGCAAGACCCTCCTTTTTTTACCACATTCAATGGTCGTTTTCCTAGGATTATCAATGGAAATGAAGCTTTGCCTGTTGAAGGAAGCATTCAATATTCAATGCTTTCTTTTGGTTGGAATTCTATTTTCAGAAATGACACCTTGAGGATAGATGTAGAAATTCAAGACAGATCACTGAATAGGAGTAATATCGTTTCGAGTCCAGAAGTGACCCTAAATCAAATCCGCAGAGAATAAATTCAAATCAAAAAATCATAAAAAATGGTCTCCAATATCATAATGGAGACCATTTTTTTGCCCTAGGTGGAAGGTTAAAATATGTTGGGAAACAGATTCGGATTTGAATCATTCATCATTGCATATACTTTTTCAACTACATCATCCACTGATGGTTTGGAAAAATAATCTCCATCAGAAGAATATGCAGGTCTGTGTGCTTTCCCGGCTAATGTGCCTGGCTCCACATCTAGGTAATAGTATCCTTTTTGATCTTCTATGACCTGCTGCATCATAAATGCAGTAGCGCCACCCGGAACATCTTCGTCAGTAAATAGAATTTTATTGGTTTTCTTCAAAGATTCCACAATCCTGTGATCGACATCAAAAGGCAACAGAGTCTGAACATCAATTATTTCAATGTCAATTCCCATTTGAGTAAGTTCTTCGGCTGCTTCCAACACGATCCTGCACATGGACCCATAAGTGACAACTGTTAAGTCTTTACCGGATTTTATCACTTCTGGCTGACCGAGAGGGACCTTGAACTGACCAATATTTAAAGGCATTTTTTCCTTCAATCTATATCCGTTTAAGCATTCTATAACCAAGGCCGGCTCATCAGCTTCCATCAAAGTATTGTACATCCCTGCAGCTTGCGTCATGTCTCGTGGCACACAAATCAGCATCCCTCTTAAAGAATGTAAAAGCATTCCGATGGGGGAACCTGCATGCCAAACGCCTTCCAACCTATGTCCTCTAGTCCTGACAATTAAAGGTGCCTTTTGGCCTCCTTTTGTCCTGTATTGAAGGCAAGCCAGGTCATCAGCTAAGGTCATTAAAGCATAATGAATATAATCCAAATATTGGATCTCAGCCATAGGTCTTAGACCTCGCAGTGCTGCTCCTATGCCTTGACCAATGATAGTAACTTCTCTAATTCCGGTATCTGTAACCCTATTTTCTCCATATTTTGCCTGTAATCCAGCAAAGGCCTGATTAACGTCTCCAATTTTTCCAACATCTTCGCCAAATGCAAAAAATTTGGGTTCAGTTTTTAATAGATGATCAAAACATGCCTGTAGAATCTCCCTTCCGTCAACCATTACTGCATCTTCAGGATATTCTGCTTTGACAGGTACTATATTTTCAGCTTTCCAAGATGAATGGCTGTATAAATGAGAGTTATACCGGTCTTCATTCAATCTTTGTTGCTCAGAATACCAAGCTAATAATTTTTCCCTAGCATCTGAATTCTCCTTTTTTGTAGTCCAAAGAGCTCTTCTAACAGTGCTTATGACGTCTTTTCTAATAGGATTCAATGCTTTGGTCAATTCTTCATTCAACTGATCCACCTGAACAGACTCAGTTGTGGATTTGGACAACGCAAGTAGAAGTTTGGAAGCTTCTTCCAATTCTGATTTTATTTCACCTGCAAAAGCTTTCCAAGCCATTTCCTTTTGGCTTTTCACAAAGCTTTTAGCCTCAACATCGATTTCATTTAGCTCTTCTTCAGTGACTTTCCCAGTATTAATGAGATATTCTCTGAATTTAAGTATACAATCATTCTCTTTTTCCCAAGTGAGACGTTCCTTTGATTTATATCTTTCGTGAGAACCAGAAGTAGAGTGACCCTGTGGTTGGGTCATTTCAATCACATGGATGATAACAGGTACGTGCTCTTCACGGGCAATTCTAGACGCGTTTTCATAAGCTTTGTCCAAAGCTTCATAATCCCATCCTTTTACAACAAATATCTCAAATCCCTTTTGGTCATCATTTCTCTGGAAACCCCTCAAAACTTCGGAAATACTTCCTTTGGTAGTATGGTATTCATTTGGCACAGATATGCCATACCCATCATCCCAAATTGAAACAACCATAGGAACCTGTAAAACACCGGCAGCATTGATAGTTTCGAAAAACATCCCTTCAGAAGTAGATGCATTGCCTATCGTACCCCAAGCAACTTCATTTCCATTATTACTGAAATGACTCAGGCCTTTCAAATCCTGATTCTCTCTAAACAACTTGGAAGCATATGCTAGACCAAGCAATTTAGGCATCTGACCTGCTGTAGGAGAAATATCGGCTGAAGAGTTTTTCATTGAAGTCAGGTCCTTCCATGACCCATCGTCATTTAAAGACCTAGTGGCAAAATGCCCATTCATCAGCCTTCCAGCAGAGGCCGGCTCCAATTCGGCATTTGTATGCGCATAGAGTTGGGCAAAATATTCCTTTACGGTCGATTCACCAATCGCAAACATGAAAGTTTGATCCCTGTAATAACCAGCCCGAAAATCACCCTTTTGAAAATGCCTGGCCATCGCAATTTGGGCGAGCTCTTTCCCGTCGCCAAAAATTCCAAATTTAGCTTTTCCCATAAACACTTCTTTTCTGCCCATCAAGGATGCTTGACGGCTTTCCTGAGCGATTCGGTATTCTTTAAGCAAAGATTCTCTCTCAAACACGGTAGGGCTTTTCTGTTTGGAATATGTTACCAATTCATTCATTTTTTTTAATCTAGAAGCTAGTTGGGTTAATTACTAATCAATTACAAGTATTTCAAAAATAAAGAAAATTGACATTTTTACAAATTTAAAAACAGAATAATTTTGATTAATTTCAATAAAAAATTTTGATTAAAGATATTAAATATGTGTTTTACAAAATAAAATTTCTTTTAAGTAAAAAATGCAATCTAAATAAATTATGAAATCCGAATTCCACAGATTAAATTATCAGCAAAATCAATTAAAAAAAAACCTCCAAAATATTTGATCCAAATAATATTTTTTTTGAAATTTTATTAAGAAAAGTGAGATATAATAGAATAATATTTTATTTTTTATTCTATTTCTTACAGCATTCAAAATAATTGAATGGATAATGGTTTTTAATAATAGCCACATATTATCTTTGGGCTTCTAATTAGAGAACCCAAATTTTAACAATATGATAATCGGTACCCCAAAAGAAATCAAAAACAATGAAAACAGGGTGGCATTGACCCCTGCCGGAGCCAAGGAGTTGGTAAAAAGAGGCCATCAGGTCTTTGTACAGCATACTGCCGGAATAGGAAGCGGGTTTAGTGATGAAGAATATGTATCTGCTGGAGCGACCATTTTACCTACAATCGAAAAGGTATATGCGATAGCAGATATGATCATAAAAGTGAAAGAACCGATTGAACCCGAATATAAACTGATCAAAGAAAAACAATTACTGTTTACTTATTTCCACTTTGCTTCTTATGAACCGTTGACAAAAGCTATGGTTGAGAGCAAAGCTGTATGTCTAGCTTATGAAACTGTTGAAAAAACAGACAAAAGCCTTCCCCTATTAATTCCGATGTCAGAAGTAGCAGGAAGAATGGCAATACAAAAAGGCGCAAATTACCTTGAAAAGCCTTTGAAGGGAAGAGGAATTCTATTAGGTGGAGTACCAGGAGTTTTACCTGCAAAAGTATTGATTCTTGGTGGTGGTATTGTGGGAACCCAAGCTGCATGGATGGCCGCCGGATTAGGTGCTGATGTGACCATTATGGACGTTTCACTTGCTCGAATGAGGTACCTTGCTGATGTAATGCCTGCAAATGTCAAAACCATGATGTCAAATGAGTATAACATCAGGGAAATGGTAAAACATTCAGATCTTATAGTCGGTGCAGTATTGATCCCGGGAGCAAAAGCTCCCCATTTGATCACGAGAGATATGCTGAAAATAATGAAGCCGGGAACTGTCTTAGTAGATGTGGCAGTAGATCAGGGTGGTTGCATTGAAACTTGCAAACCGACTACTCACGAAAATCCAACTTACATCATTGATGATGTTGTTCATTATTGCGTAGCCAATATGCCGGGTGCTGTCCCATATACTTCTACCTTGGCATTAACTAACGCTACTCTACCATACGCTATTCAATTGGCCGACAAAGGATGGAAAAAGGCTGCTCAACAAAATAATGATCTAATCCCAGGATTGAATGTCATCAACGGAGACATCGTTTATAAGGCTGTTGCTGAAGCATTCAATATGGATTATGTGCCGGTAGAAAAGTATTTGGCTGATTAATATCGTTTGAAACATTTTGAAAAGCCCCTTTGAAATTATCAGAGGGGCTTTTTTTTGCCTTACATTTTTCTTGAAGCTAGCGTATGTTTTTTCAAAATCATTTTAGAATACTTAATCACTTCATCATCCCGTTGTGCTTGCCACAACTGAACACGGGCAATTCTTCCCGAGATTTCCGGATCAACAATAGGTAAAGGATAATCAACCCCTAATTCAAAGCCAAAAATCACTTGTTCTAGTTTTGTTATTTTCCAAGGTTCATGGACTTGACCGGCTGGCAATTTAGAAAGTTCAGGAACCCATTTTTTTATAAAATTTGCGTTTGGATCATGGTCAAGGGATTGTTTGATAGGATTATAAATCCTGACCGTATTGATACCTGTAACCCCAGCCTGCATCTGAAGCTGGGGATAATGAATGCCCGGCTCAAAATCCAAAAAATATCTTGCCAAATGATTTGCACCCTCTCGCCAATCCATTAGTAAATGATGTGTTAAAAATGAAACCAACATGGCCCTCATTCGGAAATTCAAATATCCAGTCTCTTTCAGGCAACGCATACATGCATCAACCAAAGGAAATCCTGTTTTCCCTTCTTTCCAAGCAATGAGTTTGGATTTATTTTTTTGTTTTTCAAATTTATCAAAACCCTTATTTAGGTTTTCAAATTCTATTCTACATTCCATTTCAAACTTTTGAATGAAATGGCAATGCCATTGAAGTCTTGATTGGAAATTTTTAACATTACTTTTTGAAGGATTCTCAGATTTATATTTTTCAGCTTCCTGGTAGACTTGCCTTATCGACAAATTTCCCCAAGCTATGTATGGGGATAATCGGCTACATGACTTTCTACTTTCATCAGGTTTGCTGATATTCTTGCTATAATTCAATACCCTTCCCCGAAAAAACGATTCCATATACCTTCTCCCGATTGACTCCCCTCCCTCCTGCATATTTGGATGACGGACTTTCCAATCTTTGGGAAGATCCCTTTCTTTAATTTCATTTAGGAAATTAAAATCAAAAAAAAAGCCTTTGGAAAAATCAGGATCTTCTAGAGGGGAGTTCATGAATTTTACCCAGTTTTCTGCCCAATTAGCCCTATCTTTAATTCCTCTTATGGCACCATTTTGAGGAAATTCTTTCCACTTGATATCATTTTTTTTAAAAAACCGGCTTACAATTTTGTCTCTTTCATAGGAAATTGAGATACCGGTTTCAATATGTGAAAAGATTGTTTCAACCTTTACAAGGGCCAGTATTCTTTCAAAGAAATCAATTGCTTCACCATGATGGACAAAAATTTCAGAATTGATAGCCTTTATGGATTGATTAAAACTCTGAATGCTTTGGTAAACAAATCTCCAATGCCTCAAGTCATACTGAGGCGAATTAACCAAACTAGGTTCAAAAAAATAAACCATAAAAACAGGTAATCCACTTTCTAAAGCTAATTTTAAAGGTAAATGATCTTTTGTCCTTATATCTCTTTTAAACCAAACAATATTGATTTTTTCCATCATCTTAAAAACATTAGATTCTAGACTTTGTTTGGACCTTAAAGAATGTTATGGATTCAATTGATAAAGACCGAATAATCGAAATGGCTTGGGAGGATCGTACGCCTTTCGAAGCGATAAAAAATCAATTTGGAATTGCTGAAGAAGATGTAATCAAATTGATGAGAAAAGAATTGAAACTTTCATCCTTTAAGCTTTGGAGAACAAGAGTAAGTGGGCGAAAAACAAAACATCAAAAAAAGTTTGGGGTAGAATCAGAAAGATTCAAATGCAATCTTCAACGCCCAATAACGCATAATAAAATAAGTAAAAGAGGTTGATCTTTATCCTCCCTATCAATTCAACCTGTCTAAAACCTCAAATCTAGAAGAGTTGCTCTTGTATTCCGGTATCATTGATTTCAAATGAAATACAATTTCATTTTCTGAATTTTTACCGATGAGGGATTCAAACATTTCAATTTGACCTTCAATTTTGAAAAAATGTACGGGTGCAACTTGTGCGATTTTTATTTTTGGGTGATGGGTAAATTTAATCACCTCAGTATCATTCAATAGCTCTTCGAAAAGTTTTTCTCCTTCCCTCAAACCTGTAAAAATAATTTTGATATCTGAACCTTCTTTTTTGCCTGTTAGTCTGATCATATTGATAGCCAAATCAACGATTTTTATAGGCTCTCCCATATCAAAAACATATATCTCTCCACCATTTCCCATGCACCCGGCTTCAAGCACCAGCTGACAAGCCTCAGGAATAGTCATAAAATACCTCGTCACATCGGGATGTGTAACAGTGATTGGGCCACCTTTTTGAATTTGCTTTTTGAAAAGTGGGACGACAGATCCGTTTGAACCTAAGACATTTCCAAATCGAGTGGTAATAAATTTAGTATAATTGTTAACATGGTGGTTTTGTAAATACATATTCAGGGATTGAACATACATTTCCGCTGCTCTTTTTGTAGCGCCCATGACATTGGTAGGATTTACAGCCTTATCGGTACTTACCAAAACAAATTTTTCTACATGGTGCAAAACCGATAAGTCAGCTAAGATTTTTGTTCCAAGAATATTGCTTTTGATAGCCTGTTCAGGATAATTTTCAATCATTGGTACATGCTTGTAGGCTGCGGCATGAAATATAATTTCAGGGCTATACTTTCTAAACACCTCCTTCATGGTATTTAAATCCCTTATATCCGCTAAAACTGATATATGAGGAGTAACCATACCTGATTCTCTAAATTCAATGTCAAGGTCATATAAGGCTGATTCGGAAAAATCTAATAGGATTAACAATCTGGGATTATAATACATTATCTGTCGACAAAGCTCGCTTCCAATAGAGCCTGCTGCCCCGGTTACCAAAACAACCTTATTGACAAGTTCTTCCTTTATTTTTTGATTTTCCAATGAAATCTGATCTCTTCCAAGCAAATCCTCAATCCTGAGATCCCGGATAGCCTCAGTATTTAGACCTCTATTGATCCATTGATTTAGAGGAGGAACGATGGACACATGAATGTTGTATTTGTAACATTCATCAATTATTTCTTTTTTTCTATGAACGGATAAATCTTTGACAGCAATAATCAGCTCAGTTACATTTTGGGTTTCAACCAAATTCTTAAGATTAAAAAGCCCTTTGAAAATCCTTTTACCGCCGATTATTTTACCCTCTTTTTTGGGATCATCATCTAAAAAAGCGGCAATATGCAGGTTTGATTTATTGTCCCTTTTGATTACGTCAAGGGCTGTAATACCAGCCTCACTAGCTCCAAAAATAACCCCTACCCTAACCTCATTAGAAATAAATCCACTTTTGAGATAAATAAATAATTCCTTGACAAGGAAACGATACAAAATCAACAGAAAAAGTGCAGTGAGTGAAGCAATTATTAATATGGAATTAGGAATAACATAAGAGCTTGATATTATTTTTTCAAAACCAAAATTGACCGCAAGCACAATGAAAAAACCTATAATTACTGTTTTGAAAATATTGACACTATCTTTTAGTCCAGTATGTCTTACAATTCCTTTATAGCTTTTAGTGATAAGCATTACCCCAAATAATAACCCTGAAAAAACAAAACTCCCTGTTACCGCATTACTTTTCTCAACAAGTTCAAGGTCAAAATTGAACCTTACTAAATATGCGAAAAAGGTTGATTGAAATAGAATAACCAAATCCAGAGAAACTATAACCCATCTTGGGAGTATCCTTAAGTCTTTTAAAAAGTTCATTGGTTGGGGTAATTATAATGTATATTATTCAATTTTTACTCAATTAAGTAATAGAATACTGATGTCAAATATATCATTGAATTTTACATAAATATACTTTTCGCCAAGGTATTTTCAGCATTTTAAAAAATATACAATTTTCATTATACAGCTTTCATTTTTTGAAGTTTGAACTACTTTAAAACTAACTTAACCTTACTTTTAACATTAAAAAAATCAGGAAAAAAGAACATTTCATTAAAAATACGGCCTTCAATAATGCGTTTGTAAGGTTCTTGTTTTCTAAAAATAATTCTAAATATGATAGCCCTTAAAACATTTTTTTTAGATATTATTTAAAAGTTGATTGAAATCGACAACCAAAATTCTATCTGCTACCTTTAAACTTTGGCATAGTTGTATGTCCTTTTTGGTTTATCCCTTCAGGTCTAAAAAACTTCATTAAAGTCAAAATTAAAATCTCTATATCTAACTTTAAAGAAAGGTTATTTACATAGAAAACATCGAATTCAAATTTTTTCTCCCAAGAAATTGAATTCCTACCATTTACTTGTGCTAATCCTGTAATTCCTGGACGAACTAAGTGCCTTCGTGACTGCTCAGCGTTATACAGTGGTAAGTATTCTTCTAATAAAGGTCTGGGACCAATCAAACTCATATCTCCTACTAGGACATTCCATAACTGAGGAAGTTCATCAAGTGAGGATTTTCGAATAATTTTACCCAATCCTTTTAATCTTTCCTTATCAGAAAGTAATTCTCCATGGCTATTTACCGCAAATGCCATAGTCTTGAATTTAATCAGCCTGAATAACTTTCCATGTTTCCCAGGCCTCTTTTGGATAAAGAATGGATTTCCTTTATTGTGAATAGCCAAAAGCAACCCTACAATTACCATTATAGGAAAAAGGAGAATAATTAATAAACAGCTTAAAAATAAATCTATTGGTCTTTTGAAGAATACAGAATACATTAAATCACCTTTTTGAAAGAGTTTTAACAATTATTTCAACAATTCTTTCCTGATCTGTCATTGTAAGATTTTCACCGCTTGGAAGGCAAATTCCTTCTCCAAAAAGTTTTTCTGAGCTTCCGCCTCCATAAAATGGAACATCTTTGAATACAGGTTGAAGATGCAATGGATTCCAAAGGTAACGCGATTCAATATTTTCCTTTATTAGTGCAAGTCTGAGGTCCTCAATGGAAATTCCAGTCTCAAGTTTGTTTATCAAAAACGTCGAAAGCCACCTATTTGAATAGAATCCATCGGGCTCATGAATTGTAGAAATACCCGGAATATCAAGAAGCAACCTTTTGTAATTTTCAAATATATTTCTTCTAAAAGAAATCTTTCTATCCAAATTTTGAATCTGTGCAAGGCCAATGGCTGCAGCCATATTATTCATACGGTAATTATAACCAATTTCTTTATGCAAGTAATATTTATAATTTTCACGGGCTTGGACGGACAAATATTTGGCTTTTTCTATTGCATTTGAATCTGAGGAAACCAATGCACCTCCTGAACCGGTGGTGATAATCTTATTTCCATTAAAAGAATAGATCCCAAATTCCCCAAAAGTTCCGCTTGCTTTCCCATCTATAGCAGATCCCAAAGCTTCCGCAGCATCTTCCACAATAGGAATTCCATATTTTGCAGCAATTACATTGATTTCTTTAAATTTTGCAGGCATTCCAAAAAGGTCAACAACGACAATTGCCTTTGGCTTTTTGCCTTTTTTAATTCTTTCCAAGATTGATTCTTCCAATATTTCAGGACAAATATTCCAAGTAGTCGACTCACTGTCAACGAAAATTGGTTTGGCTCCCAAATATTGGATCGGACTTGCTGAAGCACAAAAAGTGAAAGATTGACATAAAACCTCATCACCTGGACCAATACCAAGTAACCGTAAAGCAAGATGGATGGCGGAGGTTCCGGAATTGGTAACTGCTACTTCAAAGCCTCCAATTCTTTTTTTTATTTCTTCTTCAAACTCATTGATGAATTTCCCTGCGGTTGAAATTTGATTTGATTCCAAAGCCTCAAGAGAAAAATTATTTTCATTTCCATTAAAAACCGGAGATGAAAGTGGGATAGATTTTAACATGTCAAAATAAAGTGAAACCAAAGACAAAACTATTGGAAAGTTTGGTTAATCAAAAAAACAAAAATGGACAATAAAATAAATAAAACTTTAACAGTTGAAAACAAAAAAAGCTCCGAAGATTTTGACTTCGGAGCTTTTCAATATATAACCATTAAATTTTAATTATCGCTGATTTTTACTTTTTCTAAAACATCACCCTGAATATTGGGTCTTTGGTGTGTTTTCCGTTTCAGTCTTTTAGAAAGTATAGGCGGAGTGTTTTTATTTATTTTTCGGACTCTTTTCAATGTCATGGAATCCATTTTTAACCCAAGGACCACTGCCAGTAAAATAACAATAGGCAACATAACATAGTCATTAAGGTTAGATCCCAAAAATATCAAGGCAAAAAAACCGATTTTAACAGCTACAAGAGTTAATGTAACTTGGTCATGCCTCATCCCCATCCTCAAAAGAAAATGATGCACGTGACTTTTATCAGGAGCCATCGGAGATTTCCCCTTTAATGTTCTTTTAATAAAAATCCTAGATGTATCATAAATAGGTATTATCAATAAAGCTATACCTGAAGCTATAGGAGCATTAAATTTCCATCCTTCATAGTTTGCCATTGTACCATTTTTATCTATAAATAGGATGGTCAAAACTGCTAAAGCAAACCCAAGACTTAAAGAACCTGTGTCCCCCATAAATATTTTGGCAGGATGCCAATTATATACCAGGAAAGATAGTACCGAGCCCACTAGAATAAATGAAAATACAGAATAACTAGTAAGATCTGCTTCCAAAAACCACCATCCAAGAAACATAAAAGTTACCAGACTTATAGAACCCGCCAAGCCATCTAAACCATCAATAAGATTGAAGGAATTTGTTAAAACTAGAATTGTAAAAAATGAGATACCATAACTTATCCAAAGAGGGATTTCATAAATTCCAAAAAATCCATAAAGACTTGTCAACCTAATATCAGCCATCACAACAACAAGGTATGCAGATATAAACTGACCAGCCAATTTTTGAAATGCACTCATATTGACCATGTCATCTCTAAGCCCTACAAAAAACATCAAGCCAAATGCAGCTAGCAAAAACCTGATTTCCATGATTAATTGGGAATCAAGCCAAGCCAAAACCGAGACAAAACTAGCTAATACAAAAGCTATACCTCCCATCGAGGGAATAAAACCATTATGGATCTTTCTACCCCCAGGGCTGTCGACAAGCTCCATTTTTTTTAAAAGAAGAATCACTATTGGAGTCAGTAAAAAACCAACCATAAACGCTGTACTAACTGCTAGGAAAATTATCATAAAAATTATTTTTTACAAATTTAACTATAAACAACTAATATTCAACTTTTTACTATTAAAACTGATGAATATTAATCAATTAATTACCAATAAAATACCAAATTAATTTAGGCCAGCCTTTCTCAGCAGATACTCACCGTATTCATTTTTCCTCAAATTTTGAGCCAACTTTTTCAATTTTTCTATTCCAATAAATCCCATATCATAAGCTATCTCTTCCAAACAGGCAACTTTAAGTCCTTGTCGCTTTTCAATGGTATGGATAAAATTAGAAGCTTCAAGCATTGATTCGTGGGTTCCTGTATCTAGCCAAGCAAATCCCCTACCCATAAGTTCAACCTTAAGTTCACCATTTTTCAAATATTTTTGGTTTACAGTAGTAATTTCCAACTCCCCTCTTTGGCTCGGTTTTATGTTTTTAGCAATTTCAATAACTGAATTTGGATAAAAATAAAGACCAACTACAGCATAATTACTTTTTGGAACATCGGGTTTTTCCTCAATACTTACAGCATCCCCTTTCTCAGTAAATTCAACAACACCATATCTTTGAGGGTCCTGGACATAATATCCAAAAACAGTTGCTTTGTTTTCTTTTTCAACTGTTACTACTGAGCTTTTGAGTAACTTGGTGAATCCATGACCATAAAAAATATTATCACCCAAAACCAGACAAACCGAATCATTTCCAATAAATCTCTCCCCAATGATGAAGGCTTGGGCCAAACCATCAGGTGAAGGTTGCTCTGCGTATGAAAGTTGTATTCCCAAATCCGATCCATCGCCAAACAATTTTTTAAAATTAGGAAGATCATGAGGCGTACTTATGATTAAAATCTCCCTTATCCCAGCCAACATCAGCACAGACATTGGATAGTAAATCATAGGCTTGTCATAGATCGCAAGCAGTTGTTTGGAAGTTCCCTTAGTAATGGGATAAAGCCGGGTTCCAGAACCTCCGGCAAGGATTATACCTTTCATAGATTTGAGTTCAAGTAATTGGAAATCATATATCAGCTGTAAATCTCAATAATTTTATTAACAATTCTTTGAGCTGATTTTCCATCCCATAGAGGTATTCCCTTATAAGTTTTCCATTCTCCCTTAAGTATTCTCCCTAATGGTTCTTTAAGGTTAGAAGGATCAGTACCAATTAACTCATTTGTGCCTAAAGTAACTGTTTCAGGTCGTTCTGTATTGTTTCTCATAGTGATACAGGGAATGTTCATCACAGAAGCCTCCTCTGTAATGCCGCCTGAATCAGTGATTACGCCTTTAGCATTTTTGACCAAGTAATTAAACTCTAGATAAGAAAGAGGTTCAACCATCCTTAGTCTTAGATGATTAATCCCTATTTTTTCGAGATTTTTTGCAGTCCTAGGATGAACCGGAAAAATTACAGGAAAATTACCTGTTCCATTCATAATAGCATCTATCAAGGCTTTAAGCTGTTGTTCTCCATCTACATTGGCAGGCCGGTGCATTGTTATCACAAAGTAACTCTTCTCAATAAGATCATCGAACATATTCCCTCTAGGACTTACAAACCTATCTTGATTGGAAAGTAATGTATCAATCATTGTATTCCCCACGAAATGAATCCTATTCTCAGCTACTCCAACTGACAACAGATGTTTGTTGGCTATCTCTGAAGTTGTAAAAAAATGGTCAGTAATACTATCTGTAACAATCCTATTGACTTCTTCTGGCATACTCATATCTCCGGACCGAATCCCGCCCTCCACATGCGCCACATCGATTACCAATTTCTTGGCCACAATAGAACAGGCTAAAGTTGAAGTTACATCTCCGACAACAATAACTAAATCGGGCCTTTTGGCTATCAATTCTTTCTCAAAAGCCACCATAATGGCTGCAGTTTGTTCGGCCTGACTTCCTCCTCCCGCCTCCAGATTGATATCAGGTTTAGGAATATTCAACTGTTCAAAAAAATCACCCGACATTTTCTTATCATAGTGTTGACCGGTATGAACTAGTCTAAAATTTATTGCTGTCCCTGTCTCCTTTTTGTCCTGGATGGCTTTTAGAATAGGCGCAATTTTCATAAAGTTAGGACGGGCTCCTGCAACTACAGTAATATTGATCATTTAATTTTGTTTATTAAAAAAATAAACCAAACTGATTTGGGAATGTAGAGATAACAAATTTTCTCCTTTTGGGAATTCAGGAGTACTTTTTTCATCTAGTTGCCATTGATAATTTTTTCCATTAATTACTTGAAGCCTTGAACTAAATAGTAGGTTTTCCCATCTTTTATCAAATAAAAACCCAATACTTAAATCTATCCATGGCTGATGTTCATTTTGTTGGCCAAATGCTCTGTAATAAAAATCCTGGTGGTTTTCTAATCTTTCAAAAATAACCCCGAGTTTATTGAAATTTTCAACAATGGCAAATTCTAAGGTCTGGATATTTGAACCTGTACCTATTCCGACCCCTAATGGCTGTCCATGGTTTACAAAACCGCGAACTTGATAGTGTGTATGCCAAGAAGCATCTCCTCCTAATCCAAGGTATCTTATGTATCTATTTACTGATTCTTGCTGATGCGTGATTTCACCGCGTAATTGTAAAAATTTATTATTCTTTCTGAGTGCTACTAACTTTTTAAATCCGATTAAATAAGCACGGGCATGTTCCGGATTTATTAAAAACTCCCTCCAATTGAAAGCATGGTCCCTCCTACCATATTCAAAATAAATCTCAAATTTAGCATTTACATTGTAAAACCTCCCAAATATAGTTGCCTGTTGATCTCTTGCTTCG
The DNA here is from genome assembly GCF_024813435.1 of Aquiflexum gelatinilyticum. Lineage (NCBI taxonomy): Bacteria > Pseudomonadati > Bacteroidota > Cytophagia > Cytophagales > Cyclobacteriaceae > Aquiflexum > Aquiflexum gelatinilyticum. The sequence goes on from NZ_JANAEZ010000001.1 coordinate 450,450, forward strand.
TCATCAATTTGGGTAGGGTTGGAGCTGTTAATAAATTTTTCCTTTTGAAATACCTGAAAGATGGGAAAAAAATCATCAAATGTGTTTCCTCTATTTTTGTTAAATTGCTGAAATGTTCTTGAAATTCCAAAGAATAAACCAGGAATCCATTTAGGATTATACGAAACTGTTATACCATTCAAATACCTCCAGTCACCGGTAAATTGATCAAAATATTGGTCATTTAAACTTTGGTTTTGAGAAGGTCCTAATCCTGAGTTTTTGAGTTTACCAACCACAACCTGTCCTTCGAAATTTCCCAAAAATGTTTTCGCGGGTTTAGTGGTATTAAGGGAGAAATGAGGGAATGATTTGGCATTATTAGAAAAAGTCAAGGAATTCCATTGACCAGGTCCCCACCAAATATTTCTGGAAGAAATCCCCAATTCAAATGCACCATGATTAATTGTAAAGTTTGATTGTCCTAACCAAATCTCAAAAAACTCGTTTTTCCCAAATCTTTCAGGGCTATCATCATAATTCCAATAATGAAACCTATCTACTAATATAGGTTGTTCGAAATCATCTGAAAAACCTTTATATGCCCGGTTTTGTGCTATTACAATTTCTGGCTGAAATTGAAAATTCAAAAATTTCCATTTGACAAAAATCCCACCACTTATGTATTGTTGTAAACCAACATTGGGAATCATTCCAAAATCACTCCTACCATAAGGTCTATCTGAATTAAAAGTAGTTATACTTTGAAATGGAAGAATAAAATTTTCAACTCCGTTTTTCGAATTTTCGAAACTTACCAAATTGCTGGAAGAATCAATTTGATCGAGTAAAATTGGTCGGAGTAAGAAAGATGATTTGGTATTATCTGAAATTATTTGATTTCTTCTGATGAATTCCTCAACCATAGGTGTACCTGCCGGAATAAACTGACCGAAGGCACTTTGAAAAGAAAATTGAAGCGTGATTAAAGAAATAATCTTTAAATAATATAAATACTTCTTAGAAAATATATTTTTCAAATCAATTTTTTATAGATCAATCGGATGATTAATTGGCATTTTTCATTACGAATTTCTTTTTCTTTCAGTTTCCCTTGAATCCCATATAAATTTGAAAAAATAAAGGAACATATCTAAGTACCTTTCAAAAAGCCTGAAGGGTTCTTGAACAAACCTATATAACCATTCGATTTTAAGGTCTTTAACCCATATAGGGGCCTGTTTCTTTTTCCCCGCAATAATATCAAACACGCCTCCAACCCCAAGAGACGCTTTAAAAAGAAATTTATCTTTATTTTTATACATAAAAACCTCTTTTTTGGGGCTTGGCATTCCAAGAAGAATGATATCTGGAGAACAATTTTTTATGTTTTCAATTATTTGATGATCATCTTCTGCAGAAAAAAAACCATTATGTGATCCAACAATATTTAAATCTTTGAACGAATTTTTTAAATTGTCAATAATTATTGGAAGCTCTTCCTCCTTGGACCCTAAAAGAAATATGCTGAATTTTTGTTTAACACAAATCTCCATAAGGCCTTCAAAGATACTTGGAGTATCGAGCCTGACAGGGACCTTGTATCCTAAATATTGCAATGCGAATTTTAAAAGAATGCCATCTACATTAGCAATAGTAGATTGTTTTAAGGCATCCAATATTTCAGGGTTCTTTTTAACCAAGCTTAAGCTATATGGATTTACTCCATTAAGAATAATTCTATTTTCAGATGAAAGACAATTTTCTAAATAAGCCAAATAATCTTTTTGATCTGTTAAAAGAAAATTAATCCCCCAAATTTTTTGAATTTCATTTTTCACCCCAAACGACCCTCTTGATATAATCAACATAAGAAATTATGATCCTTACCATTTTTTCAGAAACATTTGGCATACTGTAGTCAGCAACTTTTCTAAAATTCCTTTCCTCTCCTACTTTTTGCTTTTCAAGTTGAACAATTCCCTGAATTATTCTTTCTGTGTTCATTCCGACCATCATCACAGATGCTTCTTCCATAGCTTCGGGTCTTTCATGGGCATCCCGAATATTCAAAGCACGAAAATTCAAAATAGAAGACTCCTCTGAAATCGTACCGCTGTCGGATAATACTGCAAAAGAGTTCTTTTGCAAAGCATTGTAATCAATAAAACCAAGAGGCTTTAACAACTGAATCAGGGGATGAATCTCGACACCTTTTGATTCTATCATTTTTCTTGTCCTTGGATGTGTGCTTACAATTATCGGATATTGATATTTCTCAGCCAAAAAATTCAAACTATCAATCAATCCTTTGAAGTTCTTTTCGCTATTAATGTTTTCCTCACGATGAGAGGATATCACAAAGAATTCTCCTTTTTGCAAGCCCAACCTTGATATGACATCGGAATTGTTTATTCTGTTTAAATGAAAATTCAAAACCTCATACATTGGAGAACCTGTTTTGATAATCCTGTCCGCGGATAAGCCTTCACGAAGGAGATATTCTCTTGCAATATCACTATATGTAAGATTGATATCGGATATATGGTCCACTATTTTTCTGTTAGTTTCTTCAGGTACCCTTTGGTCAAAACACCTATTTCCTGCCTCCATGTGAAAAATGGGAATATGCCTTTTTTTAGCCGGAATGGCACAAAGACAACTGTTTGTATCCCCTAAGACTAAAAATGCATCCGGTTCCAATTTTTCCAATAAAGGATCAATTTTAATCAAAATCTGCCCAACTGTTTCTGTGGCTGTGGTACCAGCTGCATCTAAAAAATAATCCGGTTTTCTGATTTGAAGATCATCAAAAAATATTTGATTCAGTTCATAATCATAATTCTGACCCGTATGAACTAATATGTGCTCTATAGCATCTGATTCATCGAGTGCAGTCAGAACCCTCGAAAGCCGAATAATTTCCGGCCGGGTACCCACCACTGTCATTACTCTGATCTTTTTCATTTATTATTTTTAAAGATATAAATAGGGTAATTAATCAATTTTAAACGGTAACAAAATAAGTATCAGGATTTTTTTCATCATAATGTTCGTTGATCCAAAAAATGGTATACAATTCTTCTTCGCCTATGTTTTTGATATTATGAGTAAACCAAATCGGCATATCAACATATGCGGGTTCATTCCCATCTAAAAAAAACTCCATAACTTCATCTTTATCGATTTTCCTAAGTTGAATTAGAGCCTTACCCTTAATTACTGCAAACCTTTCTATTTTTCTGGTGTGAAAATGGTTGCCTCTAGTAATTCCTGGGAAAGTAGTTGAAAATGATACTTGGCCTCCAATTCCTAACCTAATAACCTCAACGAAAGCGCCTCTCGGATCAGCATGTTTTATAAATTTACGGGGAAAATAGTTTTCAATATCCATATAACATCGGTAAGTATTGAAAAGATTATGTTCAAAAGAATTATTCATTTTGGGTATCATTCCTGAATCTTGGTATACCGATTTATACATTTTGAGTAATTCCAAAATCTCTGAAACCTTTGCTTCTGATGTATGATTAACTGTAAATAATGAATCATTCTTTTTAAGCCGAATAGCCTTTATGATTTCGGACACTAATTCATCGACATAAATAAGCTTTAAATCACCATCAATTTCAATCTTTGGCATTTCATTGCGACTAACTTGATGGCAAAATGTCGCGATTACAGAATTATAAAATGGATTTCCAAAAGGCCCAAAAACATTGGGAATTACAAGTCCAGTAAAAATAGAACCGGATCCCATTGCCCAATTTGCAAATAAATTTCTTCCTTCTTTTTTCGACTTTCCATACAAATTATCCCTCTCTTCTTGGGTAGAGGAGGAAATTAAGACATGAGGTTTACAGCCTGTCCTTTCAAAAGAGGAAATGAGCTTTTTGACTAAAGCGACATTGGTAGAATAGATAACCTCAGGTTCATTATGCCTGTTTAGTGCTGCCAAATGGACGATCACATCGCATTGGCCAACAAATAAATCAAGTTTTTCATTTTCACTAAACCACTCTCTGTCAAATTCAATTCTTTCAAACTCCTCTGGAAAAAGTCCTAGAGTGTTATATAAATGTGCACCTACAAAACCGTTTTGACCGGTTATCCCTATTTTCAAAGACATGTTTGTATTAATCCGGGTATTGTTCAACGTTAACTTCTCCCAAAATATCTTTTCTGATTATTGGAAGTTTTAAAAGCAATTTTTTCGTACCCTCTATATCAAGTCTATGGGTATTATGAGAATGATATTCTTCAAAATTTGAAACATTTGGTTCTCCTTCTGAAAAGAATTGTGCATAATTAAGATCCCGAGTATCAGCCGGAATTCGAAAATAATCTCCCATATCTTGGGCTTTTACCATATCTTCTCTGTTAACCAAAGTTTCAAACAACTTTTCTCCGTGACGGGTACCAATTGTTTTGATTTCATTTTTTGAATCATATAATTCCAACAATGCTTTAGCGAGTACCTCAATTGTGGCAGCAGGAGCCTTCTGAATAAATAAATCTCCTTGATTACTGTTATCAAATGCAAAAAGAACTAAATCTACGGCATCTTCTAAAGTCATCATGAAACGTGTCATATTTGGATCAGTAATCGTAAGTGGCTGACCCTTTTTTATTTGATCAATAAATAATGGTATGACCGAACCTCTTGAAGCCATTACATTGCCATATCGGGTTCCACAAAAAATTGTTTTATCATCTTCTAATCCTCTTGATTTAGCCACCATCACTTTTTCCATCAAAGCCTTGGACATTCCCATAGCATTTATTGGATACGCGGCTTTGTCGGTACTTAATACAACCACTCTTTTTACTTCAAATTTTTCCGCAGCTGAGAGAAGGTTATCAGTTCCAAGTATGTTAGTTTTAACAGCTTCAAGGGGAAAAAACTCACATGAAGGCACCTGTTTCAATGCAGCAGCATGAAAAATATAATCAACACCTTTTACAGCAGTTTCAACACTTGAACTATTTCTAACATCTCCTATGTAAAATTTAACTTTGGAATTGTTGATCTTTTTTCTAAGGTCATCTTGTTTTTTTTCATCTCTACTGAAAATCCTTATTTCATCAAACATTTCAGTATTAACAAACCTGTTTAACACTGCATTTCCAAATGAACCCGTTCCTCCGGTAATGAGCAATTTACTTCCTTTTATTATCATTGTGATTTAATTAAATAAAATTTCTAAATCTTTAATTGAATAATTTGAATTAGTTTTCAACAAATGCAATTCTAATTCTTCTTTTCTAAATCTTGGCCTAATTTTTTTGCAGGGTATACCCACCGAAATAGAATATGGAGGAATATTTTTGTTAACTAAACTACATGCCCCAATAATTGAACCTTCCCCTATGGTAACTCCTTTCAAAATTGTGACATTCCCCCCAATCCAGACATCTTTTTCAATAATTACTTGCCCATTTATTTTTTCATTTCTATAGAAAAACATTGGTACACCAACTTTGCTATAAACATGGTCATCTGATTCGATTAAAAGATTAGGACCAATCATTACATTATCCATGATTTTAACCCCTCCATTTGAATTGATTTTAAAATCTCTTCCAATATAAATATTGCTACCAAGATCTACTTTTGAAGGATTATTTATTAATCCACCCTTTGATAATATTATTTGATTCCCTTTTTTTTTAAAATTGAGATAATAATTCAAGTAGTAAATCCTTCTTAATATTTCAGTGATTTTATTTTTCATATTATTTCAAAAACTTCTTTTTAATTTCTCTAAAAAGAATTGGGTAGTTTTTCAGCTTACGAAGCATTTTAATTCTAAATAAAAATTTATGCTTTTTGGTAAAGTAATAATTAACGTTTTTTATCGTTTGATCGTATTTACTTATATTTTTTGGTAATTTAAATTCCCGATTTCCAGCCGTATCAAATTTCGAAATAATGGTTAAAACCCCATCACAGTGAGTACTCTCAACACCATATCCTATATTATCAATTTTTGAAAGGTAAGGATATACTGCTAGCCTATTATTTTTAAAATGGTCATATGCCCAATAAATATACCATGAGTCAATTTTGCCCGCCAAAGCACTCTTTAACATTACAGACATATCATGACCGCATTTTAGATCAAAATCAATTAAAGTTTGCTGATTTATTTCATGGTTAATTTTTTGTTTTAAAAAAATTTCAGGTGACCAACTTGATCTCCAAGTAGCCCACCCCCAGGAAAAAGTCCTGTAGTGGAGATAAACATCACTTTCTAATGTATCGCTAGCTTTAATAAATGGAGAATATCCATTTATTGATTGGATATCATTTCTATGTTCAAATGCAGTCAAAGCCTCATTCATGAAAATTAAAAAATTTGGAGAGGTCAATAGATCATCTTCCAAAACTATAACACTTTCATTTAATTCAAGGATTGAGGAAACTCCATTGATAATTGACTTCGCAAGACCTTTATTTTCGTTGGATATATTAATTACAACTTTTTTAAATCCTACTACTTCCTTTATATAATTTCTAACCTCCTCGACTTGCTGTATATCTTTCTCATTTTTGGGTCCATCTGAAAAAATATATAATTCAGATTCTTTAGCAAGATGGTTTTTTTCAAGAGCCTGAATTGTCAATTTTGTCTCTAGGAGTCGCTTATAGACAAATAAGCAAATAGGTGAAGGATTACTCATTCAGTTTAATATTAAATCTATAAATTCGAGCCTTTGATTAGAAAAAGCATATTTATTTTTCAATAATCTGATTGCATTTTCGGAGATCATTCTTCTCTCTCCCACTTTTGAATTTAAAATTTTTTCAAAATCTTTTTTGAATTCTTCTTCATCATTGGAAGAAATTACAAATCCTGTATTATGTTTTTCAATGAATTTGAAAACTGATGAATATTTTGGCGCATGGAAAAGAATAGGAATTCCTGTATTCAAATAGGTAAAGACCTTGGATGGGAATGAAGTAGATGAAAGAATCTTTTTATTTTCCTCAAAGGACATTGGAACATATACTAAATCCATTTTCTGCAATTCATTTACTAAATCTTCATTTTTCATCAAACCCCTATTTTCGATTTCGAAAGAAAAATTATCTTCTAATGATTTAGGAAAATTATTGGAAAAAACATGAAGTTTTAAGTTTCGCCCTGTTTTATTGAGATTATTTAAATTCAATAGAAGAGTGTTAAAATTTTTTGGACTCCAGACATTTCCGGCAAATCCGATATTGGAAATATTATTATTGAGGATCGGAGACGGAACTTCAGTTTCATCTGCAAAGCATACAATTTTGTAGCGGTTCGAAAAGTTGTATTTCGTAAACAAATAATCTTTCAAAGCTTCAGAAGCAAAATCAATAGTAGTTGCGTTTTTCAACAACCAAATGTAATCGTCCTCTAATATTTTCGCTTCCCATTTAGGTAAATGTCCGTAAATATCATCTTGAACGGAAATATGCAACTTTACTTTTGTCCTTTTAAAAACTGCACTACTAAAAGGTATAGCTTGAGTTGATACATATACCCAAATTAAATCAAAAGTTGAGAAATCCTTAAGATTCAGATTTTCCCCTTTTCTTTTCAAATATCCATACCTAATTTTAAACCAAAATTTTCCTATCCAAGGAATTCTCCTACCTATTTTGTCAAAAGAGCCTGATTTTACAATAGGTAAAAAATTAACAAAATTCGCATTTTTTATATTTAGGCCTTGAACTTTTGACTTATCAATGCTTATCCAAGAAAAATCTAAGAAATCTAATGAACCAATCAATTTCCTAAATAAAACGGATCCTCCCGTCTCTGCAGGGAAAGAGTTAGGCGTCAAGAATAATACTTTTTTCATTTTTATTTTTTGAAAAGAAGTAAATGATCAGAAACAACAAATAAAAGCTGATCAACGGCGTGAATAGTAAATTGGATTGAGCAAAACTAAAGTAAAAGGGAAGAATGAGTAAGTAGCTGTACATTGCAATAGAAGAAACCGAATTATTGCCATATAACTGTTTAATTGCAACGTTTGAAATAATAAAAAGAAGAATACTTCCTATGATGACACCTAAATATCCATTCCAATAAAACAATTCCAATACACCTCCAATTCTAATCCCTTTAACTTCCACATCAATACTATTGGCCATAATAACACTTGAAGTCATTTCAAAAACAATATTATAATCTAAACCTAATAAGGAAATAAGAGGTTTTGGAAACAAAGGGAAAAATACCGTTTCCAAATAATGATTTGAAATTAATTCCTTGCTTGCCTCGGACAACGCTTTTGTGGACCAAACCCCGTCTCTAAATTCTCCACCAAACTTTGTAAAAATTACAAAATATTCATTTGCCAATTCTGTTTGATTTGATTCAGTTACAGTACTTGCCCTCAATAGAGGCACAATGAAATAAATTAAACCAACAAATATCCCACCATATAAAATGAGTTTGGGATTTAACTTTTTTTCTAACCTTTTCAATAAAATAATATGAATAAAAAATAAACATATCATTGTAGTCATTAAAAGAAATCTTGAACCTGTCAAAGTCAGCACCAAACTAGAAATGAAAATATTCCAAATCAGCCATTTTAAGCTTAATTCATTTTTTTGAAATCTTAAATAAGTCAAAATTAAAAATATCGGATAGATATAAATGAGTCTATTAATAAATGGGACTCTGAGTGCAATATTTTGAGAAAAATCACTGTAATTCTCCTCTATCCCTAGACTTATATTGGGTAGGAAAAAAACCAAATGTAGCCCAATTAAAATTTTTGTAAAAAAAATTGCCTTTTTTAATGAGAAATCCCAATCCAATTCAAATTTGCTTTTTTCAAAAAGAGATTCTTGATTTTTTACAAATAGAAACCCCAAAATTGAAAATGTAAAAATGAATAGAGAATACATATTATTTACCATTACAATATCACCATCAATTATCCATATTGTAGAAAAAATATTATAGGTGAGATTTCCCCATAGAAGCCATAAGTAAAAATAAATCATGATGATTAAAAAAAGGCTATTTGTTTTTGTGACCAGATTAAAAAACACGGAGGAAATTATAAAAAAAAGAAAAAATCCGGAAAACGCATCAAAACCAAACCATATATAATTCAGAGCAAATAAAAATGTAACAACTATTACTAATATTTTTTTTGTTCCAACCATAATTTTCTTAAATCTTTATAATTAGTTATTGAATAAATAACTATGATTATAATTGCGCCAATCTGAAGGAAATAAAAAGTTTGCTCAAAATTGATAAAATTATAGATTAAAATTGAAGTTGAAATACATATGAAAAGCCAAATCAAGTCAAGTATTATTTGTCTTTCAAATTGGATTTCTGTTCTGAATAGAAAACAAAGATAGATTGAGGTAACTAAATTAGATAAAATGTAAGCATAGGCTATCCCTTCTAATGAGTATTTTAAGTGCAAAAAATATCCTAATGTTATAAAAACAAAAAAACTTGCAAAATTTAATTTCATTATCGAGTTGGTTTTTTTCCACATTTCATAAGGCTTTATCAAAATAAGAATCAAGCCATTAAGTACCGCCGAAAAAACTCCAAAAAGTATCAATATCCCTCCAGACCTGAACTCAATTCCAATTAATATTTCGATAATTGTCTCCTGAAAAATAATGAAGGTTAAAAGAATAATTAATGAGGAAAAGGTGAATAGCCTAAAAAAAAGCTTTAAGTATTTAAAAAAATTGGATTGACTTATATGAAATTTTTCAACCATAATTGGCTGCATATATAATAAAAATGGAGTTGTTAATAATCCAATAACATTTAAACCCATAATAAAATTGGCATTGAAGATTCCAATTGCAGCTTCACCTTCATTAATTTTTATCCAAAAATTAATTAACAACGGCTTAAGAAAAGTTATGAGGCTATAGCCGATTAAAGGGAGGCCATATTTCATATAGAGTTTTACCTTTTTAAACCCAAATATGGTAAAATGTAAACCAATTGATATAGCCTCCTTATGAAGGAAAATTAGGATACAGATAAATTCCCCTAGTATAAATGAGCCAACTAGACCTAGGTGGTCAAATTCAAAAAAATAAACCAAAAAAAAACCAAAAATCCATCTAAAATTACTGGCTATGATTGTTGCCAATTTATAATCATTAACTAATTTTTTTGCTTGGTAAAAAGATAGAATTATTTTATAAATCGAATCCACTATTAATCCTAAATAAATTAAAACCAACAGTTTTACTTCAATTTCAAATAGTTGGTTAAAATTCAACAATAACATTATTAAAAACAGAATTGTGATGAATACAATTAAAAAGTTCGAATATAGGATTATTAACGTAGTATCATTTCTCAATTTCCTACCTGGGTTATACCTTAATATTCCTTGTTGAAATCCAAAAGCTGTAATTATTGATAAAAAGTTGATTATGGCGATTAGATAAAAATACAAACCAAGATCTTTGGCTGACATGATCCTTGTAAATACTATAATTGCTAACAGATTAATTACCGCATTGTAACCGATAGCAAATTGGTATAAAAATAAATCTTTATACTTATTAAAAATTTTGGAAAATAATTTCATCTAAAAATTAAAAAATAATATAAAATTTTGTCTTTTGAAAGATTTAAATTTTTTTGAATAAATAATTCAGAAAAATTTAATCTAATCCTACTTTTTGAAGATAATCTGATTTTTAAAGTCACAATCTCGCATCAACTTTTGATCTACTAAATATACCTTTTACATCAAAGACAACTAGGTTTTCAGATTTTTGAATTTCAAGCTTAAGGAATTCTTTGTGGGCTACTGCTAAAATTATTGCCGAATATTCTGATAGGTTTGGTTTGTCTTCTTGGTTAAAAATATTGATTCCATATTCATGCATTACTTCTTTTGAATCAGCCCATGGGTCATACACGTCAACTTCCATATCAAATGATTTCAACTCATTATAAATATCAATCACCCTTGTATTTCTCACATCAGGACAATCTTCTTTAAATGTGAAACCAAGAATCAATACTTTTGAATCAATGACTTTGAGATTTTTCCTCATCATCAATTTGATCACTTCAGTTGCGACATATTTTCCCATAGAATCGTTTAATCTCCTCCCTGCTAAGATAATCTCAGGATGATAACCTACTTCCTGAGCTTTTTGGGCAAGATAAAAAGGATCAACTCCGATGCAATGCCCTCCAACTAATCCCGGTTTAAAAGGAAGAAAATTCCATTTTGTTCCTGCGGCTGCCAAAACTTCATGGGTATCTATTTCCAATAAATTAAATATCTTGGAAAGTTCATTTACGAATGCAATATTGATATCTCTTTGAGAATTTTCAATAACTTTTGCAGCCTCCGCCACTTTTATTGAAGAAGCCTTGTGCGTTCCCGCAACAATTACAGATCTGTACAATTTATCCACATAGTCAGCGATTTCGGGAGTACTACCGGAAGTAACCTTTAAAATCTTTGTAACTGTATGTTGCTTATCCCCCGGATTAATCCTCTCTGGAGAATAGCCTGCAAAGAAATCAACATTAAACTTCAATCCTGAAATTTTTTCTAAAACCGGAACACATTCATCTTCAGTTACACCTGGATATACTGTGGATTCATAGATAACTATATCTCCTTTTTTTAAAATTTTTCCGATCATTCCCGATGCTTTGAGCATTGGGGTCAATACGGGCCTATTATGTTTATCCGTAGGTGTTGGTACGGTGACAATGAAAATATTACAAGTGGTAATATTAATAATTTCATCAGTCACCAAAAGTCCTCTTTTATCAGATTGAAGTTGATCGACTGATTCAACAAGAACGTTGGCTAATTCATTATCTTCTATTTCTAATGTCCTATCATGACCATTTTGGAGTTCAAGAACTCTTTTTGAATCAATATCATAACCTATGGTTTGGAGTTTCTCTGCAAATGCAACAGCTAAAGGTAGCCCAACATATCCCAACCCAACAATTGCTATTTTGGATTCTGAAATCGGTTTTAACATTTTCTAATTTTCAGAATGAATAAATATTTTAATTAAAAAAATTACATTTAAATAAGAATCGGCGGGATTCCTTCAAAAAAAATTGAAATAAATAATTTGAATTGTGGTTTCCAAAATAAGTATTAACGAAAAAATAAATGCGTTTCTAGATTTTAACATCTTGAAACGCATTTTAATAAATTAAATCCCAATCCCGTAAAGGGTAAATCCAAGTTCAGAGAGGTATTCTCTATCATAGATGTTTCTACCGTCAAAGACCACTTTGTTATGGAGCAATTTACCCACAGCAGACCAGCTTGGAATCCTAAATTCAGACCATTCTGTCACCAATAATAATGCATCAGCATCTACCAATGCATCGTAAGAATCTTTTGCATAGGTAATTTTATCTCCAATGTAAATATGCTGAGCTTCCTTCATGGCGATTGGGTCATAGGCTTTTACCTTTGCACCAGCAGCTATTAGCTCATCAATTATAACAATAGAAGGTGATTCCCTCATATCATCTGTATTAGGTTTGAAACTCAAACCCCATATTGCAAATGTTTTTCCACTGAGGTCATCTCCAAAATGCTTTTTGACCTTTTTTACCAAAACATGTTTTTGGTCATCGTTTACATCTTCAACTGCTTGAAGGACACGAAGATCATACCCATATTTTTTTCCGGTTTTTACGATAGCTTTTACATCTTTTGGAAAACAAGAACCACCGTAACCTACACCAGGATAAATAAATCTAGTTCCAATTCGAGGATCAGACCCAATTCCCTTTCGGACCATATTGGCATTGGCACCTACTAACTCGCATAGGTTTGCAATGTCATTCATAAAGGAGATTTTGGTTGCCAACATCGCATTTGCTGCGTATTTGGTCATCTCAGCGGAAGGAATATCCATGTAAATGATTCTATCTCCGTTCAATTGAAAAGGCTTATACAATCTTTTCATTATTTCCTCAGCCCTTTCATCTTCAACTCCGATTACAATTCTATCAGGTTTCATGAAATCATCAACGGCTGCTCCTTCTTTAAGAAACTCAGGATTTGAAGCTACTGCGAAAGGAATATCAACTCCTCTTGCATCCAAAGCTCCTTTTATAGCAGCTCTGACTTTTTCGCCTGTCGTCACAGGAACGGTACTTTTTGTAGCTACAACAATATAATCGGTCATGGTTCGACCGATTTCATCTGCAACTGCCAACACATATTTCAAATCAGCTGAACCATCTTCTCCCGGAGGTGTTCCGACTGCAATAAATGCTACTTGAGAACCTTGAATAGCTTCTCCGAGATTGGTTGAAAATTGAAGTCTTCCACTTGCAAAGTTTCTTTTTACAATTTCTTCTAAACCAGGTTCGTAAATCGGCATAATACCGTTTTTCAAATTGTCGATCTTCTTCTGATCAATGTCTACGCAGACTACTTCAATGCCTACTTCGGAAAAACATGCTCCGGATACTAATCCTACGTACCCTGTACCTACTACTGTAATTTTCATTTTTTAAAAATTTTATGTTTAATAAATTATTGAATTATACTTTTTACCATTTTGGGTTTATTGACAGATAATTCTACCGAGATAGATTTTTTTTTTTACAAATAAAATGATTTAAAATACAAAAAAAAATATTTGAAAAACTTTTTTTTGTATTTTAAATTTTATTTTCGGTGTATCTCTTCATTTAATCTTAATTATGAGGTTTTGTTTAAAATAGAATCTACCTGTTCCACATTTCTTTTATCGTTGAAAAATATTGGTTGCCAAATACATAACCGATTGAAAGTAAAAATCCTACAAACGCAAAACCAACCAAAATAAGAGGTCTTTTGGGGGCTGATTTTTCAATAGGAACAGTTACTGGCTGAATTATAGAAAAAATCGGAGTGTCTTTGCTAACTTGAAGTTTTGCTTGCTCCAGCTGTTTTGCTAATTCATTATAAACGTTAAATGCAAAATTATATTCAGCTTCAAGTTTTTGTAATTGATTAATTACAATTGCAGAAGAAAGGTTCTGATTTCTATCTCTAAAATTGGCTAATCTATTTTCAATCAATTCAAACTCTGTTTTCTTTTCTTGAAATCTTTCCTCCGTAAACTTTAATTGTTCCCTTGCGTTTTGGATTTTGAATTCAATCACCTCTTTTTGAAGCAATTCTTCAGCAAATTTTGCCATTTGCGCAGCGATCCTTGGTTCAGGCATCGAAAAAGACAGAGAAACAAATCCCTCTTTTTCATTAAATTGGATAGCAACTTGATTTTCTAGTCTTTTGAAATGTTCAAATTCATTTTCAGAAATATTTATTAATCCAAATTTATTCAATTCAATATTTTGGTTATTTGTTCTTTTAAGTGCTTTAATTAATAACCCCGGCAAACCAATTGAATATTTACCCATTACGGTCAAAATGCTTGGACGATACACACTATCGAAATAATATCGGTAAGTAATTGGTTTGTCACTTCCATAAGGCTGAATCTTGGCTTCTATCAATGATTTCCTAAATGGAACTGAAGTTACAATTTTAGGATATAAAGTCGGCGGGATCTCATTACCTCCTCCCATTCCGCTTAAATTTATCCCTGCTAAAGAAGCTAATCCTCCAAGACTCCCTCCAACTTTGTTTGGCTCAGACGTTTGAGGGACAAACGTGGATCCTGCTGTATACTCGTTTTTTAAAACAAGAGACACAATCAAACCAAGCACTGTGAAAATCATCGTAATGGAAAAAATTATCTTTCTACTTGTCCATGCGGTTTTAGCTAGTTCAAGGAGGTCTATTTCATCTGATTGAATTGTTGAGTTTAATTTAGGTTCTTCCATTAAACTATTTGTATAGAATTTTTATAGGACTTTTAATTACTGACTTAAATTATTCCACAACAATACCAAGGTTGTCAATGTTGTTGAAATAGCTAACCAAGCTTGTAAAGGCATTGCTTCCTTTTCCTTTTTTGTTGGAATAATTATTTCAGAACCAGGTTCTACCTTTGGATAAAATTTAAAAAACAAAAAGTTAGATGTTCTTCTTACGTCACCATTGGCATATACAACATAAGATTTCTTTTTCCTGGATTTTTCTGTAAAACCTCCCGCTCTTGATATATATGATTTAAATCCACCCTTCTCTCTATACCGGGCAGTTGTTGGAAACAGAACTTCACCCCTCATTCTGACGGTCTGCAATTGTTTTGGAATGCTCAAAATATCCCCCTCTTGTAAAATCAAATCAAATTCACTTCCGGGTTTGTCAATGATCTCCGAGAGGTTAATCCCTATCATATCTTGAGTCTTTACAATACTAAAATCCAGAGTGTCATTTTCCGAAACTAATTCTTCAATGGTTTCTTTCCTAAATTCATCAATCAACAATCCTCCTTGTTTATTGGATATACCACCGCCTTTTTCTTCAATTTTTTGATCAATTCTATTTAATAAAATTTTCTCAGCCTCAGTAGTATCTCTTTTGATTCGTTGAAGATTACTTTTTACACCTATCAGATTTGTTGATTTAATTTCATTCTCGCTTGGTCCTTCAAAAAATTCATTTCGTCTTATCAGCGTAGCACCTTTTGGATAGGCAAATTGATTTAATCCTCCTGCTCTTTTCAATAAATCAGAAATTCTTTCATTAGCGTAGACAATAGCATATTCACCGGGGAAATAAACTTCTCCTTCTACACTAACAAATCGGCTTCTTTGAAATCCAGAACTTCTTCGGACGATAACGTGGTCAAAAGGTGTCAAAGTAAAATTTGAATCATCACCCAAAATCTTTAATTCCTTATCTATATCAATATGAATGATTTCAGCCAACTTACCAGAAACATCATCCTTAACCCTTCTCGCTATTTCAATTTGGGAGGACGTTGCAGATTCTTTTAAACCACCTGCTCTAAAAACCAAGTCAGAAACACTCATATTTTCTGCAAATGCAAACGATCCTGGATTATTTACCTCACCACTGATAATTACATAAAATTCTTCTCTAAGGTCATAAATACTTGGAATGTACAATACATCTTCTCTTTTCAAAGTGATATCTTCTTCGTTACCATTTACAATTTCACTAATATTTACAGTTACCATTTCCAAAGAAAAATCATTCCTAGTCCTGTAAAGAGCCGCCCTATTCATAAATGCATCTTCTCTCAATCCTCCCGCTCTTTTGATCAGATCGTTGATTCCCATCCCTTCTTCCAAAGCAAATGTACCGGGCCTTAGAAGTGCTCCAGATATTTGAATCCTATTTTCATACCTATCCAACAGCTCTCCAAAAACAAAGGTATCCCCACTTTTGGGAATGAAATTTCCGAAATTCTGATTGTCAATATTCTCAACTTTAAATTCTTTTTCAGTTGTTCTAAAAACCGTTGCTATATTTTGATAAGCTGTGTTGGAAAAACCTCCTGCAAATTTTATTAGGTCTTTAAGATTTTCATCACTTTTCATTTCAAATAATCCTGGCCTTTTTACAGGCCCTGTGATTTCTACTCTTTTTTCAAATGGAGGAATCATAATCACATCATTATCCTCAAGTCTTACATTTTCAGACTGATTTCCATTTACCAAGAAATCATAAATATCCATTTCAGCAACCATCTTACTGTTTCGATATACTCGGATATTTCTAAAAGAGCCCTCCTTATTTATCCCTCCTGAAGCATAAATTGCGTTAAATACACTTGCAAAAGATGAAAGAGTATAATTTCCTGGTTTAAAAACCTCGCCTACTATTGAAACTTGAATTGATCTGATGTTTCCAACTCTAAGCTGCATAAAGGTATTTGCTGATGGACCACCTAACCCTGAATAAATATTTGATAAAGTGTTCGCCAACCTCGCTGTAGCTGCTTCCACAGTCAAACCTGCAACATTAATGGGGCCAACATTAGGAATAAAAATCAATCCTTCATTGTTAACTTTCAGATCATATTCAAATTGAGAAGCTCCATATATGTCAACCAAAATCTGATCACCTGATCCCAAAATGTAATTTTGAGGAGTCGGAATGTTCAAGTTTGGGGTAAAAGTAAGGTTGTTGTTTCTAAACAATGAAAAACCGAAAATTTTCTTCTCGTTTTCTGTCAGCACCACTTCTTTCTCTTGAAAAAATTCTTCATTTTGAACCCATTTTCTTTCAGTCGTATTTTGAGAAGGATCGCCTGATACTACACTTCCTTTATTTCTGATCTGATTGATCCTTTGCCTTAACTTAGCTACCTCGGTAGCCGGCATTCCTCGCTCCCTCGCCATTGCTTCAAGCTGTTGTTCCGTCATCCCCGAGGATTCAGCTCTTTTGATAAGTTGCTCTAATTGGGCATCTGAAAGATTATCAACTTTGACGTTTTGTATATCAGAAATCGATTGGCCATACAGAGTTGCCACAGTTACCACAAACAAAAGCGCGGTAAAAAACAACTTTACAACCGAGATTTGATTTATTATTTTTTTGCTCATTTTTTAAATATTAGCCACTGTGGGAAATAACAAAGGATTTTTTATCCCTGTACTAAAATGATAATCGAATTTTTAACATGCACATTCCGAAAATTAAACCAAAGTCTTAAATTATTCAGAAAATAAATCATTTAACTTCTTCTAGTTGACACAGCTTCGCCCTTTCAGTCACATTTTATGCACTTCCAATTAAAAACATCTCTTCAATAAATCACGCGAAGAATTTAACCCCTACTTCTTAAACAAAACTAATGTGTCTTTCGAAGTAAATTTTTTGTTGATATCAAAATGGACTTTCCGATCTATCAATTCTTCAATCCTATTGCTTAAATGACCAAGATAATCTTTATTCAAAGATTCTCCATTAATCACTACTTGTATTGTTCCTGAATCAATTCCTTGAGCATAATCTCCCACTAATACAACTTCATTGACTTCCCCCATCCTTTCCAAAACAGCCTCTAATAATTTGTCAAATCCTAAGTATTTTCTAATTATTTCCTGAAGATTAGAAAACATTGGGTGATGTGTATTTGCTTGGTACTCAATCCTATTCTTATCTGCCACTTTTACCAGAAAACCAGCCTCCGAAAGATGGTTTAGCTCTTTTCTGATTGAATTGGTGGATTCTCCAAACTCGTCAGCAAGACCACGCAAATGTCCCTGATTTTCGGCATTGCTGAAAAACTTAACCAAAAGTTTTAGGCGGGTCTTGGACGTAATTAAATAATCAAGCATAAAAGTGATATGCACAAAACGAGCAACAAAAGTACTCGCTCCGACACTAAAAGCAAAATATTTTAAGTTTTTTTGACCCGGTTTTTACAACTCGCAAATAACAGGATTTTAAATACAAATAATACTGAAATAAAGTGATAGAATATTCTCTGATTCAATAGGATTTCAATATTTTCTATCTAACAACTTTTTTACCATAGTCCCTACCAGTCCGCCGAATCCACCAATTAAAAAGCCTAAAATTCCGGTCCCTAAAAAGAGTAAGTTATCGTTGTCTAAGCCCATTAATTCAGCCATCCTTTTTGGTAGCACTGAATTTGTCCTGATTGATATGTATACTGTTAGCGCCAACCAAGTCAAACCAAATGAAAGACCTGCGGAAATAAATGTCGGCATTTTACCTGCTTCTATAAAAAAGGAAACAACCGCAACACCTATCATCAAAACCCAATACGGCATGTATGGCCCAGCTACCAAGACTAAAATGCTAACAAAAACAAATAAAAGAAGAGATTTTCTCATATATCAATTTTTAAATAGGGTGCAAAAAAGAGGATTTGAAAAATTCTCTTCAGATTTAATAGAAACATCAACATATTCTCCGTTAGCCCATTTTTTGATCAGATTGTCATAATATTTACTCCCGGGATTTCCAGATTGGCCACCGGGATATATCCCAAATGCACTTCCTCCCTTTCCCATTTCTACTATCATCCTCCAACTTGCTCCATGCCTTTCACTTGTAGCATTCAAAATCCCGGCTCCTCCACCTGTATAGACATTGGTATGACTGAATGATCTGAAATTGGGAACAAGGTGCAAAATCGAAGTCTTCTTATAATTTGCCCATGTGTAATCTTTTTCAGCTTTTTCTATCTCTTTTATTTTTTCTACCATTTCATAAAAAGAGGATCTCAGCAATGATCTTGCAGTTTCTCTTTCAGGCGTTTCGGGATTATTAAAAATCTCATTTTCTGGCTCATTCAACAGTAATTTTGTTGTTTGATATTTGTTGGGCAATACAATTGGAATACCATCTGTTTTCAATTTGGACCATATTCCCTGATAGAGATTTTCCCACCAAACCTGAAACAATGTAGGTTCCTCTTGATTGGGGAAAGCGTTGAAATTCCATTTTTTTAACTGGTTAAGATATTTTGTTCCAAATTCGTCCATCTGAGTTAAATCAGTGGAATCCAACAAACCAAGCATAACCGGAAGGGCTTCGCTCGCATGAAGATGAAAATTATCAAATTGGAGGGCCATCATATCTTTTGAAGTAATTTGATTCATTTCCTTCAAACGATCATTCAACCGCCTATTTCGATAATGCTCAAAACTATGGTCAAAAGTATAATAAGGGTAAGAGGGATCTACCGGATGCTGATTGGCAGAAGATACAAATCCACGAACCGGATTCAGCGTAGATGGGTTGTGCTCATTAGGTATAAAACCCTGCCATTCAAAATCAGGATTTTTACCATCCATCAAAAACTTCCCCTGTCCTTCCCATTTCAATGGAAACCGTCCCTGAACTTTCATTGCGATGTCACCGTCTTTTGATGCAAAAACAAAGTTTTGGGCAGGTGAGGTATAATGGTTTAGAGCCTCTATGTAGTCACCATGGTTTTTTCCTTTATTGAGCAAAAGGAAGGTTTTTTGCTCGTTTGACTCAAGATGTGCAGTCCATTTGAGTGAAAAATTAACATCCTTCCTATCAGATCTAAAATTCTTATCATAGACCACCGGACCATGATGGGTATATACCACAGTATCCAAAAACGAACTTTGCCCTTTGACTTTTATTTCCTCTACACGAAATGTACTTTTTACCCAAACTTCATCATATAAGTACTCTTCTCTTCTTTCATCTTTGAATTGGATGGCATACCAATCTCTCGTATCCCTAGTGGCATTGGTAACTCCCCAAGCAATGTTCTCATTAAATCCTGAAATAATCCCCAAAGCCCCTGGAAGGGTGGCACCTTTTACACTCTGTGCAGGTGTTGAAAGCTGCATCACGTACCAAAGCGATGGCAAGTTCAAACTTAGATGCGGATCATTTGCCAAAATAGGATTTCCACTTTTTGTTTTTGAACCGGAAACCGCCCAATTGTTGGAGCCTATTCCCTCAACAGGTTGGGGCAATGTATTGACAAAAACATCTTCATCAGGATACCTTTTGTCCACAGGTTTTTTAATTTCCAATGGTACAAAATCCCAAATCCTCTCCGCCTCTATGACCGGATCATTTTCTTCTGGAAAATCAGGATAAAGCTTATCCAGCATTTCCTGTCCAATTTGATTTCTTAAATTGGTATATTCCAAATCCCTATCCCCTACCAACATGTCTGCCATGTATTTTAAAAGCAGCAGAGATTTGTAGGCGCTCCACATTTCAGGTTTGTAATCAAGAATTTTATATTCAATGGGTAACTCTCCTGCACTCAGACTTTCTATGTACTGATTTACCCCATCTGCATATGCCTCTAATAATTCATAAGTATCAGGATGTTCTTTTTGAATAAATTGAAGTGAATTTTCTGCGGCAAATGCAAGTCCTTTTCTTCGGGTCATTCGATCCAATTCAATGGCTATTGGCCCTACTATCTCCGAAATCCTTCCTGCTGCTGCCATGGTTTGGAACTCCATCTCCCACAGTCTGTGCTTGGCCGTAATGAAACCTTGAACCCTATACAAATCTTTGTCATTTTCTGCAAAAACATGAGGAATTAGATTTTCATCGTAAATTACCTTAACAGGTTTGCTAAGGTTATTTAGATCTAGCTCATCCTCAAAATCCATATCCTCACTATAAGAATTTTGCCAAAATCCATGGTTAGGGTCAAGCAGTTTTCCGATAGGAGGAATAGTCCCAAATTGCATGGAAAGGGAAATCCCCAACCCCATTGTGATTAAGAAAACAAGGATGAAGCCTAGATATCTCATATAGAAATCTTTATGTAGGAAATTCTGAAATAAATCATTTGATGAATTTTGATAAAAAAAATGAATTCAAAAAAACAAAAAAAGACCCTGCCAAAAAATTTTGTCAGGGTCTTTTTCAAAATCTATATTATTGGATGGCAATAGGCAGTTTTAGCTTTTCCCATTTTACTACTATACCGGGAGTCTCAATGGCTATTGATAACTGCTCTTGGCTTTCTTCAACCCATTCAGGAGTAGATTCCACACGAAGCACATCATTTTCTTCCTTGTATTGAAAATGCCCATGCTCAAGGTTCCATTCGGAATTGAAAATTACTGTCCAAGCACCGGAAGCTTTTGGAATGGTAAACAAAGAATACCTTCCTGCTTTCAATGGTTGTCCTTCTACTGTCACATCAGTACTGAAATCCACATAAGTAGCCTCATTAGCCCCTGTTCTCCAAACTTCATTATATGGCACCAAATCTCCCCAAACAACCCTTCCCTTGATAGAAGGTGCGCCATATTGAATCATTAATTTAGAGGCTCCAACATTGCCTTCGAGGGTTCTTAAAGGACTTGGTCTTTCTTCAGAAGCCGGTTTTTCTTCAGTTGCGACTTCTTCAGTTGCGGTAGTCTCTGTGCTTTTTTCAGCTCCACAACCTGCAAAAAACAAGGTTGTAGCCGTAAAAACAGCAAGGGTGAACAAGTTTGATTTTTTCATAAAGTTGTAGTTTTACGCTTCGAAGATAATTATTTTTTTTTCAACAAACCCAAATCTAAATCCATATCCTACTTTTCATAGTGCTTAATGAAAGAGTAATTTGGCAACAGTTGATTAAAAAAGAACCTCATATCTTCAAAAAAATATCTAAGTATAAAAAAAGGCTTTTTATTTTCTCTACCTGTGATTAATTTCCTGAATTATTCCAAACCCCAAACTTCCATGACAACAAGAAAATACAGATATTACACTCTCAGCACTTTTTTATCAATTCTTATTCTGCTTTCGTTTTCTTGCAACCAAGAAATAAATGACAAAGCAACCATTGAAAATCCTTTTTCAGGACCGAGCCCATGGCCAGAAATCCGGAAAGAAAGAATTCAGAAATTGTTACCTGAGGCTATGAAAACTGCAGGCACAGACGCATGGATAATTCTCTGCAGGGAAAATAACAATGACCCTATTGCCCACCATATCGGTGGAGAAAATGCTGGAGGACAGGCTTTATTTTTGTTTTATCTTGAAGGGGAAAACGTAAAATCAGTTGTGTTTTGCCCAATAGGTGAAGCTACAGCATTGGCGGATTTGAAGATCCATGATGAAGTGATCCCTGTCCAAAGGGGCAATTCATCCATTTCTGATGCATCAGAATATATAAAGGCAAAACAATTTAAAAAAATCGCCATCAACAGTTCTTTTGAAAATGAGTTGGCTGACGGATTGAGCTTCAGCCAAAGAAAAACTTTAGAAGAATCTTTGGGTCCCGAAACCGGAAAGTTGGTGTCCGCAGATGACCTGATATATGAATGGCTTTCTGTTAAGCTTCCTGCAGAAGTGGAAATTATGACCCAAGCAGCAATCTTGACTTCAAAGTGGCAATATGAAGCTTATGCAAGTGTCATTCCGGGTAAAAGTACCGATGCCGATATTGCCAAATTTCTGAAGAAAAAAATGGAAGAATATGGCGTCAAAGACGGGTGGTCACCTGACCAAAATCCAAATGTCAATTCAGGACCAGACCGTGGTCACTCCCACTCTATTGACAAAGTGATCATGCCAGGAGATGTGATCCAAACTGATTTTGGCATTCGGGTGTATGATATGTGGGTTTCGGACATCCAAAGGTTCGCCTATGTACTGAGGGAAGGGGAAACAAAGGCCCCGGATTCTGTACAGTTTTATTTTGAATCTTCTATTGGCGGAAATAGAATTGCACTTGAAGCCATGAGACCAGGTGTCTTGGGATATCAAGTCGATAAAGCACAGAGAGACTGGATGGCAGAACGCGGTTCAGAACCGGTCATGTGGAGCACCGGTCATTCGGTTGGGTATGTCGCCCACGATATTGGACCAAATCTCGGAGGTGGACTTCTTCCTGATCCCACAGTGAGACCCGCTGCGATGAAGCCATTGAAAGAGGGTATGTTATTCGCTTTTGATGGCTTTCACGCTTGGAAACTTCCTGAAACAGGAACCAAAACCATGTCAGTAGAAGAAACTGCAGTGGTAACCAAGGATGGGGCGAGGTATTTAATGGAGCCGCAAAGTGAGCTTATTCTTATCAAATAATTTAAAGGGGGAAATCAAAAAAAGGATTGGTGTTCAGTTCCTTAATTTGATTCCCCCCTATATTCATTTGCAACAGGATTGAATTACCGTTATTTTCGCCAAAAATAGCTTTAGCCAATGATAAGATTTCTTACTTCCTTCTTTTTTTTGGTTTCCTTGGCTTTGTTTTTTAGTGTTTATATTTCCCCTGAATATTTTCCTTATGTTGGACTTGCTACCCTAACCATCCCACTACTCCTTGTCATCAACGGATTTCTTTTTATTGCTTTGGTTTTGGCTAAAAGGAAATTGGCACTTCTTCCTTTGATTGCTCTGGTGATTGGTTGGAAGTTTGTCGGAGTCACTTTTCAATTAAGAACTCAGCCCGAAGTGGAAAATGGGCTATCGGTATTGAGTTACAATGTCCACATGTTCAGCTACAATAAAAATGGGGACCTTAAGAACAGCACTTCCAAAAATTTGATCCAATGGCTCAAAGAAAATCCAGCCGATATCAAGTGCTTTCAGGAGTTTTACCAAGACCCCACTACGCCGTCCAGGAATTCCATTAAGCAACTTGGAAAAGAAACCGGCTACCACCATTTTTATCAAGTCATTCAGGGCAATCCAAAGTCAAGTACATTTGGCATGGCGATATTTAGCAAATACCCAATCATCAATGAAGGGATTGTTTTGGATTCCCGAAGTACGAATGGAATAATTTTCGCAGATATCAAAGTCGAAAAAGATACGATCAGAATCTATAATGCACATCTTGAATCCATGAATATCCCTTCTGCGGAGCTCTCAGATTTTGATGGAATCAAAGAAAATTACAGACAAACGCTCAGAAAACTTAAACGGGGACAGGTGGCAAGGGCTTCACAATTGGAAATTCTTATGGAACACATGGAAAACAGTCCCTATGCCAATATCTTGGTCGGGGATTTCAATGATGTTCCTTATAGCTATACCTATTTCACACTCCGAAACATCATGAACAACGGCTTTGAGAAAGCAGGAAAAGGATTTGGATTTACTTACAATAAGGTTCTTTTCTTTTTGAGGATTGATAATGTCTTTTTTGACAAAGCATTGAAAATTTTAGATTTCAAAACTCACTCTGAGGTCGATTATTCGGATCATTATCCTGTTTCTGCAGTTTTTTCCTTAAACAAACCCATCAAGAAGACCAAAGCGGAGTTTGAAGAATAATGTTCGGTTAAGGTTCTTTTTTTAGTAAAATCAATAAAACAGGAAGCAGGATCAAATCAGCAATCAAAGCAAAAAACAAAGCCATTCCGATCAATAAACCTGAATAAAAAGTCACCCCAAACTGGCTTAAAGTCAATATAGAGAAGCCCGAAACCAAAATCAGGGTAGTAAGTATGATTGCTTTTCCGGTTTCCAAATATGTCCTTTTGATGGCATATAGCCATGATTTCCCTTTGCTAAGTTCCATTTTAAGCTTTGCCATAAAATGAATGGTATCATCTACCGCAATGCCAAATGCCACTGTAAAAATGATTGCCGTGGTTAGTTTTAATTGAATCCCAAATACAAACATTAACCCACATACCCAAAGCAGAGGAATAACATTTGGAATCAGTGAAATCACTGCTATTTTCCATGACCTAAACAAAAATCCTACAATCAAAGCCACGATTAAAAATGCAAACCCAAGTCCTTTTGCCATTTGGGCAGTCACACTTTCATGACTGATATCGATCAGATGGGATGTTCCGGTAATCCGGACCAAAAGTAAATCAGGATTGATTTCTTCTTCTAAAAACTTTGAAAGTTTGGCTTTCATAGCTGAAGATTCAAGACTCCCCATATCTTCTGTCCTGCCGGAAAGTCTCCCGGATTTGAAATCTGAAGTCAAAACCCTGACAGGCGATTCTTCAACGGCCTTCCCCAAATAGGGTTCAATCCGACGAACCTGCCCAATAGTTGGCGTAGCAAACGCCTTTTCACTTCCACTGTTCAATGCCTTATTCAGACTTTTGGCCAAAGTCAAAGGTGAAACAACTGCTGATGCGCCAAATGCTTCCTTTATAAAACTCTCTAACTTTTCCTGCTCTTTCAAAACTTCATATTGCATCAAATCCTTTGCCTTTGGCCCTGCTGACAAGGAAAATTCCAAAGGCTTAGATCCGCCAAATTCCTGATCAAAAAAACGGAACTCATTTATAAGAGAATTATTTTCCGGTAAATCATCCAAAATATATCCATTGACTTGCAGCTTGGACAGGCCATAAGCAGAAATCAAAGTGATCAGAACAAAAACCCAAACGATAGATTTGGTGTGGGCTAAGGTCCATAAAAAAGCGAGCCTCATTCCCTTTCGCCACATCACAGAAAATGAATCATTTTCCGAAACTTTGAATGGAGTCAATAGGTACAACATTCCCGGCGCTATCATTACAACTGCCAAAAACATCAACATTACCCCAAGACCTGTAAATAATCCAAAAAACTTTAAGCTGTGGATATTGGTAAAAAAGAGCGAAACAAAGCCCAAAGAAGTAGTAATACATGTCAAAAATACAGCGGTTACTAATTCTGAAAATGAGATCCTGATAGCCTCATCTTTGGGATGTCCATTTCTGATCTGTGTTAGGTAATGGTTGAAAAAGTGGATCAATGCGGCCAATCCAACTACAGAAAGTATCGTAGGCTGCATCACCGACATCACATCCAAGGGTTTATTAAAATATAGGGACAAGGATATCGTCCACAAAATCCCGAGGGCTAGGACAGTCAGCGGCACCAAAACACCCCACCAAGTCCTGAATATGATTATGAGTAAGCATACAATTAAAATAAGCGAAATTCCCAAAAAGAAAGTAAATTCCTCCTGAAGCAAATTCACAAATTCTCCTTGGGCACGTATTTTCCCTGCCAAGTGATATTCATTGATCCCTGAGTTGGCGACAAGATTTTTTATCTCTTGATACAACTCATCACCGTCCTCTTTACTGATCCTTTG
Organism: Aquiflexum gelatinilyticum; assembly: GCF_024813435.1. Classification (NCBI taxonomy): domain Bacteria; kingdom Pseudomonadati; phylum Bacteroidota; class Cytophagia; order Cytophagales; family Cyclobacteriaceae; genus Aquiflexum; species Aquiflexum gelatinilyticum. The sequence continues at coordinate 476,827 of NZ_JANAEZ010000001.1, forward strand.
CTTATTTTTCAATAGGATCAAAAGATAATTTCCATCCTTACTGATCAGCCCTTTCTGATATTGCAGCGAACCTAATATTGTCTTCCTTGAATTTTGGAGACGCTCGGCGTTTTCCCAATCCAAAACTTTCCGATACCTAATTCCAAAGGGATTTACAATTGGTTCCTCCAAGTCAAGCAGGGAGATTGTCCTTTCCACTTTTTCTAATTTTTTGAGACTTTTGTTCAAAGAATTTGCCGCAGACAAAAAAACCGAATCAAAGACTTCGGTATTGCCGCCAAGTGCTATGAGAAGGTAATCATTGTCATTTTCAAACTTGCCTCTAAAATCCTGATAGAAGAGAAGCTCCTCATCTTCCTGGGGAAAAAAACTTTCGAAATCATAATCAAAAACAACGCTTGGCCTAAAAATCAAAATTACCAAAGTCATCAGCAATGCCATTCCCAAGGACCAAAACGAATTCTTTTTAGTAAACATATTTGAAATGAAATATACAGGTAAGGCTTGGTTTTGTTTACAAATCACAGGAAAGTAAAGTTTCCCACAAAACTATTTTGTCAAAAAATAGAACACATACTGATTATAAAGTAAAAATTAGAGAACCAAAAAATTTCTCTTTCAGCAATAAAAGCAAAATCCTGCTTTCCTATTTTTACTTATCTTCCTATCTTGCTCCCTAGAAATTCTCCTCCCTGACTATGAAGCAATACCATGATTTGATGCGGCACATTTTGGATAACGGTGTCAAAAAAACAGACCGAACAGGCACAGGAACAATAAGTGTTTTTGGCTATCAAATGCGCTTTAATCTTGCGGATGGATTCCCTGTAGTCACTACCAAAAAACTTCACCTCCGATCCATTATCATCGAGTTGCTGTGGTTTCTAAATGGTGACAGCAATATCAAATACCTAAACGATAACAAAGTAAGTATTTGGGATGAATGGGCAGATGAAAACGGGGATCTTGGTCCTGTTTACGGCTATCAGTGGAGACATTGGCCGGATGGCAAAGGTGGAGAAATAGATCAGATCAAGAATTTGATACATCAAATAAAAACCAAACCTGATAGCAGAAGGCATATTGTAAGCGCTTGGAATGTGGCAGATGTTGACCACATGGCACTTCCTCCCTGCCATACATTATTCCAATTCTATGTAGCAGATGGCAAACTATCATGCCAACTCTACCAAAGAAGTGCGGATGTGTTTTTGGGAGTTCCATTTAATATTTCCTCATATGCCCTATTTACTTTGATGGTTGCACAGGTATGCGACCTTGAGCCGGGTGAATTTGTCCACACTTTTGGGGATGCACACCTTTACAGCAATCACATCGAACAAGCAAATCTCCAACTCAGCAGGGATTTGAGACCCCTACCCACAATGAAAATCAATCCGAGTGTGAAAGATATTTTCGCTTTTAAATATGAAGATTTTGAACTGCTGAATTACGATCCGCATCCACATATCAAGGCAGCTGTAGCGATCTGATTGTTTTATTGGATTGTATTAGTCCTCAAAAATCGAGGCTAAATACTCATTCCTTTGGCTATCAAAGACTTTATCATCGATGGACTTTATATAGCTTATTCCTGTCACATTACTTGTAAAAACCTGATCTGCCAGGAATAACTCTTCCTTTCTGAATAATCCTTCCAAAATAGGAATATTGTTTTCTCTTAGATAAGAAATAATCATCCTTCTTCCGACGCCTGCTATACAACCTGCATCCAAAGATGGCGTGAAGTATTGTCCGTTTTTAATCCAAAAAATATTGGAAGATCCACCTTCACAAACAAATCCCTCTGAATTTTTCAAAATCACCTCATCTAATCCTTTGGATTTTCTTTCCAGATTGGCCATAACATAATGGATTGCACTTAAGGTTTTGCAATGGCTCCAAGGAGTCTTTTGGATAAATACATATTGACTTAAATAGGCTTTTTCTTTCTGTATTGGGGTGGGAAATAGAGACTGAACCTGAAGACTCTCAATGACATGGTTTTCCTCCGGTGTATACTTTCCCAATCCCGACCTGTAAACATTCCATCTTACCCTCAAGCTTTTTTTGTTACCCCAAATTTCATGAAGGAGATTTTCTATTTCATTGAGCCTTGAGAGTCCATCATTTTCGATGAAAAGGATCTTTAAACCTTCATTTAACCTTTCGAGGTGTTCATTTCCAAACCTGATTTTCCCATTAGAGTAAACCATTGTTTCAAAAAGTCCATCACCAAACAAAAAGCCTCTATTATGAAATTCTTCAGCGCCATCAGCCCAAATCCCGTCATTGTGTTTATAAAGAAAAATTGTATCAAATCCGACCATACCACTGTTCATTATTGAACAAAACAGATATTTGTAATTATTAAGACGCGTTAAAAATAATTAAATAATCATGATTTAATCCTTAATAATGGCAAACTTCCTGAAAATGTCTTTTTCAAATTAAAATCCTTCTTACTTTAGCATGCTAATTGAAACTAGACTTTTCCATGGGAACAAAAAGTGGTATTTTTGATATGATCGGTCCGGTTATGATTGGTCCTTCCTCTTCCCATACCGCGGGGGTTGTCAGGATAGCCCGATCCTCTATAAGGGTTTTGGGTGGAATTCCTGATGCTGCTATCATCACTTTTTACAATTCATTTGCCCGCACCTATGAAGGACATGGAAGCGATAAAGCAATCATAGGAGGTCTTCTTGATTTCAAAACTGACGATGCCAAGATCAAACAATCATTTGAACTTGCAAAAGAAAAAGGACTTCAATTTAACTTCAAATCAATCGGAAATGCCTCTGTTTACCACCCCAACACTATCAAATTGAACCTAACCAAAGGGGAAAGAAAAGTGGAAGTTATCGGTGAAAGTCTAGGTGGTGGTGTAATAAACATTGCTGAAATAGATGGATTTAATGCAAACTTCTCCGCCCAATCCCATACGCTCATCATCAAAGCCGAGGATGTTTCCGGAGCCATTGCATTTATTTCCTCGGTAATAGCACAAGAAAAAACAAACATTGCTACGATGTCTGTTTCCCGAAAGGGGAAGAATGACATTGCCTGCCATGTAATAGAAATGGACAGCGGAATCAGGCCTACTACTATTGCATACCTCAAAAGCTTGACTTGGATCAAAGAATTAATTTACATACCTGACATAGATTAACCCATGATGAAAAAATATTACTTAATGGCAGTTGCTTTTTTGCTGCTTTCAATTTCTACTTTACAAGCCCAAGATGTTGATTTCAGCAGGTTGGATTTGGAAACCTGTATCGAAATCGCCTTGGAAAATAACCTGACACTCCAGCGGAGTCAGGCAAACTTAGGTATTTCAGAGGCCAATCTTATCGGTAACCGTGGCCAAAGGATTCCGACTTGGTCTACGGGCGCAAGCTCGGGATACAGATGGGGTCGTTCAATTAACCCGGTGACCAACTTGTTTGAAAACAACCGTATCGGAAACATCAACCTTTTTACGAATTCAAATCTTACTTTGTTTGCGGGTCAGCAGATTACCAATTCGATTCAGCAAAGTAAGATCGATATCGAAGCAGCCCAGTTTAATGTAAAGGCTACAGAAAACACCATAACATTGAATGTGATTAATTTCTTTATCAATGTGGTATTCAACTCAGAGCAGTTAAAAATTGCTGAAAATCAATTGGAAAGCACGCGTCAGCAATTAGCAAACACTACCAAATTGGTAGACGCAGGTTCTCTTCCCTTGGCAAATAAACTTGATATTCAAGCGCAGAATGCAACCAATGAACTTGAGGTAATCAATGCAACCAACAACCTCAGAATTTCAAAGCTCAACCTTTCTCAAGCATTGCAGATTCCATTCAATGATAATTTCGACATTGTAATTCCTGAATTGGAAGCTGATGACTATTCTATGATTGATAAAGAAGTCAATGAAGTTTTTGAAACTGCACTTGCTTTGATGCCGGAAATAAAATCTGCTGAATTAGGAGTAGAAAGTGCTGAGTTAGGAGTTAAAATTGCGCAGGGAGGTTATTTTCCAACAATCGGAGTCGGAGGAAGTGGATTTTCTAACTATGTAGACCAGGCTAATTTTCTGGGAGTAAGAGATGATTTTAGAACCCAAATCGGAAATAACTTTTCCTACTCGGGAAATTTTCAGCTGAACATTCCAATCTTGTCCAATATGAGAAATAGGGCTAATGTACAGAGGGCAAGACTTCAAAAAAGATTAAGCGAAATCCAGGAAGTTGAGACTGTAAACCAACTCAGACAAGACATAGAAAGTGCCTATACTAGTGCTTATGCTGCAAGACAATCCTACCAAGCATCTTTGGTCAGGGTGGCTTCATTGCAAGAAGCTTTCAGGATATCCCAACAAAGGTTTGATGCAGGAGCAATCAACTTTGCAGATTTCCAATTGGCACAAAACAATTTCTTCAATGCACAGGCAGACCTAGTCACAGCAAAATATACTTACATATTCAGGGTAAAAGTCCTTGATTTTTACCTAGGTAACCCACTCAAACTTTAATAAAATACCAAATCAAAATGGCAAAGAAAAAGTCAAATAAGCTTATTTATATCCTATTAGGAGTGTTGGCCGTCGTCATCATATTCGCCATCATCGGTAGATCCGCTGGATGGATCGGTGGTGAAAAGGAAACCAACGTAGAAACATCTACAGCCAAGAAAGTTTCGATTATCGAAAAAGTGAGCGCCTCAGGGGTGATCGAACCGGAAACAGAAGTCAAACTCAGCCCTGATGTGGCAGGTGAAATCATTGAACTTAACGTCCTCGAAGGCGATTCTGTAAAGATTGGTGACCTTTTGGTCAAAATCAGACCTGATAATTTTATCTCCGCACTCGACAGGTCTAAGGCAAACCTAAATCAAAATATGGCAAATCTTGCTCAATCTAAAGCAAACCTAAAAAGAGCAGAGGCACAATTTGTAAGGGCTGAGTTGGAATATAATAGGAACGAAAAACTTCATCAAGACAAAGTTATTTCTGATGCTGATTGGGAACAAATCCAATCTACTTACCTAACCGCCCGAAATGACCTCGATGCTGCCAAACAGCAAGTAGTAGCTGCAGAATTTATTGTCAAAAGTTCTCAAGCAACTGTCAATGAAGCCTCTGAAAATTTGAGGTTAACAAATGTATATTCACCTTTTAGTGGTGTTGTATCCCAGCTTTTGGTTGAAAAGGGAGAAAGGGTAGTTGGTACCCAACAAATGGCAGGAACTGAAATGCTCAGATTGGCTGATTTGAACAAAATGGAAGTGCGTGTCAATGTAAATGAAAATGACATTGTCAGAATCAGTAAAGGCGATACTACCATTATTGATGTGGATTCCTATTCTTTCTCTGGTAAAAAATTCAAAGGTGTCGTTACTTCTATCGCAAACTCAGCCAATACAAAAGCAAGTGTTGATGCTGTGACGGAGTTTGAGGTCAAAATACGAATCCTAAATGATTCTTATGCTGACTTGATCACTGAAAAAATGAAATATCCTTTCCGTCCGGGAATGACTGCAAGTGTGGACATCATTACCCAAAAGAAAGACAATGTCCTGGCAGTTCCTTTAGCTGCTGTGACTACAAGAGAAGATTCTACTGCCAAAAATCCTGAAGGAACAAAGGCAAAAGAACTAGTTTTCATCATCGAAAACAACAGAGCAAAACAGACCGAAATCAAAACCGGAATCTCTGACTTTGACAATATTGAAGTCTTGGAAGGTCTAAAAGAAGGTCAGGAAATTATATCAGGTCCATATTTTGTTGTTTCCAAGCAACTCAAAGACAATGATCCCGTCAAAAAAGTGGACAAGGCCGATATGAATCCTAATAAAAAATAATTTCATTCAATTCCAATAAATTCTAAACATCCTCAGAAATGATTCTGAGGATGTTTTTTTTTACAAATTTTTCAAAACATCATAAACCAGATGAATGGGCAATCCCATGACAGTAAAATAGGAGCCTTCAATTTTTTCAACCCCGACAAATCCTATCCATTCCTGAATTCCATATCCTCCTGCTTTGTCAAAAGGCTTGAAATTGGAAATGTAATATTCGATTTCCTGTCCTGACAATTCCTTGAAAAAAACTTTTGCGGTATCTGAAAGCGTCAATTCTTTTTCTAAAGTCAAAAAAGTAATCCCGGTAGTCACGAGATGTGTTTTTCCTGAAAGTGCGAAAAGCATTTCAAATGCTTCTTCCTCATTAGCCGGTTTTCCCAAAATCTTGCCCTCCAGAATTACCACAGTATCAGAGGTCAAAACGATTTCATTGGGACCTATTTCGTGAGCAAATGCCGCTGCTTTCTTTGCGGACAAAAAGCCCGCAACTTCGGATGGGTCAAGATTTATAGGAAAATCCTCACTCGTATCCTTTGACCTTACTTCAAAATCAAATCCCAATCCTTTCAATAACTCTTTTCTCCTTGGAGATTGGGATGCGAGAATGAGCTTTTTTGCACCTAAGTTTATCATGGCCGAAATGCTTGGTATGGAAATTTGAATTCCTGTTCATCAACAGAAGCAAACAATAAACCCGATACAGTTTTTGGATAGAAATAGGTAGACTTTTGTGGCATCATAAAACCACTTTTGCAGACTTCCAAAACCTGAGACATAGAGACTTCTTTGGTGATAACCGCAAAATCAGCAGAACCCTCTCCTACTCTACCCACACATCTTCTCAGGTTTCTTTCGTATTCCAACTTTTCCGAAAAGCGTTGTTCTTCCATTTTGATCCCCATTACTTTTTCTATGAAAAAATAATGGAGCACCATCAGGTCAACTGATTTGACCACATCAGGAATAGCCAATTCAAATTCTTCAAATTTTTCGGGTTTAAGCCTGATTTTATAAGCACTGTCTTTAAAAACAAGTCCGAAAGCCCATTGCTTGTGAAGAATCAATTCTGAAATTTCATCTGAGTCGTAAACCTTTCTTATGTTAAACCAATCTTCGGCTTTGGAGAGGATATCATTTTCATCCAATGAAATTCCGGTAAAAAGCCGGTGCGTAGGAAGAATTCTCAAGTCCTTAGAATGTGCATTGGTAAAATACATCAAATGATAATTGTATGCTTCATCTCCCCTATGTTCTGGATTTGAAGCAGTCATGTCATTTCGGTATTTTATCGCAGCCTCATACCTGTGATGCCCATCCGCGAGTATGATTGATTTGGAAGCGATTTGTTCTAAGAAAATCTTAATGGTAGGCAAGTCATGAATCACAGCCAAAACCTCCCTTACTCCTTGGTAATCTTCCAGATCATAAATCGGGTCTTGAATGGCCTCATCCATAAAGGGTTCCAATATGTGCATTGGATCTTCATACAATCCATGCGTAGGACTGGGTTGAAATTTTGTGGATTTTAACATTTCCACCCGGTCATTGACGGATTTCGGGATGGTGTTTTCATGGCGCAGCACCACACCCTCATGCCAGTCATAAGCCTTGATTTGGGCGATAAATCCCTTCCTACAAAACTCCTTTTCTTCTCCCGGTAATTTAAAATATTGGTAATAAACATAGATTCCCGGGATCTGATCTTGGGTAATCACAGCTTCATTTTTCCAGTTTTCAAGAATGGCTTTGGCAGAAAGCGCAGGATTTTCACCCAATGGAACGGATAAGTGGATGCTGTTGAAAGGATTTTCGTAAAGTGCCTGTCTCTGCTTTTGAGAAACTACATCGAATAACGGAGAGATCATATCCTCCATGCGGTCCTTGAGGCTATCGTGATAACGCCAAGCCTTTATCGGTAGAATTTCTGCCATCAGATCAACCTATTTTTCCAATTGGTTTTGTTTCCTGCCAATTGGCTTTTATGGGAATCTTTAAGGCTAGACTTATTTTTTTCAAAAATTTCTATTGCCAAGCCTGCCAATAAAATCTGTTCCTCATCATCCCATTGGATGTCTAACTTGTCCGGAGAAAAGTATTTCTCCACAAATTTGGTGTCAAAAGCTCCTGATTTGAAAGCATGATGCTCCAATACAAACCGGCAAAATCCCAAAGTAGTCTCAATGCCCGTAATCTGATAGTCATCTATCGCCCTGATCATCCTCTGAATGGCTTTTTCCCTGCTCTCGTCATGCACAATCAGTTTGGCAATCATCGGGTCATAATAAATAGGAATATCCATTCCCTGTTCAAACCCATCATCGACACGTATTCCAGGGCCTTGAGGCCTGATGTAAGTTTGAAGTTTGCCGATATCCGGGAGAAAATTATTCCTTGGATCTTCCGCATATACCCTGATTTCAAGGGAGTGTCCATTGATTTTCAAATCTTCCTGTTTGAAAGAAAGTGGTTTTCCCTCAGCCACCCAGATTTGTTCTTGTACCAAGTCTTTCCCCGTAATCATTTCTGTCACAGGATGCTCGACCTGAAGTCTCGTATTCATTTCAAGGAAATAAAAATCGAGGTTTTCGTCTACTATAAATTCTACTGTGCCCGCACCATAATAATCACATGCTTTGGCAACCATGACGGCAGCCTCCCCCATTGCTTTTCTCATCTCAGGAGAAACAACCGCTGAAGGCGCCTCTTCGATTACTTTTTGGTGTCTTCTTTGGATAGAACATTCTCGTTCAAACAAATAGACTACATTTCCGTGTTGGTCTCCCAAAACCTGGATTTCAATATGCCGCGGTGATGTGATGTATTTTTCAATAAAAACAGCCCCGTCCCCAAAGGCTGATTGCGCTTCGGAAATGGCACGGAGCATTTGTTCTTCAAATTCCGATTCTTCCTCCACGATACGCATGCCTTTTCCACCGCCACCGGCACTTGCTTTGATCAAAATAGGGTAGCCTACTTCTTTAGCCTTATGTTTGGCAGAGGGAATATCACTGATGGCATGGTCAGTACCCGGTACCATTGGGATACCATACTTTAATACAGCATTTTTTGCGGCAAGTTTGCTTCCCATAACCTCTATTGATTCAGGTGATGGCCCTACAAAGATGATCCCCGCATCAGTCACTTTCTTGGCAAAAGCCGCATTTTCAGATAAAAACCCATAACCCGGATGGATTGCATCCACACCCATTTCTTTGCTTACTTCAATGATTTTGTCTGCAAGAAGGTAAGATTGGTTGGACGGCGGAGGTCCAAGACAAACAGCTTCATCGGCAAATTTCACGTGGGGGGAATTGCGGTCAGCTTCGCTATATACCGCAACCGTTTTGATACCCATTTCTTTGGCTGTACGCATGATCCGAAGGCTTATTTCTCCCCGGTTTGCTACCAAAAGTTTTTTGATTTTATGCATAATTGGGTTTATTTCTTATAAGAAGCATGTCCTGCGAAGTAAGTAAAATAATGTGAGTTAGTAAAAGAATATTTGATTTGGAATTGGATTTTTGCAAGGCTGGACTATTTGTGTTAGTTTTGCCCGATTTAATGGAGGACACATCCATTCACAAATTTGTAAAACCTAAAAGAATTTAGCCTTGGATTTATTCGCAAAATTACAAACCAACCTTGGCCCTTTAGGCAAGCACTCAGAGCTTGCAGAAGGCTATTTCGCCTTTCCAAAATTAGAAGGAGAAATCGCACCCAGGATGAAATTTAAGGGCAAGGAAGTCTTGACCTGGAGTTTAAACAACTACTTGGGTCTCGCCAACCATCCCGAAGTGAGAAAAGCTGATGCCGATGCAGCTGCGAAGTGGGGAGCAGCTTATCCTATGGGCGCGAGGATGATGTCAGGTCAAACTGACCTTCACGAGCAGTTGGAGAGGGAACTAGCCGAGTTTGTTGGTAAAGAGAGCGCTTACCTGCTCAATTACGGATATCAGGGTATCATGTCTGTCATTGATTCTATTTTGGATAGAAAAGATGTGGTCGTATATGACAGCGAATGCCACGCCTGCATCATCGATGCCTTGAGGATGCATTTAGGAAAAAGATATGTATTTCCACACAACGATATAGAGAGCTGCGAGAAGCAACTGCAGAGAGCTACCAAGCTCGCTGAAGAAACCGGAGGCGGCGTACTTGTAATTACAGAAGGTGTATTTGGAATGACCGGTGATCAAGGCAGACTAGCCGATATCGTGGCTTTGAAAGCAAAATATGAGTTCAGGCTTTTGGTAGACGATGCGCACGGATTCGGAACATTGGGTAAAACAGGTGCGGGTGCGGGTGAAGAACAAGGTGTACAGGATCAGATAGATTTGTATTTCTCCACTTTTGCTAAGTCAATGGCTTCTATCGGAGCATTTATTGCCGGAGAAAAACATGTCATCCAATTCCTTAAATACAATATGAGGTCACAGATTTTTGCCAAATCCTTACCGATGCTTTTGGTTGAAGGTGCATTGAAAAGATTGGATTTGATCAGGACAAAACCCGAATTGAAAGAAAATCTTTGGAAAATCGTCCATGCATTGAGAAACGGTCTGAAAGAAAAAGGATTCAGTACTGGAAAATCAAACTCTCCTGTGACCCCTGTAGTCCTAAACGGAACTGTAGGTGAAGCAGCCACTTTGACAAGAGATTTGAGAGAAAACTACAACATTTTCTGCTCGGTGGTCATTTATCCGGTAATTCCAAAAGGAATGATCATCCTAAGATTGATCCCAACCGCTGTACATACCATTGCAGACGTGAATGAAACAATTGCTGCCTTCGAAGCTGTAAAAGACAAACTAACAAGCGGTTATTACAGAAATACAGAATTGGCAATGTCTTTTGGAGAATAATTAAAGGCAAAAAAGGGCTTTGTTGTGTTGTTTTATAAACAATTTAGCTATATTGACCGCACAAATAAACTTATCATCAACCTTAAAAACTGACTTTTAATATGAGCAGATTTAGCGAACTAAAAGATCTCGTCCTTGGACTTGAAGGAGATTTTGAAAAATTCTATGACAAAGGCAATCAAGCTGCAGGTACCCGTGTAAGAAAAGGTATGCAGGATCTTAAAAACTTGGCACAGGAAATCCGTACCGAGGTTCAAGAGAAGAAAAACGCAGGATGATTCAAAAAATAAAAAAAGGTGCCAAACAGCACCTTTTTTTTTGAATTGGACATTTATAAAAAAGCCTTCAAAAATTATTTTTGAAGGCTTTTTTATTACTTCTTGTCAAGAAGCGTGGTGACATCAACTTTATTGTTTCCCCTATTCACGTCAGCCAACCTCAGACTTGGATCAATTTCCACCGACTCAATCGATGAAACTGGCTTGTCTAGCTGAACTTCTTGGGAATAATTTGTCCAAGGCCATCTCACAGTCATTACGAGTGAGGGCATTCCTTTTTCTTCAGGTTTATTACCTCTTTGGATTACCAAGGGCAAATAGATCATCTCCTTCGATCCATCGGTATAGGTTACCACCACGTCCAAAGGCATAGGCATAAGACCAACTCTTTCAAAAGTTATCTTTGTTTTATTTTCCACTCCTTCGACGGATTTGACTCCATAATCGATGGTCTTGGTGGAAGCAATGAAATAATCATAATACCAATCCAACTCCAATCCACTGGTCTTTTCCATCACACGGATGACATCATGGCCATTTGGATGCATATATTTCCAATCGTTCCATAATCTCAACATTGCTTTATCAAAATTTTCTTTTCCGATCACATAGGCAAGCTGTTCTACGAAAACCGCGCCTTTGTTATATGTGCCAGGTCCATAAGCAGAATTGAGGTTGTAGTGATCGCCATGAGTCGTCAAAGGCTCCTCGTATCCGGCTTTTGCTAACCTAAAATAGGAAGTATAGGCCCCATTTTGCACAAATTTGTCAGACTTGGCAAAAACAACATCCATGACCACACTCGTGCCCCAAGTGGTGAATCCTTCATCCAACCAAGGTTCTGATGATTCATTAAATCCAAGAACACCGTAATACCAGCTGTGAATGAGCTCATGCACCGTCACCCCTACTAGGCTCTGAAGCCCTCTATGTCCAGTGATCAGAGTTGACATTGGGTATTCCATACCTCCGTCACCGCCCTGCACGACAGAATATTGCTCATAAGGATACTTTCCAAAATTATCACTCATATATTGGATCGCATCTACAGTGTAGCCCTTTAGCTTGGCCCAGTTCTCTTGGGTTTTGTCATTTTTTACATATAAGAAATGAACCATTGGCCCATTTTCCATTTTCACTTTTTCATGGGTATATTTTGGGTCTGCCGCCCACATAAAATCATGGACATTCGGTGCTATGAAGTGCCAGGTTAGGTTTTTTCCTTTGGCAACTGGGACAGTTACTCCTTCGTCTTCATAGCCATGCCCGATCTGATTGGCATTTTGTAGATATCCGGTTCCGCCAAGAATATAGGTTTTGTCAATGGTAATTTTCACATCAAAATCTCCAAAATTTCCATAGAATTCTCTCCCAACGTAAGGATTGGAATGCCAACCTCTCCTGTCATAAGCAGCCATTTTAGGATACCATTGTGACATAGAGTACCGTATTCCCTCGGCATTGTCCCTGCCTGCCCTTCTTACCTGAAGCGGAACCTGTCCTTCAAACTCCATGTCAAATACTACAGTCTGCCCGGGAAGGATTGGCTTAGGCAAATCCACTTCCAAAATCGTCTCCACATGTTCAAAAACGACTTTTTTTCCATCCATTGTCAGCTTATTTACTTTCAGGATACCGATTTCTGCAGGAGTAAGTTTTTGAATTCTGTCCATCACCCTCCTGTCAGGATCGGAAATGGTACGCGAACGCACATCCATCATGCTGTTTGGCTGAAAAGCATTAAAGTAAAGATGGTAAAATACCCTAATCAGGGTATCAGGTGAATTGTTGGTATATTGTAATTTTTGTGTACCCAGATAGGTATTCTTCTCTACATCCATAGTGACATCCATGATGTATTTGACTTTTTGCTGCCACCTATCCGTTTGGGCCTGAAGGGTGGAAAAGACACTTAAGAAAGCAATTGTCATAACTGACAAACTGAATTTTTTAATCATAATTGAATTGTTTTGGCTCTAAAATAAGGCAAAATACCTATCCTTCACAAACCAATGATATAATTAGTGTTTGCGGCTGGTATTGGATTATTTGGTATATTCAAAACTCAAATAGCACATCCTATGAAATCCCTTTTAACATCAATTTTATTGGTCTTTATTTTTGTTTTGCAGTCATCTGAAGTTTTGAGCCAAGCTGATTCTTCCTCAGAAAAAAAGAAAATATATGTTTTTAAGATAGACGACAACATTGATCCTCGGATGAACCGTAAAGTAAAATTGGCTCTTGAAGAAGCCAAGGAAGAATCTGCCGCCATGGTAATCATTGAAATGGATACCTATGGAGGCGCGGTCAATGATGCTGATGATATCCGAACCATGATTCTGGAGTCAGAAATCCCTGTCCATGTCTGGATCAATAAGGATGCTGCATCTGCAGGCGCATTGATTTCCATTGCCTGCGACAGCATTTATATGGCTCCCGGAGCAAGCATCGGGGCAGCTACCGTAGTCATGGGCGGTGGCGGTGAAGCTGCTCCAGACAAATATCAATCCTATATGCGCTCCATGATGCGCAGCACTGCAGAAGCCAAAGGCCGGGACCCCAAAATCGCCGAAGCCATGGTCGATGAGGAAATAGAAATCGAAGGAATAAGCGAAAAAGGTTCAGTGATCACATTTGCAGTTTCTGAAGCAATTGAAAACGGGTTTTGTGAAGGTGAAGTTGATTCTATCGAAGAGGTCATCACCAAGCAGGGTGTGTCAGATTATGAGATCATCGAGCAAACAACTTCCACTGTCGAGTCAATAATTTCTGTTTTTTTAAATCCTGCTGTAAGTGGATTTTTGATCCTCATTATTTTTGCAGGGATTTATTTCGAATTGCAGACTCCCGGCGTTGGCTTTCCATTGGCTGCCTCGATTACTGCTATCATCTTATACTTTATTCCTTATTACCTCAGTGGTTTGGCTGAAAATTGGGAAATCGCTGTGTTCATCATTGGTGTTATTCTTCTATTGATAGAAATATTTGTGATTCCCGGATTTGGGGTTTTTGGGATATTGGGAATCCTTGGTATACTTACCGGTCTTACCCTCGGGATGATTCCTAATGATTCCTTTGATTTTTCCTTCGTTCCCGCAGGAGATTTGTTTGTAGCATTGTTGACGGTGATATTGGCTGCTATTGCGGCCCTTGGGCTGATCTTCTTTTTGGCACCAAAGGTCAATAAATGGGGAGCATTCAGCACCATTGCACTCGCTACAACCCAACAGAGGACTGCAGGTTACACTTCTTCAGTCTATGAAAACAGCCTTTTGGGTAAAGAAGGAATTGCCCACACCCGGTTGATGCCTAGCGGCAAAGTTATTATCGGGGATGAAGTCTATGATGCCTATTCCAGGGGTGAATTCATCGATCAGGGTGAAAAAATCAAAGTAATCAGTACAGAAGGAACATCTTTGAAAGTGAAGAAAATTTAAATCCGAGAATCTTATTTAAGGTTAAAAGTAATTAGTTAAGATAAATTGAAAATGAAAATTCTTGTTTTGAACTCGGGCAGCAGTTCGCTAAAGTACCAGCTTTTTGACATGCCCAATGAATCTCCGGTGTGTAGTGGCTTGGTAGACAGGATTGGGCTGGAAAATGCCACCTTGACCCACAAAGTATTCATCCATGGATCAGAAGAAGTTTTTAAATTCCAAAAGGACATCAAAGATCATGAAGCCGGTCTTTTGGCTGTGACTGCGCTTTTGATAGATCCTGAAAAAGGCGTTTTGTCAGACATGTCGGAAGTCAAGGCAATTGGCCATCGGGTAGTACATGGAGGCGAGCAGTTTGCTTCTACTACTTTGATCACTGATGAAGTCAAAAAGATAATCAAAGAATTGTTTGCTTTGGCCCCATTGCATAATCCGCCTAATCTTCTTGGAATAACAGTTGCAGAAAGGGTTTTTCCATTCGCCAAACAAGTAGCAGTGTTTGATACCGCTTTCCACCAAAGCATGCCTCCAAGGGCTTATCGCTCAGCTATTCCAAAAGAAATGTACACCCAATTGGGTATCCGTTCCTATGGATTCCATGGCAGCAGCCACCAATATGTGTCCCGAAAAGCAAATGAATACCTGAATATTCCCGAACCCAAAATCATCACCATCCACCTTGGCAACGGAAGCAGCATGACAGCTATCAAAAACGGTAAATCCATTGACCATTCTATGGGTCTTGGTCCTATGGGCGGCCTGGTGATGGGAACACGCTGCGGGGATATCGATCCATCCATTATTTTTCACCTTATCCATGAGCGTGGCTATACTTCCAAAGAAGTCAATGACATACTGAATAAAAAAAGTGGATTATTGGGACTTTGTGGGCACAGTGACATGAGGGATGTAAAACAGGCAATATTTGATGGAAATGAGGATGCCAAATTGGCTTATGAACTTTACGCCTACAGGATCCAAAAATACATAGGGACATTTTCCGCCGCACTCAATGGTTTGGATGCTATCGTTTTTACGGCAGGTATTGGAGAAAATGACACAGAAATGCGTGCGGCTGTCTGTCAGGATATGGAGTTTTTTGGGATTCATCTTGACCAAGAAAAAAACAGCACAAGAAGCGCTGAAATCCGGGAAATCAATATTATAGGATCCAAAGTCAAAATTCTGGTGGTTCCAACCAATGAGGAATTGGAGATCGGAAAACAGACTTTTGAATTGGTTAAGGGATGATAGTTAATGGTTATTGGGTTATTGGTTTTTGGAGAAAAGTAAGAGGTAAAAGGTGAAAGGTAAGCTTTTGTGAAAATTATTTGTGGGAAGTGTTTAGATCCCGGTTGAAAGAAAGGTGATTTTAAAATCAAAATATGATTTTTATGGAAATGAGCAATGCAGACAGGTTTTTGGAAGCCTTTAATGCCATAGAGAATTTTCTTAGAAGAAATTTAGAGGCGAGGAATTTTATCAGCTACTTCAACTTGGTTGATGATATGAGCGAATCCAACCTCATCGTCAGACAATATAGAGATCAGCTTCGCCTTTTTGGGAATCTTCGAAATGCCATAATTCATTCTGAAAGGAAGCAGGGCAAACCGGTCGCAGACCCAAGAGAGGATGTGGTGCTGGAAATTGAAAAAATATCAGCCATTCTAATGAATCCTCCTTTGGTTTACCAGCATTTTTTGACTTCGGTTTATGCTGTTTCACCGGATGACAGTCTCGTTGAGGTTTTACAAACTCTTGTGGAAAAAGATTTTTGTCAAGCACCAATCATCCAAGACGGCTTCATTCTAGGATTGATCAATTTTGAAGCCATTGCCAGATGGATGGCAGAATTGACCAAAACAGAGGAGCCACTAAAGCTTTTCAAAGATTCATATGTCAAAGACATCATTACCAAAACCCTCAAACTTAAAAATTATCGGATCATCAAGAAAGAAACCGATTTTGTGACAGCAAGGGAATATTTCGTAGAAAGTCTAGGCAATCCCCATCCCGCTGAAGCATTATTGATTACAGAAAATGGTAGAAGGGATGAACCGGTAATTGGTATCATTACGATCAGCGAGGATCTGGAAAAAATCATCGAGGTATTAAGGCGATGAAAAATTTAATTGGAAACCAAAAATAGACGTAAAAAAAGTCTTCGGAAAACCGAAGACTTTTTTAATATAATAAGCCCTAGTAAAATTTTTCGTTAAAAGCCTAGCCCTAAAGCCATGGCTGTCACATGCACATTGAAATCTGATATTTTTGTCGCTGCCCCAGTACTTAGGTTAATGGTATAAATGGCAGACATATCCCCTACTTTTAAATGAGCAAATGCTGAATTGGATGCTCCACCTATATCAAATCCATTTTCATCCTTGAAGTTGATTCCCAATGAACCAACCGGTACCAATACTCCGTCATTCGGAGGAACCTGCATATATAACATGTCAGTTTCTGAATCTAACACATATAGTGTCGTATTTGTAGAACCTGCGAAACTGTTGTTGTATGCAGCTCCATTAACCATTGGAGAACCTGGCTTGAGGTTGCCATCAGTGAAGACCACCGATCCCAGATCAGGATGCAACCTGAGGTTTTGTGCTGTGTTACTCACCAAACGGATTCTATCTACGGTAGGATTGAAATCAAATCCAAAAGTTGTACCTGAAAGCATCGGATTTAGTCCTGAACCTATTGGTGTAACTTGCCCATTGGATGTATTTACGGTTAACAACCTACTTTTGTTTGTAATTGCATAAAGGGCCCCATTGATAGGTCTAAAGTCCAAGCCTACTATGTATTCTTCAGCCATCATACCTACCAAATTTATTTTATTCTCCGATGGGGATAATGGATCAAACCTAAAGAATTCATTATCACAATTGGCTGCATATGCTACCGGATTGGTTTTGAATGCTATGCCAATAATCGGCATTTTGAATTTTCCTGCCCACTTTGCCCTTCCCGAAGACAAATCGACAGAAAAAAGTCTCGATTGATTATTCTCAATTGCTACCAAAAGAGCTGCTGAATTATCCGGATTGATATCAAAATCACCCATGCCTTTAATGTTGATTTTAAGATCCCCAACTTCCTGAAGACCGCCATCATTGGGAGGAGTTTGGATAAATAGCTTATCCCCTTCAAAATCGATGTCGTACAAAGTTGTCATTGTTGTTCCGGCTACGCTATTGGTATAAGCTACAGCACCGATTTTTGGATTCATTCCTCCATTGATATTCCCATCTGTGGCAACCACTGTTCCCAATTCAGGATGAAGCCTCAGGTTTTGACCTGATTCAGTGACTAATCTGATCCTGTCAACTGTGGGATTAAAATCTATAGAAGCATTTTCTCCTGATATGGCAGGGCTGAAAGAGTTAATCCCCAAAGCAGTAGCCACACCGGAATTTTCATTGATGATATATAATCGACTTGACGAACCTAAAGCGTACAATTGGCCTGTGGCAGGTCGATAATCAATGCTGATAATCATTTCAGAATCAGGTAATCCTGAAATATCCAATATTTCAACCGGTAAGTCCAGGTTTCTAGCCTGATACTTCACAACGAGGTTGTCATCGGTCAAGGCGGTAAACATGACATCAGGGGCCATTTCAGGCAAGTCCACAACAGGCATTCCCTCATTTTTTCTTTCACAGGAAAAAGTCAATCCTGAAACCACAAAGAGAAAAAGCACTCTCGCCATGGTTGCTTTGTTTAATTTGATCATAGTTGGTAAAATTTGGTTAGATGAAGGCAAATACGAAGTGGTTGGCCTTTTTGGATTATGGGGAAAGAAAAAAATGACAATCAGAAAAAAGTAATCAGGTCAATAAGTATTGGTTAATTGGAAATTGGGATGAAATAATGCAGATAAATGAAAAGAGTAGATGCGAGAGGACAGATTGAAAATGAGAAATGAAACCAACAAAAAAATAATAAATCAGAAAATCAGGAGATTAGGGAATATCAGTTGTAATTTGAAGTTGCCGGTTTTGCAAATTCAAAGTTAAGGCATACATTTGCAATCCGTAAACGACCTATCCGTTTTAGAATAAACTTAGAGGAGTGGCAGAGTGGTCGATCGCGGCGGTCTTGAAAACCGTTGTACCGTGAGGTACCGGGGGTTCGAATCCCTCCTCCTCTGCACTTTAAAGCCTGGCTGATGCCGGGCTTTTTGTGTTTGAGTCCTCGGGAGCACACCTGCATCCCGGCCCTGACCTAAAACAGTCCTTCCCTACTCTGAATTAAAAGCAACACGCTTATTTTGGCATTTTTACTATCTCACAATTAGGTCAGGTTCGAGAGTTGTTTTTTAAATTTAAGTGTTAAATTCACACTTATCTCAAATGAGACATGATGCATAATGGTCAATTCAATGAAATTTGATATCAGATCCGGAATTCATAAGGTATACCTTTTCAATAGAAACATAAAATCTAAACCAATATATCAGGCTTTTCTGCTCTTATTTTTGATTCAATTGGTATGTTTCAATTTTCTGTTTGCCCAAAACCCAAAAGCTACGAATCCCATCATCCATGCTGATGTTCCTGATTTGTCCATGGTTAGAGTTGGTGATACTTATTATATGAGTAGCACCACGATGCATATGAGTCCGGGAGTACCAATCATGAAATCGAAAGATCTTGTGAATTGGGAGATCGTCAATTATGCCTATGACATCCTGGATGCAGGGAAAGCCATGGGTCTGGAAAACGGGGAAAATGGGTATGGAAGAGGATCATGGGCTAGCTCGCTCCGATACCACAATGGCACATATTATGTCATGACATTTGCAAAGACTACAGGCAAAACCCACCTCTACACCACAGAAAACATTGAAACAGGACCTTGGAAATCAATTGCATTTCCACCTTCACTTCATGACCTGACTTTGTTTTTTGAAGAAGATGGAAAAGTGTATCTGATATGGGGAACGGGAACATTGAAAATCCTGGAATTGGAACCTGACCTGTCCGGCATCAAACCCGGAACCGAAAGAGTTTTGATCGAAAATGCCACTGCCCCTGCCGGAGACAATGTCGGATTGCCTGCAGAAGGTTCACAACTCTTCAAAGTCAATGGCAAGTATTACCTCTTCAACATCGCTTGGCCAAAAGGCGGCATGAGAACCGTCATTGTTCACAGAGCAGACAACATCAATGGACCCTATGAAGGAAAAGTGATGCTTCAAGACAAAGGAGTTGCACAAGGTGGGTTAATTAATACTACGGAAGGCGATTGGTATGCTTATCTCTTCCGCGATTATGGAGCTGTAGGCAGGATACCTTACCTGGTTCCGGTGAAATGGGAAGACGGTTGGCCGGTAATGGGAACTGACGGACTGGTTCCGGATTTTTTGGATCTTTCTCCAAATAAGAGCTTGTTACCCGGAATAGTCGCTTCAGATGATTTTGAAAGAAATGCAGGAGACAAAGAATTGCCTTTGGTTTGGCAATGGAACCATAATCCTGTTCGAGAATTTTGGTCATTGGACGAGCGAAAGGGATTTTTGAGATTGAAAACAAGCCGAGTTGATGATAGTTTTTTAACAGCTAGGAACACCTTGACCCAAAGGACTGTAGGTCCTGAAAGCAGCGGAGAAGTGATGGTGGATGTTTCGAATATGAAGGAAGGAGATTTTGCCGGTTTGGGGCTTTTGCAGAGGGATTATGGAACAATAGGAGTCGCTTTTCTGAATGGAAGGAAAAATATTGTGATGAAGAGGGCAGAAAATGGAAGTGAAATTGAAATCCAATCCATTCGGCTCCTTCAAGAAACAATTTATTTAAAAGCAGTCTGTGACTTCAAAAATAAAATTGACAAAGCCAGATTCTATTACAGCCTAGATGGGAATAATTGGATACAAATTGGAGATGTTTTGCAAATGAAGTACACGCTTCCCCATTTTATGGGTTATAGGTTTGCATTGTTCAATTATGCCACAAAGGAAATCGGAGGATTTGTGGATTTCGATTATTTTAAAATAAATATTGAAGATAAATAAATTCTCCTCATTCATTTATGACTTCCTTCCTACTTCCGATATTAATTGATACTGGATATTCATTGATATTTTGGATACTCGGTAAATAACTAAAATCACTATTTCCTATTGAATCTTGAATATCCTTTCCATAAATATTATCAAATCAATACCGCAGAACAATAAATCCAATCAATATGAAAAAATCCAAACCTATTTTATTGAGCTTCTTGGCTTTGTTGCTTTCTTTTTCAGGAGCATTCAGTCAGAAGAGCAATGGACCCATATTTTCCAAAACTACTTATCAGGGAAATGACCAAGTCTACAAGGATTATCCATTGGCAGCAGATGAATTTTATAATCCCATATTGCAAGGCTGCTATCCGGATCCTTCCATCACAAGAAAAGGAGAAGATTATTACCTAGTCAATTCGTCCTTTGCCATGTTTCCCGGTGTACCGATTTTCCATTCCAAAGACCTTGTCAATTGGACCCAAATCGGTCACGTACTGGACAGGAAATCCCAACTTAAAGTGGAAGATTCAGGAATCAGTGCAGGTATTTATGCTCCTGATATCCTGTACAACCAATACAATGATACCTTTTATATGATTACCACGCAGTTTTCGGGAGGAATGGGAAATATCGTTGTGAAGACCAAAGACCCGAAACAAGGATGGAGCGATCCAAACAAACTTAATTTTTCAGGTATTGATCCTGCATTGTTTTTTGATGAAGACGGGAAAGCATACGTCGTCCATAATGATGCACCGGACAAAGGCAAGGAACTCTACAACGGTCACCGCGTGATCAAAATCTGGGAATACGATATGGCGGCAGACCAAGTCATCGAGGGATCTGACAAGATCATTGTTGACGGTGGGGTGGATATCAAACAAAAACCAATCTGGATCGAAGCGCCACATATCTACAAGAAGAACGGAAAATATTACCTGATGTGTGCTGAAGGCGGAACAGGTGGCTGGCACAGCGAAGTGATTTTTGTAAGTGATAATCCCAAGGGCCCATACATCCCCGCTCCGAGCAATCCGATTTTGACACAAAGGTATTTTGCCAAAGACCGAAAAAACAAAGTGGATTGGGCTGGTCATGCAGACTTGGTTTTAGGACCGGATGACAAATACTACGGAGTCTTTTTGGGAATCCGACCAAATACCAAGGACAGGGTGAATTCAGGTCGTGAGACTTTCATTTTGCCAGTGGATTGGTCAGGAGAATTCCCGGTTTTTGAGAATGGCCTAATCCCCATGGAACCCAAAATCAAAATGCCAAAGGGAATAACAGAAAACAAAACAGGAAAGGATGGCTATTTCCCCAATGGCAATTTCACCTATACCGAAGAATTCAAATCAGAAAAGTTGGATTACAGATGGATCGGTTTGAGAGGTCCGAGGGAGGATTTTATGACCATTACCAAAAGTGGCGTAGAGATCAAACCTTTTGCAGTGAATATCAAGGAAGTAAAACCAATCTCTACCTTATTCTACAGACAACAGCATAAAGATTTCTCCTTTTCCACCACCATGGATTACAAACCTGCTTCGGAAAAAGATCTTGCAGGAATTACTTGTCTGCAAAGTGAGAAATTCCATTATGTTTTTGGAGTCACCAAAAAAGGAAGCGACTTCTATATCGTCCTTGAAAGAACAGAAAAGGGAACTTCCACCATCATCGCCAGCCAAAAAATTGAGTTGAAAGGACCCATCCAACTTGAAGTGAAAGCAAAAGGAGATGACCATGAATTCAGCTATAGCCTTGATGGCGGCGCAATGAAAAATCTTGGAGGAGTTGTTTCAGGAGATATTTTATCCACCAATGTAGCAGGTGGATTTACAGGAACCCTGCTTGGATTATATGCCACTGCGGCGAATGATGCAGTGCCTCAGTAAATAAAAAGGTAAGAAATGAAAACGGGCTGGAAATTAAATCCAGCCCGTTCTTGTATATTGTCAAATTAAATAACTTTTCAACTCCAATATTTGGATATTTATCAGATAGGTGAAGTCACTTAAACCCTTCATCTACAGGACAAATCCCATATATAAAAATGAAGTCACGATTTAATTTTTACGAAATAGTCAAAGTAAAGGAAACCATATTTACCTCAAATCATGGTATATCCGGGTTGAAAGGAGCTGTGCTTGGTATGGCTGAAGATGAAAATCACAAATGGGGTTATGCTGTTCATATTTATAATTTGGATGAAGTTTGGGACTTACCTGAGGAATGTTTGGAAAGTACAGGAGAGTTCACATCAAGGGAAGAATTTTATGACGGAAGCTACATCCATGTGAAAGTGAATTCAAATATAGGAAAAGGAGAAATAGAGGATTAAATTTCTTCCCTTTTTTGAACATTTGATGAAGACTGGGATCAATGCTTTAGTCCAAATATATATTTGATTTAATGAGGTCCAATAACCTTGAGTTATCTTCAAAAGACCTTCCATTGTATACTACTCCAAAAAATTCTCCAAGACAAAGTGTATCTGTTTTGTCAGCGTAATCGATAAGGATCTTTATCCTGACATCAATGGGTTGATATACACTTTTTTCCTTTAGGTTTTCCAATTCATTCTCAAATGAATTTAGAAACGTTTGATCCACGATTTTTTTTCTTTTCGAAAAGTCCAACATATGGTCAATTGATTTGCAATCCACTGGTACCATTACAGTAGTGAATGGTTGAATATACGTTACCCTAAGTTTAACAGCTTCCTTGAAATCATTTTTGCAGGATAAGCAAGTAAAGATGCATAAAACAAATAGAGAACGGGTAAGCATAAATATCTTTCTGATCATTGGAAATTGTTGTTTATTTCCCCTAGATGAATATTGCGATTGATGGTGGTCTGGGTGTAATTTGTAATTACACCCATTTATCCTTACCAATTTGTAATTGGTCTTGTATACAAAACACTCACTCGAAAGGTAATTCTAGTTTATTGAATTACAAATTCAAAATCATAAGAAGGCGTAGTTACAAACTACGCCTAGCTGCAGTTTCCACCAAAAACAGGGAAGGCTTAAAATTCAATTTGCTTTTAATAATTCCAATCCTAAGTTCAGGTAATTTTTAGGAAACAAACCTAGAATCGAGACCAAACTATAACCTACGGAAATTTGATGGTTTCTAAATTTCAATCACTCCACCATATTTTGTCCCTTTTCTTCTCTTGTCACTTTTTGTCTTGAAACAAAAAGTAACCAAAAAGTTCAAGAAATTTTAATCCTCCCCCACACAGTGCCACGCCGGCCCGGAAAAATTTCTTCCCGCCCGCAAGTGTTCCATTGTAAGTTTTCTTTAAAGTAGAAAATCTCCAGTTAGCCATTGGGATGTAATTGCACCATTTATCCAAACACTCAAGGGAAAGATGGTTCCAGATCTTTCGAATTACAAATTCTACTAAATAAAAAGGTGTAGATAGTACCTACTCCTACCGACAGCAAACAAAAAACCTTTGATTTTTTTTGTAGATTTGGCTATACCGCGTTCAGGAAGCCATTATGAAACTACGGAACTTATCAGCAATATTATTTTTAATTCCATTTATCGCTATTTCCCAAACCGACAAGTACCACAGTTCATTTAAGGAGAATTTTTCGGACTCTACTTTAATTCACTTTAGGTATGGCTCAACCGGAACCAAATCTGATTTTAAATATAAAATTGGGGTGGACTCTCCTTCAGAGCCCGGCACCAAAATCCTCTCCTTCAAAATTGATCCAGAAGAAAACGCAGGAGCAGGTCGTGGACCGGAAATCATCTCTAAAGACTTCACTCATTTTGGGACCTATTCCGCCCGGCTGAAAGTTCCTGAGGCAGTGTCCATTCAGCCAAACGTGGGTGCAGTTGTCGGCTATTTCACCTACCATGTAGACAGTGCTCCCGGATTGAGTGAGATTGACTTTGAGTGGCTTCTTGCCGATCCGACGATCATATATGTTGGCACATGGACCGGGCAATCCGGTGCGTTGAGGAGAGTTGGCCGCATCATCAACCTTGCAAAAGGAATTGTCTATGAGACGATTTACAGGGAAAGCGATACCGGCTTTAGGACGCCATTATCAGGAATCCAAAATCAGCCTGCAACCATTGAACCCATTGAGGATTATGACGCTTCAGCAAAATTTTATACTTATGGTTTTGATTGGTACGAGGACCGCATCACTTGGTGGATGATGCATCCTGTCAGTGGGAAGAAATTGGTGTTGTGGGATTATCAAGGCACTACCATAGGAATACCTCAACACCGAACCAAGTACAGAATGAACTTTTGGCATACAAAGGACTGGGCTGTGGAGACTAATCCTAATTCTCTTGAAAAACCCATTCAGCCATTCGAATTGGAGGTAGATTGGATGACGTATGAGCCATTGAATGGTGGTTCAAAGTAAATCATTGGATTTTCCATTTGACGATCCCTTTTTTCTTTACAGCTGCCGGGTTAAGTTCAAATGCCAGGAAGTGGGATTGAGTGGATTCTGATCGCTATCAGTTTGTAATTTCACCATTTCATTCTTTTCCTTCACAACAATTGTCGGGATGGTTTTGGGCCATTCAATCAAAATTCCTTTTGGAAATCAAATTAATGCCCTTACGCTTTCGACTCTTTGTTTATAGATATCACTAACCTGATCCATACCTATTTTAAGATATTGTTGCGCAGCTGTGAAGTTCGTCCAAATTTCCCTTAGTGCCTCTGTAATCTGACTTCCCTCTGTCTGTTCGATTTCAAATATCCAATCATTAAAACCCAAGTCATAGTACATATGGCCCTTGATGGTATCTTCTGGTTGGCGGAGGTAGAAAAACGGTGTTTCATTGACAGCTGCTATGATAGGAGAATGACATTCAAAACTCAGCACTGCAAGTGCTTTTCGATAAACAGATGCAGCTTCATCAGGAAACCAATAGCCCCGCTTGATAACAAAAGGCTTGATTTCTTCAGGAAGCGGATTTATCAACAGTTCGTCCATAATATCCACCTGATAGGTCATTTCCGGGCATACCAAGACCTTATTTCCCGTTTCTTTTACATAGGCAATCATTGCTTCACGCAACTTGGCATGGTCTTCTTCCTTCTTGGCTGCGTTTACAGTTTCAACCTCTTTTATTTTAGTATC
Source organism: Aquiflexum gelatinilyticum (assembly GCF_024813435.1). NCBI lineage: Bacteria > Pseudomonadati > Bacteroidota > Cytophagia > Cytophagales > Cyclobacteriaceae > Aquiflexum > Aquiflexum gelatinilyticum. Next base: position 502,411 of record NZ_JANAEZ010000001.1, read on the forward strand.
TGACCAACCGTTTTTGTTTGGATTGAATTCGTGGTAAGGTGTAAATCGAAGTCTGGGAATGACGCAGATAAATTTCCTGTCTTCAAGTCCAGCCTCTTTCAAAAACTGATCTCCTTTCTCATCATTTCTGATATCCATAAAAAATGTTGCATCCGGCGCAAACTGGATATGAGAACCGGCTATTCCGACCCTTTCGAGATGCTCGATAGAAAGAGTTTCTCGGGTATAAATAAAACTTGCTTCCTTGAGGATACTTTGGTGATACTCATTTGGGGACTGCAGCGTCGTTCCGAAAACACCAAAGGGTTTGTCCGTATTTTTCATCCAAAAAGCAAGGTTATCCGCAGCTACCAGCAATGGTCCTGATCCATGCACCATTACATCAGCTTGTTTCAACGCTTCCATGATTTCAGGATTATCTACATTTTTTTCCTTATCGACATTTCCATAAATGATTTCCACTTTCGGAAAATACTTTTTTAGCAGTTTACCCACTTCCTCCCCTTTACTTCTTTTCCAAAGAATGATTTTGGCATCAGGCATAAAGGTTTCAAAAACATTCAGAAGCCCCGGCGTGTGGGCAATATCCCCGATATTAACATCTTGCCATCCTGAAACCAATAAAATGGTTTTTGCTGATTTGAGCGTTACTGAAAAGCTTGCAAATGGATCAATCAGGCCTGCAAGAAAAAGCAGACTGGTGTTCTTTATTAATGTTCTTCTGGTAATATTTTCCATGTTTTTTCCGCTTTAATGGATGGGGAATTAGAAATCCTGTCTTCAGTGCGTGGTTTAATGTTTGGAAACGGCATTGAATGCAATGGCGAATCCACTCACATACCCTAAACCGCGAAGGTATCAATCAGGATGAAGTTGGAGTCCAAAATATCCCAAAGACAACTAAGGTAATGCCGAAAAGGAGAAATTGCAAATCCCAAATCAACAGAAGACAGTACGATATCTTACCTTTTTTTGAATATTTAAATAGACTTTACCCCTTTGCCTTGCAGGAAAATTCCAATGACTCGAATCCTCCTTAATGAAAGTTCTATAGATTTATTGGCTTTTTTGTATTCGCATAATTGAATACTTTTATACAGTTCCAAATTCAAAAAACAACCATGCATAAGATAAATCCAATCCTCTCCGTTTTTGCTACCCTCCTACTCTTTGTGGTTGCTTGCAGCCAAAAATCAAACCATGACAAATTACCCCGGATCGGCATTGCAGGCATTGCTATTGAATCGAGTACTTTTTCTCCTGCCGTCAGTGAAATGGATGCCTTTCGGGTAAGTCGTGGAAAAGAAATCTTCAACTTATATCCTTTTTTCTCCGAGGATTCTACCAACCGAAAACGTGCGAATTGGCTTCCTGCTCTGTATGCAAGGGCTATTCCCGGAGGCGCTGTCACCCGGGAAACGTATGAATCCTTGGTCACGGAAATGTTGGATTCCCTTAGAAAAAATTTGCCTTATGACGGTCTTTTTTTGGATATACATGGTGCGATGAGTGTGGTGGGCCTTGATGATCCTGAAGGCGATATGATCATGAGAATCAGAGAAGTCATCGGTACCGAAACAGTGATATCTACTTCCATGGACCTGCACGGGAGCGTTTCTCCAAGGTTGGCTAAGCATACAGATTTGATCACCTGCTATCGTTTGGCACCCCATGAAGATGCCATGGAATCCAAAAAAAGAACGGTGGACAATCTTTTGGACCGTTTGGAAAAAGGAATGGGAAAACCTGCTTATAAAGCATGGATTGCGGTTCCTATCTTATTGCCGGGTGAAAAAACAAGTACAAGAATAGATCCTGCCAAAAGCCTGTATGCCAAGGTCGCACCAGCTGCAGCTCAGGAAGGGATTACCGATGCAGGCATTTGGATTGGCTATGCATGGGCCGATGAACCCCGAAATCAAGCTTATGTCATGGTTACAGGAGATGATGGTGAATTGGTAAAGAAAACTGCAGCAGAACTTGCCAAAAGCTTTTGGGATGTCAGGCATGAATTTGATTTTATAGCACCGACTGCCACTTTGGAGGAAAGTCTGAATAAGGCGATTTCCAGTGACAAGCGTCCATTTATGATCAGCGACATGGGTGATAATCCCACAGCCGGAGGTGCAGGGGATGTTACCTGGACCTTAAATGAAATCCTGAAGCGGCCTGAATTCAAAAGTGCCGATGGTCCTTCACTGATTTATGCTTCTATTCCCGGTCCAGAGTTTGTGGAAGAAGCTATAGCTGCCGGCATTGGAGGAAAGGTCGAAGGCTATGTGGGTGCGGCTGTGGATTCGAGGTTTTCCCCACCGATTTTCTTATCCGGCACAATAACTTCCATCGTCGAAGGCGATCAACATGCCGTGGCAGAAGTGGTAGTCAAAAGAGGCTCCGTCTTAGTGATCGTAACCAAAAAAAGAAAACCTTACCACTTGGAATCCGATTTCACGAGGTTGGATTTGAATCCAAGGCAAACTGATATTGTGGTGGTCAAAATCGGCTACCTCGTACCCGAGCTTTATGACATGCGAGGAGATTGGATCATGGCCCTTACTCCGGGAGGCGTGGATCAGGATCTGGAAAGGATGGAATTCAAAAGGATAAACAGGCCTATGTTTCCTTTTGACAGGGACATGGAAAATCCTGACTTAAGTCCAAAATTGATTCCTCTGTCCCACGAAAAATAAGGTTAGATTTTGAAAATCATAACTGGAGGGACTATTGAATACAAACAGAATGATTTCAAATCTTATTAGGTAATGAAAAATTTTTACACAAATTATTTACAACAAGTTACAAAATGGCATCTAACATCAATTAAATAAGGAAATTGGTAGAGAATTGTTCCTGGTTCTTTGTTTCGGACACTGACCAAATGAAGATTTGTTAGAGCTATTTATCAAATAAGGCAGGCCTGATAGACCTGCCTTATTCATTCTATGAGTTTTAAATTCCATTAGAACCTATACTAAACTGAATTCCATTTTTTTAATCTTATTAATTATCATTTAGAAAAAAATTTGTTCCAAAACTAAATTGAGAAATACCGGAAATACTGAATTGGAAATCTTGGATCAATCAGGTTGAAACTGAGGGATTTGACTGTCAAGAGCAATAAGGCCGATATTCTTTAAAATATTCATCAACATTATTTAAGTCATCCCGAAATTCACACAGATAGAAAAGGTTGAGCTTCTATTTCCTTAATTAGTGTCAATTTTACACTAAAAGTATTACAAGCGGTCAATCCTCCTTTTGACATTCTTTGCTATAATTGATTCTGCACATATATTTAATCCTGCATATTGTTACAAAATCCAAACGTTCAATAAATGGAACATGAACTTTGTAATTAAAATGTAAAGTGCCTATTAACCTTCTTTTGAAATGTTACAAAACCCAAAAAAACCACGCTACTTATCATTATTGATTATTGCCATTCCCTTGGCTATCGGATTATTTACCGGTTGTAAAAAAGAAGATTTAGATCACCATACCTCTTGGACACATTATGGAGGATCTCCTGACCAATCCAGGTTTTTCAATGCCCAGGAAATCACCAAAGAAAATGTCTCAGAACTTGAAGTAGCATGGATGTTTCCTACGGGAGACGAATCACCCTATTTCTTCAGCCCAATCATTGTTGATACGACGATGTACCTGATGGGGAAAAATTCCTCCCTGATCGCTGTGAATGTGGTAACGGGAAAGGAAATTTGGATCCATGCAAACTTGAATGGCATCACAAGAAGGGGGATAAATTATTGGGAAAGCAAAGATAAAACCGACAAGCGCTTATTGTTTACCATTAACAATACCCTTCAGGCGATTGATGCCGTCAACGGACAATCCATTCTTAATTTTGGTACCAATGGCTATGTAGATTTAAGGGAAGGACTTGATAGGGACCCAACTTCCATCCGAAGAATGCAGGCCATGATGCCCGGAGTTTTATTTGATGACCTTTTGATATTGGGTTCAGCGCCGGGGGAAAGCTACTTTTCTCCTCCCGGATATGTCCGTGCATACAATGTCGTGACCGGACAACATGTCTGGACTTTCCATACCATCCCGCATCCGGGAGAATACGGGTATGAAACCTGGCCAAAAGACGCTTACAAATACGTAGGTGGCGTCAATGTCTGGAGCGAGATTTCTGTTGATCCAGAAAGAGGCATTGCTTATTTACCCATCGGTTCACCGACTTATGACTATTATGGCGCAGACAGGATCGGCAGCAACTTATTTGCAAATTCATTGGTAGCAATCAATGCCCGGACCGGTGAGAGAATTTGGCACTATCAGACTGTGCACCATGACCTGTGGGACTATGACCTTTCACCCGCACCTCAGCTGATGACGGTTGAGAAGGATGGAAAGGAAATTGATGCAGTCGCTGTGGCAACCAAGCATGGTTTTGTCTTTGTTTTTGACAGGGTTACCGGTGAACCGGTATTTCCGATTGAAGAAAAACCATTTCCAAAAAGTGAAATGCCCGGCGAGGAATCTTGGCCAACCCAACCTATCCCCGCTTTACCGAGGTTTACAAAACATGAAGTCACAAGAGATAATTTAAATCCTTATTTCCCTGATAGTATCAAACAGGCTTGGAATAAAAGACTGGAGACAAGTAAATCCGGTTTATACCTCCCTCCTTCTGACAAGTATGAAACAGTGATGATGCCGGGAGCCTTGGGTGGGTCCAATTATGGAAATACCGCCGCTGATCCTGAAAACGGGATCATGTTTATCCTGACACAGGAACATGCTTCTTTGTATAGATTAAATAAGGTGGAGCCACCAAAAATCAACCTTTCAGACAATGAGCTGAAAAGGGTAAAAACCATGTATGCCACTACCTGCAAAACCTGCCATGGCGAAGACATGTCGGGTGGCGTCGGACCTTCATTATTGAATGTCGGCCAACATGTGATCTATGATGAATTCAGAAGTACAGTCATCAATGGCCGTGGGCAAATGCCGGGTTTTGTGCATGTGGATGAAGAGACGCTGAAGGCATTGTACAGGTACCTTGGAGGAAATCCTGCTACTTTCAATTTCCGAAGAAATACAGAAACCAAAACACCGGAAGGCAACGTGGTGGCTTCCGGAGGGGCCAAGATAAAGCCGGATTCAGTGAAAAGAGCGCCCATGTCAGACTATCCCGAGGGAGTTGAACACCCTGAGGCTCGCTATACGACCGAGTATGGACTTGAATGGCCCGGTTTAGCGGCTCCGCCTTGGTCATCCTTATTGGCTTATGACTTAAATAATGGCACCATCAAATGGAGCAAACCTGTCGGGCAGGATTCTCTTTATGTGCAGGGCGATCAGTCCAAAGGCGCTCCGGGGGGTGTTTTGAGAAAAGGGATGGTCGTGACTTCGACAGGTATTGTATTTGCTACCGCAAAGGGAGGAAAACTGTATGCCTTCGATGCTGAGAACGGAAATATCCTTTGGGAGGAAACACTCAGCCACGAATCAAATGCCCAGCCAAGTATGTACACAATTAATGGCAAACAATATCTTGTCATCAATGCTACTTCCAATTTTGCAAAGGACAGTTACAACCATTCCAAGAAGGAAGGTGCTTTGCCCAAAGGCTATATCGTATATGCACTTCCGGATAAGAAATAAATTCTAAATACCTTTAGAGTAGATCATTCAAATCAGACATCAAAACCCAGAAATACCATGAAGAAACTTGTTTATTTAATCGCCTTTTTCCTGACTTTTCAGGTATCGGCGCAGTCACTCAAAGACCGGATTGTCCCCAATGATCCTGCTAAATACCGGGAATTAACCGGGGTGCATGCAGGTGCAGGCAAAATGGGATTTACCCAACTGATTGGGAGAACCGAGCTTTCAACCAACTTCCTTTATCTCCATGCTGGTAAGATTGAAGCCAAATCAGGGATAGGCCACCATTTCCACCATTCGATTGAGGAGATGTTTGTGATCTTGGATGGTGAAGCCGAATTCACCGTCAATGGTAAAACCTCACTAATCAAAGCCCCTGCAATCGTTCCCTGCAAAATGGGTGATTCGCATGCGATCTATAATTCCACTGACAAAAGCCTGACCTGGATGAACTTTGCGGTAAGCCTGACCAAAGGAAAAACCGATGCCTTTGACCTTGGAGATACCCGAGTTGGTGCTACGCTTGATCCTGTCCCGACTTTTGTATACGGAAGGCTCGAAAAGGAAAAAATGAAACCAAACAATCCAGCCTATGCCGGAGAAAATGTCTTGTACCGAAGGATTCTGGGTCCCGAAGTGTTTACCACAGACTGGAACCACGTCGATCATGTGGTGATCCCTGCCGGGAGTAAAGGCATAAGCAGAAAATTAGAAGGTCTTGAAGAAGTATATTATGTAACCAAAGGAACCGGAACAATTGCTTTGGGCGGAGAAAATGGAAACATCAAAGCCAATGATGCATTCTATGGCCTGTTGGGGGAAAGCCTTACCCTTTCCAATTCCGGAACAGAAGACCTTGAGCTTTTGGTGATCGGTATCGCTCCTTCCAAACAAAAGGGATTGGCGGTACAAAAACCATTGGTCGAACCAAAATCCGTGGCCCTTCAAATGGAATTTGTCGTGCCTGCCGAAAATGCAAAGGCCTTTGAACAAATGTATTATTCTATCTATGTCCCTGCCATGACCGTGCAGCAGGGTTACCTCAGTTCAAAATTGCTGAGGATATTCCCGGAAACCATCTCCAAGGAAATCCAAGCCGAACAGACCTCCCACAATTACCAGATCATGATCGAATTTGATACAGAAGCAAGCCGCCGAAAATGGGTTGCGAGTGATCAGCACCAAATTGCCTGGCCTGCCGCATCTGGACTTGCGACGAGTTTCAAATGGAAAGGCTATGAAGTGATGGGCGATGATGACCAGAAATGAGATCCTTACGTTTCTAAGTAAAACATAAACCAAGTTAATTATGAAATTCTGTTTATTACTTTTTTCAATGGTTATTGTCTCATTGACAAGTACCGTTTCGGCCCAGACTATCTCCAAAGAAGAAATCATATTCCTTACCTCTGAATGGAAAGGAGAACGGTTTCCGGATGGCAGGCCAAAAATCTCCGATGAGCTTTTGGAGAGGGCAAAACACATCATGGTCGATGATGCATGGACGGTATTGAAAAATGAAGGCTATCTCAACCAATATGAAGGAGGCTGGAAAACAGTCAACGATATTATGATGACCGGAAGGGCAGTGACGGCCATGTATTTGCCAAGCCGTCCGGATGTAGAAAAAAACATCAAAGCCCGGGGAGCAACCCAAGGCAGAAAAGGAAATACCAATGCTTGGCCCATCGATATCCTCACCAAAGGTGACTTGTACGTAGCAGATGCTTATGGCAAAATCTCAGGAGGAAGTATCATGGGAGCTACTTTGGCCAATTCTATTTTGAGTAAATCAGGAAACGGGGTTGTATTTGACGGGGCTGCGAGAGACCTTCAGGAAATCCGGAATATAAAAGGATTCAATGCTTTTGTCCGTGACTTTCATCCTTCTTTTACAGAGGAAATGGTTCTGATGGGATTGAATACTCCAATCCGAATCGGAAATGCAATTGTACTTCCAGGTGACTTGGTAATCGCTACAATAGAGGGAGTCCTTTTTGTTCCCGCTCACATGGCAGAGCAGGTTGTCAGCACTGCTGAATTTGTCATCAGGAAAGACCAGTTTGGTTTCGAAATGGTTCGCGAGGGTATCTATAGCACTGGAGAAATCGACAGCCAATGGACTCCAGAAATCAAAGCTGCATTCCTGATTTGGCTCAAAAAGCATCCTGAATTGGGAACCATGACTTCCGCAGAATTGGATCAGATGATGAGTAAGAGAACCTGGTAATTGGAATGATATTGGAAATGATATTGATGGATATGTAATAGATATTTATAAATGATATTAATTGATATAAGTAGATATTGATTCAGAAATAAGCGTTTCAACTGTGGTAAATATCCAGTATCCATTAATATCAATTTTTGAAAATTATATTCAATTATTTATTCCAAATAATTCACATACCCCTCCTTGTTAGTCTTGATCTTGTAGACTTTGCTGAAACTTACTATAAATAATGTCTTCATATCATCACCCCCAAAGCAAAGACTGACAGGAAAAGTGGGCAAGTTGATCATTCCGACATAAGTACCATGGTTGTTAAATATCTGCACCCCATTGTAAGTGGCGACATAGACATTACCTTCTTTGTCGATAGCCATGCCATCGGCTCCTGAGGATCTTCCTTTCCTGTCCAATACTTCTCCGTTGAGCAATACTTTTGCAAACTTCCTCCCATTCCTGACCGAGCCGTCCTCGTTCACATCATACGCCCAGATGAAATTGTCCTTTTCACTTTGGACTGGAAACCACGATTCTTTGTCGTAGCAGTTGTTGATATAAAGTGTTTTTTCATCAGGACTTAACAAAATCCCATTGGGCATGGCAAATTCATTGGGTTCGGTAATCCTTGAGATTTCACCTTTTGGGTTCACATAATATACTGCACGTCCAGGTTGAAATTTCTCAGGTTCCATGGTGAATTGCGGATCAGTAAAGTAAAAACCACCTTTGGAATCCGTAATGACATCGTTGGGTCCATCGATCGGTTTTCCACCAAATTTATCAGCAAGAACCCTCACAACTTCTCCTTTTATGGTCATTTCGACGACCTGATGTCCCATCATGTCGCAGACGATCAGGTTTCCGTTTTTATAAGGATAAAGCCCATTGGTCTGCATCTTCCCTGCTGTGATGTTGCGGTAAGTTCCATCAGGATCCATTTCTACTGTCGAACTCCTTTTTGGATCTGCATTAAAATCCTTGTCAAAAAACATATTGGAGAAATAGACTTTGCCATTCATCCATTTTGGTCCTTCGGTAAAAAACAGTTCCGGTTGGGTTTTCTTTCCGTCAATGAGCAATTCCAACTTTGCATCTTCAGGAATAATGGCATGAAAGGCAGCTTTCTTCTCTTTTTCTTTTTCCATGTAATCTGCCCGCGAAGGCCAGAAGATATCCATCACATCAGCACCAAGCTCACCGATTTCAGATCCATGCACCATATTTCCCGGTATCCTTACAAGGTCATTGATTCCCATCTGCTTTTTTTCATCCAACAATATCTGATTTACAGAACCCCTCAGTAACATCATCATTTGCTCTTCGGGATGGTTATGATGCCCAAAGACAGAATCCGGATCCATCGAGATAAAGCTCAGCAACATGTTCTTGCCGGAAATCAATCTCGTAAAAGCTCCGGGTGCCAATTCAGTAAGTTGTATATCATAGAGGTCATACACTTTGTTTGGACTCAGGTTTGGATTTTGTGGGGATTCTATGTCAGCAATTTCTGCAGGAAGGTCTTTTACACCTGCTTTTTGGAGATAATCCAAGCGCAAGGGACTGTAGACTTCTAGCAACTTGGCACCATTTGATCCGGCAGTAATGGCATTTTTACTCCCTTTTTCCAAATAAATAAAATCCGCTCTGGGCGTACCTCCATTTACCCCATCCGGAGCTTGTCTCTTAATGGCAACCATTTCTTTCATAGAGCCATTGATGAGTTGTTGGACCTCGCCTTCCATCACCATCATGATCCTGTCGGCAGTTAGAATTTCTTCAGGAATGGCTGCATTGGGTTGAAGCTCCACAATACTTCCCATCGCACCGCTACCCCAAAACACTTTTGCCATCACACCGGGATAAAGTTCAACAGATTCGATGCTTTCAATCTTTGTTGGCTGAGCAGCCTCAAGATTTGATGATACTGTTGATTCCGGAAGATTTAGACTCCTTTCTGTCAAGTTATATTGATGGATCAGTTCTTTGTTTTTGCTATCCCAATCAGGAGCAGATGAGGTGCATTGCATCATGACAAATACCAAAGGGACTGACAGTCCCCAAAAAATGGATTTCGAAATTCTTTTGAAGTTCATGGGTTCAATAGGTTGATTTAGAATCCAAAAATTAACCATTATATTTTAATTATTTGGGCAATCAAATTCTGGATAAACCACTTGGATAAGTTTTGAAGACATTTGGTCAATTTTTCACACCTATCATAGCTTAAGGTTGATTAACTTTCATAAAATCAATAGCCTAATTTTTGGCAGGATCTAAAATCAGACCACTGTCCCCAAAGTCAAATCCTTGAGATATAAAATTTCAAAACCATTATAATATGAAATTAAAACTAGCAGCTCTATTCCTAATTACAATCTTATTTACCGGAACAAAAAGCCAAGCACAGGATCCAAACTTCTACATCTTCCTGAGTTTTGGTCAGTCCAATATGGAAGGGCATGCGAGGTTTGAGCCGCAGGATACTATCTCCAATGAAAGGTTTATGCTCATGCAGGCTGCTGATTGCCCAAATCTTCATAGAGAAAAAGGGAATTGGTACTATGCTGTTCCTCCACTCAGCCGCTGCAATACCGGGCTCACTCCGGGTGATTATTTTGGAAAGACCTTAATCGCAGGTCTACCTGACAGCATCAAAGTCGGGATCATCAATGTCTCTGTGGGAGGCTGCTAGATCGAATTGTTTGACAAGGATAATTACCAAACCTATTCTGAAACAGCTCCCGGATGGATGAAAAACATGATCGCGCAATATGATGGCGATCCATATGGCAGGCTCTTGGAACTTGCCAAATCCGCTCAAAAAGACGGTGTGATCAAAGGCATTTTATTGCATCAGGGAGAATCAAATACCGGCGACAAGGAATGGCCAAACAAAGTGAAGGGGGTTTATGATAACATACTTAATGATCTGGGATTGGAAGCAAACTCAGTCCCTTTACTTGCAGGTGAATTAGTCGGAGCAGCCCAAGGTGGTAAATGTGCAAGCATGAACCCCATCATCCAAACACTCCCAAGGCATATTCCCAATTCATTTGTGATTTCGTCTGAAGACTGCCCTGCAGTTTCAGATGGTCTCCATTTTTCAGCAGAAGGTTACCGAATACTAGGAACAAGATATGGTGAAAAAATGCTTTCTATTTTGGGAAAATAAGGTTTGGAAAAAAACTTCCCGTTCCAAATAATGGGTTAAGACTAAAAAAAACAACCCTTACCACTAAAAAAAACCGGGGATTTCTGAAGTTCTTAACCTCAAAAATCCCCAGACCAAAATGCAACCATTTAACCTTTTAATCAAATGAACATAGAAAGTTCATTACCAAAAAACCAAAAACCTGTACTAAACTAGAATTTAATCCTTTAATCTTTTCAATTCTAAAGTGTCAGTTTAGACAGACACTTTCTTGTTTTTTACGCTGTATGACCTCCAATAATACCAAACAAAGCCAAGTTGCGGCGCAATCATCAAAAATGCATTTGGAATGATGGATGAAACATTTTTACCGATTTCAATCCCGACCATGTCATAAAATGTCAGGATCGAAAGGACTGCAAACAGTGCATACAAATTTGCTTTAATAAATTTTGTTTTATTTTTCATAACAATTCGGGTGGGGATTAAACAATACTTCAAATACGAAAACGAAAAGAAATAAGTGTTCATTGGGTGATCAAAATCTCTATTTCGATTCTAATATGGGACAAAAAAATCAAAATACAAACTCTTTAATCCGTCTTGCTTTGAGTTAAAAATACCTGAAAATGAAGTAATTAAAACACTTCCCATTACATCATTTGATTATTGTAAATCGATTCAAAAAAACTGCATTTTACTTTTTAAAATGCTTAATATGGTCATTTCGGGAATTAGAAAAAAAATTTATTTTTTTTAAAAATAATTTGAAATATATCCTTTGATTGTCAAAATCTGAAAAATAACAGCTTACTATACAGGAATAATTTCAGTTGGGTCAATGGAAATAAATGAGGGCATATGTTCTTGATAAATATTAAGCTCGCCTTTCTCTTTCAATGGATTTAATATAAAAATCCTCCACCTTTTTTCTTGCCCAATCTGTCTTCCTCAAAAACTTCAAACTTGAATTTACAGAAGGATCATGCGTAAAGCATCTGAAATTGAATCTGTCGCCAAGGTATTCCCATCCGTGTTTTTTAACCAAATAATCCAAAATATCTGCCAATCGGACGCCATGAAGAGGATTGTTCAGCTGTTTTTCAGCACCGTTCAAGTTATTATCTTTTTCCATGGAGGCAAATTTATTGTAAAAAGGTTCCGCATACAAACCTCCTGATTTTTAGTCAGGAAAACCGAAAATTAGCGATTGGTGCTGCAGATAGGTCAATCGACAATTTCCCCAAAGCTCAAAACAAGAATCTGTTTAGTATCTGAAAAGGTAGAAGCCTCCAAAAAAACATTTTTTTCATTGTCCACTGTGCCGATATAGACCATTTTGTGAGCGGCCAACATTTTCTTCAACTCACTTAAATCTACCAAAAGATCTGCAGGGATATGCTTACCTACCTCCAAAAGATTGAACTCCGCTCCTTCTGCAAAAGCAAGTTCGGTAAATAACCTATCGAGATTTTTCTGAAAAGAAATCTGTGCGATATACCTTGCCGCAAGTTTGTGGGAAAGCACGGTATTGCTTTTAAGCACATTGGTATTGAGAAGCTGTTCTGTGACCGGATCTCCAAGAATGGTAACAATTTTTGTCATAAAACTCTGGTCATTTCTGTTTTTAGAAACCAATAACATAGTCAGCCTAAATCCCTGTTCATCATCAAGATTGATGATAATATTATCATAATCGACTTCATGGAGACCCTGGAGAAAAGCAGGCATAAAATATTCTGAAGGCTCCTCAAATACAAAATGTGATTCCTCTAAAGAGGCCAAGCTGGACACATCCATAAAATCATCAATGTTCCCCAGGGGCCATGCATTGCCTACCACACAGATTTTTTTACTTGCAGCTTCTTTAGGTGGAATGATTGCTTCGTTTTTGACAAACAATGGTTTGGATGTCAAAGATTTATAATGGAGATCTTTGATGTTTTTGGTTAAAAACAACATCCAATCTGTAGATTTTGCAGTTTCTCCAAATGGGCAAAGGCTCATTTCAAAGCCTCCTTCTTTGTTGACACCAGAAAAACCCAGCAAGGTTCCACCCTCAAAACTGAACAACAGCTGTTCATAATAAACCCCTCCAAAATCTCCCTTATCCAAAAACCGTTTAGGGTCAACAAAATGAATGGTGGACCCATCAAATGACAAAATTTCAAAAAAGGCTTTATAGTAAACCACATCCACTTTAGCCCTTGCCAAAATGCTGCCGATGACATCTCCCGGTGTGATGACTGCAAATAAGGCTCCTGCGCCATGGGAAGTCAGTTCCAAAGCAATTTCCCTGCTGTCAGGACTGTTTGACAATTCGATGGAGCATTTGATAGGGTGTCTTGAACCTTGCCTGTCAGATAGGTACTTAAAAAAAGTCTGATTATTTGTAAGGGTTGTTAGGATTTTGAGGTTAAAATTATCTGCTGCAAAATCATCCCCTTCCCTTTCTGGCAATAAAATAACGATCCCTAAGGCATTTGTAATTGACAGCTTTTCGTAGGTTTGAAACGCTAGTGGATTTCCCTGTCTTATAAAAATATCAAGATTTCCCCATCGGTCTTTGTCGAGCAAAGTCCTGAAAGAGGACACTATATTGTTATCAGAAAAAAGAAGAACCACATTTTCAATCGATCCTTTTTCCTTTGCCCTTAAATTAAATTGATCAAGGATTAAAGGAAGTTTGATGTTGTAATTGATAAAAACAGTATGTCCGGTGCCTTTGTAGGGCAAAGAGCCACTTTTGATATTATCGATTAATTTGATCAATGCAGCTGACAAAACCGAAATGATGAAAGAAAATAAAACAAGTCCCAATAAAACAAGGATCAGTCCTGAAGCGATGGGGACAGGACCTTTGGCATCAGAGTAATAAGAAGGATCAGCAAAAATCTTGTATGTCAAAGGCAAGTCTCCCACAAATGGAGAAAAAACAATGATAATGACAGCACTTGTTAGAAAAATCGCTATCAATTGCACCCAAACTGATGCCAATGCAAACCGCTCAGGTGTCAATATCCTGCGTGAGTTTCTTAGAAAAAATTTAAATCTTTCGAGTTTTGGCAAAGTTGCGTTAGGTTTTGCATTAAATATAATAAGCCTATATCACTTTACCACCAATATAAGTTGGTCTATTCATCCAATAGATTAATTTGATAAGAAACTTTATTTGATTTTTGAATTTCAATATCAAATAAACAATAGAAAAGATGGCGGATATTAGGATTCAATCATGTCCGTTCATTCCAAGGAAAAATGCTCCACCCACTAAAATAATAAACACCATCGCCTTTATAGCCATCAATAAATACGGTTTGATATTGCTTTTGGATTGAGACCTGTCAATAAGGTGAAAAACAAAACCTGAAATTCCCCCTGCAGCAGGTACCATGATCATAGGAAGTATAATCTGAAGGTCATTTTCATTGTTTGGGACACCTCCAATAAGGCAAAAAAACATCAATAAGAGCCAAGAAAGAATGACTGACTTGAATACTTTTTGTAACATAACGATATCACAATTTTAGTTGGGCTGTACAAACTTAATTAAATATTCCACCAATAAGTGAATTTAAGTACCACAGACCTGTCTTTTGCAAAAAAAGGAGCGGGAAGATAATTATCGGTAAATACAAGAAAGATATCAGAAGCAGGTTTGAATCTCCACTGCACTCGGGTGTTTAGATTGATGTTATCTACTTGTTCATTGTACTGAACAAATGCTGTGACAAAGAATTTATTGGTCAAGGTCAAATCTAATCTGGGACCTACCAGCCAAAAAGTGGTAATTCCCCAAGGTTCGGTTAGGTGGATTTCATTGTAGTTGGCATTCAAGGTCATACTGAAATAAGGCTGGAACCTATACCCCAATTCCCCACTGACATTGTACCTGTTTCCATCGGCATAATATCCTCCTAGCCTACTCGCAAAAGCATAGGTAAAAATGCTTTGAGGCTTGGAGGTAAATTCAGTTCCCCAGGCAAACCACTGATGTTCCGTACCTGCTTGCAGTTTTTCTCCTCCAAGGTTTGTAGGATCAAATGGCTTAAGTAGCTTGATATAATCATGTGCAAACCAAGTGGTAAAGACACTTTGGGTCCTGAACCTCACCTTATATGACACATAGGTCTCATTGTCAGTCTGATTCATTTTGGTATCAAAAAATGATTTGGTACTGAATTCAGGTCCATGACTGAGAATTTTTTTGCTTTCCGGAAAAAACAGGTACCCAACAAGAGGATTAATCTTGTAGAAACCTGTTCTTGGGACATAACCCACTTCGGCAGTATAATTTTCAGAGACATATTCATGCTGGAGATTCCAATAAAGATTCCCGCTTGTATACCTCAGGTTTGCAGCATAGACAAGGCCGTCACCACCGGTCATGGGGTTGAACGACTTCAATACAAAGGCTTTTCCTGTCCAAAGGTTGTTAGAGGATGCATAATTGAATTCAAGTCCTACATTTCGGTCATATTCGGAAGTGGAAACGGAATCTTCCGGTAAAGGTGGTGTAAACATACCAGCCTGCCTCGTGACAACGATCGCACTCAAGTTTGATCTTGCCAATACCCTGCGCTGTAAGGTGAGAACCGAAAAATTCTGTGCATCGAGGTTTTCCTCTTCCACCTGTCCTGTTTGCATGGTCATGGCGCCTATCCTCCAGTCTTTGTTCAATTTGCCACTGAGCCGGGCACCCGCCTGAATGGGTGCTTTCAGACCGATTCTCCTTGAGAAAAAAGGCCGAATGGTTTCATATCCGAAGTTGGCAAAGAGGTCTCCATTTTCAAGAAAAAACTGCCTCCTCTCAGGGAAAAAGAGCTCAAATCTGTCAAGATTGGTAACCTGCTTGTCTACTTCTACCTGTGAAAAATCAGGATTGACAGTCAGATCAAGGTTAAGGGCAGACCCTAAACCGATTTTGGCGTCCATCCCAAAAGAGTTTCTATAAACTGGATCCTCCCCTTCTTTCCGGTTTTGGGAAAGACCACCCAATCCATAAGGAATTACAGAAATATTGGGACCTGCTGCAGGAGGGGGATTGTCCCATACAAGAATACCTGTATAGGCAAGGGAAGCCGATGGGAATTGGCGGGGTACAGGTGCCCAACCTGATTTTTCTGTTGTCTTTAGATCAAGCCGGCTAAAATTGATCCCCCATTCCTTAATTCCTGATTTATAACGGATAGATTTGAAAGGAATTGATGCTTCAAAAACCCACCTGTCCTCATAATTTTTTACTTTTGATTCCCACTTATTGTCCCAACTCAAGTCCACCTTTCCGCCATCGTACATGATGCCGTCCCATTGTGCACCTGCTGCATTGGCTCCAAAAGAAAATCCGTTGATTTGATCATCAAAAGGATCCATAAAGAGCAGGAAGTTGTCGTTTTTCCCAAAACTAAAATCCCGTCTGAGAGACTCTACCATATATGGTCCTTCCATGGCGTGGTAATTGACGACAATCAAGTAAAGATGTTTGTCATCATAAGCCATCCTGACATCCGTTCTGACATCAGCGTAGCTCGTATCCATCGGAGTAATCATAAAAAAATCAGTCGCTACTTCTGCCTCCTTCCATGATACCTCATCCAATACCCCATCGATCACAATGGGATCGGTGGTCTTGCGGATATTCAGCCGATATGCATCATTGATTTTTTGGGAAAAAGAGATGGATATTAGACCAAAGCAAATTAAGACCATCAAAATGGCTTTTTTCATGGATTTTGGGGAAATATAGGCGAGCAATGCGAAAGTATTCCAAGCCCCAAGGAATTTAAACAATTCTTTTTCTAAGGTTGGAGTAATTGTTAAGGATGGGTAATTATCAGTTTGAGAAAAATGGAAATGTCGACTTAAAAATCAGTAATATTTGAAACAAGCCTTGTGAATTTTTGACAAAATCACACCATTACACCCTTAAATTGATTTTACTATTTCGGTATGGATTCAAAGCGTATGTCGGCTTAATATCAAGCCATCTTTCATTGCTTTGAGATAAGTGACCACTTTCCCATCTTCCCCTACTTCGCAAACCCGATATCCCGGATGAGGCGATCCCCAACTTCCCCCAAAATGTCCCGACCATAAATAGGGTTTTTTACTGTTGAACATGATGCCGTCCACATCATGGTCATGGCCATGAAATATGACTTTGACGTTTGGGTAAGCTGCTATCAGTTCCAATACCTCTCCGCAGGAAACACCATGTTTTGTCCAGTCATTTTGGGAAATATGGATGAATAAAAATACATGGGATAGATCTTTGAACTCTTCCAATTTGAATTTAAGAAACTCGGTATTTGCACAAAGGTAATCTCCTTCCTCATTGGAACTATTGGCCAAAATCATTCCATAATTTCCTTTTACTTTAAAGGCAAAATCAGCAGGAATACCCCAAATCCGGTTCCATTCAGCCTCTGAAACCCGGTCATGATTTCCTTTGACCGGAAAGTAAGGCACTTTCAATGTGTCGTAAACTGCTTTGACTTTTGGCATCAAAGCCGGATCATCGTGGATCAGATCTCCATTGAATACGACAAAATCCACGTCCTTTTCACCATTAACGGCCTCTATCAGTCTTGTATGAATTCCTTCAAAATCCGTATTTGGCTGTCCATAATGTCCATCGGAGGCAATGATAAACTTTAAGCTGTTATTTTCAGGAAAATCCATTTTTCCAAAAGCAAAAAAAGGCAGCGCCGAAACAGCAGAAGTTGCTAAAGTCAATTTTTTAAGGAAAGGACGCCTGTTCATGGTGAGAAGGTTTTTATCAGATAGATGCAAGCCAAAGCCGTGGTTATTGCCATGGCAAAACTCAGCAAAGTTCCGATCAGGATATATTCGGTCAACTTTCTGTCTTTGGATTCTTTCAGGTCACCAAACCTAAAAACGGATTTGGCAGCGATCAAAAATCCTACGCCCTCCCAATGGTCAGTGAGGATAAAAACAAACACCAAAAGTCTTTCCAATATCCCTATATATTTCCCTGCATTGGGAAGGGAATTTTTTGGGCCATCAGCGATTTTGGAAGACCAAGGTTCCAATAAGGCATTCATTATCACAGGAACTCCAAAGCTCAGAAAACTCACAGCTGTGACCACTGTCCAAACAGG
The DNA here is from genome assembly GCF_024813435.1 of Aquiflexum gelatinilyticum. NCBI lineage: Bacteria > Pseudomonadati > Bacteroidota > Cytophagia > Cytophagales > Cyclobacteriaceae > Aquiflexum > Aquiflexum gelatinilyticum. The sequence goes on from NZ_JANAEZ010000001.1 coordinate 520,556, forward strand.
GAATTCTTCAATCTTCCACAGCCGGTCCGTTTGAGGATAATCCCAGATAAGGGCAAGACTTATAAGCACAGCTACATGCAGAATTTGGTCAGCTATAAACCAAGCTGTCTTACTTTTCTTAGTCTGGAATTCCAGTTTTGCCCAATCGATCAAAAAATGGGAAATCAAAACCAATAAGGCCAAAAGCCAATATTGGAAGTTCCATAAAAAAACCATAACCAAAATCCCATGAATCAGGACATGAAAATATAATTTTGGAGAAGCTGCCTTTTTCTTTTCCTTTTCAATTACCCAAGACTTGGGTTGGAGCAAAAAATCTCCCAGAATATGGGCTAAGAGGATTTTGATAAAAATGATCATGGCATCAGTCTCTTTAGTTTTTCTCTATAAAGATCGTGTAGTTCCAGCATTTCGGAATGATATGCCCTTCTCAATCTTGCACTTACTGAGTTCTGTTCAATTCCAAGGATTTCCCCGATTTCTACTTGTTTTAAACCAGGTCTTTCCAAGATAATTTTCATTATTTCTGCCGAATTATTTGACCAATTGTCCATGACAATCAAAGCAAGCTTGAGCATCAGGTTCATTTCTTTGTCAAAATCTTCCCATGGGGTTTGGACCAATAAGTTCTGTTCCTTTGTTCTCAATTGCTCAAATGCCTCACCCGAATTTATATAAGCAGATCCTGTGCGCATGCCTAGGCTTTCGGCATTTTGTTCCCTCTCCCCTATGCCAATAGCCATCCTTACGTCTACGGGGGCAGTTCTTTTCTGTTGGCTTTGGGATTTGATGGATTTCAACGTGGCCTTTATAAACATTGCTTTTTTAAGCGCCTCCAAAGAATCTGCTACTTCGACTTGGAAACTGTCCCCGCGGAAAATCTCCCAAGTTTCATTTTTGGGTCCCCATGAATTGAACAATGATTCCAAAGGAAGGTACCAATCCTGTTGATTGGCTAACTTTCTTGAATCGACGATATCTCCTGTGATGACGGCAAGCATAACCAAATATGCTATTATTTAATCGATATTTCAAAATATCATCTAATTAATAGATATTTAAATTTATTGATAAATAAGTAGATTTATCCAAAAAGTAAGGAGAGGTGAATGATTTACTGATCCATCTTGAAAAATTGCCAAATCCCAAATCCCAAGAAATGAATGTTTATTTCAAATCCTATGTCTTGGGCAGGACTTAGCAGAAAGGAATTATTTCTTTCTAGACATGATTACTCCAATTACCAACATTGCGAGGCTGATAATTACAGGTGTCCAATTGGCAGTACTCACAGCAATATCCATCCCAAATAATTTAAAACTTTCCGAATCCTGCATCGCCTGAAATCCGAAAATCACTGTTCCAATTACACCTAAAATCACCAAAATTATCCCTATTGCTTTCATATTTTTTTATTCAGAGTTTATTGATTTCAATAATCATACATTAGAAAAATGACTTTATTTTTAATTTTTAAAATAAAGCTATCCCTCTAGTACTTACCGTTAAGTCCAAATACCAGACCAAACTTGGAATCTCAAAAAAAAATCCCGCAGTATACTTGAAATCCAATGATATATAACACCGGGATCATCAAAATCTACTGCAGGATCAATATGTAAAAACCCCCTTTATCTTAACCTATCCCAATTGATGATAGCATTCCAAACCATGGGAGCATCGGCATGGTTGAGGTACCGGTGGAGAGGATCGAAAGTAAAGGCAAGGACGTTTCCTTTTCCGACAGGAACATTAAAGACAGCGCCATGACCGATGATTTTATCTTCATTTCTCACCATACCGGCAACCACATAAGGGACATCTTTTCCTTCGGATTTGGCAGGTTTCTCCACTTTGGGCTTATCAGGCATCCCCATTATCGGACCTTCAAATTCCAGTTCATCTTTCAATGGTTTATTACCGTATTGCACGAGCATCAGGTTACGGTTATACTTGTCAGTTTGTAGCAAAGGCCCATTTCCACGGAAAATGGAGAAGGTTTCAGGATACCCATACATTACCGGATGGCCTGTATTTCTTGCCTTTGCCTGAACAATAGAACCGGGATGAAATAAGGCTCCCTGATCTGCAGGACTGAGTTCAGAAGCAATACCAAGCTCAGCCATAATCGAACTTGTATTGTCCAAAGTGATCAACAAACCACCTTCTTCTACGAATTTTTTCAGATTGTCAACACCCAAAAAGCCAGGCCCTCCGGTCATGTCAGTAGTAAAATCAGGAAACCCGTGGGAAGGAAATTCAGCAGTTTTGGTAAAAGGCATGGGTCCAAATTTATTGTCTACACCGTGCACAAAATTCTTGGCATTACCTCGAACCCTTGGCAAAAGAATGACATCAAAACGGCTTTTCAAATTGCCAGCTTTTAAATCATCCTTGTCAATGGAAGTATAAGGTATTTCTCTTTCTTCGAACGTATATCTAGACCAACCTTCATCTTGGGTATTGTACCACGTGTGGTAGATGGCTACTTTAGGCAATTTAACAGCCTGCTGATCCGCCGCAGAGACATTGGCACCTCCTGATTTCAGATCCAATCCAAAATTCAAAGCTACCTTTTTGGCTAGGTCTGCATTGATTTTTTTGATCAAAATGGCTCCTGCCGAAACGGTATCTCCATCGACAACAGTCTGCTTGGGCAGAATGGTTATTTCAGCATTTTTGTTTGCCGCTTTGATGGCATACAATGCAGGAAGAACCGTGTTTTGACCTTTGTATTTCAAGATATACGAACTGCCCTGTCCATTGACCTTACCCATATATTTTGGGTTTTCGATCAGTAATCTCAGCGTATTAACGTCAAAATCGATGCTGTCTTTTTTCTCTACTTTTACGCCGTAGAGATAAGGCAATGTCCATGCAATCGCATCGTAAGGAGGATATTTGGCATCTTTCGGATAGGCTTGAGGCGTCAAAAGTGACACAGCAAGATTTCTATAGGGCTGTTCTGACAATACTACATAATTACTGTCTGACTCATGGACTTCGATACCCTGAAGCATCAGCTGCTTCGCAAGGTAAGCCACCATGGCAGGATCACGTTGTTCCTTGGCGATGGTGAAAGCTTTTGCACCTTCAGTTTTCCCCTTTTCGACACTGTTATATCCTTTTTTATAAAAATTCTGAAGCAGCATTTTACCATTATTGGCGGCATAGGACAGCGAAGCGATGACACCGGTCATGGTGTAGTTGATGTTATTTCTGAATGACCAATAGACCTTTCCTGTGGCAGGATCTGGACGGTACCATTCTTTGGAAGTGACAAGATCTCCAGCAAATCTCGCATTGCTCAAATCTCTTAAGTAAGTATCTGCTCCGGCATTGCCAAAAGTTTCATAAAAGCGGCCGTTGGAATTGTGGTTGTTCGCTACCCAAATGCCATAACCTGGCCACCAACCGTCATAGAATGCCCAGGTAAAAGCTCCCGGCATTCCTTCAGATGCTACTTTGGCCACATCATGGTTGGCCATGATCTGCCATTCGCTGACAGTAATCGGGTCTACAAAATCATTGTAAGGACCTGTCCCCGTAGAAATGTAAAGCAATGGAACCGACTCATGCAAGTCGAGCATCACCGTTGGATGGAACTCAAAGAAGCCCTTGAAGATGGATTTGGTGATTTCCTGTGAAACCTGCAAACCATCCCTGTTATTGTCATGGAAGACATATTTGGCCCAATAAGGAGAAGACCTTGGAAACCCATCATCAAATTCTTTTCTTCCTTTGGAATAGCGGTAATACCAATCGACCTGCTTGTCCAAGCCATCCGGTTCAGAAATTGGATTGATCACGGTGATCACATTGTTCCTGATATCTTGGATGTCTGAAGCTTGGGATGTTGCCAATCTGTACGCAAGTTCCATTAACATTTCCGGAGAACCCATCTCGGTAGCGTGCATTCCTCCACTGACATAATAGACCGGCTTGCTATCCAAAATAATGGCTTCAGCTTGCTTGGGATCGGTTTTCCTTGCATCGGCTAACTTTGCGAGTTGGCTTTTGTAATGATCGATCCGCTGAATGGCATCCTCATTTCCAATCACAATCAGGTAAAAAGGCCTACCCTCCTCGGTTTTTCCCATCTCCTGCATGTGTACCAAAGGGGAAGTTTCCGCGAGTTTTTGGTAATAACCGTAAATCTCGTCCGAGCGGTGAACATGACCTTCGGCACCGATGATATGTCCAAAATGCTTGAGTGGGGAAGGAATCGTGGGATGGTCGACTACATCTAAAAGGAATTCGGGAAGAAAGCGCTTGTCTGTGGTAAATTCCCTGATTTTTTGGTTGTAAACTTCATCGATTTTTTGTGCCTTCAGGGGAAGTATTGCTATAAAAAAAAGCAATACCCCAAGGCGATAAAATCTATTCATGGTGGTTGGATTTAAATGAAATATCAAGCTACAAAAAATATATAGAACCCAAAGGGGGAATTTATTTGGGAGGCCGATTTTGGAAGGTGGCTATTGGGTAATTGCGTTAATGGTTATTGGGTTAATTGGTTAGAGGATATTTGTTTAGAAAAAAATAAGGGGATTACTCTAGAGTTTTTGAATGGGACCAGGGCACTCGACTGTAGGATCTTGCCACTCGTCTCTCGCTTCTCGTATCTCGCTTCTCTCCTTGGTTCTCGTTTCTCTAATCCGGTTTCACCACTTCAAACCCATTTCTTCTCCAATCCACAATTCCACCACTGAGGTTATAGACTTTAGTAAATCCATTGTTCAAAAGGATTTCGGCAGCTTGTCTGCTTCTGCCCCCTACTGCACAATAGACATAGACTTCCTTGTCTTTGGGAAGGCTTTGGAGTTTTTCTTCAAAACCACTTTGGTAAATATCGATCACGTAAGCATCAGGAATGATTCCCTGTGCCACTTCCTCAGGAGTTCTCACATCCAAAACAATCCCATTTCCGGAAGCCATTAGATTTTTGAAGGTGGCTGCGTCGACTTCTTCCATCTTACCGGAAACAGATGAAGTATCCGAAGTATTTGAATTGCAGCTTACCAAAATGGCCGCTAAAAAAAGGAAAATGAAAATTTGTTTCATAGTGTTTGAGATTTTTGGATACCAAAGATACTTGAAAACCTATTTGACAATTGCGGACAAAAGTCACAAAGTCATTTTTCCCTTTAAAATAAAAGTCAAAATAATTTTTAGCTGATCAAAGTCCTTTCAATGTCTCGATCAGCATGGCAATATCCTCTTCTGTATTGTACAAATGGGTAGAAACGCGGATGGCTTTGCCGCGGACTGAGACGTAGATTTTGTTTTCCTGCAGCTTAAGAAGCAAGGTTTCTTGAGAAATTGACTGAGGCAACAAAAACCCAAACAGGTGCTTTGCCCGGAATTCATCCTCTTCAACCCAATAGCCATTTTCTCTCAGGTAGGCTATCAAAGGTTGGGTAAGTTCATGGCAGTAAGATTGGATGTTTTCTGTTTTCCATTCCAAAATCTGCTCAATGGCCGCGTTCATCATCGGCAGCAGGATAAAGTTGCCGTATTCCCCTACATTGTACCTTCCTGCACCGGGTGCATAATCATCCACATAATTGGTCAAGCCGGAAAAATTTTGTGCATTGCTTCTAGTGACCCAAGTTTCCTCCAATGGTATCCCATTATTAAAATACTCCGAATAATACGCCAACCCGATCGAATATGGTCCCATCAACCATTTGTACCCGGCGCAAATCAGCGCATCAATCTGACATGCTTCCACATCGATCGGCAAAGCGCCAACAGACTGTGTTCCGTCCAGGATGAAGAATGCGTCGTTTTCTTTGCATTTCCGGCCTATTTCGGCAAGGTCAAAAAGTGTTCCATCTGTCCAATGGATTGTCGACATAAGGACGACAGCCGTGTCTTCATTGATGGCTTCGAGGATTGCCTCATTCCATTTTTCACCTCTTTTCTCCAAAGTTTCCGGTGCTTTGATGGTTTGGAGGGATTTATGGTTGTCTCTGCACCATTTCTCAATCGCATAATAGCCACTCGGAAATTCCTCAGAGACGACCAAAGCTGTGTTTCCGTTGTCTTTTGGAAGGTTTTTGACCGCTGTACTCAATCCATAGGAAGCAGCGGGGATGATGGCGACTTGTTTTGCCGGACAGTTTACCAACTTCCCAAAATTGCTTTTAAGAATCTCGGCATTTTCAAAAAAGTCCTTTGGTTGGATATTAGTGGGATTTCTTTTTCGGATCAAGGCCTCAATGCCGATTTCTTCCACTGATCGGAGCATTGGCGACATGTAAGCGCCGTTTAGGTAATGGATGTCCTCAGGGATCTGGAAAAGGTGTTTTTGGTTTTTCATAAGGTAGACACAAAGAAAGAAAATACAGCCCACAAAGACACGGAGGCACAAAGGAAAATTATAAATGTCTCTCGCAAAGACTCAAAGACGCAAAACGATAAAAAGCTCATTAAGACACAGAGCCACTAAGGAAGGTTTTCTACTATCCTGCTTCTCCAGAAGCTGGATTTGTTTCACGCTAAAGTGCAAAGACCCTGACGAATTATGGACTATGGACTACCTACTATGGTTTTTAAAAACTCACTTTTTCCCAAAATTCATTTCCACAAAATCCATAAAACTACTCCAATCTTCCAAGGTAAGGTTGTGCCTACCTTCACGGATATGGTAGCCCGCATATGGTTGAATTATTGGCTCTTTTTGTTCCTTAAAATCTAAAGGGAAATTTACTTCTTTGCCATAAATCAATGGATATATCCTACTTCCCAATTTGATAGAAAGGTACTCACCTTTGGGGTCTGCCCACCTGTCTTCCCTTGCACTGGAAAAATAAACCGCCCGAGGTGCAATCAGGGAAACAAGCATGTGTTGATCGACAGGCAACATCTCTTCTTTGCCATTGAATGCTTTAAAATTTTCACTGAACCAAAAGGGGAAACCGTTATTGATCAAATGGACAGTCTCTCCAAACTTTCTCCTGGACAATGTCGCTCCTCCACAACCAGATTCATTTGAGACAGTAACTGCCCATCGGGTATCATTTGCTCCTGCCCAAAGTGCGGCTTTTCCTCCCCGGGAATGTCCTACTATAATGGCTTTGGCAGCATCAATCATTGCCTCTTTTTCAAAATAATCCATCGCCCGCATTGCTCCCCAAGCCCATGCTCCCAATGCTCGCATTCCGTCTTTCTTACTCAATTGTTCAGGATAAAGTGTCTCAAGAATTCCCTCTGTAAATTTTTCAGGATCATCTGGGGCAACTGTATCTACATCAAATGAAGCAGTAGCATATCCTTTTTCGATTAAATCCCTTATCGGCCAAAATCCTGTTTCAACCAGTTCGCTCAAAGGTTCTTGATACCTGTGGTTGATCAGCATAAAAACCGGATAAGGTCCTTTTCCTTTTTTGGGGATATATACATTCAAACGCATCTTATGGCTTTTGCCATTACGCATAACCAGAATATCAATCTCTTTAAAAATTGCTATATCAGGAAACGCATTATCCTTTTCCTTTACTTCAGAAAAAGAAATCGTTTCAAAATCCTTTGGAACTTGTCCATAAATATTTTGCTCAAAAAGCATCAAAATCTCAGGTCTTCGGATATTTTCCCAATCCTTGACAGTCAGTATCGGATTTCCCTTAAGGCTGACAAATGGATCAGGCAAGATCAGGTCAGGAACTTTGCTTTCGTCATAATTAGCGGGGATCTGTGCCATAAGGTTCATTGTTAAAGAAAGAAGCAAAAGGAAAAAACTGATTTTCGATTTCATGTTGGCTTATTTAAAATGGCTGATTTCAGAGGTTTTGTATCCGATTCTAACTGCCCTAGCGGCAATGTTTTTGGCTTCAGGAATAGGCTCATGGTACAACCTCCACCGCTTCCCTCCAATTTCATCATCCACCTGATAGGCGATACTTGCTCCTTCAGTGGCAGAAGTCAAGGTCATTTTTCCTCCTGACTTTTCAAATTCAACCTTTGCTGTCTCAGGCTGCACCATCCCCGGCCACATCATATTGACTAGATCAGATTCCGGTACAAATCCCAAATCCTTTACCTCCAATTGCCACTTGCTCAATGCAGTACGCATTTCCATCAACTTTTCCCTGTATTCAGGCAATTGGGCGAGGTTGTGAATTTCGTAGGGATCTTTGGCCAAATCATACAATTCTTCCTGCGGCTTGGTTTTCATAAAGATATAAGCTGCTCCTCCTGTCAGCTGCCCTTCCTGGTCCATTTCAATCAGAGCCTTGGTCATGTCAATCTGCTCCCGGTAAGCATTCCGGTAAATCAGCGGTAATTCCGGCCGGAAGTTCCTTATATAAACGAATCTCCCATCCATCACGGAGCGGCTCATGTCCACTGCTTCATCAAAACGGTCAGCAGAACCAAAGGCATATTGGTGTGGGTTTTTGCTTTTGTATTTTCCCAAAAAAGCCTTCCCATGCATGTAATCCGGCGGTTCAATTCCTGCCAATGACATCACCGTGGGTCCCAAGTCCATCAGTGAAACGATGTCTTCTACTTTTGTACCGGCCATTTGCCCATTTGGTAGGCGGACGATCAACGGGACACGCAGTCCCGAATTCCCGACGGCTCGCTTTTGCCTCAGCAAAGGTCCGCCATGATCCGACCAAAAAAAGATGATGGTCTTTTCCAATAATCCTGCATCCTCGAGTTCCTTCAGCAATGTTCCGACCTGCTGATCCAATTCCATGATATTGGAATAAACACGCCCGACGTCCTGTCTCACCACAGGCAAATCCGGGAAATAGGTGGGTATTTTGATATTCTGAGTATCTGAAAGCATTGGATCGGCTTTCTTTCCAAAAACCCGCGACTCATGGGTTATTTCATGGTTGAAAACAGCGAAGAATGGCTGACCGGGAGCGCGGTTTTTGTAATGTGCCTCCCTTCCGATTTCATCCCAAGCGGTCATTGGAGAGTTGAATTGGTAATCGGTCTTGGCGGCATTGGTGGTGAAATAACCTGCAGCACGAAGGTATTCTGTAAAAACTTTGACAAATGGAGGGGGAACAGCTGCATATTCAGGGACATTTTTTCCATTGATGTCTTTCTGTTTGTAGTAGGTCTGGTATACCTCAGCCTCAGGTTCCCGGTAAGCATAATGAGGGCCTGTGCGCATATTATGAGTTCCGATACTCACAGGGTACATCGCCGTAATGATGCTGCTCCGACTTGGTGCACAGACCCCCGCTGTAGCGAATGCATTGGTAAACACAATCCCCTCCTTGGCTAATCGGCTGATATTGGGTGTTTTGATGCTGTTGTCACCATACACATCCAACAGAGGACTGATATCCTCCACCGAAATCCAAAGTATATTGGGCTTTTCGGGAGATTGGGAAAATGAGATTTGAGAAAAGTGAAAAAATAGGATTAATAAAAAAAGACGGATTTTCATGGTTTATTGGGTTTGTAAAGCAATAATATCCGTCAAATACTGAAAATAAACAAGTGCAAAACAAACAATAAAAAATCCTGCCTTTTTATCCATTCGGATATTGGGCAGGATTTTAATTCAATTTTTATTTAGAACAGGAAATAAGTTTGTTCCTCTCGCAGAGACTCCTAAGCCACCGCTGAGACTGTTTATTGAGAGTGACTTCATTCTTCCTAAATTCCTACGAGGTTCAAAAAAAACCTCAAAAGTAACTGTTCTGCAAACTGCGACTGATCACTGAAAACTGACCACTGAATACTTCCACCTACTCCTTCCAATCCACCTTAGCCTTCTTCACATCCCGTGAATTTCCTCCCACCATGATTTCAAATTCACCCGGTTCCCAGACAAAATTCAGGTCAGAATTATAGAATTTGAGGTCTTCAGGTGTAATTTCAAAAGTTATGGTTTTGGTTTCACCGGATTTCAACAGCACTTTTTGAAAACCTTTCAATTCCTTGACAGGTCTGGTCACTGAACCCACGACATCCCTGATGTACAATTGGACCACTTCTTTACCATCATACTTACCGGAATTTGTGAGTTCCACACTTACAGTCAATGTTTGGTCTCCTTGAAGGGCAGTTCCGCTTAATTTGATTTCACCATAATTGAAATCGGTGTAGCTAAGACCAAATCCAAAAGGATATAACGGTTCATTGGAAACATCAAGGTAATTGGACCGGAATTTTGAGAACCACTGTCCTTCAGCAAGCGGACGTCCGGTATTCTTGTGGTTGTAATAAATTGGGATCTGACCGACATTTTGGGGGAAAGTAGCGGAGAGTTTACCGGATGGATTGACATCTCCAAACAACACATCGGCGATGGCATCCCCCGCCTCACTTCCTGCAAACCATACATTCAGGATCGCAGGCACATTTTCTTCTTCCCAAGTCAAAGCCAAAGGCCTTCCTGTAAACAAGACCATCACTACCGGCTTGCCCGTTTTGAGCAATGCCTTCAATAAATCCCTTTGATTTTCGGGAAGTTCGATATCAGTCCTGCTGGATGATTCGCCTGACATCTCAGCTGATTCACCCAAAGCTGCCACGATGACATCTGCATTTTTTGCAGCGGCCAAAGCTTCCTGAATGAGCATCTCTGCCGGGCGGTTGTCCCGGTAAGTTGGTTTTCCAAAAATGCTGACCCTGGATTCCAATAAAGAATCGACCACCACATTGGCACCTTTGGCATAAATGACATTGGCTTTGTCTCCGACAGCTTTCCTCAATCCTTCAGACAAAGAAACAGCTTGGTCAAATCTTCCTGCCACACTCCAGGTTCCGGCCATATTCTCCTTGTTGTCGGCAAGCGGCCCGATGAGGGCGATGGTTCCTTTCTTTTGGATAGGTAAAATTTTGTCTTTGTTTTTGAGCAAAACAAAAGATTGGGCAGCAATTTCTCTTGCAACTTGACGGTGTTCCGCATTAAACACTTCCTTCTTTGCACGCTCAGGATCTGCATACCTGTATGGATCATCGAACAAACCAAGCTTGTATTTGGCAATCAGTATCCTCCGGCAAGCATTCTCTATCTGTTTTTCTGTTATTTTTCCTTCGTCCAATGACTTCTTTAGCGTGGTCAAAAAACCTTCTCCCACCATGTCCATGTCTACACCTGCCTTGAGTGAAAGTTCTGATACTTTTTGCAGGTCACCAATTCCATGTTCTACCATTTCATTGATAGAAGTGTAGTCAGTCACCACAAAACCATTGAAACCCCATTGGTCTCTCAAGACATCCGTCATCAGCCATTTATTGGCTGAGGCAGGGACGCCTTCGATTTCATTAAATGATGTCATCACCGACCCAACGCCAGCATCCACCGCAGCTTTGTAGGGTAAAAAGTATTCATTATACATCCTGATGCGGCTCATATCGACTGTGTTGTAATCCCTTCCAGCTTCCGGTGCACCGTACAAGGCAAAGTGCTTGACACAGGCCATAATCGTATTGTTCAGGCTGAGGTCATCTCCCTGATAGCCTTTGACCATGGCTTTGGCTATCTGTGCACCAAGGTATGGATCCTCACCACTACCCTCAGACACCCTTCCCCATCTTGGGTCACGGGAAATATCCGTCATCGGCGAAAAAGTCCAGTTGATCCCATCTGCACTAGCTTCAATGGCAGCGATCCGTGCGGACTTTTCAACCAATTCCATATCCCAAATACTTGACATTCCGATCGGAATCGGGAAAAGGGTTTCGTATCCGTGGATGACATCCATCCCAAAAATCAATGGGATTTTCAGTCGGCTTTCTTCTACCGCAATTTTCTGAACAGCCCTTATTTTTTCAGCGGTTTTGATATTGAACAATCCACCTACACTTCCTGCTTTGATCATTTCTGCGATGTTGGAACTTGAAGCCAAACCTGTGGTAAAATCACCTGAGGCGGGAAGATTCAGCTGTCCGATTTTTTCCTCCAAAGTCATGATGGAAATGATGGAATCTGCTTTGTAAGTATACAATTCTTCCAAGGACATATTTTCTTTGGATGGATTACAAGCCAAAACCAATGAAAGCAATACCATGTAAACTAAAAATTGGTGTAATTTTTTCATGTTGATAGTTATTTGGGTTGGTCTTTAAAATATTCCCGGTTTATGAATCAAGGTCTAATTTCGGAAATTATAGACAGTAATAAGATGATATAAAGGAATAAATGAGGGTAAATTATTAGTATGTAAAACCTAACTTATCCAATCCAGCACGAACTTCCTGATCCTTCATAAACAAATCCCATAATAAACCAGATCGGTGATTTTCTATCATGATGATAATCGGACCTTGGTCTATGGCCAAATACGAATCGGCGTACCACTGTTCGGTGATGTTGAATGCATCATAAAATCCGTATTGTCCCCAAAGCTTTTCTCCCATTTTGTAATAGAAAAATTGGAGCGCCTTCATGGACTCGGTCGGCGTGTAAGGAAAAGAGGACAAAGCCGCGGTGGGCGAAATCACCCCAAGGTCATTTGTCGGAGAATGGGCGTTATACCCGAGATGGTTATCACTTGCTGTCAATCCCCAACTTGACTCCGAGTATCCTGCAAAACCAAGTGGATTGCTGATGGCATGGGCTTGGTTGATCCGGGAATGGTTTACATTCTGGGTCCAATAATTGGCATATTGGTCAGAAAGGTTTCTGGGATCCAATCCGAGAAACGAATAATGGGCAAAGAAAAGTGGCCCGCCAAAATCATATCCCAATGGCAAAGGAATCTGATAAAACATTTTTCCATTTCTCATGGCCCCGTTGTTTGCCCAGCCTTTTTCATACACTGACAAATCAATGGGATGCGTCGGTGAAGCTGCTCCCAAAACATAGACAATGAGTGATTCGTTGTATCCACGGATGGGTAGGTTCATGTCCCAACCAAATTCCGGTGACCAATGCCAATACAAAATATCCTGACCTCCGCGGGTGTACCAATCCCACTCCACACCCCGCCATAGCACATCTATTTTCTCGGTCAAAGAATTTTCCGAATGAATACCTGGATTCAAATAGGCCTTGACAGTCAATAATCCCTGTACCAACAATCCTGTTTCTACCAAATCCCCTCCGTTGTCTTTGGCACTGAAAGGGATTACTTTTCCGGTATTCCCATCCATCCAATGGGCCCAAGCGCCATGGAAGCGGTCTGCCTGCCCAAGAAAATCTATGATTTTGACAATCCTTTCAATGCCCTGTTGGCGGGTGATGAATCCTCTTTCTATCCCTACCAAAATAGCCATCAAGCCAAATCCTGTTCCTCCAGAAGTCACAAGATTTCCTGAGGTGTTCCTTTCCCTTGCCATACCGCTGTTGGGATGGGCAAAATCCCAAAAATACCGGAAGGTTTGCTCCTGAACTTTGGTTAGCAGTTCCTCCTCAGAAAGGACAGGAAAAGCATTGTCTGAGCGAAAGGTGGTGAAGAATTCTTTTTTTATTCCCGCAAAACTTTGACCTTCCACGCCTTTCAAGGCATTGGAAATCTCAATCGAATATTTCGTAAGATCTGTTAATGGTGATGATGCTACAACTTTGACTTTTTGGTCATTTTCCGTAAATGTAAATTGGAGAGTGGGTAATGATACCCCTGTAATTTTGGTGGCTGAAATTAGAGATTGTCGGCTGACCGGGCCGGAAAAATCTATGGTCAAAGAAAAATCCAGGGGAACATTGACTGTCTTGCCTGTTTTGGTTTGTTCGGAATTTTCAAAAACCAAAGAAAGAATCTGAAGGTCTCCTGCATTGGTTTTGAATTTGATTTCTTTACCAGCAAATGTACTATTGTTAGTTCCTTTAATACCTCCTGATATAGAAATGGTATATTCTGTGTTTGTTTTCAGGATACCTACAGGGAAAATCACAACGTTTTTATTCCCGGAATTAAAGCTAATGCTAATGTCTACTGCTTGGTTATTTTCAAGAAGAAAAATAGAATTTGCAGTCGTAGATGGATCTATGGGTAAAGAAAAACCCAAAGTAATGGGACGGTCAAAAGGTAGATTCTCGGAGATTGTCCCAGTCAGATTAATCTGTATGTCTCCGATTTCTACTTTATCAAGTGTTAATGCTGTAGCATCCGTTTCTTTTTCATCACAACTGAAAATCAAAAGGACATAAAATAAAAAAAGGAGCTTTTTCATAAACGAAGACAGAAAAATGAGGATTCCTGACTTTAGGAATCCTCATTCAATTAATAGAAACTTGTGTTAAGATTATGGTTTTTCGGCTGCGATGATGGTTTGGATTTCTGTTTGGGTAAGCGCCTTATTGAAAATTCGGAGCTCATCAAACAAACTTCCATCTGACAAGTGTCCCCATTCAGTAAATCTGGGTGAACCGGAAGCTATAGAAAGGATATTACATCCTGCCCAACTCACACCTGAAAAATTACCTTGGCTAGCCACCTGTCCATTGATGTATACAGCACAACTGCTTCCTGAGATGGTGAATGCCACGTGCGCCCATTCTCCGGCTGCAGGATCGATATCTGCAGCAGGACCTCCATCAAACCAATTGTCTGATGAACCATTGCCTACATTCAGTTTTACCCTTTGTTTGCCACCCGCATTTTCCCTAAATAATCTGAAACCTCCTGTTCTGTTGTTCATATTATTTGGATTATTAGTGTCCGGTGGACCCATCACCATGATCCCTGCACGGTCAGGTGATCCATTTACTTTATACCAAAATACAGCACTGAATTCAGGGTTCTGCAAGTTTGTAGTTGGGAATGCGATATTGGCATTGTTAGCTCCTGAATAAGCCATTCCAATTACCCCTCCGGCAAATCCCGGATTACCGTTTACAGTCGGATTGGTGATAGTGACCAATTCCGTGTAATCTCCATCAAATGGAAGGTAGAAGATTTCCCCATCATATACAGGAGTATAAGGTTCCACTTTTTCAAAATTGACCGTTTTGGTGGTCGTTTTTCCGGAGGTATCTTTTCCTGTAATGGTCAGGACATGGTTGCCATTGGAAAGATTTGGATAAGTGTAGGTTTTGACAAATCTTCTGAAATCCAAGAATTCCTCAAATGAAGCAATTTGCGTCCCATCCAAACTTACTTGGATAGATTCGATTTCGATGTCATCCAAGATTTCAAAATTGATGTTTATCGGAGTGACGTCCTCCACTACCCTTATCAAAGTACCTTCAAGAGGAAAACTGATATTCACCTCCGGAGCAGTTACATCCGGTCCCGGATCAACCCTTACTATTTCATCTATGTAACTATCGGTACAGCCAAAGCTGACCAAAAGCAATCCTATGATTGATAATTTTATATTTTTCATTTTTTTAGATTTTTGATTGACAAATTTCTATCCCTGATTTGAAGCTCCTTTGATTTGCGGCAATATATCTTGCTGCTCAAGAGGATAAGGCAGGAACCTATGGATATTCAACTGGAAGTTTCTGCCATCATAATTCAACTCTGTAGTACGTCCATGTCTTACCAGATCATAGAATCTGATACCCCACTCTGTACCAAACTCCGCATATTTTTCATCCAAAACTACGTCAAGGTTTGCTCCTGAAATGGGATTCAACCCTACTCTCGCCCTTACCTCATTGACGGCGGCATCAGCTGATCTCACCGAACTGTTTGCTCCGCTGACCAATGCTTCTGCATGCATCAGCAAGATTTCCGAATACCTGATGACAGGAAGATTTTTATTTTCACCATAGGTAAATCTTCCTTGGGTCAGTTGGGTAGAAGGCAAATAAAACTTTCCACTTAAGAAAAGGTACCTTGGGTGGTTGTTGAATACATCACCATCAGGTGTCACATTGGAAACCCAGCTTGGCAAAGTGGCAAAGTTTGGATCTGCCTGAATGGCGGCCATGCCGGCAGGAGTAAATAAGACTGAAGTCTGAATTCTTTCCTGTTCTCCTCTCTGAAGCATAAACTTGATGTATTTCTGGCTTGGCTCCCAGAAACCCCATCCTCCACCTGCACCTGATCTTGCCGGAGTCCAGCTTGCCGGTCCAAAGAAATCCCATAGATAACGTGTCGAAGTACCTGTCGGTGTCCCAAAATCAGAGTATTGAAGTTCCAGAACATTTTCATTATTTAATTTTCCCGGAATTTTGAACAATTGGTAGTAATCAGGCTCCAGTGCAAACAAACCACTACTGATGACCTGTCCGGTGGCATCTGCCACAGCTTGGTAATCTTTCAATTCCAGATTGGCCATTGCCTTGACCGCCAAAGCTGTAAATCTGGTGATACCACCTCTTACATCAGAACGCTGATTGGGATGGACTGCAGGCAACAGTGGAATAGCTTCATCCATCTGCTCCGAAATATGCTGCATTACTTCCTGGAATGTAGACACCTCCACGTTGAACAAATCACTTGGCTGGGAAGATCTTGTAATCAGGATATTGCCCCAAAGTCTTGCCAGCTGAAGCAATTCAAATGACCTCATTACTTTGATTTCAGCAATGTACTGCTGCGCAGTAGTGGCACTTGCACCAGCGTCTTGGTATTTTTGAATTTCTTCCATGGCACCATGCCAATAAAGCAGATCAGTGTAAAGGTTTAGCCAAGTCGAATTGTACATCCAAAAATTTCTATTGTATCTGAATGCATCTGTTTCTAGCAATGGAAACTGATCTCCAGCTGCATTGACATCATCTCCTCTTACAGCTATGATAGGAAGTGTTTCCCACTGAAGTGAATTCAATTCAGCATAGGCACCATATAGCATCAAGACCATATTTTCAGACTGAGTATAGTCAGTGTTCTCTGCTATAATCTGGTTTTCTAGGGGTTCGTCCAAGAGATCTGAACAGGAAGTGGTGAAGAAAATCACCATTGCCATGGACAGTATATATTTTATATGTTTTGAAGTTCTCATGATTTTTTCGGTTTAGAGTTTGATATTCAGACCCAAAGTATAGATGGCAGGAATCGGATACACCTGACGGTCAATTCCATTTGCCACCTCTGGATTAAACCCGTTGTAATTGAAGATCGTCAGCGGTCTTTCTGCGGTAAAGGTCACCCTTGTATTTGGCATCAACAGGCCAAAAAGCTGCTTTTCTAGAATAGAATAGGATAATCTGACATTTTGGATTCTGAAGTATGAACCGTCTTCAACAAAATACTCACTCATATTCTGGTTCCAACCTTTTCTCAAACCTGCTGCTGAAGGGTATTTGTTTGAAGTACCTTCGCCTCTCCACAAGTTTTCGATCAATTCGGCATCAAGGTTGGTATCGTTTGTAAATATGATTTCCCCTCTTTTCCTGTTAAGGATATCATAACCTGACTGTCCTTGGATCAAAGCTGCAAAATCAAAGTTTTTGAAGGTGAAACCCATATTGAAGCCATAGGTCAATTTTGGTAAAAAGGAACCTAACACCACCCTATCCTGGTCATTGATGACTCCATCACCGTTTTGGTCTTTGAAATTGAAATCTCCTGGTACCAAATTGGTAGAAGCGATAAATTCAGGCGTGTAGCCACTGTTGTTGATCTGCTCTTGATTTTGAAAAACACCATTGACCTGATAACCATAAAAGGCTTGAAAAGGCTGACCGATGATCGATCTCTGTCGGAATTCGGCAGAACCGCCATCCAAGCCATCTGCTCCACCAAGTCCCCGGACCTCATTCTTCAATGTGGCGAAATTACCACCAATGAAATAAGAGAAATTTTCGTTCACTCTGGTTTCCCAATTAAGGGTTACTTCTATTCCTTGGTTCCTGATTTCACCTACTGACCTTCTTTCGGTAGCTCTGAAAACAGGCGGAATGATACTGACAGCAAGGTTTCTAGTGTCACGGATAAAATAATCCATCTCAAGAGAAAGTCTGTTTTCAAAGAATCTTGAAGTCAATCCAAAGTTCTGCTCCACAGTAGTTTCCCATTGATCGATCAAGTCAAAAGTTGGGTTCAGATTTCTACCGATAGTCAATACATCGTTGATGGCTGTGTTGGTTTCACCCAATGTCGGTGCACCTACTGAAGGTCGGATGCCATCATTTCCAAGTTGTCCCCAAGATGCTCTCAGCTTGAGAAAGTCTATACCACTGACATTGAAAAAATCCTCAGAGGACAATACCCAACCGGCACCTATAGTGGCAAAATTACCCCATTGCTTTTGAAATTTATTGTTACCATCTCTTCTGAAAGTTCCATAGACCAAGTACTTGTCATCGAAATTGTATGCTAACCTAGCAAAATAAGACATGAAGAATAAACGGGAATTGATGGTATTTCCACCCCCATCACCTACATCGTTGATGTCGATATTTGTGGCATTGTCAATATACCAAAAGTGCTCCCGGCTTCTGTCCGGAATTGGCGTGATGCCTGTACCTCGGGCAAAGAGGATTTCGCTGTATTCACTCCGGAATGATTGACCTACCACAGCGGTGATATTGTGCTTATCAAAGTTATCGGTGTAAGTGAAGAAGTTATCCCAAATCTGATCAAAGCCTGAGAAATTCTGTCTTCTGATGGAAGATTGAAAAGCTGTCACTCCATCATTATAATCAAATCCGACATTCCTGGTATTGACTACTTCCAAACTGTAATTGTATGCAGTTTTGAAAGAAAGCTTGCTTGGGATAATCTCTATGTTTCCATAAATATTTCCCAAAACCTTTCCGATTTGATTTCTATTGTCCGAATACAATAAGCTATAGAATGGGTTTTGATTTCCCCTGTATCCGATCTGTTGCGCATTCGACAGTTGGAATGGTGATGCATTCGCATTGAGGGGGTCAAAAACAGGAATGATCGGAACAGCAAAATAAGACCTAAACCATGCTCCATCATCTCCATTGAATTGTTGGGCGACGCTGAAATTGAAATTAGTCCCAACAGTTAAACGGTCATTTATATCTGAATCAATTTTTGTTCTAAAATTGATCCTTTTGAATTCGTTTCTTGTATCGTTAAGAAGGCCTTTTTGGTCAAAATAACTTGCTCCTATGGAGTACCTTGTCTTTTCACCACCTCCATTGAAAGAAAGATTGTGATTTTGGATGGCGGCCGGACTCATGATTTCCGCATACCAATCTGTATTGACGTCAGGAAGGTTGGGATCGATACGGCTTCTGCCATATCGTTGCATGGCATTGTTGACGAAAGCGATGTCCGCAGGTGCCCCTGTTTCATTTACATATTGGACAAACTGCTGTGTATTGGCCATTTTCAATACATTCTGAGGAACCTGCATCCCATAGTAGCCATCGTAGACGATTTCGGTTTTTTGGTTATATCCGCCGGATTTGGTCTCAATCAAAACCACCCCGTTAGAAGCCCTGACACCATAGATTGCTGAAGCAGAAGCGTCTTTCAAAACAGAAATGGTTTCGATGTCATTTGGATTAAGAAAGTCAATGTTCTCGAAAAACATTCCATCTACCACATAAAGTGGTGCTGCATTACCTTCAAAGGAACCTACCCCTCTAACCCTAACTGTCGGACTTGCACCCGGTGCTCCATTGCTGACAATCTGAACACCTGCCACACGTCCCTGCAAAGATTGCATAGCATTGGCTGCAGGCGTTTTTACGATCACATCTGATTTGATGGTGGTGATGGCAGAGGTAAGGTCCTTTTCCCTCAATGCACCATAACCTATGACTACAAATTCTTCCAAAGAATCAGTGTCTTGGACAAGATTGACATTGATAATATTGGAAGTGCCGATGGTAACTGATTGCTTGACAAATCCCACAAATGAGAAAACCAAAACATCACCCTGCTCTGCCAAGAGGGAATATTTGCCATCAATGTCGGTAACCGTCCCTGTTCCTTTTCCTTCAAGTAGTACGGTCACACCGGGCAATGGCAACCCTAAATCATCATATACAATCCCTGAAACAGTAATTTCCACTCTTTCGGAACTCACCATCGGCTTTGGCGTGGTCTCCTTTCTGACGTCTATGTTGTTATTGATTTGACGAAAAGAAAGGGTTGTCTGTACTGCTGCTTCTTTTAAAAACTCTTCAACTGTTCCTTCCTTTTGGGTGAGGACAATTGGAATCGAAGCATCAACATCTCTTTTGTCAAAAGAAAACCTGAAAGAAGTCTGACCTTCTATTTGCTTAAAAAACTGACCGAGGCTGTAAGACTTCTTTTGGAAATTGATACTTACCTCATCTATGCTTTTGTATTGTCCGTTGGCATTTGTAGCAAATGTAAAATTGAGTACAAGCAACTGGACAATAAACCCGTATAGGAAGAATTTGGATAACATATATATTATCTTCTGTAGATTATTTTTCATATTATTGAAAGGTTTATTGAATTGAACTATTCACTAAGCATGGTGATTTGATGGTTTCATTCCCCAATGTTTTACATCAAAAAACCAAATCGGGCCGATAGATTTCCCAATCTGTCGGCTTTTTTTATGAGCTGTCTTTTTTTACCATAATTTGTTAAAATATCAGTTCTACATTTTTACCATTTATTTTGTATTTGAATTTTTCAATAAATGCCATACTGTTGAGTACATTTTCTAATATTTGATTTTGGTATTCGCCGGAAAACTTCCAGGTCACTTTATCTGAATTGACCAACTTGATCTCTACACCATACCAATCCTCCAATGCGCTAACAACCTCAGGAAGACCCGCATTCTGAAAAATGATTTTCCCTTCCTTCCAGGCAAGAACATTTTCAGCTTTGAATTTTCTGACTGTCCTTTTTCCCGATTTTCGGTCATCGAGAAACTCCAATCCGGGTTCCAGAAAGAATTCCACTCTAGAAATCTCCTCCTCTACTTTCACTTTTCCAGTGATTAAAGAAACTTGTAAGCCTGAGGTTTCTTTGGCCTTTAGGTTAAAGGATGTCCCCAAAGCGGTGGTTACAAAACCGTTTGCCACAATCCGAAAGGGTCTTAAGCTGTCTTTCTCGATTTCGAAAAAAGCCTCACCTTCCATTTTTACCAGCCTCTGATCTGCACCAAATTTTTCGGGATAAGCTATGGTCGAACCTGAGTTGAGCCAGACCCTTGTCCCGTCAGGAAGTGTAAAACTCAATTTTTCTCCTTTGGCTATGTTTTTTACCAAAGTCGGAATGACTTCCTCAACTATTTCTTCTGACTTTTCGAGGTTTGATTTCAAAAAATACATTGGAATCGAAAGGGAAATAAACAAGATAGCCGCGATTCTCGGCACCTGACCAAACTTGTCCCAAAGTCCCTTCTTCTGTGTATTCTGAACGCTTCCAACAGACATTTGCTTTTTGCTTTCAATCTCGTTGTCTTTCAAAATTTTGGATAAAATATCTTCCTTGACACCGGCCTCAGGTTTGATTTTCCCAAAATCTATTGAAGATATGATTTCCTTTGCTGCCAAAATATCCTGAAATGCTTCAGGATTGGCCTCCATCCACATTTCCCAATATTCATCCAAATCTTTATCAGATTCCTTGACCCATCGAACGAATTCAGGGTTGGTCAAGAAAAATTCAATTTTGCTCATATTGATGATCCCTACTTTAAACCAAAAGAAAAAAAAAGCTCAAATGACACCTATCTTTCCTAAAAAAATTAAAAAAATTTGAACGAAGGTTTAACCTTTTTTAGGAACATATGCCACCAACCAATTACTAAAAATACTTAAATACAAAAAGTATGTGCTTATAATCTTTGGGATTATTCTTACTAAAATCACTGATTTACTTTGGTAAAAATTCTGTTATTCCTCAAAAAACCTATTTTAACACCTCTCTCAAAAAATCCAATGCCTTATAGATCAGGTTTCTTGCGGATTTGATATTTTCAAGACCCATGATTTCCTGAATCTGTTGGTAGCTTAATCCTTCATAAAAAAAATAATAAATCACTTCCTTCTTTCTTGGACTGAGTTTTTTGACAGCAAGGTCCAATTTCATAACCTGTTCCTCATCTATCTGTCTGTTGATCAGATGGTGTTCATGAGAAAAGTTGAATGAAAAAAAATAATTGTCATTGATGTCTTCAAGGTTGGAGTACCATTTACCCGATTCCTTGATGATCTTTCTTTTGAGGCATTTGAAAAGGTAAAACTTGATATTATCGGTGTTTCCAAGGTTATTTCTTCCTTTTCGCAATTCAATAAAAAGATCCTGAATAGAATCCTTGACCAAGTCTTTGTCTTTGGTAATCCTCAGCCCATAAGCATAAAGCCGATCAAAATTGCTTTCATATATTTTTATAAATGCAGACTCATTTCCGGATTTAAAAAGGTTCCAAATTGAAGCATCATCAGCTAAATGCCCATTGTCCTTGGAAAAGGAGAAAGGGTTTTCAAATTCTCTGCTATTTTGGAGGTCTTGCATTTTGGGTTTACTCTGAATAATATTTAAAGTTAAAGGTATTCATATAGATTAAAAAAGTTAGGCTTATTTTAATCTTTCTTCCAAGACCATTACCTGCCCATCTGCCTTCAGTCTAGCTTGGATTTTTTCGTAAGTCAAATCCTGAACCGCCATATTTCCGTCAATCGCCAATGCTGCCGCTGTAGCCGCTGATTGTCCCAAAATCATAAAAACAGGTTCCATTCTAATGGAGCCGAATGCGGTATGGGAACTTGAGACGCAGACAGGAACCAAAAGATTTTCGCATTCTTGTTTTTTAGGAACAATGGTTCCATAAGAAATGCTGTAAGGATTCTCGGGATGAACGCCGATATCACCCTCGTTCTGAACGAATCCCTCCTCGGTCACAAAACGCTGTACATTGTGTGAATCCAGGGAGTAAGAGCCCATGCCTACAGATTTTGGCACCTCTTTTCTTCCCAACACATCATGTTCGGTCATCACATAATCTCCGATCATGCGTCTTGCTTCACGGACATAAATCTGATGTGGCCAATTTCCGTTATCCATAAATTCATCTTTTGCCAATCCCCATTTTGATATTTCTTCCTTCACCTTGGCAGGTACTTTTTGGTCATTTGCCAAGAAATACATCAATCCTTTTTGGTAATCTTCATGCTCCTTGATCATCATTTTCCTTTCTTCATAACTGGCTTCAGGATAGCTGTAATTCTTCCCGATATAATCAGTACTGAAAGGACCATGGTTATTGGTGTCGGTTTTTAGATTGGGAATGTCATCAAACTTGTCAAAAGTCTCATCCCAGCCACTTTCAAAAACCCGGGCTAAAAGCTCATATCGTTTAGGATCATAATTCTCCGGTTTTGGAAAAGGAACCCGGTTATCGGGATGCTGACTCAGCGCCATGCGGAAATTATATGCCTGTAGGCGCTGATCCCCCTCACCGTTTTTTCCAGGTGGCAAATCAGAAATTTCAGGCAAAAGTCCACTATTGGGATCATCAGGGATGACGTAAGGACTCACAGGTTCCTTGAAATAATGCCTGTGTTGGAATACTCCGACCTGAACTCCATTCCATGTTTCGCCATAGGTTTCATTGGATTCCCTTCCTACATGATAACTGACGCCTGCCGCAGCCATCAGATCTCCTTCATAAGTCGCGTCGATAAATACTTTTCCTTTGAAGGTTTTTTCTGAAAGCGTTTTGAAGGAAATGATTTTTCCTTTTTCTTTTACGACACCGGTTTCCCTGTCCAGCCATTCATCCCTTAGGACAGTGATTTCATGTTCTCTGACAAAATCTTCAAAAACCATCTCCGCTACATGCGGTTCAAAAATCCACATTGTTCGGGCATTGCCATCGATGGCCGGAGTTCCTTGTCCTTTGTTACCATAATCTTCCCTTTTTTGCCATTTCCAAGCCGAATCATTTTGGTAGTGCATATAAACCCGATGGTAAAACTCTCTTGACAAACCTCCGATCACAGATTTGTCCCCTGTATCGGTAAAGCCCAATCCGCCGGCTGACAATCCTCCAAGGTGAATATCAGGTGAAACTACAATCACTGTTTTTCCCATCTTTTTTGCTTGAACAGCCGCAGTGATTCCTGCCGAAGTACCACCGTAAATGATAAGATCGGCTTCGTAAGAAGAATCGTTTTCTGATTTACAGCCAGAAAACACTATCAGAAGAATTGCTATTAGGAGATTGAGGGTTTTGGACATTGGTTATTAGGTTATTGGTTAATGGTTACTTCGACTGCGCTCAGAACAAGTAATTGGTTAAATGTTTAGGGGTTAATTGGATTACAGTTTTTTGATTTTGATTTCTTTGAATTCAACTCCTTGGCCTTCAGCCTGCAATCCTATATATCCGGATTTCAAAGGCCTGTCTTCTTCAAATAAATCACTTTGATATCCATTGGCCACACCTCCGGAAAGCTTTTGATGTGGTTTTGTATATTGAAGAACAGTATCGCCATTGACCAGGTGAAAAACCAAAGAATCCCCATAAACAATAAGTTCTGCCTTGACCCATTCGTCCCAGGGAAAAGTGGCAGAATTGGAATTGATGCAATGTCGCGGATCGGACTCTCCTTCAAAATAAACTTGGGTGCCGGGAGAACACATATTTCCAGTTGGTCGAGGTTTGCCATCTTCGGCATCGGCCAACATCTGATACTCTACCGAAACAGGCCAATCTTGATCTTTGAGTATGGTTTTGGGATCTTGGGAATGAAACATGACACCACTGTTTCGAAAAGTAAAATCCGGAGCATCAGCCATCCATTGGTCGGTAAACCGATATTCCCATTTGAGATGAAAGGATGAAAAGGGCTCTTTGTAGAATAGATGTCCATATTTTTCCTCAAAAACTTCATATTGGTCATAGTTAACCTGAATCGATCCATCAACGACCCTAAAGGTTTCACCGAAATTGTCGCCTACCTCATGTTTGTGGAATTTAGGAATCCATCCGTTTAGACTTTCTCCATCAAAGAGGGATTGCCATGATTCTGATTCACTTTCATTGGTTTTGCTTTCTCCACATGACAACACGGTCATAATTATTATTGAAGATAAAGTAAGATTTATTGACCTGTTCATTTGTTGGGGTTTTGGGGAGAAGATACAAAATTTATTTCAGAGGCATTATTGATAGCAAATCCTGTTTCTGAACTTCAACATCATGGTTTGCGGTCTTACTTAAATAAGGAATCAGAAGCGCCATATGGAAAGAATCGATAACCACGAATTTTGTCCCTCAACACCTTAAAATTGAAAATGCTCATAAAGGGAATATATGGTTCAAATTATTCCAAATTAACCGGCTCGGAAAACAATATTTTTCGATTGGTTTATTGTTTTTGACCGAAGGCGAAATAAATAGTCCAACGATTTCTCTGATCAATGTTGGTTTCGGAATAAGATAAGCAGGCAGACCGCTAAATCTTTTGATCCAAAAATAAAGTCACTAAAGCACCGAGTATTAAGGATTCAGAAAAAACACAGAACCAGAATGAGAACTGAATCTGTATCGTCAAATAACCGCTGTCCATAGTTGAAAAAATTTCAAAACATCAAATTTCTGGTAAATGAAAGGAACTGCATTACCAAATAATTATTGGGGTTAAATAAAAAACCACATAGCTATTGCTGTTACAGAAAAAATCAAAACCATAAATCAATCAATTTTACAACCCAGAAAAATCTTCCAAATATCTAATCTTCTTTTCAAATGAAATTTTCGTTGACCACCTTCCAAAAAATTTCAGGAGTCAAAGGTTTAGAAATAAATTCCTTAACTCTAGGGACTTTTGCAGCCCTATTGAGATCATCTGGATTAATACTTGTCGTAAGCATGGCTACAACAGCCCTGTCATGAATATCTTTGGATAGTTCATTATACTTTTCCATAAAATCCCAGCCTGACATGCCTGGCATGTTGATGTCCAAAAATATAATGCCCGGTCTTGGACAATTTGAATATCGACCTTTGCAAAGCAGAAAGTCAAGTCCTTCTTTGGCAGAGGACACTGATTGTACAGGCAACCCAGCCCATTCTTCCTCTACTATAAGCGTATGGTAAAAGTTTGTGGCATGATCGTCATCAATTAACAATACGCAATCCAAATTTTTGATTTTTTTACTCATTTTCTTTTCTCAATTGTGAAATTAAAAGAACTCCCAACATCTTTTTTTGAGTTAACCCAAATTCTTCCACCGTGCAATTCAACTATTTTTCGGCAGTAGGCAAGACCCAGTCCGGTACCTTCATATTCTTCCACAGAATGTAACCTTTGGAAGATCAGAAATATTTTTTCATAATCATCTTTATCTATTCCGATGCCATTGTCTTTTATGCAAAACTGATAATGAGAACCTGATTCTGTAAAAGAAACCTGAACTATTGGCGGAACATCCGGTTTATTGAATTTCAAACCATTTCCTATTAAATTTTGGAAAAGCATCCTGAGCTCCACTTGATTTCCTTGAACCACCGGTAATTCACCAACTTCAATACTTCCATTGACTGTTTTCAACGCCATTCCAAAATCCAAAGTAATCATATGTACAAGTTCGTGAATATCTACATCTGTTAATTCCCTTTTATTTCCTATTCTGCTAAATTCCAAAAGCCCTTTAATAAGGTTGATCATTCTTACGGTAGCCGTTGATACATATTCTAAAATTTTTTTTCCTTGATCATCAAAAGTTGAATAGTACTTTTTCTTGATCAGCTGGTTCATATTTCCAATAGTTCTAAGTGGCTCTTGAAGGTCATGGCTTGCAATACTGGTAAACCGCTCCAATTCTCTGTTTTTAACTTCAAGATGGGTGTTTAGTTTTTCAAGTTGGATTTTATGCTCTGACAGCTCTTTTTTTTGGACATCTAATTCTTTCACAGTTTCAAAAAGCTTATAGGCATTTTCTGACAACTGTTTGTTGATTTTTTCAATACTTGAAAAACTGCTCTTGGCAATAAAAACAAGGATTACACATACCCAAATTACAACCAAAGAAATAATAACATTCAATTTTGATAGTTCATTATCGCTCCTACCTATCCCATCTGTATGAATTGCAGAGATTATAGTGAGCAAAGTACATATCAATGCAGCAAAAATCGTCGAGTATTTTCCAGGCAATAACCAGCTGTATAAAATCACCATACAATACATACTCGCTACCGCTATTGTTAGGTCTGTGTTGAAATCCACAATGAACACTATACCTGCAATCACTCCAGCAATGAAAATCAAAGCAGCGTTTTGTAAATACAACATTGATTGGCGGTTGGAAAGCATTATTTTGGCCTATTTTTCAGCAGTTCTTTTAACTCAGAAATCTCCGCTTCATACTGCTTCAATTGTTTTTCCAGTTGATAAGTTTTCAACTCATCCTCCGGTCTTTCTTCTATTAATTTTGGTAATTCTCTAATGAGCATAAGCGCCGTTGCCATGCTTACCAGGGCAGTCATTACCCTCAAGAGTGCACTTAGTCTATATCCAGGCCACCAAAACATCACGGCATCCATCAAATGTGTACTTCCACAGAGGATGATAAAAGCCCCGAATAACCAAAAAACAGGTAAAAATGGAAGGTTGTGTCTTTTTTGGACGAAAAAAATAATGATAGCCGGAATTACAAAATATGCCAACCAGATTGCTATATCACTTGTAATATAAATCCAACCATGAAAAGATGACCACTTTCCACAAACCCACCTCGCAGGCCAATCCTCAGCGGAAAATAGTTTAGAAATAAATTCTCCTACCTGTTCCATAAGCTATTTTTGGTTTAGTTTAAATAAATATAAAGACTTTTGGATAAAGTTGGCCATAAAATCAACTAAAAAACCACTGTTCAAATGAAACACTGGTTTTTCTTTTAATCCATATTGCAACAATATTTCAAAGAATCTTACCATTATATATGCAAGACTTGTTCTTGGCAAATATGTCTTTACTTTTGGGTTTCCATTGATGGTTCAATTTAGTCAGGATCGTTTTGGTTCAGGAGTAACACAATGCGGGTTCCATGAAAAAGAAGCAAATTATTCAGGATAATCAACCCTAGTCTCCGGCAAAAAAATGATATTTTTTGGAATAAAGGTCAATCCATTTTGCTGAGGCTTAAAAATAAATGAGCAGGTATAATTCAAAATCCTTTGATAAATCATTTAAAATCAATTCATAAACACTGATATAACATCTATCAAATTGATGGAAAGGATCATTTCATGATTGTTATAAAATTAGCACTAAAGCAAAGAAATTAACCTCATTCATTCCCTACTTTCTTAAAGGACCGTACAAAAGAACCTTGTGTATTGCCTACTTCTTTGAGATACCTTTCTAGCAGTTCTTGACTGATTTGGGAAGAGTCGCCATATTTAATTCTAAGGGCTTTCAATTGTCCATGAAGCGTCTTTTTTATAGAAGCATAGGCAGGATCTTCATAGACGTTTTTCATTTCCTTTGGATCATTTTTCCTGTCATATAATTCCCATTCATCCACATCATAATAAAAATGGATCAACTTATACTCCTTGGTCACAATGGCGTAATGCCTTTTGACCATGTGGATAGAGGGGTACTCGTAATAATGATAGTACACGGCATCCCTGTCCCACTTATCCGACTGCCCTGTTAGCAAAGGCATCAGACTTTCTCCTTGCATGTCTGATGGTGCTTCGATATTGGCTGCTTCGAGAAAAGTCTGCGCAAAATCAAGGTTCTGAACCATTTCATCTGACTTGCTCGCAGGCTTGATTTTTCCTTGCCATGAGATCATCAATGGGGTTTTGAAAGACTCATCATAGACAAACCTCTTATCAAACCAACCATGTTCTCCTAGATAAAATCCTTGATCCGAAGTATAGACGATGATGGTGTTTTCCATCAAACCATTTTCCTCAAGGTAGTCCAAAACCCTTCCGACATTTTCGTCGACAGCGGCAATGGTTCCAAGGTAATCCTGCATGTACCTTTGATACCGCCATTTCATTTTATCTACCTCATTCATAGAGTGATATGATTTGACAAATGAATCATTCATTGGGCCATAAACTTTGTCCCAATTGGCTCTTTGAGCAGGACTCATCCTCCCAACCTCTCTTTGAAAAGCTCCTTTGTCCCAACCCGATGCATCCGGAATTCCCAACTGATCCATCACTTCCGGATACAATTTGGAATCCCCTGACCAATTCATATGGGTCAAAAGATTCATTTCAGCCTCTTTTGCAGCAGAACCTCTTCCAGAATAATCATCAAAAAGGGTGGCCGGCTCAGGAAATGTTTTTTTGGAGAATTCCTCTAGATGGCGCTCAGCAGGTAGCCACTCCCGATGAGGGGCCTTGTGGAGATACATCAAAAAAAACGGCTCTTCCTCCTTCCTTTCATTCTCCAACCAATCCAAAGTAAAGTCTGTAATCAAGTCAGTGACATAGCCCTCTACCTCGATGGTACCTTCGTTTTTGGTGATAAAAGTCGGATTGTAATAAGCCCCCTGTCCCGGCAAAATCTTGAATTGATCAAAGCCCTTTGGATTGTTACCAAAATGTAGTTTCCCAAACATGGCAGTCTGATAACCATTGGCTTTTAGCAGTTGGGGAAAAGTGACCATGGTCGTATCAAAGGGGAAATGGTTGTCAGTTTTGCCGTTGAGATGGGAATGCTTCCCTGTCAAAATCGTCGCACGAGAAGGTGCACAAATGGAATTGGTCACGCAGGCATTGGAAAAAAGCATTCCATTATTGGCAATCCTGTCAATATTTGGGGTCTGGATCAGCCTGTCATCGTAGGCACTGATGGCCTGATAGGCATGGTCATCCGACATGATAAAGATGATATTTGGTCTTCCTTTTTCCTGATTGGACCCAAGGCTGTCCATCTTTGCGGTTGTTTCCGTTACCATCAAGACTACAATCAACAAGGCAAATATTTTATTCATAGCATCTTTTGTTTTTTTTCAATCTACTCTTTTCAAAATAACTGACTTTATCTCAAGGCTGGCATCCGCTCCGCCTTTTGTCCCTAAGGTAAGTTTCAGCGGTCCTTTTTCAAACCTCTTTTTACCTAAAGGGACCAACGGCCATGTATTTTCATACACTTCTCCCCTCAGCACCCGATCCGGACTTGAAATCTCCTGAGCAATATGAACTTCAGGGACCTCTATAACCCATTTTTTTTCATTCATTTCAAGGAATAATTCGAAAGGAGAAGTATTTGAAAGTTGGAGATAAATCTCATAGTCAGTTTCCACCACTGTCTCAATGTTCCAAGATACCCGATCCTCTTCAGAGGAAAATCCCACAAACCAATCATTGGCCCAGCCCATTTTTCCTTTGAACATGACTCCTCCCTCCATTTTTCCATCCGGTGCAGGGAGTTCGATATTCGGAACTTGGGGATGTCCAACTTGGATCAAAGGCGGAGTTATGCCTTTTTTTGTTATATTTTGAAACCAAGCCAAATATTCCCGCTCCATCATTTCCACCAATTGGGGATTTTCAGCGATAATATTTTGGGTTTGGGAATAATCGTTTTCCAGGTCATAGAGCTCTTTTTTGTTTTTTTGCAGGGTCAAAAGATACTTTTGATTTCGGATCGCTCCAGGAATCGTATCAAATTCCTGATTGACATGATGTGTAAAAAAGTACCTGTCTTCCCATAGCGGATTACCCTTGATCAACGGCAATAGACTTTTGCCGTGAACTTCAATTTCTTTAGCGATCTCTATTTCCAAAATATCCATCAAAGTCGGAAGCACATCAATGTGTGCTGCCCAAGGTTTGATCAATAAGGTATCTCGACCCGGAATCCGCATAAAAAACGGCACCCTCACCCCTCCTTCATCCAAATGGGCTTTGGTACCTTTCATGCCGCCGTTGAATCTCACGCCATTGGGTCCATTGTCTGTCATAAAGATGACTATGGTATTGTCAAGTTTCCCGCTTTGTTTGAGAAAAGACATCAGCTTACCGATGTTGTCATCAATATTCTCAACCATTCCGTAAACCGCAGCGTCCTTGTCACTGAGGCCTTTGACTTTGTATTTGTCAAAATAAATGTCAGGAACCTGAAAAGGACTGTGGGGAGTATTGAAGGCAAGCATCGCAAAAAAAGGAGCTTCTCCTTGCATAAAATCCACCGTTTTGTCAGTCAAGAAATCAGGTAAATAACCTTCGAAAGAAATTTCCTCAAAATTATGAGTGAGTTTGCTGTCAAAGTAATTGTTAAGGTGACCTTCTGTAAATCCCAAAAACTCCTCAAAACCCTGACCGATTGGGTCATGCGGGAATTGTTTCCCCTGATGCCATTTACCGAATAAGCCTGTCCTATACCCGTTGGACTGAAGGATCTCAGCAATCGTCACCTCTTCCTCCCTCATCACTTCCATCCTGTGTGTCACCCAAGTGGTACCGGTTGCAGGATGATATGTTCCTGTAAGAAGACTTGCCCTTGTAGGTGCACAGACTGGAGAAACATAAAACCTGTCAAAAACTATGGATTGGGAAGCCAAAGAATCAATATTGGGGGTTTCGATCAGCTTATTGCCATGGAATGATAAATCTCCCCAACCTTGGTCATCCGTGATGATGAGTAAAACATTAGGTTTTGGAGGGGTGGGTTTTACCTGACATGAACTGAAGAATAACCAAGCAAACAAAAGTAAAAAACATAATGAGGGCGTGAATTTCATGGTCATTCAGGTTTTGGATCTTACAATCAAGATACCTGAAATTATTGAAAAACATCAAAGAATATCAATGCTTATCCCTATTTTTAGAGGACAAAAAACCTATAACCTATGAAAACAAGATTAGAAAAAACCCTTCTACTTACCGCTTTACTTCCTTTTGTGATTTTTTCTTGTGGACCAAAAACAGAGGAAAAGGCAGTAGAATCAACAGAAACCTCCAAATTTTTAAATCCACCATTAATTAGTGATTTGTTTACCGCTGACCCGTCTGCCCATGTATTTGAGGGAAAAATCTACATTTATCCTTCCCATGATGTAGAATCTGATGTAAAAGAGGATGATATGGGTGCTCACTTTAACATGGTGGATTACCATGTATATTCTATGGAAAAGCCCGGTGGGGTGATCACAGATCATGGCAAAGTATTGGATGTGGCAGACGTGGCTTGGGCAAAAAGACAAATGTGGGCCCCTGATGCAGCGGAAAAAGACGGAAAGTATTTTCTCTATTTTCCTGCAAAAGATGCCAATGACATATTCAAAATCGGAGTCGCAGTTTCTGATGAACCTTATGGTCCTTTTGTTGCCAATCCCGAACCGATGAAAGGTACCTTCAGTATAGACCCTGCAGTTTTCAAAGATGACGATGGCAGCTATTTTATGTATTGGGGAGGAATCTGGGGTGGACAATTGCAGCAATATCGGGACGGTAAGCACCAACCTGTCGGGGCAGGACCTACAGATGGAATTCCTGCTCCTGACCAACCTTCGCTCATGCCCCAAATGGCAAAGTTGGCTGATGACATGATGGAACTAGCAGAGGCAGCAAAACCTGTTCAGATTTTGGATTCCTTGGGAAATCCAATTTTGGCAGGAGATAACAACAGAAGGTTTTTTGAGGCAGCGTGGATGCACAAGTATAATGGAAAATATTATCTCTCCTACTCAACAGGGGATACCCATTTCATTGCCTATGCAACAGGTGACAATCCTTATGGACCCTTCACCTACCAAGGAGTGGTGCTTAATCCTGTTCAGGGATGGACCAACCACCATTCGATAGTAGAGTTCGAAGGCAAATGGTATCTCTTCTACCATGACACCGAACTCGCAAACAAAACTCACCTCCGCAATATCAAAATGACCGAATTGGTACACAATGAAGATGGCACGATCCAGACCATTGAGCCGATGAGGAAGTAATGGAGATTTGAGATGTGAGACGTGAGATTTGAGAAAAAAACACCGTCAAGTGATTCTTGACGGTGTTTTTTTATTTATGATTGCACTTTTCAACAATCAAATGGGAGGGAAATATTCTGATTTTAGCTCCTTCGACAAACAGCCCCGAAGCGGGCGGAATATCAGTAGCCCCGTGCAAGGTGCTTCTCTGATTTTTATACTCAAACAAATTTCCATGCACCGCAGCTCGGGGTTTCAGAAAATGAGTTGCCTTTGGCTTTTGGAAGCAAAAAAGAAAATATTGGAATTGGTTTCCCACCAAAAACAGGGAAGGTCAAGATTCCAATTAATTTGGAAGGTCGCCTTTCTCTTTTTTAATTATTTGACTAAATCTCGACGATCTTTTCTCGTGTCACTTTTTGTCTTACCACAAAAAGTAACCAAAAAAGGCAAGTCGGCAGAATCCTATCCACGCTCAGTCCCACTGCCGGCCCGGTCCGCCGACCTCCTCCCCACAGGTGTTCCAATAAAAGATTTCCCTGAAGTATAAGGTTCATGAATTGTATAACCAATGAAATTCCTATTCTCGGTTCTCCTTTTACCAACAATAGCCCCGAAGCGGGCTGAATAATAATAGCCCCGTGCAAGGTGCTTCTCTGATTTTTATACTCAAACCAATTTCCTTGCACCGCAGCTCGGGGTTATAGAAAATGGATGTCGTTAGTTTTTGGGAGCAAAAAGGGAAAGTCAGGAATTGGCTTCGCACCAAAAACAGGGAAGGTTCAATTAATTTGGAAGGTCGCCTTTTTCTTTTTCAATTATTTTACTAAATCTCGACGATCTTTTCTCGTGTCACTTTTTGTCTTACCACAAAAAGTAACCAAAAAAGGCAAGTCGGCGGAATCCTATCCGCGCGCAGAGCCACCGCCGGCCCGGTCCGCCGACCTCCTCCCCACAGTTGTTCCAATAAAAGATTTCCCTGAAGTATAAGATTCTTTATTAGTAAACCATTGAAACTTCTATTCTCGGGGCTTAATTGCATCCCGACAATTTTCGCGGATCCGCCTATCGGTTACGCCTAGCACCAAATAAAAAAACCGTCTAGTTGACACTAGACGGTTTTTTCATGTATGATGGGTTAAATCCTAAATGAATTCATTCAGGATATTTTCGTACAATTCCTGCTTGCCGCTTGTTTGTTTTGGTTCGCCGTTGGCAACTGCCAAGCTTCTCAAATCCTCCAAAGTCAGCTTTCCTTCTTCGAATTCTTTTCCTTTTCCAGCATCAAAAGAAGCATAACGCTGCTTTCTCAGATCTAGGTAAGCTGAGTTTTCCAAAATATCATTGGCGATCAACATGCCTCTTGCGAAAGCATCCATGGAGCCAATATGTGCCAAGAAAAGATCTTCAAGGTCTGTGGAATTCCTTCTTACTTTCGCATCAAAGTTTACTCCTCCACCTTGTAAGCCTCCGCCTTGAAGGATCACCAACATCGCTTCAGTCAATTCCTGAAGGTTGATGGCAAATTGGTCGGTATCCCATCCGTTTTGCGCATCTCCTCTGTTGGCATCGATGGACCCCAACATCCCTGCATCAGCTGCTACCTGCAATTCATGTTGGAAAGTATGTCCAGCCAAAGTAGCATGGTTGACTTCGATGTTCAATTTGAAATCTTTATCCAATCCAAAATGTCTCAAGAAACCGATCACTGTCGCGGAGTCATAGTCGTATTGGTGTTTGGTAGGTTCCATCGGTTTTGGCTCAATGAAGAATGTTCCTTTGAAACCGTTCTTTCTTGCATAATCCCTTGCCATGGTCAAAAATCTTCCAAGGTGTTCAGTTTCCCGCTTCATGTCAGTGTTTAGCAATGACATGTATCCTTCACGTCCTCCCCAGAAAACATAATTTTCACCGTTCAGTTTGATAGTCGCATCGATGGCGTTCTTCACCTGTGTTCCTGCCCAAGTCACCACATTGAAATCAGGATTGGTGGATGCACCATTCATATACCTTGGGTTGGAAAATACATTTGCAGTTCCCCAAAGCAACTTTACTCCAGTCTCAGCTTGTTTTTGCTTGGCATAATCAGTGATGATCTGCATCCTGTTTTCATATTCCGAAAGGGAATTTCCTTCATCTATCAAATCAATATCATGGAAGCAATAGTAAGGAGCGCCGATTTTGGTGATGAACTCAAACGCAGCATCCATTTTGTCTTTGGCCCTCTGGACTGCATCTGCGTTGGCATCCCAAGGGCGGACCATTGTTCCCGGACCAAAAGGATCCGCACCGGTGGCACAGAACGTATGCCAATAGGCAATCGAAAATTTAAAATGTTCTTTGAGGGTCTTTCCTCCAACAACTTTATTTTCATCATAATATTTGAAAGCAAATGGATTTTTTGATCCTTTTCCTTCAAATTTTATTTTGTCGATGTTTGGAAAATAGGTTTTTGACATGGTATTTATAGGTTATTTTTAGATTTGAGATTTGAGACGTGAGATTTGAGTAAGCAGTGTACGGTATTCAGTGGTCAGTTGGCAGTGTTCAGTAAGCAGTATTCAGTAACTGGTATGTACTCAATAAACTCTGAGACTGCACACTGTAAACTATGTACTGTAAACTGCAAAAACCGATCACTGCACTTTTTTTAATGCATCCAACCAACTTTCGTAGACTTCCTTATAGGCACTGCCCAAAGAAGGGTCAGGTTCTTTTGATGCTAATTTTTCAAGACCCTGAAATGCTTCTTTTGGAGAGGCATAAATTCCAGCCCCGATCCCGGCACCTCGGGCTGCACCTTGCGAACCGTCAGTATCATAGAGTTCTAGAGTGACATCGTTCATATTGACAAAAGCCTCTCTGAACAATGGACTCAAAAACATATTTGCTCTTCCCGCTTTGACAGTGTTCAGATTTAGGCCCATGTCTTTCATGATGCTAAAACCATAAGTCAGCGAAGCAACTATCCCCTCTTGCCCTGCCCGGAGAACATGTCTCTTGTCATGCTTGAGAAGATTGATGCCTGAAAGATGCGCATCCACGGATTTGTTTTCCATGATCCTTTCCACACCGTTTCCAAATGGAATGAACTTCAGACCTTCAGATCCTATCGGAACCTGCGCTGCCATGTCATTCATTTCAGGATAGGAAATACTTTCACCTCCCAGTAGTTTTTTGAGCCAGGAATTCAAAATTCCTGTACCGTTGACACAAAGCAAAACACCATATTTTGGATCTTCCTGCTTGTGATTGACATGGACAAAGGTATTTACTCTGGATTTCGGGTCATATACCGCTCGTGTACTTACTCCATATACTGTCCCGCTTGTACCTGCAGTCGTTGCCAATTCGCCTTCTTCCAATACATTTAGAGAAAAGGCATTATTGGGTTGGTCGCCGGCCCGGTAGGTAATCGGTACGCCCGATTCTATTCCCAAAATTTCCGAAGCTTCGGAATTCACCTTTCCCTGAAAAGAGAAAGAAGGTACCACGTCTGCGATCAGGGATTCGTCGATCCTGTAGTATTCCAATAGCTTTTTAGACAATCCATTTGACTTGAAATCCCAGAAAATCCCTTCTGAAAGACCTGTCTCCGAAGTTTTGATTTCACCGGAAAGCTTCATGGCGATGTAATCACCGGGAAGCATGATTTTATGAATTTTGGCAAAAAGCTCAGGCTCGTTTTCCTTGACCCACTTCAGCTTAGATGCCGTAAAGTTTCCCGGAGAATTCAACAAATGGGGAAGGCAATATTCCTCTCCCAATTCCTCAAAGGCTTTGTTTCCTATCCCTACAGCCCTGCTGTCACACCAAATGATGGAAGGACGGATAACTTTTCCATTTTTATCCACACAAACCAATCCATGCATCTGATAGGAAATTCCGATTGCTTTCAGTTCTCCCTTTTGGATATTTCCTCCCTTGACTATGGCATGGGTGGTATCAATAATATACTTCCACCACATGTCAGGGTCTTGTTCCGCCCAGTCTTTTTGAGGGGCGGATATGGTCAATTCAACTTTAGGCAAACCTTCTGAGGCAACGACTTTGCCTGTATCCGCATCCAGAAGGGTTGCTTTTACTGAAGAACTTCCAATATCATACCCAATCAATAATCTTCTCATACTTTATAGTTTTTACCAGAATACAGTGTAAAGAGCTGCTAAGATTCCCACTATAAGTATTGCACCGATTTTAAAGGCCATACTTGTTCGGAAAAGTTCCTTGGTAATCTCAATACCTTTTGGATGGTCTTTTCCTTTACCCTCTATTAAGCTGATAATAATAATCAAGGCAGAAATAATCAAAAACACCACGCCCATTCTATCTAAGAATGGAAGGTTTGGCATTCCAAATTTCAAAGCAGTGGACAATGGAATAGTCAGAACAGCTGCTGTCAATGCTGCATTTGAAGTGGCTTTTTTCCAGAAAACACCAAAGAAGAAAATCGCCAAAACACCCGGAGAAACAAATCCTGTATACTCCTGAATAAACTGAAATGCCTGATCAAGTGTCCCCAATGCCGGGGCCACAATGGCAGCTATCACAAACGCGACCAAAGCAGTTATCCTGCCGACCTTTACCTGCTTTGTTTCAGATGCACCTTTATTAATATATTGATTATAGATATCCATCGTAAATATCGTCGATGTACTATTGGCCATTGAAGCCAAGGAAGAAACAATAGCAGCAGTCAATGCTGCAAATGCCAAACCTTTCAAACCAACAGGCAAAATCTGAAGCAAGGTAGGATAAGCCCTATCTGATTTGATCAACCCCGTAACAGGGTCATTCATAGATGCAATAAAATCTGCATCAATTCCATTCTTTACAATTACCCAAGCAGCGATTCCGGGAATCACGACGATCAATGGCATGAGTAATTTAAGAAAACCGGCAAAAATCATCCCTTTCTGGGCTTCATCAAGATTCTTTGCTGCCAAAGCACGCTGGGTGATGTATTGGTTAAATCCCCAATAACTCAGGTTGGTAATCCACATTCCACCTACCAAAACACTGATACCTGGAAGATCAAGATAAGCATCTCTCATGCCACCTTTACCATCGGAAACCATCATTTCACCTTCGGACAAAATCATGGAAAAATGACCTGGGACTTCTCTTCTCAATAAACTCAAACCGTCCCATGCATCACCGCTACCAACGATTTGAAGGGCTATATAAGTTGTGGCAAGACCACCTGCGATCAGGAAAACTACCTGAACCACATCAGTCCAAGCAACCGCTTTTAATCCCCCATATATAGAGTAGACCATTGCAAACAAAGCCAATCCTATAATTCCATAGGTCATAGGAACGTCAAGGATGGTATTCAAACTCAAAGCACCCAGATAAAGTACTGTAGTCAGGTTAACGAATACATACAACAACAACCAAAATATGGCCATAGTGGTCCTCACCCTGGTATCGTACCTGTCAAGCAAAAAGCCCGGCATGGTGTAAATCCCTTTTTTGATATAGACAGGTAAAAAGAAAATAGCCACCACCACAAGTGTAGCTGCAGCCATCCATTCATAGGTGGATATTGCCAATCCCAAAGCAAATCCAGAGCCTGACATACCGATAAACTGCTCAGCAGATATGTTTGAGGCAATAAGGGATGCCCCTACTGCCCACCACGGCAGCGCTTTGGAGGCAAGAAAATAATCTTTTGAATCTTTGATATGGCCTTTCTTCTCCCGGGAAACAAAAAGGCCCATGCCAACTATCAGCAAACAATATCCGATAAATACGGCGAGGTCTAAGGGTTCTAATAACATAGGTTATGGTTTATTGTAAATGATTTTTATTCGTAATCGATTGCAGAAGATAATTTCAATTTTTAAGCGAATTAATTTCAAATATAATGTTTTCGGCCAATCTCAATACTGTTTTTGAATATTTATACCTGCGGCAAAAGGAAAGGTTAGGTTGTCTGTTTCTTCCTCCTTTGTCAAATAATGAAAAGCTTTTGGAGACCGAAGTATTAAAATTCCCATTAGCTCTAAAATAACTAATTTTTAATTTTAATTTTTTTATTAATGAGAAAAACGGATTACCTGAAATTTTATTAGAATCCAAATTCAGACAAAAATATCTCTTATTTTACTTTTTGTTTACTTTTTTACTCATTTAATTAGTCTAAAAATCATTTTAAACTAAATCTTAGTAATATTAAATTAATTTATTGTTTAGAAACCCGAGAATTTTTTTGCAAAATTCAATCATTTTTTTGCTTTAAGGGTATAGAATTTTAATAAAATATTTATAGTTTTAAGGGAAGTCTGAAATACGCTTTTAAAATTTTGGGAAATTATCAAAACCAAATCACCATAAATTTTCATAAGGTGAAAACAAATAAATCTGAGGTGAATTTTGAATTACTTTTTCAAGACAACCCTGCACCCATGTTTATATGGGAATTTTCTTCAGGCAATTTTATGGAATGCAACCATGCAGCCCTATTTCTTTACGGATACCAAAAGGAGGAATTTTTGTCTTTGAACGTGAAAGACATCCGTCCAAAAGAGGAAATTAATAAAATTGAATCCATTATTTCTGATGAATCAGCCTTTTCAAACATGGGCGGTTTAGCACATAAAGGATATTGGACCCATCAGAAAAAGAACGGACAAAAGATCCATGTAGAAATAAAAGCAAACATCATTGAGTATAAAGGAGTAAAATCCTGCATTGTTGTAGTCAACGATATCACCGAGGCAAAAAAAATAGAGGAGGCTTTAAAAACATCAGAAAAAGAATTTAAAAGATTATTCAATGCCGGCCCTTTGCCCAAGTGGATTTATGAAACGGAATCTTTGCGGATTCTCACAGTAAACGATATTGCAATAGCTCATTACGGTTACAGCAAAGAGGAATTTTTAAATATGACACTTTTGGATTTGAGACCAAAAGAAGAATACCCAAAGCTTTTTTCAGCTATTCAAAATAGAAATGGAGAAGGGGACAACAAAAATTTTGGAGTATATACCCATTTAAAAAAAGATGGCAGCAAGATCAAAGTTGAAATTAGCAGCCAATATGTAGAATACCTTGGTAAAAAATGCAGGATGGTTTCCTGTCATGATGTCACCAAAAAAGAGCGTCAGAAAAATCTTAACAAACTTGAAATGGATCTTTTGGAGAGGTCCATTTCCCAAAAATCAAACAATCAAAATTACCTTTTTGATTATCTGGCAGGATTGGAAATCGAATTCCCTTACATCAGGGCATCTTTACTCAAAGTAGAAGATGGAAAAGTATGGAACCTGGTGGCTCCAACATTACCAAAAGCTTATATGGATGCCATCCATGGGGCACCGATTGGCCAAAAAGCCGGTTCATGCGGTACAGCAGCCTACCTAAAAAAGAGAATAATTGTATCTGATATCAGCAAAGATCCACTTTGGGAAGATTACAAAGATTTGGCTTCGTCTTTCGGTTTGAAGTCCTGTTGGTCTCAGCCTGTTTTCAATTCTGAAGATAATGTAATAGCGACATTTGCCTGCTATACCTCCGAGGTATGGACCCCATCCGAAGAAGAATTGGATATTTTGAGCCGCTCTGCCTCTTTACTGAGCCTGATATTGGAAAATCACCAAAAAACCAATGAGATTAAGTCAAGCAATGAAAGATATAAGTATGTCACCCTTGCTACAAAGGATGCCATTTATGATTGGGATATTTTGACCGGCAACATTCTTTGGGGTAAAGGATTCCAAGACCTGTTCGGATACACTTTAGATTCTACACCTTTTGAAATCAACCAAAAAGAAGACCTGATTCATTCTGCAGATCTTGATGAAGTCAACAGATCATTGAAAAGTTTTTTTTCAGATAAAAAGCAGGAAAACTGGAATTCAAAATACCGGCTCAAAAAGTCTGATGGTGTATATTCCTTTGTGGAAGAAAGAGCCTATGCCGTAAGAGAACCAAAAGGCAAGGTAGTGCGAATGATCGGAGTTTTGAGTGACATTACCAAGGAGACCTTGGAAGAACAGCAGTTGAGATTGGCCGAAAGTGTTGTCAAAAATACAAGCGATGCTGTGGTGATCACGGACGTAGGAGATTATGAAGGAAAAGATATAAAAATCATCTATTCCAATATTGCTTTTACCAAAATGACCGGATATTCCTCAGAGGACGTTATTGGTAAATCACCAAAATTAATAATAGATAAAGGTCTCGATCAGTCGGAAGAAGAAACATTAAGGGAAATGTTGAAAAGTGGGGAACCTTTCGAAACCACTATAATTTCATTTAAAAAAAATGGGGATGAATTTTGGAATAACCTTTCTGCCAGTCCTGTAAGGGATGACAGCGGTAATATTTCCCAATGGATATTTATTCAAAGAGACATTACAGAAACTCAAAACGAACTCATTCAAAAAAGCTTGTTTTCAGAACTTGGACTTATTTTTAATAAAAATGAAAATTTGTTGATTACCCTCAACATGGTTTTGGAGCACCTTACAAATTTTGGAAATTTTGGCTATTCTGAAGCTTGGCTGATTTCATCAGACAAACAAACAGTAAATCTCGTGTCCACCTTTCCTATAAAAGATGAATATGACATATTCCGGGAAGATACCAGAAAAATCAAATCTTTTGATTTTGGTCAAGGATTACCGGGGATAATCTGGAAACAAGGAAAATCAGAAATTTGGGATAATCTAGATAAGCACCCAAACTTTGTACGGAAGGAAGCGGCGCAAAAAACAGGTTTGAATAAGGCATTGGGAATCCCGGTAAAATTCAACAACGAAGTTATCGGTGTGATTCTGTTTGCCGGGGGTGAAAATTTTAAAAAAATCACATTTTTTACCTCTTTGTTCGCAAAATTAGAAACTTTTCTTGGATCTGAGCTTAGGAGAAAACAGGTTGAACATCAACTCAGCGGGGTATTCAATGCTTCCCCAG
Organism: Aquiflexum gelatinilyticum; assembly: GCF_024813435.1. Classification (NCBI taxonomy): domain Bacteria; kingdom Pseudomonadati; phylum Bacteroidota; class Cytophagia; order Cytophagales; family Cyclobacteriaceae; genus Aquiflexum; species Aquiflexum gelatinilyticum. The sequence continues at coordinate 562,108 of NZ_JANAEZ010000001.1, forward strand.
ACATCATTTGTATTGCGGGTACAGATGGGTATTTCAAAAAAATCAATCCTGCAGCAGTTGAACTGACCGGATACACCGAGGAAGAATTATTGGCAAGACCTTTTGTAGAATTTGTTTATCCCGAGGATTTAAAAATATTCCAAAGTGAATTTGAAGGTTTATATAAATCAAAAACGAATCCATATTTTGAAATAAGGGTAATTTCAAAATCTGAAAAACCAATCTGGCTAAGTTGGTCAGCGATACTTTCTGAGGAAGAGGGTCTTATATACGCTGTCGCAAAAGACATTTCTAAGCAAAAGGATCTTCAGGAATTACTTGAAAATGCCACCAAATTATCAAAAATCGGGGGATGGGAGGTAGACCTGATCAAGCAAAAAATAGTATGGTCATCAATGACCAAAGAGATCCACGAATTGGAAAGTGATGATGTACCTCCTACCATTGAAGCCGGTGTCAATTTTTATCATCCTGCCTATAGGAAACAGATTTCTGAAATATTGGAAGAAACTATAAAAAATGGCATACCCTTCCAATTTGAATTCCCTTTAATTACTGCCAAAGGAAATGAAAAATGGGTACGTGCGATAGGAAGACCTGAATTCAAAAATGGAATATGTGTTAGGTTATTGGGAAGTTTTCAGGATATCCATACTCAAAAAATGGCTGAAATCAATCTTAATAAATCCATACAAGCCATCAAGGATTATAAAACTGCCCTTGACCAATCCTTCAACGTAACCGTAACGGACCTTCAGGGAATTGCTCTTGAGGTAAACGACCATACATGCACTCTGTCAGGTTATACCCGTGAAGAGCTCATCGGAACCCATACCCGAATCAATAAGTCCGAATACCATCCCAAGTCATATTACAAAGAGATGTGGCAGACAATCTCGAAAGGAGAAATATGGCGGGGAGATTTGAAAAACAAAACCAAAAAGGGAGATGAATATTGGGTAGATACCATTATTGCACCCTTGAAAGATGAAAAAGGAAAGATCAAGCAATATCTTGCTATCAGGATAGACATTACCGAAAAGAAAATAGCAGAAGAATCTCTTTTGAAATCCTATGCAGAAAAAGAAGATATTCTTGAAAGTATCGGTGATGCATTTTTTAATTTGGACGAGGATTGGAATATTACTTATTGGAATAAAAAGTCAGAAGAAATTTTCTCAGTCAAAAGGGAGGAAATCTTGGGTAAAAATATTTTTAGTGAATTTCCGGATGCACTTGATCTGGGAGTAAAAGAAAAACTAAAGGATTCAAAAAATCAACAACAAACCTTTCATTTTGAACACTTCTTCCATCAATTAAATTTATGGATTGAAGTCAGTGTCTATCCAAACAAGAAAGGACTTTCTGTCTACCTTAGGGATATTACCCCACAAAAAAATTATCTTGAGGAAATCAAAGAGTCAAACAGCAGGTTTGAAAAAGTTGCCGAAGCAACTAACGATGCTATTTGGGATTGGGATATTGAAGGTGGAAAAAGGTTTTGGGGAGAAGGATTTAAGAAACTTTTTGGACAGGAAACAGCAAGGGATAAGATAAAAGTAGAAAATTGGATCAATAGTATTCATCCTGTTGATTATCCCTTTGTTCAATCAAGTCTTAAAAATGCACTCGACGACAAAGATGTCTTCAAATGGAAAGAGGAATATCGATACAAAAAGAAAAACGGAAAATATGCCTTTGTAGTCGATAGAGGAATAATCATCAGAAATCCGAAAGGCAAGGCAATCCGAATGGTCGGAGCGATGTCGGATTTGACCAAACAAAAAGAATATGAAGAATCATTACAACTATTAAATGAAAACCTGAAAAAACAAGCCAGAGACTTGGAAGTTTCAAATTCCGAGCTTGAACAATTTGCCTATATCGCATCGCATGACCTTCAAGAACCCTTGAGAATGGTATCGGGTTTTTTGACACTTCTGGAAAAAAAATATTCCAATGTGCTTGACGCCAGAGCAATTCAATATATAGATTTTGCTGTGGATGGATCCACACGGATGAGACAGATTATTTTAGATCTTTTGGAGTATTCCAGAATCGGGAAGGATGACTTAAAACTCCAAAAAATCAACTTGGAAGAGGTGGTAGGCGAAGTCCTTTTACTTCAAAAGAAAATAATCACTGATAGTGGGGCAGTAATCAGTACAAAAAATCTCCCAACCATCATTTCCTATTCCTTGCCATACACCCAAGTCTTCAATAACCTGATTAACAACGCAGTCAAATATTCGCGAAATGAAATAAAACCTGAAATCCATATTTCAGGCAAAGAATTTGCAAATGAATGGGAGATTTCCGTCAGTGACAACGGAATTGGGATTGAAAAAGATTATTTTGATAAAATCTTCACATTGTTCCAACGGCTACACAAAAAAAATGAATATAGCGGTACCGGTATGGGGCTTTCCATTGTGAAGAAAATAATTGAAAAACAGGGAGGCAAAATATGGGTTGAATCCAATTTCGGCGAAGGAAGCACCTTCAAATTCACTATTCCAAAAATCAAATAAAATTTATTACCCAAATATAAAAACCTAAAACAAAATGAAACCCATCCACATACTATTAGTCGAAGATAATGAAGGGGATATCTTTATGATTCGGGAGGCATTTGAAGACTTCAAGATAAAAAACAAAATCTCTGTAGCCAATGATGGGAAAGAGGCTATTGATTTTCTTTTGAAAGAGAACAAATACAAGGAAATTGAAGAACCGGATTTGGTAATTTTGGATATAAATCTGCCTAAAAAGAGCGGGCATGAAGTCTTGAAATCTATAAAAGAAAATCCAAAAACCCAGCACATCCCTGTTATCATGCTGTCGACATCCTCTTCGGAGAAAGACATTACATTATCTTATCAAAACCGTGCGAACTGTTTTATTACCAAACCGGTAGAGGCAGATGAATTCATGAAAGCCATCACTTCTATAGAGGAGTTTTGGTTGAGTATTGTTTCCCTTCCTCCCATTAAATGATGTAAATGGAAAAGGACAAAAAGAAATATCGAATCTTGTTGGTTGAGGATAATCTTGGAGATTATGTACTTGTCGAGGAATATTTGGATGATATGATTTCTGACCCACAAATCTACAGGACAGAAAATTTCAAAGAAACCAAAGAGGTTTTGACTGATACTCAGAAAGTATTTGATGTCATTCTTCTTGACATCACCCTCCCTGACAAAAGCGGTGAGCAGCTGATTTCTGAAATGATGGACATAGCAGTACATGTACCTGTCATCGTGCTGACCGGCTATTCTGACGCCAAATTTGCCATCAAGTCTTTAAATATGGGGGTTGCGGATTATCTGCTAAAAGATGAATTGAACCCACCCATCCTCCACAAAAGTATTGTTTATAATATCGAGAGAAACAAAACAATTGTCAGGCTGCAGGAATCCGAGCAAAGGTACGCTGACTTGTTTCAACTTAGTCCCCAACCCATGTGGGTTTTTGATATGGAGACTTTGGTTTTTTTGAATGTCAATCAGGCTGCAATCCAACATTATGGTTACAGTTTGGAAGAATTTATGCAAATGACTATCATGAATATAAGGCCTGTGGAAGAATGGTCTTTTACAGAAAAAATTCTGAATTCTATCCGAATTGAAAATCCCAGCCACTTAAAATATATTCTCAATCACATTAAAAAAGATGGGACAAAAATAAGGGTTGAAGTTCTTTCCAATCCAATAGAATTTCAGGGACGAAAATGTAGAATCATTTTAGCCAATGATATCACATCCAAGCTTAAATACCTTGAAGCCATAGAAACCCAAAATGAAAAACTCAGGGATATAGCCTGGGTCCAATCCCACATACTAAGAGCGCCTCTTTCGAGAATGATGGGCATCATAGAAATGATAAAAAGGGAAGATATAGAGTTATCGGAGATCAAGGAATATCTAGGTCATATTATCAATTCAGCATATGAACTGGATGAAATCATCAAAGATGTGGTAGATAAAGCGCAGCAAATCAATTTTCAGGACGTATCAAAGCAAAACTGAATCAAAAAGATATTTTTTGATCCAGTTTTTTCATTTTTAAGCCTTCTCAAACACGATAAATTTTTAAGGTTTAAAAATCATTGAAAGCAATAGATATTTTACCCCAAATAATTTTTACTGGTTACGATTCAGGTTAACTTTATACTAACCCTCTGCCACAACTTTTTGCATCTTTTACCAAACCCAAAATACCATGAGAGATTCAAAAAAAGTCAACATCATAGGCGGTGGTGTCGCAGGCCTCGCTGCCGGAATTTACGGAAGGCTAAACGGATTTGAAGTTACCGTTTTTGAAATGGGAAAGCGTACCGGCGGGGTCTGTACTTCTTGGAAAAAAGCCGGATTTAAAGTCAATGGGTCTATTCATTGGCTGATCGGTTCAGCTCCAGGGATTGATTTTTATAGTATGTGGTCCGATCTTGGAGTTTTGGATGAAATTGACTTTTATTATCATGATAGTTTTATTGAATTCAAAGACATTGATGGTGTCGAGGTTCATTTCTATACCGACCCAAACAAACTTCAGCAGCATTTATTGAGTATTTCACCTGTAGACTCAAGGTTGATCGGAGAGTTGATCCACCATATCAAATTACTGTCAAATGCCAATTTCACGATGGACAGGGCATTCGGCTTGCTACATGCATGGGATTGGAGCAAAGTCTTCATGGACAACATGCCTGCAGTGGTTGCTTTGGGAAAATACAACAACATGTCGGTATGGGAATTTGCAAAAAAATTCAAGTCCAAAATTCTGAGAAAAGCTTTCCGGAATTTTTGGTCACCCGATATGTCTATGAGTTTTTTGTTGCTCCAGCTGAGCTATGCGGCAAACAGAATTGGAGGGTATCCTATCGGAGGTTCCGGTAAATTTATGGATGCACTTACCAAACGTTATTTGGACCTTGGGGGCAAACTGGAATTGGGACAAAAAATCAGCAAGGTCATCGTTGAAAAAAATAAAACCGTTGGTATCCAAAGCGCTGATTCAAAATTCCATTATTCTGATTTTGTGGTCTCTGCCTGCGATGGATACAGTGTACTGTTCAAGTTGTTGGATCCGGGCTATATTGACAATGAGACATTGGACGCCTACAGGACTTTAGAAACTTTCCCATCTCTGGTATTTTTTTCCGCAGGGTTAAACAGGACCTTTGATGATCTTAGATCATCTATTATTGGACTCAACATCCCGTTTGACAAAAAGCTTCAGGTGGGGAATTTTCTGCACGAAAGGGTCTCTTTTCAGATTTATAATTTTGATAATACAATATCTCCCATTGGAAAAACTTTAGTTACTGCCATGCTTGATACCGATTTTGAATTTTGGCAAAAACTCCATCAAAAGGGAGAAAAACCTTACAGGGAGGAAAGGTCACACATCGAAAGGGAATTACTAAAAACTTTAGAGAAAGAATTTCCCGGAATATCAAAAAATGTGGACTTCATGGATATTGCCACTCCCATTACTTTTGAAAACTGGACCGGAAATCACAATGGCAGCTATAAAGGTTGGCTTCCTACCCCCGGGTCTATCAAAACCAAAATCTCAAGCCATTTTGAAAACCTTAAGGGATTTTATATGGCAGGGCATTGGGTAGCAACAGGAGGTGGCTTGCCACCGGCTGCTTATTCAGGCCGCGAGGTCATTAGACAAATATGTGCATCGGAAGGAATAAATTTTGAACATGGACAATGAGTTTCCAGAGACAAAGACTCATTTGGCCGGATAAAATGAACTCCGCTTATCAAGATTGTAGATTTCTTTTGTGGGATTTTTTTTAGCTTTCTATCCAAGAAACCAATTAAACCTATTATTCCACAAATGAGCATCAAAAAATCCGGGGCCACGATTGTATTTTTTATATTGATAAGTGTTGGTTATGCCAATGATGGCTATAAGCTTTGGCTTCAATACCTTCCATTTGAAAACAAAGCAGTCAGTGACTATTACAGAGATTACCTAGAAAACATATCCATATCAGGAGAGTCCCCTACCCTAGACATCATACAAAAAGAATTGATTATTGCATCGGAAGGTTTTTTTGACCAACAAGTCCTACCCGAATTTTCAAAAACCACGGACTCCAATTTGACTTGGATCATCCGGTCAGAAGATTTGCCCGAAGAAATCAAAGGTAAGCTAGGGACCAAACTTTCTGAAGTCAAAGAAGAAGGATATTGGTTGAAATCCTATCAGGGAAAAATCATCATCACAGCCAAAACAGATATCGGATTGCTTTATGGAACATTTGCTTTTTTGAAGGCCATTCAGACAAGAGAAAAACTGGAAAACCTTGACCGGCTAGAAAATCCAAAAATCCAAAAAAGGCTTCTCAACCATTGGGATAACCTCAACAGAACGGTGGAAAGAGGATATGCAGGATTTAGCATCTGGAACTGGCACAGGCTTCCCAATCATATCGACCAACAATACATAGACTATGCCCGTGCAAATGCATCGATTGGAATCAACGGGACTTCGATCTTCAATGTGAATTCCAATGCATTGATTTTGACGCCTGAATACCTCGCAAAAGCCAAAGCCTTAGCAGATGCATTCAGGCCATATGGGATCAAAATATACCTAACAGCAAGATTCAATGCTCCGATGATCTTGGACAGTTTGCCTACTGCAGACCCTTTGGATCCTGACGTGCAGATCTGGTGGAAAAAGAAAACCGAGGAAATATATTCTTATATCCCTGATTTTGGAGGATTCTTGGTCAAAGCAGATTCCGAAGGACAGCCCGGTCCTCATAATTATGGGCGTACCCAAGCAGACGGAGCAAATATGCTGGCGGATGCAGTCAAACCTTTTGGAGGTATTGTGATGTGGCGTGCTTTTGTTTATAATGAAAAAACGCCTACAGACAGGATCCGACAGGCTTATGATGAATTCAAGCCATTGGATGGAAAATTCAGGGATAATGTAATCGTACAGGTCAAAAACGGTCCTCTGGACTTCCAACCCCGAGAACCATTTCATCCATTATTCGGAGCCATGCCAAAAACTCCTCTGATGATGGAATTCCAGATTACAAAAGAATACCTAGGCCAAGAGACGCATTGGGTCAACCTCGCTACGATGTGGAGAGAAATCCTACAATCTGATACTTATGCCAAAGGAAAAGGAAGTACCGTCAGCAAAGTGATTGACGGAAGTCTTCACGGATATAAACTAACAGGAATAGCCGGCGTTGCCAATATAGGAACAGACAGAAATTGGACAGGGCATCAGACTGCGCAGGCGGATTGGTATGCTTTTGGAAAACTCGCTTGGAATCCGGATAGTAACATTGATGAAATCGCTGAAAATTGGTTAAAAATGACATTTTCCAATGATGTTGATTTTGTCGCCACCTCCAAAGAAATCATGCTTCAATCTCATGAAATACTTGTCAATTACATGACTCCTTTGGGATTGCACCACATCATGGCAAGAAGCCACCATTGGGGGCCGGGTCCTTGGGTGACAGGTGGCGGAAGGGAAGATTGGACAGCCACCTATTATCACAAAGCTTCGGAAGAAGAGATTGGATTTGACAGGACCGAAAAAGGCAGCAATGCATTGGCCCAATATGCGCCTGAATGGAAAAAAACATGGGGAGATGCCGACAAGATTCCCTTAGAATATTTGCTATGGTTTCACCGTGTTTCATGGGACAAAAAACTTTCGACAGGAAATAACCTTTGGACAGAAATGGCTTTGCGTTACCAAAAAGGAGTGGAAGGTGCTAGGTGGATGCAATCCCAATGGGCCAAAATGGAAGGAAAGATAGACCAAGAAAGATATGAACACATCAGTTCATTTTTTAAAATCCAGGTATCCGAAGCAGAATGGTGGAGAGATTCCTGTCTGCTTTATTTTCAGCAGTTTTCCAAAATGCCATTACCTCCAGGAGTTGAAAAACCAAAACATGTCCTGAAATACTATCTGAATTTTAAAAGAAATTTTGTACCCGGAATCTAAACCATTTTACCATGAAACCAATACTTCTAATTGCGATCTTCTTGTTTGTCTTTCAGTTATCCTCCCAAGCCCAATCGGGAATGAAGGATGCTTTTGAAAAATACTTTCATGTCGGTGCCGCCCTCAATTACAGACAAGTCAATGGACAGGAAACAAAAGCTTTGGATATTTTGGAAAAGCATTTTAACAGTATCACAGGAGAGAATCTTATGAAATGGGGCCCAATTCACCCCGAACCCGACAAGTATAATTTTGAGCCTGCAGACAAATTTGTGGCTTTAGGTGATAAAATGAAAGCCTTTGTGGTGGGTCATACTTTGGTATGGCACAATCAAACCCCTGATTGGGTATTTGAGGATGCTGATAAAAATCTCCTGGAGAAAGAAGCATTGATAAAAAAAATGGAAGATCATATTGAAACCGTGGTCGGAAGATACAAAGGTAAGGTTCATGGTTGGGATGTAGTCAATGAGGCCATATTTGATGATGGTCAAATGAGAACTTCCAAATGGTATAATGCAGCCGGAAAGGATTTTATAAAACGTGCTTTTACAAAAGCTAACCAAATAGATCCTGAAGCAGAACTGTATTATAACGATTACAACATGTGGAAACCTGAAAAAAGAAACACTGCAATCGCACTGGCAAAAGAACTCCGTGCCGAGGGGATTCGGATAGATGGGATAGGTATGCAGGGACATTATGGACTTGAATCTCCGACCATTGAACAGATAGAGGCTTCTATCATAGCAATTTCTGAAGCGGGATTTAAAGTGATGTTTACAGAATTGGACATCGATGTGCTACCCAATCCCGCCAACAGATCCGGTGCCGACATAGACGCTACTTTTGCTTCAGATGAGAAATACAATCCGTTTAAAGATGGTCTTCCACAGGAAATGCAGGAAAAACTTGCCAAGCGATACGGGGAATTGTTTGCACTTTTTAACAAACACAGTGACAAAATCACCAGAATAACCTTTTGGGGAATCCATGATGGAGGAAGTTGGTTAAATAATTGGCCAATGAGAGGAAGAACTGCCTATCCCTTGCCATTTGATAGAAATTATGATGAAAAATCTGATGTTATCAAGGAAATCATAGAAAGCAGATCGGTCCGCTGATCGTAAATTACCAATTCTCCTATTGGAGGAATTCAGATTAGGTACAAATTTTTAGAAGGGATTTGGCAAAATCAATTTTGCCAAATCCCCATTTTTATGCAATCAATTGAAGATTAAACAAAACAATACATTTTTAAGTACTAGGAATAATCAAATTTTATTCTGATTTTTTCATTAAAGTAACACTTTACAATAAGGAACTTTAACTCTGATTCGAATAGTATAGCCAACTATTTAGAATTATGAACTTAAGCAATGATTCCAATCCGTTCAAAAAAATGAAAGATTCTCTATGGTCTTTCTTCGACAAAGCTTCAATCGATTTTTTTCACTAACCGTTTCTATTTAAAATTTATGGAAGAAAATGACTCAAAAGTAGGTTCGATCATCGAAACCTTTCAATCCGGAAGTCAACTCATTACTGGAGGAGAAAATGCAGAACCCAAGAAAATGACTTTCCTGAATGCCTTTTCGGCAATATTCAATGGATTGGGAATAGGCCTGTTGTTGGGAATATTGTTGTCCACCACTTTATCGCCTGTTGTCAGTGGAGTCATTGCGACGGTTTCTTCTCTATTGGCAGTTTTGATAGGATTAAACGAGAAATATTTGGATCCGATCAAAAGCCTCAGGATAGGGTCTTTTGGGCTTTTCACGGTAGCGGGGATCATTGCGGGACTTTACCTGAGGGCAAACAATCCCTTTGCCCCAACCCTAAAAGACAAAATGGAGGAATACAAGTCCATAGGATTCTCGGACGAAGAAGCACGAAATCTGATTATAGGATTCATCAAGTCCGATACCTCCAAAGCCCAACGAGAGGCAAGTCTCTTGTATTCGACCATTGTCAATTCTTCGGATTGCGACGTACTTTACTACATGACAGCTGAAACCCCCGTACCGGAAATGGTCAACACATTCAGGTCAACTGAGGGGATTTGGAGAAAATTTGCTGATACTTTTCAAACCGAACTTCCGGATGAAATGAAAGGGAAATCTCTTCTATTGGTCAGAGACAGTTTTTGTAATTCTTCTTCTTCGGAACCATACACGATTTCAAATACTGAGAAAATCAAAGCAATCAATCCAAAATTTTCACTTGAAGAAATGGAAACACAAATTTCAGCTTCCGGTGAAAATTGGAAAAACCTTGTTTCAATGGCCCAAAGTCAGTTTTCTGAATCCGAAAGACTCCAAATTTATAAGGCAATTCAAAAAGTTTTTGAGTGATGAAAAAAGCAACACAAATTTTCCTGATCCTCATGTCCTTTTCATTTTTTTCCAAGGGACAACAGTTTGATCCTGACCAGATCAAAAATTCCCTTGTGAGGGTGGTGGTCACAGTCAATGAACGAGAATCTAAAGTATTGACAGGCTTTGTTTGGAAAACACCCAACCAAGTCGTGACCTCTCTTCATGGGATGAGCAAGACAGGGAGTATAAAAGTGCTTTATATGAATCAGGCCTGGAGGAAAGTCAAAATAAAAAAGGTATACCAAAAAGCCGATTTGGTATTGCTTGAAGTACTGCCAGGCGAGCCTGCCGTCCCCATCGGGGTAGCTCCGATCAACAATTTCCACGTTGGACCCATCAAATTTGGCTCAGACGTGTATGCTTTTGGATATAACAGTGGAGCTCCGGGAAGTTCTTCGAGAATTCTCAGGAAAGGAGATGTCAGTCCCGAAACATTAAATAGTCTCATACCGGCAAAAGATAAAGCTGCCTTGGCAAAAATTGGATTTCCTGCTTTGGACCTCAACATTCTCTACCTTGAAGGAAGTTTATTACCTGGATTTTCAGGAGCACCTGTATTTGATTCTCAGGGGCGGTTGATCGGTGTAGGAGACGGAGGTTTGGAAAAAGGAGCAAGCAATGTCAGTTGGATCATCCCGGCCAAATACATTACGGAACTTGAAAGCTCTACGATCACTTCCCTCCCTCCTAATTTTGAGACTTTGTCACAGTTGTTTTCTGCAGATGTGAGGATTGAAACTGTTGCTGAAAACACTGATGTTATTGAAGAAAAATTATTCAATCAAACTTTTGCAGAACCTATAGAAACGGATGAATTTGAATTTTATCCTACCAAAAACAGGTCGTTGATGGAAATGGTCGAAACTTCCGATGATCCCGAAAACCTGATGAAATTTGCCGATGAATTGGAAGAGGACATCAAAATTACCCTCGATTATGAAGGTATGCGGTTCAATATATTTGAAGACATCAATAACGGCGTAGTCTTAGCTATTCCGGAAGAACAGGAACTGATCTACAGTAATGAAGAAGAAGCTTTTCAGGTTGTTTCGGGAATTGATGACGGCATTAATATTTATCATATAGGCTTGAAAGATGATTTTTCAGAGACTGATTTCGACGAATTGCTTACTTCTGTCGGAGCGCTGATCAATACAAATTTTGCGGAACGGTATGGTTTGAGCGGATTCACAATAGATGAAGAATATTCCTACACCTTGGATTTTGGCCCTGACAGAAAAATCGCTTGGGTGCTTTCTGCAGCTAATGAAGGAATTACAGGGCAGGATGGGCTCACCTACGTTGTTTATGTCTACATGACTGTATTGATGTCAAGTGAAAAAACTTTTATGTCCATAGCCACAATCCCGATTCCTGCGGAATTCATCATCCTCACAGCTACATTGGGAGGTTTGGACTGCACCAATCCGGGCATCTATGGGCAACAATGTGAGTATATGGAAAAAGTGTTCGAAACATTTTCAGCTACGCATTTGACCACCTTTGCCTATTAACCTTCAATTAATTTTGATTCAGGCAATCTGAAACTTCCTTAGGAATTTTCTCATTTCAAGTTACCTGCGATCAATTGTATGATACCACCACCATTTCTTTTTGTCCGTTTCTGGTGACATTGATCCAGAAACTTTTTCTGATATCCATGATTGCGTTTGCGCTTGGCAAATCTTTAAACTCTTGGGTCAAAATAGCCTCAAGTGCGCGCTGAAGGTAATTTTCAGGAAAATATTCTTCCAGTTCCCCTTTTTGATTCATCAACACATATTTCATAAAATAGGGAATTTCTGCGATATCACCGTTGGGATAGGATGCACTAATTGTTTGTATTTTCTTCCTTGAGGTGACAAACTTGTTTTCAAAATGATCGTGAGTTGTCAAAGTCAGTTGATATTTCTCAGGCTTTAAAAATTTCTTTTTTTCAATTCCACGAACTTCAAATAATGCAAAATCATTTTGTGAAAAATTGCTGAGATTGGAAATATCCTCCTTCTTATCATCAACTATTAATTCCACATTTTTAGACTTTATCCAATTGGTCCAAACCTCGTCAGAAATGCTCATTTTTTTGGGAGGGGGTGAAAAGTTGATTTTAACCTTGATGCTGTCTTTTGCATTCTGAAGTCCTATCAAATAGGTCAATGCACCATCCTCTAAGATTGGAAACTCGGTAACTTTGGCTTTTTCATCTTCAGTCAATTTCAAATAAGCCGTTTTGGCACCCTCTATGTCCAATTTTTCCAATGCAACCACAAAGTCAGATTCTTCGCTCAAAGCCTCTTGGATATAACTTTCAAAATCTTTAACAGGATAGCCCTGAGAAAAAAGATTGTTGCTTTGGCTTGCGGTGGTTTGACTAAAAGACCCAAGCAAAAACCCAAAAAGTGGAATCAGGGAAATGCGAAGGAGAAAGGATTTTTGTTTTGAAGTGGATTTTTTCATCATGATCAACCTATTCTTTGTCACCGAATAATTGATCGGGCTACTTAGATTGTACACAAATTCTTTTCCCAAAACCTTCGAAATCAGGAGTTTTTGGTAAGGAAGCACATCATCAGAACATGCAACAACTTCTCTATCTGCCAAAAACTCATGGTTAAGCTGAATGGCTTTTTTGTAGAAAAGAAAAATTGGATTAAACCAGAAAATGATTTTTAAAGCCTCTACAAAAAGAATATCTATGCTATGCTTTTCCTTAATATGGGTCAATTCATGTTGGAGAATTTCTTGCTCTAAGCCATCAGTGAGGTAGGTTATTTCATTTACAAAAAGGTAATCCAAAAAAGTAAAGGGCATAGTTTCAAGGCCAATTAAAACCAATCGATACCTTTCTTTTTGGATTACAGCCCCTTTTTTTACCAATCCGGATAAGCTGAAGATTTGAAATATGAACCTCATTATAAAAAACACCAAACCAACCAGGTAAACCGAAACCAAAAACCAAGACCAATCTAGAACTTGCTTTTCATGTTTTGGCTGAACAGAATTTGGTGCGATGACAGGATTTTTTTCATCGGAAGGCTGAATAACTGTTTTCAAAAAAGCCTGTTGAATTTCGACACCTGCATTTTGGCTGGAGGAATTTAAGGTTGGAAAAATAGGAGGCAAATTAATCAAGGGAATCATCAAAGAAAAAACCAAACTCCCAAGGAGAAAAAACCTATTGAATACAAACATGCTTTCCTTCCTTAGCACAAAATGATAAAAAAGAAGCAAAACAGAAAGGCAAATCGTCGAGCTAATGAGAAAAGAAATCATGTTGTTTTGTTTTTAAGTTGATCCTCAATTATTTTTTTCAAGGACTCTAATTCCTTTTGTGACATATCAGTTTCTTGGGCGAAGAATGAGGCAAACTGAGAAGGGGAATCATTGAAGAAGTTTTTTACCAACTCATTTACTTTGGTCGAAAAATAGGTCTTCTTCTGGATGAGGGGGTAATATTCTCTCGAATTACCAAATACGGTGTATCCTATTGCTCCTTTGTCAGAAAGTCTTTTGAGAAGGGTAGCAACAGTAGTAACTGCTGGTTTTGGTTCAGGAAGGGATTCCAAAAGATCCTTCATAAATGCTTTTCCTTTTTCCCAAATTATATTCATCAATTGTTCTTCACCGTTGGAAAGGTTCATGTTCTATATATATAGAGGTTATTCTACAAATATAGAATAAAAAATAAAAATTCATAAGAATTTCAAAAACACTGTCACAATTTCCTTTAGTCCCACCTTGGATTCAGAATAGAATTCACGTTTATAACAATTTTTCAAGGCTTTCTTTGAGCAAAATAAAAATCATCAATAAAAATCATTATTCATCAGTAAAATTAGGAGATCAAAAAAGATCAAATACTTGGATATTAAATTTTAATACTTTTATTTTTATAAAAAAACTTACTAACATTAAAAAAAACTACAACCAAATGAAAAAGACATTACTGATTCTTGCATTATTCTGCTTTTCAAGCATTGTAAAAGCACAAACTGTCGATGAGATCATTGCACAATATCTTGAGAATACAGGAGGTGCATCAGAATGGGCCAAATTATCCTCAATAAAAATGGAGGGCAAGGTAAGCACCCAAGGAATGGATATTCCGATAGAAATTGCCCAAACCAAGGAGGGTAAAATGTATATGAAATTCCAGCTTCAAGGCCAGGAAATGGTTCAGCAGGCTTTTGATGGCAAAGAAGCATGGGGAGTCAATTTTATGACAATGAAACCTGAAAAAAGCGACAGTGAAACTACCGAAAACATGAAGCGTGAAATAGGCGATTTCCCTGATCCTTTTTTGAACCTTAAAAGCAAAGGATACAAAGCCGAATTGTTGGGAAAAGAAAATGTAGAGGGAACAGAGTGTTTCAAAGTTAAATTGACAAAAAAACCATTATTGGTGGATGGTGCGGAAGTTGAAAACATCTCGTTTTATTTTTTTGATACCGAAAACTTCGTTCCTATCATGGTAGAAAAAGAAATGAAAACCGGTCCTGCAAAAGGTATAACAACCCAGACTTTGATGAGTGATTATCAAGAAGTCGAAGGATTATATTTCCCTTTCTCCATCACAGAAAAAGCTAAAGGTACACCTCAAGGTCAGGCCATTAATATCACCAAAGTAGAATTGAATCCCACTTTGGATCCTTCTGCATTTGCCTTCAAGGATTGATCTTATTAATTATTTGAAGATATATCATGACAAGGAAATTTATTTACAGTTTCTTATCGGTCTGCTTTTTCATAATTGCGAGCATTTCATATGGGCAAGAGAGCATTACTTTAAAAGGAAATGAGCTATTTGGGTCTTTGTCAGCTAGACAAATCGGACCTGCTGTGATGAGTGGGCGGATCACTGACATTGCCGGTCACCCTTCCAACAACAGAATTATCTATGCAGGTACAGCAGGTGGCGGAGTCTGGAAATCAACAAATGGTGGTGCCAGCTTCAAATCAATTTTCGATGATTACAATCAGTCTGTTGGAATTATTGAAGTTGATCCAAACAACCCTGATAATGTGGTATGGGTTGGAACAGGTGAAACATGGGTAAGGAACAGTGTTTCGTACGGAGATGGCCTTTACAAAACTGTCGACGGAGGAAATACCTGGAACAAAATAGGATTAGAAAACTCCGATAGAATCAGTGGTATTGCCATCAATCCCAATAATTCAGATGAGGTTTATGTGGGGGTGTTGGGAGCTTTATGGGGTGACAGTGATGACCGTGGTGTATACAAAACCTCCGATGGAGGTCAGACTTGGACCAATATCCTCGCAGGAATGAAAGATACCGGCTGTTCTGATTTGTTTATGGACCCAAAAGATCCCAACACCCTATATGCTGCTTTCTGGCAGGTAAGGAGAACGGCATATTCCTTTAGTTCGGGAGGACCTAAAAGTGCCCTGTACAAAACAACAGACGGGGGCAAAACCTGGGACAAAATCCACAATGGTTTCCCAAGTGGGGATTTGGGAAGAATAGCAATTGGAGTAGCACCTTCAGATCCCAATATTTTATATAGCGTCATTGAATCCAAAGAGAAAAAGGGCCTATACCGCTCAGAAGATGCCGGTATATCCTGGACATTTATGAACGGGGATTTTGAACTTGCTGTCAGGCCATTTTATTTCTCAAGAATAGTAGTTGACCCTAAAAACTCTGATGTACTGGTCAAAGCAGGTTTGTCAGGAAGTATTAGCCGAGATGGAGGAAAAACTTTCAAGAATCTAGGTGCCATGCACTCAGATATTCATGATGTATGGTTTGATATCCATGATTCTGACAGGTTTTATGTAGCTACCGACGGTGGATTGTATAGGACATGGGACGGAGGAACGACCATGGAAATGGTCGAGAGTTTGCCGGTTTCACAGTTTTATCATGTCAGTTTGGACAATGATGAGCCTTATAAGATTTATGGAGGGCTTCAGGATAATGGTTCATGGTTTGGCCCATCTTCAAGTCCCGGAGGAATTGAGCCAGGAGATTGGGTGTCAGTGGGCGCAGGGGATGGATTTAGAGTGTACAGACATCCAACCAAAAAAATTGTTTATTCCGAAATGCAGGGAGCTGACAATATCTGGCGCTATGATGTTGAAAAAAACACCATCAAAAATATCCGACCTTTTCCGGGAAAAGATGAGCCTAAATACCGCTTCAACTGGAACACCCCAATACAAATAAGCCCCCATCATCCAGATCGGATTTATGTCGGCAGTCAGTTTTTGTTAAGGTCAAATGATATGGGAAACAATTGGGAAAGGATATCTCCCGATTTGACTACGAATGATCCTACTAAACAAAATCAGTCGTCTTCGGGGGGGATTTCCACGGATAATTCAGGTGCAGAAAATCACAACACCATATTTACCATTGCAGAATCACCAATTGACGAAAATATTATTTGGGTAGGCACCGATGATGGCAATGTACAGGTCACTCAAGATGGGGGTAAGACTTGGACAAATGTTGTTGCCAATATTCCGGACTTACCAAAAAACACTTGGGCTTATCATATCCAGCCTGGAAATTTTGGTAAAGGAACTGCTTATGCGGTATTTGATGGACATGCCCAAAATGATTTTAAGCCTTATGCTTACAAAACGACGGATTTTGGATTGACCTGGACTTCTGTGATCAGCAAAGATATACATGGTTTTGCAAGACATATCCTTGAAGATCTTGAAAATGAAAACCTTCTGTTCTTAGGAACTGAATTGGGCCTTTTTATAAGTATTGACGGAGGAAAAAATTGGTCAAAATTCACCAATAATATGCCTTCTGCTTCTGTACACTATATGGCCATTCATCCAAAAACCAATGATTTGGTCTTAGCCACTCACGGTCGAGGAATCATTATTATAGATGATATCAGCCCATTAAGGCAGATTAGGCCCGAAATGCTTAATGAAGAGGTTTATTTTCTCAAATCTCCTCCTATGGTGATGTGGGAAGAAAGTGATTTCGGTGGATCAAGTCAGGCCGTCACTTTCGTTGGGCCTAACCCTGACAAATCCGGGAAAATCATCTATTACCTCAAGAAGCGACATACGTTTGGAGCAATGACGCTTGAAATCTTTGATGAAAATGATAGTAAGATCATCAGTCTGGACCCGGGCAAACAAAAAGGAATAAACATCGTCAGGTGGGGTTTTACAGGAAAAGCTCCCAAAGTGGCCAAAGGAAAAACTTTCTCTTTTGGAGGATTTGGAGCACCAAGAGTACCTGCAGGCACCTATAAAGTTGTGATGAAAAAAGGAAAGGAACAATTTGAAACCACCCTAGAACTGGTTTATGACGAAAGGGCAGGGATTTCTCTAGAAAGTAGAAAAGCCCAAGGGAAAATGGCCAAGGAACTGTTTGATATGACTCAGGATCTGGCTTATTTGGTCTATCAGGTGGATAGTTACCTGGATTATGCAGAAAAAATCAAAGCTTCAGATCCAAAATCAAGCAAATCTATGACTGCATTCATCAATGAACTAAATAAACTCAAAGAAAGATTGGTCATTACAACCGGTGATAATTATGTAGATACTGCAGAACCTGAATTAAGGGAAAAAATATCTCAATTGTATGGTGTTGTGATCGCTAACTTTGACAGGCCATCCATTATTCAGGAGGAAAACAAAAATACCTTGAATGAAAAACTGAAAGAGTCGCAAAATAAATTTACTACCACTATTTCCAAACACGAAAAAAATCTTCTTAGATATGCCAAAAGTGCCAACATCGAAAATTTGATTTTGGATGATTTTGCAACTTTTATTGAAAAATAGCCTTCTGAAATATCTTTCTGATTTTAAAAAAAAGTCTTTGAACAAAATTGTTCAGAGACTTTTTTTATTCATTGTTTTTACAGCCCATTCTCAAGCTCCTTAACCGAAAATCACTATTTTAGCCCTAAATAAGCAAATCCAATTTTCAAAAATTCGGAATAAATCAAGCCATAATTAAATAATAAAATGTTTCGGAAATTTTGAATCTGCTAAAACCCAAATTATACCAAAAAGAGAATGATGATGACCAAATCCGACCTTGAAATTGCCCATGCATCCAAAATGCAACCGATTTCCAAAATTGCTGCCAAGCTTGGTATCCAAGAAGATGACCTTCGCCCCTATGGGAAATATGTAGCCAAACTTCCTCTCAGGCTAATCAATGAATCCAAAATCAAAGGAAAGAAACTGATCCTTGTCACTGCCATTACCCCTACTTTGGCCGGGGAAGGCAAAACTACCGCAAGTATAGGGTTGGCAGAAGGACTCAACAAAATCGGTGTAAAAACAGCAGTCGTACTCCGCGAACCCTCTTTAGGGCCTGTCTTTGGGATGAAAGGTGGAGCTGCAGGTGGCGGTTATGCCCAAGTGCTGCCTATGGAATCCATCAACCTCCACTTTACAGGTGATTTTGCTGCTGTCGAAAAAGCACATAATCTTTTGTCAGCTCTGGTGGACAACCATATCCACAATCAAAAAAACACCCTGAACATTGATCCTAGAAAGATAATCTGGAAAAGGGTAATGGACATGAATGAGCGTGCCCTGCGGGACATTGTGATTGGACTTGGAGGATCGGCACAAGGAATTCCAAGAGAGTCGGGTTTTGACATCACCGCTGCTTCGGAAGTTATGGCTGCTTTATGTCTTTCCAATGACCTGATGGACTTAAAACAGAAACTTGGAAATATCATCATAGGTTATACTTATGACGATGAACCGGTTAGGGCCTATCAACTCAAAGCACAAGGTGCTATGACTGCATTGATGAAGCATACCATCATGCCAAATCTTGTACAAACCATAGAAGGAAATCCTGCAATTATTCATGGCGGACCATTTGCAAATATAGCCCAAGGTTCTAATTCGATCATTGCGACTAAAATGGGGCTTTCTCTGGCGGACTATGTCGTGACCGAAGCCGGTTTTGCCTCGGATCTTGGAGGTGAGAAATTCCTTGATCTGAAATGCCAATATGGAAATCTTAAACCCGATGCTGTAGTAATTGTGGCAACGATCAGGGCCTTAAAAAGCCATTCGGGCATCCCTTTCCCAGATCTGAAAATCCCGAATGCTGATGCAGTTGCTTTCGGTCTCCCTAACCTCGAAAAGCATATCGAAAACATGCGGCATTTTATGCTTATGCCTGTGGTGGCGATCAATAAGTTTGCATCTGATACTGAAGAAGAAATCCAGGTGGTTATTGACCGATGTGAAAAATTAGGTGTAAAAGTTGCTCTCTGTGAAGCTTGGGAAAAAGGCGGAGAAGGTGCAACAGATCTTGCATTGGCTGTAAAAGAAGCTGCAGAATCAGGAAAAAGCAACTTCACTCCTCTTTACCGATTTGAATGGAGCATAGAGCAAAAAATAGAAATCATTGCAAGAAAAATCTATGGCGCTGCGGAGGTTGAATATAGCGTAAAAGCAAAACAGCAAATCAAGCTTTTCAAAAAAATAGGATTGGATAAGCTTGCAGTTTGTATCGCCAAAACTCAATATTCCCTATCTGATGATCCTAAACTCACCAACCGGCCTTCGGGGTTTACCATAAAAATACGTGAATTTGACATTGCCGCAGGCGCAGGTTTTATCATTCCGATAGCAGGGACAATCATGAGGATGCCGGGTCTTCCCTCCAAACCTGCCGCAGAAAGTATTGATATTGATGCAGATGGAAATATTACCGGTTTGTTTTAAACTTTGCATTTTGGAAATTTTAAACTCATCAAATCAACTATTATGAAAAGAGTATTGATTTTACTTTCGATGGCCATATTCATAGCATCTTCCATTTCCTGTAGTTCAGAAAAATCAATCGAGCAGGGAGAATCCGTGGAAATATCTTCTTCGATTCCATTAGGTGACAACAGTCAAACAAGCCTCGATTGGAAAGGCGTGTATAAAGGAACTTTGCCCTGTGCAGATTGCGAAGGAATAGAAACGACTATCATTCTGAAATCGGATGATACTTTTAGGAGATCCCTAAATTATCTTGGAAAAGAAAATGGGGTTTTTTCAGACGAAGGAGCATTTAAGTGGAATGAAAATGGTTCGAAAGTTTCACTACAGCCTGAAGAAGGAGACAGCCAATTGTATCTTGTAGGTGAAAATGCATTGTACCATTTGGATAAACAAGGAAATAGAATTACCGGCGATTTGGAAGATAAATACCGCCTTTTAAAAAATCTGACTGACCCTAGCCTTGAGGATAAAAAATGGGTTTTGGAAGAGGTAAGGGGAGTTCCGGTAACAAAAGGACAAGGTTTAAAAGAAGCTTTTATATTATTTGAAATGGAAACTGCATCATTCAATGGCAACGGATCCTGTAACAATTTCTTTGGTCCTTATGAACTTTTGGAAGGCAACAAGATTGCCTTCGGAAATACAGCCTCAACCATGATGGCTTGCCTAGATATGCAGGTTGAAAAGGAATTTTTGGAAGTTTTGAGAATGGTAGACAATTATAGTGTTGGAGACAGTACATTGTCAATTCAAAAAGCCAAAATGGCACCATTGGCACGATTCACACTAGAAAAACAGGAATTACCGAAGTAAATCAATTAAATATGAAGCAGTTGGGGTGTTTTTGTGAATTTTTAAAAAAGTATTTTTTTGTATTTCAGAAAAACACTTTTGTATGTTAATCTGAATTTTCACTCAGGGGTTTACATTGATAAACCTAGCCTTAGCGAACTACTTTGGATTATGAAATTCAAATCTTGTATATTCGTGGTCAAAATCAACATGAGGTTATTTATGCCAAGAATTCTTTTTACTCTTATTTTAAGTTTTTCATTAATTGGGTTGATAAATGCCCAAGGCTCGCGCGATAATATCACAGGCGGATTTGGTTGGGGAATGATTTATGCCGAAAACGCAGGAATTTACAAATACATGGAATTCAAATTAGAGCCGACATTTTCTGTATCTTATAGCAAAGAACTTTCTGAACGATTTGATCTAAGGGTCACTGCCGGTGCGCAAATGTTAAACAGCGGTGAATTTAGACCTTTAAACAATCCAATCATTATCCAATGGGGAGATAATGGTCAAGCGTATTACTTCAAAGGTGTGGGATATTTTCTAGATGTGATGCCGGTTTATTATTTCAACCCCAATACTTCAGGCGGAGTGGGTGAGCCGGTTAATTTTTATTTTGGATTGGGTCTTGGTGCAATGTATTCAGAAAGAGCCCAAAGAGTAATGCGAGATGGAGTTCTTGAAAACGGAATGTATGTTCAGGGATTTGTAGAAAGAAGCACCCAAAACACCGTGGCAGCTTATGTGCCATTGAAATTTGGTTTTATTTCCAATTTTGAATACGAATGGGATTTGGGTCTTGAGGTCTCATCAATGTTCCTTACAAACTCAAATGTGGATGGAAACAACATGCAAAACAAATTAATCTATCCTGATGTAATGGTCAATTTTCAATTCATTGTCAGAAGATACATCAATAGATAAATGAATCATTTTACCAAGAAAAAAGCCATTGGAAATTTATCCAATGGCTTTTTCGATATCAGGAGTAAGCAACATTCTAGTTTCCTGAAAGCTCATATTTTAAGGTTCTACCCTTTTCTACTGCTGGAAGCCCTTCAGTCATCCAAAGCGGTGCCGGGGCTCCCTTTAAATAATAATCAAAGAATTGTGACAACCTGATAGAAAGGTCTTTTCTGTTTTTTCTCAATCTGAGGTTATGATCTTCGCCGTTGTATTGGAGTAGCCAAGCAGGCTTATTCAATCTTTTCAAAGCCATAAACATTTCTATACCTTGGTACCATGGAACTGATCCATCTTCATCATTATGCATGATAAGAACAGGTGTATTTACCCTATCCATGGTAAACAGCGGAGAATTCTCAATATAATAGAGTGGCTTGTCCCATAGTGTCCCTCCTATTCTTGATTGGGTTTGCTCGTATTGAAACATCCTGCTCATTCCGGTACCCCACCTGATGCCACCATAAGCCGAAGTCATGTTCACAACAGGTGCTCCCGCGCCTGCGGCTTTGAACATATTGGTCCTGGTAATCAAATAGGCGACTTGGTAACCTCCCCAAGATTGGCCTTGAATGGCCATATTTGAGGCATCCACGAATCCCCTTGATACCAAAGCCTGAACGCCCGGAATGATGCAATTATAAGCGCTTGGTCCCGGCAATCCCAAGTCGTATTTAATATCAGGTACAAAAACCAGATAGTCATTGCTTACAAAATAAGGAATGTTAATCGTAGACGCACTTGGTGCGGGTGCTCTATAGGAGTGCAATCCGTCAGAATTCCTTTCATAGAAATAAACCAACATGGGATACTTTTTATTCGGATCAAAATTTTCCGGTTTGAATAGGAGGCCTTGAAGCGGAACACCATCATTTGCGAGGTAATTGACCAATTCTACCGATCCCCACTTAACTTGGCTTTGTTGAGGGTTTGCATTCGAGACACGATTCAAAGAGGTCAAGTTCAAATCAGAAGCATAGATATCCGGATATTCCCTGAACGTAGATCTCCTGATGATAATATTGTCTGTTTCCTCTGCCTTGGTCAGACCTGAATACCTATGGTCAGAGAAAATGATCGATTGTGGAGAATTTGTTCCGTTGATATCTCCTCTAAAAAAACCGTTCTTTTTGTTTATTTCATGAAAAGCAGATAGTATCAGAGGCTTTGTGGGATCAATGCTTTCTTCCTCATTGTCAACCTGTTCTCTTCTGAAAATAATCTTTTGCTTTTTTCCCTCACCTTTTGTCAAATTGATGGGGGTCGACTTGCCTGTTGGATCAATTTTCCAAATATCATATCTGTCATATACCAAAAAAGCCAAATCGCCTTTGACCCATCCCGCCGCACCATTGCTGGAAGGCAAAGACGGGGAATCATGGAGTTCATCATAAAAATTGCTTTCAATGGTTTGCGTCAGGTTACTGAAAGATTTTAATTTGATATCGTATGCCACCCAAGAACTGTCCCGCTCATCATACCAATAGGCATATTTACCCTCAGGAGAAAGCCTTGGATTTCCGGATACATCTTTTTTAATGAGACTTTTGGATCCTGTCGTCAAATCCACCAAATACAAATCACTTCCTATCTGGATGTCCCAACTGTAATTTCTTCGGTATGGGTTATCGTCAAAACCGAGTGCAAATTGATTTTTAACTTTTTTATCAATAGCAAACTGAGAAACGGATTCATCCCCAACCGCTGTGATAGACTTGGATTTAATGTTGTAAATAGTGAGAAAAGATTTGTTCTGATCTCTGTCTTTATTCTTCAACTGCATTGGCTGAATCTCGTTGTCTTGCCATCCCCATATATCCAAACTGACTCTATCCTCATCCAAAATGGTAGTGTCATCTTCATATTCAAAAGCTAGGTAATCCGGTGCACTACCAAAAAACAATCGGTTTTCATCACTTGAAAAGAACAATCGGCCATTTTTACTTACCATTCCATTGATCCCGGTCATTCCTTTTGATGCAATTTTCTGATTCTTTTCCTTGACAATATCAAAAAGATAAAGGTCGTAATATGGCTTTTTGGATTTGGCGGAATCCTCAGTTGTCAAAAATGCCAAGTACTTGTTTTCGGGGGAAAAAACCGTAGAAACATATTCTGTTTTTCCTTCATCTATTAATTTAGAAACGCCGGTTTTTAATTCCAGCAAGAAAATCCCTGCATTTTTCAGGGTATCTTCTTGGGCTTTTGTATAGAATAGATAATCACCGTTTTCAGAGAAACCGTAAGATTTAATCCGGTCAAATTCATAAGGTTGACTTCCGTCAAGATCTTTTACCAATAATTTTGTGCCATCAGTTTTCTTAGGCTTTTCGGGTTTTGGCCCATCTACTTTTGTGGTATCGCCTGTCTCTTTCTTTTCTGCTTTTTTTGGCAAATCCTTTTCAAAGTGGACAGCTACCCAATTTCCTTTCTTCGAAGGAATAGCGAATGATTTAACCCGAGCTAGTTTATCTAATTCCCCACTTGCCAGGTTCATAATAAAAACACTGTCCTTAGGCAATTCATCTGATTTTTTCTTCTTCAACTTGAGAAAACGTACCGTATCCGCTTGTGGGTTGATTTTGCCTATGGCAAATTGGCTATTATTAGAAAAAACCCATTGGCTGCCTCTTGGAACTATGAATCTTTGATCCTGATTTTGGTGGGATACTATTTCCAGCCTACCATCACCATCTTGAGGATTAACAGTATAACCTATCCATTTGCCGGATTTGGAGATCTTTTCAGAAGAAACTGATTCCCATCTATCATAATCCTGATGGTTAAGAGCTCTTTTTTCCTGAGCTAAAGCAAAAGCTGAGATGCAGCAAAGAAGTATGGTGAAGTGAAATTTGATAAGGTTTTTCATTATAATCGAAATTTGATTTGATTCAAATAAAAGAAAGAACAAGAAAGGATTACTTAAGTTTTATTCCAATGGAATACTGATGTTATAAAAAAAGCCACAAATCAGATAATGAAGCAGAGAAAAACTCCAATTCACTCGTAATTTGTGGCAATTTAAACTCAAATTAAACTAACTGTTAGTTCCCTAAAGTAAATTCTCTTTCAAGGTATCCTCCTCTGGTTGACATCAGTTTCAACTTTCCTTTTACAGGCTCTTTTTGGTTGACTTTTACTTTAAATACTGCTTCTTTAGTCTCTCCTGCCTCAGTATATCCTGAATAAATTGTTTTTTCATATAGTTCAGGGGTCGTTATCTGAACTTTTGCATTTTCAAAACCCTTGGTAAGTTCTTTGTCAAACTCTAACATCAACCTATCTTCCTGTACGATTTTGACCCTTTTTGCCTGATCTAATGCCACAGGAAGTTTGCCTGAATTGGTCCAGGAAACTTTGATTTCATAGACATCTCCGGATTTTGAAATATTTACATTTTTGATTTCAATCTGAGGAAGGTCCATCGCCATCGCAAGATTGAAAAGAGATTGCTTTTTGATCCAACTTTCAAGTTGCCAAGGGGGTCCGTTTTGGCTGAAAAACTTAGGATGAGATCCCCCTATTTCAACTTCGCCTAGCTGAGGATGGTTGAACTTTTCCCAATTCTTGAAACCTTTGGAGCCGTTTTCTTCATCATCCCATCTCATCCCGTCATAGTCATCCCGCTGTCCATCACCGTCATAATCTTTCATGGCCCCGTTATTCCACAACTCATCACCATACCAAACAGCACCATAGTAGAAGTAACCAAAGTCAGGTCCATGGCCAAACAAAGGAGTTGGCTTCAAAGGATCTCCTGTGAGTCGGTTTGTACCGCCACGAGTGCTATATGTTTCGTATACATCACCTGCCCAAGGATACCCTGTTATGGTCATTCCAAGGCTGTCATAATATTCATAAATCAACCTGTCCTTGAGGAACATAGACTCTGCACTTGAAGATGTGGAAGGCGGTCTAAGGTGCATAGGAACCCTCGTATCCAAGGAATTGACCACAGAAATGTTTGGATGAGAAAGCAACCAAAGTACTGTTGAGCGGGTCTCTATTTCGCTTAATGGATATTCACCTGCCCCAAACTGTGTATATCCCCTACCCGTCTCATCACCGCCTGTGTCAGGTCTCCAATTTTCAGGATAATTTCTGTGCAAGTCCAATCCACCAATACCATCTTCATTATATTTACCATCTCCGTCATTGTCGATTCCTTCGCTATACATCAGGTATTCACCCTTGCCTTCAAAAACCCTTTTCATTAGGCGCCCTTTTGGATCCCTTGGGTCAATGATTAAGTTTGCCTGTTCCTTTTCCTTCTCAGTTACAGCTTTTTTTCTCATCATATGGATAATACCGTCACCGTTTAGATCTTCTTCAGGATCTTCATCCAGCAGACCATCGCGATCTGTGTCATGAGGACGAACAGTACTTCTGTTTCTCTGCTCAGAAAAGAGATACATATTGGTCCCGTCAGGGTTATTTTGAGGCCTTACATAAACAGTTTTTGTATCTATGAGCTTCGTGACTTCCGGGTCTTTTCCATAATTCTCAAGAAGATACTGTGTCAACCAAAAAACCGATTCACTAGCGGTCACTTCCCCACCATGCCTTCCTCCTTCAAAGTATGCCGCTGGTTTGTCGGTGTGCTTTCCTGTTTTTTTGTTAGTAATGGTCATTTGAAGAATTGGCCGTCCTTCGTAGGATTTAGCCACGTCGTAGAGTTCTGTAATTTCAGGATATTTTTCAGACCATAATTTGTACCAATGATACATTACATCCGGAGTGTGATAGATATCGAAAGTAAGTTTTTCGCCCGGGGTATATTGTACCTCCGGAAACTCATATTTCTTAAAAAAAGACTGTCCATGTCTTTCTCCGGAAATTGTATAGAATTTTGACTTTTTATCCTGTTCAGGCCATTTTTTTTCAGGGGACAGAGATACTTCCTGTGCCATCAAAAAGCCTGTCAAAACAAGCATCCCAAAAGCAAGCATGAATATGTTCTTTTTCATTTCTAATTAAGTTGATGATCAGGTTAAAATTAGGATATGAAGCACCCCATTCCTAACCGCTCAAAAAAAATCCCCGTCAAATAATTGACGGGGAAAAATTAACCGAAGAGTTAATCTGAACAAATATCAATAACCCATGACAAGCTCAAATTCCATAGATTCATATGAATTGAATCCGGGAACAGGTATGGCATCAGGCATTTTTCTTACAACGTGGGCAACCCTTTCTCTCAACCCTTTATCAACTGACTCATTGAGGATTTTGTAGGCAATAACTTTTCCAAATTCATTGATGGTAATCACAACTCTCAGTTCATCAATCGCAGATGAACTCTTTTTTGTCCTAAAAATAAATGGAGCATAACCATCGAGCATTGAAAATGTCTCTTCGGACCAAAACCAAGGGGCATAGTCAGAACCGAATCCTTCAACAGGATCAAGGACATCTATAATCAAATCACTAGACAATCCTGAATTTTGATTTTCTCCGGAAACCCCAACAAAAGGTTTTAAAGTGACAAGAGCCTTTTCATTTTCTTTTGCAAGGCTTTTTATTTCTTTATCATTTTCTTTTTCAGAAAAAAGAGATTCGGCTTGAACCTGTGATCCAACTAGTGAAACACTTACGAATAATGCGAGGATGAAAGAAAGTCTGTACATATGCGAGATATTTTTTTCAAATATACAGATAAATATTTTTTATATGCAAATTTTTGCATTTTAAATTTTTCTAAGGGCACAAAAAAGTCTTGCCATCAGCAAGACCCTTTTCAGAATATAAACCCAAATATAACTTTAGAGATTAAAAGTTTCGATGTGAAGATTGTCCGAAATAAAGTAAAAATTATATTTTCAAACATTTATTTGATCAAAGGATATAATAACCAAATATTATATAACTTGTAATCGAACGCACCAAAGTAACTTCATTTTACCGAATTTTACAAATTGAAAAATTTATTTTGCAATTTTTTAACTATTTCATAATTTGTGACCACATATATTAACATAGCCTCAAATTAACCCGAAAAAAATGGACAAAATTTTAGATATTGACAATGTTGACCTTAAGATTATTTCATTGTTGAATGATGATGCCAAAACCCCATATACAGAAATAGCCAAAAAAGTTTACGTTTCTTCGGGAACAGTGCATGTGAGAATGAGAAAACTTGAGGACATGGGAATCGTGAAAAGCGCCACACTCAATATTGATTTTTCAAAACTTGGATATGATATTTCTGCCTTTTTGGGAATTTACTTGGAGAAAAGTTCTCTATATGATACTGTCATAGGAAGGCTCAAAGAAATTTCGGAAGTAATCAATGCCTATTACACTACGGGCAACTATAGTATTTTTGCAAAAATTATCTGCAAAGACACGAATCACTTAAGAACCGTATTGGACAAAATCCAAAAAGTCGATGGGATAGACAGAACAGAAACCTTGATTGTCTTGGAAGAAAGTATCAATAGGCCCATTCAGTTTTTTGAAAAATAATTGCTAAAACACCCAAAAAAATGATATTCCTCATATAAATTCATTATTTAGATTAAATCCATTTTAATAAAAATTATAACTTAAACAAGATATACTTTGCTTTTTATCATATAGCTGAGAAGGTAAATCTCAGCTATATTCATTTTTAAATAGTTGAATTTCTGAGAAATAAGCTCACTATTCAGCTTGAATGATCAATTTTTCCTATTGATTTGAACATTATATTTTGGTTTAATGTTGTATCTTCGCCTCACAAACTATAATTAGTCTAAATTACTCAAACAAATGAGCAAGGACAATAAGATATTAGAAGAATTAACCTCCAAAGACTACGAACACGGCTGGTCGGTCAATCTAGAAGCGGATGAAGCTCCAATTGGTTTAAATGAAGATATCATTCGTTGGATTTCTGCAAAAAAGGAAGAACCGGAATGGCTTCTCGAATGGAGGTTAAAAGCTTTTAATAATTGGTTGACAATGACCGAACCGGTATGGGCCAATGTGCATTATCCCAAAATCGATCTTCAGGGACTCAGATATTATTCTGCACCTAAAAAAAGTAACAAGCCAAAAAGCTTGGATGAAATTGATCCTGAACTGCTTCAAATCTATGAAAGGCTCGGAATCAATCTCAACGAACAAAAAAGACTTCAGGGAATTGCTGTAGATGCGGTATTGGATTCGGTTTCGGTGGGAACGACTTTTAAAGAAACTCTATCCAAATTGGGAATTATTTTTTGTTCATTCAGCGAAGCTGTCCATGAACACCCCGAACTGGTCAAAAAATATTTGGGATCAGTAGTCCCAATGACAGATAATTATTATGCAGCCCTTAATTCTGCTGTTTTTTCTGATGGATCTTTTTGCTACATCCCTTCAGGTGTAAGATGCCCCATGGAACTTTCCACATATTTTAGAATCAATGCTGCCAACACCGGACAGTTTGAAAGAACGCTGATAGTGGCAGACGAAGGTTCTTATGTTTCCTATCTAGAGGGATGCACAGCACCACAAAGAGATGAAAATCAACTCCACGCAGCAGTGGTTGAAATATATGCTGCCAAAAATGCAGAAGTGAAATATTCCACAGTCCAAAACTGGTATCCAGGCGACAAATCAGGAAAAGGCGGTATCTACAATTTTGTAACCAAAAGAGGAATCTGCGCAGGCGACCATTCTAAGATATCATGGACGCAAGTCGAGACCGGTTCCGCAGTGACATGGAAATATCCTTCCTGCATCTTAAAAGGCGACTACTCGATCGGTGAATTCTATTCCGTAGCTGTCACCAACAATTACCAACAGGCTGATACGGGTACAAAAATGATCCATATCGGAAAGAATACAAGATCAAGGATCGTTTCCAAAGGCATCTCAGCAGGTAAATCACAAAATTCTTACAGAGGTCAGGTTCAGGTAATGAAAAGGGCATCCAATGCTAGGAATTTCTCCCAATGTGATTCATTATTAATGGGTGACCGTTGCGGGGCGCATACATTCCCATACATAGATATTCAAAATCCGACAGCTAAGGTTGAGCACGAAGCTACTACATCCAAAATCGGAGAAGATCAATTATTCTATTGCAACCAAAGAGGAATTAGTACCGAAGACGCAGTAGCCCTAATTGTAAATGGTTATGCAAAAGAAGTGCTAAACCAACTTCCAATGGAATTTGCAGTAGAGGCACAAAAGCTACTTGCATTAACTTTAGAAGGAAGCGTCGGATAAAAGATTTCAAATTTCAAACTTCAAATCACCAATGTTAACAATCAAGAATTTGCATGCCTCTATTGAAGGCACTCCTATATTAAGAGGTATAAACCTGGAAGTAAAAGCAGGTGAAGTTCATGCCATCATGGGTCCAAATGGTTCAGGAAAATCAACCTTGGCTTCTGTTTTGGCAGGAAGAGAAGAATATGAAGTAACCGAAGGTGAGGTTATATTTCAAGGTAAAGATCTCTTGGAATTGGCTCCCGAAGACAGGGCAAGGGAAGGTGTATTTTTGGCATTCCAATATCCTGTTGAAATCCCCGGCGTGAGTACAACCAATTTTTTGAGAACTGCAGTAAACCAAGTCCGTGAATATAGAGGTTTGCCTGCTTTAGATGCAGTCAAGTTTCTTTCTGTAATGAAAGAAAAAATGAAATTGGTAGAAATAGATCAAAAACTATTGAGCCGTTCTTTGAACGAAGGTTTTTCCGGAGGCGAAAAAAAGAGGAATGAAATATTTCAAATGGCCATGTTGGAGCCGACACTTTCTATATTAGATGAGACTGATTCCGGACTCGATATTGATGCATTGAGAATTGTTTCTAACGGTGTAAATAAATTAAAATCAGATAAGACCGCTACTATAGTTGTAACTCATTACCAAAGGTTGTTAGATTACATTGTACCTGATTTTGTCCATGTTCTTTACAATGGTAGGATTGTAAAATCAGGAACCAAGGAACTGGCGATGGAATTAGAAGAAAAAGGGTATGATTGGATCAAAGAGGAAGTGAATGCCGCTTCTGTTTAAATCCATTTTTTTACCAAAATCTTTTAAAATCAATGACGACAACATCAAAAAATAAAATACTTGACACTATTTTAAGCCAAGTATCCGGCAAGCCATCTTTCATGGATATGAGAAATTCAAGTATCGAATCACTCCAAAGAACAGGACTTCCGGCTATCAAAAATGAGGAGTACAAATTTACTTCGATCACCAAGAAATTAGAGAATTCAATTTCTGATTTTTCTTTTGCAAAAAAGACCAATTTGGATTCTGACCTTGTAAAATCACATGTTTTCGAAGGATTTGAGGGAGATCTTGTTGTGTTTAACAATGGTTTTTTCGAAACGGAGCTTTCCTCCCTCTCTAATAAAGGCTATGTACTTTCATTGATCAGTGAATCCAATCCGAAACTATTGGGAAAAATTGCCTCTTCAGAAAAAGACCCTTTTGTAGCACTTAATAACATTTCTTTTGAGGCCGGTATTTATATTAAAGTTCCAAAAAACCAAAAAGTAGAAAAGCCGATCTTGTTTTTTTTCCTAAACCAATCAAATGAAGG
The DNA here is from genome assembly GCF_024813435.1 of Aquiflexum gelatinilyticum. Classification (NCBI taxonomy): domain Bacteria; kingdom Pseudomonadati; phylum Bacteroidota; class Cytophagia; order Cytophagales; family Cyclobacteriaceae; genus Aquiflexum; species Aquiflexum gelatinilyticum. The sequence continues at coordinate 593,528 of NZ_JANAEZ010000001.1, forward strand.
TCAGGTTATTCAACCAAGGATTTTGATTGAAGTTGAGGATAATGCTGAGGTGACATTCTTGGAGAACAGCATTTCATTGGATGACAATGTTTATTTCAGCAATACAGTTACTGAAATTAAAGTTGGACAAAATTCACAAGTCCATTACAACAGGCTTCAAAATGAAGGCAAAAACGCAATTTCTGTGAATAATACTGAAACTGATATCCACCGAGATGCAGTTTTTACTTCTGTGGTTATTTCCCTTTCAGGAGATATGGTGCGAAATAACCTCAGTTTAAATCTTCTCGACTCAGGTTGCGAAGGAAATATGTATGGTCTTTATCTTTTGAATGGGAAAACGCACGTAGATAACCACACAAACGTGGATCACACCAAGCCACATGCCCAATCTAATGAATTGTACAAAGGAGTATTGGCTGATAGTTCAAGAGGGGTTTTCAATGGTAAAATCTTCGTAAGACAGGATGCTCAAAAGACAAATGCCTTCCAGCAAAACAACAATATCCTTTTGTCAGAGGATGCAATTGTCAATACCAAGCCGCAATTGGAAATCTGGGCGGATGATGTCAAATGCTCTCATGGCTGTACCACAGGTCAATTGGATGAAGAAGCTTTGTTCTACCTAAGAGCAAGAGGATTGGGAAAAGAACAGGCTAAAGGAATGTTGCTATATGCTTTTACAGGTGAAGTCATGGACCATATCGCAGATGAAGCTTTTCAAAACCATATTGTAAGTATCGTTCAAAATAGGTTGGGCAGTAACTTCTAAATCAATCCATGTCATTGAATATCGAAGAAATCAGAGCAATGTTTCCTGTCCTCCATCAAGAGGTCAACGGCAAACCTTTGATTTATTTTGACAATGCTGCCACCACCCAAAAACCCCAATCCGTATTAGATGCACTTACGGGATATTATGAACATGACAATTCCAATATCCATAGAGGTGCACATACCTTAGCAGATCGTGCAACAAGGTTTTATGAGGAAACAAGGGAAGGTGTAAGGGATTTTATCAACGCCAAAGAAACAGCGGAAGTAATTTTTACAAAAGGTACTACAGAAAGTATCAACTTGGTCGCTTCCTCTTACGGTAGAAAATTCATAACCAAGGGAGATGAAATCATTATTTCTACTCTAGAGCATCACTCCAACATCGTTCCTTGGCAAATGCTATGCGAGGAAAAAGGAGCAATATTGAAAGTAATTCCGATCAATGATCGAGGCGAAATCCTATTTGAGGAATTTGACAAAATGCTTTCTGACAGGACAAAATTTGTCAGTATTGTTCATGTTTCCAATGCTTTGGGTACAATCAATCCAGTCAAAAAAATAATCAAATTGGCGCACCAAGTTGGTGCAAAAGTGCTTTTAGACGGTGCTCAATCTACCAATCATTTGGAAATTGACGTTCAGGATTTGGATTGTGATTTTCTTGCATTTTCTGCACACAAATTATACGGACCAACAGGATTGGGGATTCTATACGGAAAAAGAAGTATTCTTGAAACAATGCCTCCTTATCAAGGTGGTGGTGAAATGATCAAAGAAGTCACGTTTGCCAAAACTACATACAATGATATCCCTTTCAAATTTGAAGCAGGAACCCCAAACATAGCTGATGTAATAGCATTTCAGAAAGCTTTGGATTTTATTTCCTGCTTTGGAAAGGCAAATATCAAAAAGCATGAAGATGAACTTCTTGACCATGCTAATATTGCTTTTGGACAGATTAAGGGATTTGTTCCTGTGGGAACAGCTGCTGAGAAAGTAAGTGTCTTGTCATTCAACATAATGGGGATGCATCCTTTTGATGTGGGGGTGATGTTGGACGCTAATGGAATCGCTGTGAGGACAGGACACCATTGTACACAGCCGTTAATGCAGAGATTAGGTTTGGAAGGAACTGTCAGGGCCTCTTTTTCTGTTTACAATACCAAAAAAGAGATTGATCAAATGGCGATAAGCCTTTCCAAAATAGCCAAAATCAAAAATAAATGAGTAGTATAAAGGAAATACAAGACGAAATCATAGAAGAATTCGGCATTTTGGGGGATGACAAAGAATCAACCATATACTACATCATGGAACTCGGCAGCCAACTTCCTGAATTTCCGGAAGATCAAAGGGTGGAAGAAAATATCATCAAAGGATGCCAATCCAAAGTGTGGCTGACTACGGTGGAAAACGGAGATAAAATCAAGTACTTGGCTGATTCAAATACCGATATTACCAAAGGATTAATCAGTTTATTGATAAGAGTTCTTTCGGATAGGACTCCCCAAGAAATCATTAAGGCCGAACTTGCCTTTATTGACAAAATAGGAATGGGAAACATCATTGGTTCCCAAAGGTCCAACGGCTTAACAGCCATGATCAAACAGATGAAATTATACGCTTTGGCTTATCAGGCGAAGCAAAATGTATAAAAATATGTCAGAAACCACAGAAGAAATAAAGGAAATACCTTCGCAAGAACTTAAGGATAAAGTAATCAATGCCATCAAGCAAGTGTATGATCCTGAAATTCCTGTAGATGTTTACGAATTGGGACTGATCTATGAAATCAGTGTTTATCCTGTCAACAATGTATATATCATGATGACACTTACTTCGCCCAATTGTCCATCTGCTGAATTCATTCCTTCGGAGGTAAAAAATAAAATCCAACAGATTCAGGGCATCAACCATGTTGAGTTGGAGCTGACTTTTGACCCTCCTTATTCTCAGGACATGATGTCCGAAGCAGCAAAACTTGAATTAGGTTTTCTTTAAAATAAAAAATCAAAACATATGTACCCAGAGGAATTAATTGCTCCCATGCGTTCTGAATTGACCAACGTTGGCTTCCAAGAATTCAGAACAGCCGAAGAAGTAGAAAATCATTTGAAAGACCACAAAGGAACTACTTTCATTGTTATCAATTCAGTATGTGGATGCGCAGCTGGCGCAGCTAGACCAGGTGTCAGATTTGCATTGGACCAAAGTGACGTCAAACCGGATGTGCTCGCCACGGTATTTGCGGGTAATGATGCCGCTGCTGTCGCAAAAGTACGTCAACATCATTTACCTTACCCTCCCTCCTCACCTGCTATGGCATTGTTCAAAGACGGGGAGTTAGTACACTTCATTGAAAGACACCACATCGAAGGAAGAAATGCCAAAATGATAGGCGAACACCTCGTTGAAGTTTTTGAACATTTCTGTAAATAATAATTAGCCCTTCGGGGCTTTTTTTTTGTTAAAAAAAATGACCTTCAAACAAAGTGAAAAAAATATTAATTTGAGTAATATATCATTGAGCAATAAAAATTACGTATTTCGAATATAAATTTAAAAAAACCTTTGAAGTTTTTAAATTTCAAAAAAGAAAGCATCTAATAAACTCATAATCTTTAATTCGCTATTGATGTAATTAAACATGTAAAAAATACACGTTTTTACTAACTTAAGCGCAGTAAAAGAAGTTAATCACTTTGAATCTATAAACAGATAAATTAAAAACAATACTTATGTCCGAAACCGCTAAGTTTTCATACGGAGGAAAAGATTTTGAACTCCCAATTATTGAAGGAACTGAGAATGAAAAAGCTATTGACATAGCAAAATTGAGGGCTCAGACCGGATTGATTACAATAGATCCAGGATTTAAAAACACAGGTTCAACAACCAGTTCGATCACTTTTTTGGATGGTGAGCTTGGCGTTTTAAGGTACAGAGGATATAATATTGAAGAACTTGCTGAGAAGTCTACATTCCTTGAAGTAGCTTATCTGTTGATCTATGGTGACCTTCCTACACAGCATCAATTCGAGAAATTTACAAGAGAAATTACTACCCATACTTTGGTACATGAAGATATCAAGAAAATCCTTGATGGTTTTCCTTCCAATTCTCATCCTATGGGGGTGCTTTCTTCATTGATTTGTTCTTTGACTGCATTCTATCCTGAATCCTTGGATCCAACTAGAAACGAAGATGCAGTAAATCTGAGCATCATTAGGTTATTGGCTAAAATGCCAACCTTTGCAGCTTGGGCATTTAAAAATGAAGTGGGACATCCTGTAAACTATCCTGACAATAGCCTTGATTATTGCTCCAACTTCCTAAAAATGATGTTCGCATTGCCTGCTGAAAAATATGATGTGGACCCAATAGTATCAAAAGCATTGGATCAACTCCTTATTTTACATGCTGATCACGAGCAAAACTGTTCAACTTCAACAGTGAGAATTGTAGGTTCATCACAGGCTAGCATTTATGCTTCTATTTCTGCCGGGATCAATGCCCTTTGGGGACCACTTCATGGTGGTGCCAATCAGGCTGTAATTGAGATGCTGGAAGCCATCAAGGCGGACGGAGGGGATACCAAAAAATTCCTTGACAAAGCAAAAGACAAAAACGATCCTTTCAGATTGATGGGATTTGGCCACAGGGTTTATAAAAACTTTGATCCAAGGGCAAAAATCATCAAAAAAGCGGCTGATGATGTACTTGCTAAACTAGGGGTAAAAGATCCGGTTCTGGAAATTGCCAAAGAACTTGAATATGCAGCGCTAAATGATCAATATTTTGTAGAGCGAAATCTTTACCCGAATGTTGATTTCTACTCAGGCATTATATATAGGGCATTAGGCATTCCTACAGATATGTTTACAGTGCTGTTTGCCATGGGACGTCTACCGGGTTGGATTGCACAGTGGAAAGAAATGAGGCAAAACGGTGAACCTATCGGTAGACCACGTCAAATCTATACCGGTGCTGTAGATAGAAATTATGTTTCTATGAATAAGAGAGGTTAACAATCCCTCATAATTATTAAATAATCCAGACTTAGGTTTTATCCCTGAGTCTGGTTTTTTTTTGAGAAAAATCAAATTGTTGTTACGTCAAATTTTCCAAATCACCTCTCAAGTATAGATTCTTTAATTATATTTGGAAACTAAAAATCAAAATTGAGTTTACATATGGAAGCAAATACCTTAGAATCAGCGATCGCTTTGACCAAAAAATTTACAAGTAAACCTTCAAATGAGGAATTATTAAAATTATATAGCCTGTATAAGCAAGCAACAGAAGGAGATAACCATGAAGACCGTCCCGGAGGATTTGACTTTGTAGCTGCTGCTAAATATAATTCTTGGTTGGCATTAAAAGGAAAATCAAAAGACGACGCCTCCTTAGAGTATGTTAATTTAGTAAATCAGCTTGCAACAAAGTATATGTAACGGATAAGAATAACTCCAAAAACAGAATAAAAAATTAAAAAACAGTTGATTTTTTTAAGGATATTCTAAAAATATTCAATCCATCCTTGCAAATCAATATTATTTATTTTACCTTTGCACCCGAATTAATTATATAACATTTTTCTAACCGTGGGTTTCCTTACTGTCGCTTGACTTGGGTTGCTTCAAAGAAAATCATGGTCTAGAAGAAGTAAGGAAACATTTCATGGAAAAAGAATTAACATTCTCAGACCTTGGGATTTCAGAAGAAATCCTCAAGGCGGTGGAAGATATGGGTTATACCCAACCTTCTACCATTCAATCACAATCTATCCCTTTCTTATTGGAAGGAAAAGACGTCATCGGACAGGCCCAGACGGGAACCGGCAAGACTGCATCTTTTGGTATTCCAATAATCGACAAGGTTGATGCGAGCATCAAAAAACCACAAGCTTTGATCCTTTGCCCTACTCGTGAACTTGCTGTTCAGGTGGAAGGCGAAATCGTAAAACTTGCCAAGTACAAAAGAGGGATTTCCTCAACTTGTATCTATGGTGGTGATTCGATGGACAGACAGGTAAGAGACCTCAAAAGAGGTGTTCAAATCGTGGTCGGTACTCCGGGTAGAATCATGGACCATATGGACCGTGGTACATTAAAATTAGAAAACGTCGGTATCATCGTATTGGATGAGGCTGATGAGATGCTTGACATGGGCTTCAGAGATGATATCGAAAACATCCTAAGCGAATGTCCTGAGGAAAGACAGACGATCTTTTTCTCAGCGACAATGCCAAAGCCTATCATGGATTTGACTAGAAAATATCAAAAGAATCCTGAAATCGTCAAGGTTTTAAGAAAAGAACTGACTGTAGAAAACATCTCTCAGGTCTATTATGAAGTAAAATCACCTCTCAAAATTGAATTGATGACAAGGTTGATTAGCTTGAACCAATTCAACCTTGGCATAGTATTCTGTAACACCAAAAGGGTAACCGACGAAGTTACTGAAGAACTTTTAGCCCGTGGCATCACTGCTGAAGCACTACATGGAGATCTTTCCCAAGCACAGAGAACCAAAGTAATGAACAAGTTCAGAAAAGGACAGGTTTCTGTTTTGGTGGCTACAGATGTGGCTGCAAGAGGAATTGATGTAGACAATGTAGAAGTTGTCTTCAATTTTGACCTTCCTTTGGATGAGGACAATTACGTACACAGAATCGGAAGAACAGGCCGTGCTGGAAAGTCGGGAGCTGCTATCAGTTTTGTAACAGGCCGAAAAGACATGTTCAGGATACGTGATTTGGAAAAATTCATCAAAACCTCAATCACAAAAATGGCTCCGCCATCTGTTGCTGATTTGGTTGAGTTGAAAAAGAACCAATTGATCAAAGACGTATACCGTCAGTTAAATAAAACTGAAGACAATAGCTTCTATGAAGATACTATTGGTCAGATGCTCACTGAAGGCTTAACCATGGAGCAGATTGTCCTTGGTCTTGCAAAAATCCAAATGGCAGATGCTGTCCATGAAATGGAAGACCAAAACTTCGATCTTGACCTCGGAAGAGGTGGCGAAAGAAGTGGTGACAGAGACAGAGGAAGAAGAGAAGGAAGAGATTTCGGTAGGGATTCAGGAAGAGGTAGAGAAAGAGATTCAGGAAGAAGCGGCAGCAGAGAACGTGGAGGAAGATTTGAAAGAAGCGATCGCGGAGACAGACCTGAAAGAGGCGAAAGAAGCGAAAGATCTTTTGACAGAAGTGACAGAGGCGAAAGAGGTGCTGACAGAGGTGCTTCAAGAGAAAAAGGAGTTAGAGAGCCGGGAATGGCCCGTCTTTTCCTTAATCTTGGTAAGAAGGACAGAATCAGACCAAACGATATCGTCGGTGCCATTGCAGGTGAAACCGGTGTACCGGGAAGAAGCATTGGTGGAATCGATATATTTGACAACTTCTCTTTTGTTGATGTACCTTCGAAGGATGCAGAACACGTAATCAAAGTCATGAAAAATAATACCATCAAAGGTATTACTGTAAATATGGAAATCTCTAAAGCTTAATTATACAATTCATCAAAAGCTTTAAATTCAAAAATTGAAAGCGCAGTCTCCACGAGATTGCGCTTTTTTTATTGATATTTATAAAGCCCACAAGATGAATATGTACTTTAGCAAATAATTCCAAACTTCTTCAATGCAGCTGTTTTTCCACGATAATATCACCGAAGATACCTTCCACCTAGATCAGGAAGAATCCAAACATTTGATCAAGGTATTGAGAAAAAATCAGGGAGACAAAGTGGTATTCACAGATGGACTAGGATTTTTGTACCACTGTATCATATTGGATGCAAACCAAAAAAAAGCCGAGATTAAAGTTGTTGAAAGTTTTTTTGATCCGGAAGACGATTATTATATCCACTTGGCAATCTGTCTTACAAAAAATCCGGATCGAATGGAATGGATGATTGAAAAAATCACGGAAATAGGAGTCCACGAAATCACCTTGATGGAATCTGAACATTCGGAGCGGTCCTTTTTGAAACTTGACAGATTAGAAAAAAAAATTGTAGCGGCTTGTAAGCAAAGCTTAAAAACGAGAATCCCAAAATTAAATCCCATTTGTAAAATGGAAGATTTAATTTGCGACAAAAAATTTGACAGTTACCAAAGGTTTATTGCATATGTAGATAGTGAAAACCGCCAACATTTGTTTGAAAAGGCTAAACCAAATTCAGCTTATATAGTACTTATTGGGCCTGAGGGGGATTTTTCTTCCCATGAAATCGACCTTGCATTCAAAAATTTCTTTCTCCCCTGTTCATTAGGAAAAAGTAGATTGAGGACAGAAACTGCAGGTTTAACAGCTGTCCACACTTTGCAATTACTCAATGGACTTGAAACAAAATGATCAATTCCAATCTCAATATCCGATAAAATATTTTGAGTGAAAAGGAAGAATTCTATACAAGAAAAATGAAAATTCTTCTTTAATTGCCCCATTCAAAAACCTATTTTTACTAATTTAGATCAAAAGAAAATAATTAAAACAACTCGGATGGAGTGTGATGAAAATACGATAGTGAAGAAGGAAGAAGCCAAAGAGTTAGAAGGCCTGACGATATTACTCTCAACGGATGAAGACGATGACCGGCCTGTATACCTTTCAGGGAATTTCAACCAATGGATAACCCAAGACAGGAAATATCAGATGTCAAAACAGGCAAAAGGAAAGTATACATTCACCTTTCCTGCAGACTTTTCGTACCCTGAAGAACTGATTTACAAATTTACCAAAGGGGATTGGTCAGAAGTCGAAATTGATAAATTCGAAAACAAAACCCCAAACAGGCATTCTAAGAAAAGATCAGGAATACAAAAAGAACATGTGTCCAAATGGCGTCAAAACTGGCTTCCCTACCGAGCAAGCCAACTGCCACAGGTGCACTTGATTTCAGAAGAATTTGAGATTCCTCAGCTCAATAAAACCAGAAAAGTATGGGCTCTACTACCCCATGATTATAATACATCTGAAGAAACATACCCTGTCCTTTATCTTCAGGATGCCCAAAATCTTTTCAATGAAAAATCACCTTTCGGCAATTGGCAAATTGACAAAAAGCTCGCTGTGATGTCTGATTATGGTATTGGAAAGATCATAATCATTGCCATAGAACATGCTGAAAAAGAAAGGGTTTTGGAATACAATGTAGGCAAAACATTACTTGGTGAAGGCCAAGGAAAACAATACATCCGGTTCCTAACAGATACTCTCAAACCATTCGTTGACAAAAACTTCCGGACCAAACCTGAAAGGGAATTTACAGGTATCGGAGGGAGTTCTATGGGTGGTTTGGTAAGCCTTTTTAGCGGCCTGATATACCCCGAGGTATATGGAAAACTTATGATCTTCTCCCCTTCTCTTTGGGTAATTCCAAAGATCAAATTTTCATTTTTGGATTTTTTCGAACCTAAAGAAACTAAGATCTACTTATATGCAGGAGGAGAAGAAAGTGCTACAATGGTCGCTCATATAAAAAAATTCAAAAAAAGACTCCTCAAAAGAGATTCCCTCCGTGAAAAAATGGAAATACAACTCAGTATCAACGAACAAGGCCGGCACAATGAAACCTACTGGAGTGATGAATTTCCAAAAGCAATAGAATGGCTCTTCTTCAGCAACCGAAAAGGGGATGTTTAGGAAAGCTTAAAAAACGGTATCAGGATAAATAATATTGAAGAATTACTTGAATATTTTATTATCCTGAAAAATCAATTTATCTTGTTTCTATTGTTCAAAACAAAACTGACATCAGATTTTCCTAAAAAATCCTCTATTTCCATAATCATATTTTTCCCATTTACATATGAAAATATCCCCAATAAAATCTCCTGAACAATTTAAGGGCTTGGTAGTCATCCCTTTTTTTGAAGTAGGAGAACGTGATCCTGCTATTAATTTTGAATCATACTCCATTTCAAAAAATCTGTTTTTGGGCAAAAAAGACAGTCAGTTCGTTTTTGAGGATAAAGATTCAGATAGGATTTTTCTTTTGGTAGGACTTGGAAAAGAGCCTAGTTACAAGACAGTCAAAACATCATTTCGCAGACTGACTGCCAAACAGGAAATGCTTTTTGAAAAAAAAGTTTTGGTTTGGCTGGAAGACAAAATGGATGCTGACTTATTAGAAGCTGCAGTTTCGGGATTATTGCTTGGCACTTACCGCCTTGGACATTACAAAACTCCAGATAAATCCCCAAAAAACTGGTCAAAGGTCAACATCTCAATATTGTCGGGAATTAAAGAACCAAAAAAAACCATCGAAAAAGCCCAAAAAATTGCGAATGCTCAGATTGAGGCTTTCCAATTGGTAGATCTTCCACCCAATAAAGTAACACCTAAATACCTTGCTGATTGGGCATCTGATGCGGGAAAAAAATTCGGTTTCGATGTCAAAGTCTTGGATAAAAAGAAAGCAGAAAAAGAGAACCTCAAGGCATTTTTGGCTGTCGGTCAGGGAAGTCAAAGGGAACCCCAGTTTATTGTCATGAAATATAGGTCCAAAGCAGCTGAAAAGCATGTTGGATTGGTTGGAAAAGGAGTCACCTTCGATACCGGAGGTCTAAATATCAAAACCCAAGGGATGGTCCATATGAAATGTGATATGGGAGGCGCCGCTACCGTTTTGGGCGCTATGCAGCTTATCGCAGACCTTGGATTGGATATAAACATTACTGCGGTAGTTCCTTGTGTTGAAAACGCAGTCGATAACAATTCCTTTTTGCCCTCGGATATCATAGGTAGCTACAGCGGCAAAACCATAGAAGTCATAGATACAGATGCAGAAGGAAGGCTGATTTTAGCAGACGGCCTCTCCTACTTGATCCAAAATTTCAAACCTGACACTATTATTGATTTTGCAACTTTGACCGGAAGTGCAGTGGGGACATTTGGCTATGAATGCGCGGCTTTATTTTCCAAAAACGAAGAACTTTCAAAAAGACTGCAACAAAGCGGAGAATTCATCGGCGAAAGATTATGGCCCCTTCCGATGTGGGATGAGTACAAAACTGAGATGGATTCAGAAATCGCTGACATCAAAAACTACCATGGAAAACCCTTTGCCGGTGCTATCACCGCAGCGAAATTTCTTGAGTTCTTTACTGAAAACCATCCCTCATGGGCCCATATAGACATAGCAGGCACCGCATTTGGAGATTCTGAGTTTGCAAAAACAAAGCATGCCACCGCTTACGGCGTACATTTATTGATTAAATTGATAGAAAATCTTTAAACTATGGTAGATAATCACAAAACCTTTTTGTGCATTTCCAATTATTTCAAGGGAAGCGCTTTTTTGATTGCTCTGAAAAAAGCCGGTAATCAGGTGTATTTGATCACTTCAGAAAAACTGAAAGAAAACAATTGGCCGAGGGAATATATCGATGAGATTTTTTTCATGCCCGGACAAGATCTTGATTGGGATCTTGAAACATTATTGGTTGGGGTAGGCGGATTGATGAAAGGCGTAAAAATAGATGCCATTGTTGCTTTGGATGATTATGATGTGGAAAAAGCTACCTTTTTGAGGGAAAATCTCCGCATTCCGGGAATGGGCCAGACTACAGGAAGGTATTTTAGAGACAAACTTGCCATGAGAATGAGAGCGCAAGAAGCCGGGGTCTTGGTACCTTCTTTTTCAGCTCTATTCAATGATGAGGAAATCAACCACTTTGCCGACACAGTGCCTCCACCCTGGGTATTGAAACCTAGATCCGAAGCCTCTGCGCATGGAATTATTAAAGTATACGACAAAGAAAGTCTTTGGCAGAACATCCATGAAATGGGTGATAATAGATTAAGGTACCTTGTAGAACAATTTAAACCCGGAGATGTCTACCACGCTGATGGACTGAATCTTGACGGGAAAAACCTTTTTTGTACAGTTTCAAAATACCTAGCAACACCAATGGAAATCTCTCAGGGAGGAGGAATATTCAGAAGCGCCAATGTTCCTTATGGCTCAGAAGATGACAATTCGATGCGGGAAGCCAATCAAAAAGTAATGAAGGCATTTGGGATGAAAAATGGAGCAAGCCATACAGAATTCATCAAAGGGCGGGATGATGGCCAAGTTTACTTTCTAGAGACCTCTTCAAGAGTAGGCGGTGCCCACCTTGCCGAAATGGTAGAAGGAGCTACCGATATCAACCTATGGACTGAATGGGCAAAAATCGAAGATTCTGTAGTTAAAGGTCAAAAATATACTTTGCCAAAAGTGAAAAAAGGTTATGCCGGAATTGTACTGACATTATCCAAGTTTCAGGATCCGGACCTTTCCTCATTCAACGATCCGGAAGTTTGCTTTAGAGTTCCCTTAGATTACCATGCAGGAATGATAGTCAAATCAGAAAAACATGCCCGGATAAGGGAATTGCTGGATGATTATGCAGAAAGGTTGAGCAAAGGTGTTTCTTCGGTGGCCGAACAAGAAAAAATCAAAAAATTCCATTAAAAACTTCACTTCAGCCTCAGGAAACCATTTTAGATCCTGATGCTTTTTTCTTTGTTTTTATTTTTGATTTTACTCCTTATGTAAAATGTTTTTGATTTTTTGGTTCTCTAAGGTACTTTTCAGAAAAACTACCCATAATCATGATCAAAAAAATTTCTTTGACAAGCTGGATCTTTCTCCTTTTCCAAAACATTCTTTTTTCACAGGTTGACACCATTGAGGTCTTTAGCCAGGCAATGAACAAATCACTTAAAGCTGCTGTCGTTAAGCCTGAAGGATACTCAGAAAATAACAAATCATATCCAACAATATTTTTACTACATGGAGGTTCCGGAAGTTTTTCTGATTGGCATAAAAAAACGACTGAGCCCAATCTCTTGCACAAGCTGGCAAATCAATATGAAGTGATTATCGTGACTCCGGGTGTAGGTCCTTCATCCTATTATTATGATAGTCCGATTCTTGATTCTGTCAAATATGAAACTTACTTCATTGAGGAACTGATCCCATTTATCGACAAAAACTATAGGACAATTAATAACCGGAATTCACGTGCCATTACCGGCTTGTCTATGGGAGGCCACGGTTCCTTGATGCTGAGTGCAAAACATCCTGAGTTATTCATTGCAGCAGGAAGTATGAGTGGTGTAATGAATATTGATACGAGGATGTGGAAGGTAAGTGATGAATTCAGAAAACTTAGGCTTTCAGGTCAAAAAGCAATGTTGGGGGAAATCAACTATGATTCCCCCTTCACTGAGTACACGGTGGTAGGCTTGGTAGAAAAAATGAAAGACAATGGGATCTCTTTGATAATCGATTGTGGGGTGGATGATTTTTTGTTGGAAACTAACAGACAGATTCATCAATTGCTTCTTCAAAACCAAACTCCTCACGAATATACCGAGAGACCTGGCGCACATACCTGGCAGTATTGGACCGAGGCCTTACCTTACCACTTATTATTCATCAATCGGGTATTGATTAAGCAACCATAGCTGCGTTTTGTGATTCTTTTTCTGCTGATATACTATGCAGCAGATCAGGGATTTTATCAAAGTCATTTACCTTGTCTATCACGAAGTCAAATCCTTGGTGGAGGTAAAGTTGCCTCAATAAGGGACCTATATGTGATTTGCAAAGAATGATTTTCGCCAATGGATTCAGTGTTTTAATTCTTTCGATAACCTGATCCGGTGAAAATTTTCCTGATCTCATTTTGTAACATATATTAACAAAAACCAGATTGGCTTTATGCTCAATTATTTTTTCTTCAATAGAATCCTGAGAGTAGACTGTCCCCAGATTTTCCACAAAAGGCAAATTATTAATCATGTCCAAAATTTTTACCGTATTGCTTGGGGCAAAATCATAAACAATTGCTTTGATGCGAGATTCGTTGGCTTGTAACATATGAGCTATTTTATGAACTCAAAATTACGCCATGACCTAAGCCTACATTATAGTTAAAAAAGCTATTCTTATGTAGTGGTTTGTACTACAAAAAATTACTTCAGCCCATTTTCAAAAACATACCTCAAAATTTCAGCATTATTATGAAGGTGGAGTTTATCCAAAATCCTCAATCTATATGTGCTTACTGTACTGACACTTAGATTAAGATCACTGGCGATATCTGACACTGCTTTTCCGGAAGCTATAAGCATCATTACTTCCATTTCCCTATCAGATAATTTTTCATGGATAATTTCAGGCTCCTCCCCCAGGTTTTCCGCGAGAATTTCAGTTACTTTTGGGCTGATGTATTTTTTACCTTTCATCACCCTTTCTACTGCCTTTACCAATTCATCTCCGGCACTTTCTTTACTCACATATCCTGAAGCTCCGGCTTTTAATGACCTCAATGCATAATGCTCTTCTGCCTGCATACTCAAAATAAGTATTGGAGTCTTGACTCCCGAGTTTCTGGCATGTTTCAAAACTTCGATTCCATTTCTTCCCGGCATGGAAATATCAAGAACAATAAGGTCCCATACTTCCCCATTTATCTTTTTGACAGCTTCAATACCGGAATTTACTTCTTCGGTTTTTATCTTTGGAAAAGCATCTTTCAACAATTGTACTATTCCTTTTCTTACTATCGGATGGTCGTCTGCGATCAATGCTTTCATTTTTGAATATTAATAAGGTATGGTTAAAATGGTTGTTGTTCCTTTACCGGGAGCACTTTGAATATTGAAATTTCCCCCAAAACTTTCCGTTCTTTCCCGCATTCCCAAAATACCAAGTGATTTTGTGTTTTTTAGGATTTCTTGATCAAAACCTGCCCCATCATCTATAATGGTGATCATTATCGATTCAGAATCAAATACCACCTCGACATTAACATGGGTACTTTTTGAATGTCTCATGATATTGGTCATGCATTCCTGAAAAATCCTGAAAACCGCAGTTGCTTTTTGATTTTCCATTGATCTTTCTTCACCCTTATATTTAAAGAAAACCGGAATACCTGCTGATTTGGTAAATTCATCTGCCTGCCATTCCAATGCTGCCAAAATACCAAAATCATCAAGAATGCCTGGACGCAAATTTCTTGATATATTCCGGATAGTTCCGACGGTCCTTTCTATCTGCTTGAGGATTACCTGAAGTTTCTCTTTTGCAAAATCATCCAGATGGTTACTTTTTTTCAAAATATATTCAACTTCCATCTTCATCCCCGTAAGCCGTTGCCCTAATTGATCGTGAATCTCACGCGAAAGTAAAGACCTTTCATCCTCTCTGATTTTTTGGGAATGAGAATTCAGATTTCTGATGGATTCGTATGAGGCCTTATACTTTTCCTCAACTTCCTTTCTTTTTGTTATGTTCCTTAAATAAAGAATCAAAGCTTCTTCCTGACTATGGATTTTAACCTCAATCCAAAATAGATTTTGATCAATTTCAATCTGAAGCTCAGTACATGAAGGCAAAAAATCTCTTTTAAATTCTTCAACCAAATTATAGATCAACCCATTTATTTTCAGGGTATTAAAATCCAAACCACGAGAAGATATTGGATCAATCCCCAGAAAAAAAGCAGCTGTTTTATTGATGTAAATAATTTCCCCTATGTTATCCAACAACAAAATTCCACCCGACAAATTATCCAGTAAATGAATCACATCAGAACTTCCTTTTTTAGCTTTAGCCATATTTTTTGTTCGTTTTTAACTGATTTCCTCTTAAGAAAACGATCTCATCATCATTGATTTTAAATGATAATTTAACTATTAAATTGATTATATAAAGTAAAAAATTAACAAGATTAATTTTATCAATCGAACATTTATTGTTTTTCAAAATTTCTCTCGCAAATGTTGAATAATTTTGAAAGTAACAAAAAAAGGTTTTTCGCATTCATACATTTTATCATTGATAGAAAAAGTCAATTACCTATTTTAGCTTTTCTAAAAATAAACCCCAAAATGATAAAAAAAGCAATACTGATTATTTCCCTCTTTGGGCTTTATTTTAATTCTTTCTCCCAAAACGATATTTCAAAATGGCAGCTTAGGGCCCAAAATACTGAAATCATCAGGGATCAATGGGGCATTCCCCATGTCTATGGAAAAACAGATGCAGATGCGGTTTTTGGGATGGTTTATGCCCAATGTGAAGACGATTTCAACCGGGTGGAAGTCAACTTTATCAATGCCATGGGAAGAATGGCGGAAGTGGAAGGAATCAACCTGCTTTACAATGATTTTAGGATGAAACTGTATATTGATGAGGAAGTATTAAAATCAGAATACCAAAACTCCCCTGATTGGCTTAAGGAATTGATGAATGCATGGGCTGATGGGATCAATTATTACCTGCATACCCATCCTGAGGTCAAACCCAAATTACTGACCAAATTCGAACCTTGGATGGCTTTGGCATTCAGTGAAGGCAGTATCGGAGGTGATATTGAAACCATTTCTACCAACCAACTCAAGGCATTTTACGGGAAAGAAATGCTTTCCGACCTTGTGTTGGAGGAAAGGGATTGGGATACTGAACCAAGAGGCAGCAATGGCTTTGCTATCGCACCAAAGCTTTCGAAAAGCGGAAATGCGCTGTTTTTGATCAATCCACACACTTCCTTTTATTTCCGTCCGGAAGTCCATATGGTCAGCGAAGAAGGACTCAATGCCTACGGCGCGGTGACTTGGGGACAGTTTTTTATCTACCAGGGATTCAATGAATACAACGGTTGGATGCATACTTCCAGCAAAGCAGATGCGATAGACCATTTCGCTTTAACGGTGGAAAACAGAAAAGGAAAATACCATTATCAGTTTGGTAAAAAGTGGTTGCCATTGACTGAGAAAGAAATCAAACTCAAATACAAAGAAGGTGATCAAATAAAGGAACATTCCATCACCGCTTATTACAGCCATCATGGTCCGGTAATCAAGGAAGAAAACGGAAAATGGATCGCAATAGCCCTGATGGTAGAAAGAGAAAAAGCACTGATCCAATCTTATTCTAGGACAAAAACGAAAAACCACGAAGAGTTCAAAGCCACCATGGCACTCAAAACCAACTCCTCCAACAATACCGTCTATGCAGACAGGGATGGAAATATCGCCTACTACCACGGTAATTTTATCCCAAAACGGGACCCGAAATTTGATTGGAGAAATACTGTCGACGGCAGCAATCCTTCCACAGATTGGAAAGGACTCCATGAAGTCGACGAAATGCTCTTGATCGAGAATCCTGAAAACGGATGGATTCAAAACTGTAACTCAGATCCTTTTACTGCCGCAGGACCCTTTTCTCCAAAGAGGGAAAGCTTTCCTGCCTACATGGCATGGGATGTAGAAAATGCACGGGGACTGAATGCAGTGAGAGTTTTGACTGGCAAAAAAGATTTCACTTTGGAATCATTGATAGCCACTGCCTATGACCCTAAGTTGATGGCATTTGAACCTTTGATCCCTTCTTTGGAGCAGGCTTATAGGAATCTGCCGGATACTGATCCACGAAAGGAGAAGCTAAAAAAGCCTATGGAAGTCCTTTCCGATTGGGATAGAAATACCGGAGTGGGTTCTGTGGGAACGTCCTTGGCGGTATTTTGGGGAAACCAACTCCTGATGGAAGCCCGAGATATGGACAGACCTTGGGATGCTTATATCTTTGATCTGCTTGCCAAAGAAGCTCCTGATAACATGAAGATTGCTGCTTTTGAAAAAGCCGTGGACAAATTGACAGAAGATTTTGGAACATGGAATACCCCTTGGGGAGAGATCAACAGGTTTCAGCGGGTTACCAATGACATTCAGGGAAGGTATGACGACAAGCTCCCAAGCCTCCCCATCGGCTATAATTCTTCACTTTGGGGTTCATTGGCGGCCTATGGCAGCAGGGCATATCCCAATACGAAGAGATGGTACGGAAATGTAGGCAACAGCTTTGTGGCAGTAGTCGAATTCGGAGACAAAGTCAAAGCCAAAAGCCTCCTTGCCGGAGGACAAAGCGGCAATCCCTTTTCCCCCCACTTTGTAGACCAAGCCGAAAGATACAGCCAAGGCGAATTCAAAGACGTCAATTTCTATCGGGAAGATGTGCTGAAAAATGCGAGAAAAAGGTATAGACCGGGTGTGATGGAGTAGTTATCAGTTGCCAGTTGCAGTTGGCAGTATCTAGACAATTCCTCATCTAACTTTAAAAAATTGGATTAAAACTCAAAAAGATAGCAAGGCGTATTTTCATATTTCGCCAAGTGCTTGATTAATCTTTTGTCAGTCAAATAATTCTTCCAAATCAAAGTCTTGGAAACCTGTATTTAAAGAAGGTAGTTTTACCAATTTGCATAGAAAATTTAACATCAGAATATTTCTATCTAGGAACCAATACTTCTATATTTAGAACAAAATCAGACTTTTATGAACCAAAACTTCACCTCCACCACCCTGACTGAGTCGGCGGCATTTGACACCGCCACGGTCACCCGAGTGATTCCGACTTATGTCTATGCGACCGTTTTTGCTTCCCTGTGCATCGCGGTGGGATTGCAGTGGGACATTTCATGGCACATGAGTGTGGGCCGAGATGGCTTGTTTTCTCCGCCACATATCCTGATTTATTTGGGTGCAGTGATTGCGGGGGTGTTTTCTGGGATCAAAGTGTTGAAAACCAGCTTTTGGGGTTCCAAAGAAGAAAAGTCCCAAAGCATCAGATTTTGGGGGGTTTTCCATGGATCTTTGGGAGCGATGTTTTGCGTGTGGGGGGCATTTGCGATGTTGACCTCCGCTCCTTTTGACGATTGGTGGCACAATACCTATGGTCTTGATGTCAAAATCCTCTCCCCTCCCCATGCTTTGTTGGGACTCGGGATGATGATGATCCAATTCGGCGCTATGATTTCGGTGATTGCAGCCCAAAACAAATTGGGAGAAAAAATGGATGCCCGCACCAAATCCCACCTCCAATGGATGTACGCCTTGTCCGCAGGGTTTTTGTTGGTGATGGTCTATACCTTGGTGTCTGAGTATTACTTTTTGAATATGCTGCATGGGGTCTTGCCGTATCAGATCGCCGCTTTGATGTTTCCGCTTTTTTTGATTTCTATATCATTTGCCTCCCCTTATCGATTTGCCGCTACTAAAATGGCATTGATTTACACCTTTGTCATGGCTGCCATGGTATGGATCATGCCTTTGTTTCCTGCCGAACCCAAGCTCAGCCCAGTCTTCAATTACATCACGCGGTTCCAGCCTTTTCATTTTCCTATCCTCTTGATTGTGCCGGCGATAGCTATTGACTATGCCATCGAAAAATGGAGAAATTCCCACAAGTGGCTTTTGGCAGTCCTGCTTTCCCTGATCTTTGTGGTCAGTTTCACCCCTGTACAATGGTACTTTTCTGAAGTTTTGATTTCTGAAATCGGCAGGGGTTGGTTCTTTGGAAGGTTCTCCTGGCCTTATTTTGCCAATCCGGATTATGAATTCAGGTTCCGGTTTCATCCCGATTCCATATCTCAGGGTTGGGATTTGATCAAAGGTTTGTTGATAGCGGTAGGGATAGGAACGCTGACTTCAAGGGTTGGACTTTCATGGGGAAATTGGATGAAGCAGGTGAAGAGATAGAATATGAAAAGAAAATCAGTATTTCCTATTCTAATTTTGCTTTGGTATTTGTCGAGCAGCCATATTGGAAGTCCTGGAGTCATCTATGAAGGTCTTTTGGGACCCTACATAATCCTCGCCAATATCCAACCGGCTGAAGTTGTCCCCGGAATCGCGAGGGTGACTATCATCATTCCCGAAAATCCTGAAAATATTACCCTTGAGGTTCGGCCTGTCTATTGGTCTGCGGGTCTCAAAGGTACGCCCAAAGCCGACCCCATGACCCCTGTTGTCGGAGAACCGGGAAAATATGAAGGCGAATTGTGGTTTATGAATTCGGGTACTTCCAGCGTGCAGGTGATGTTGGAAGCCAATGGGCAAATTTTTGAAGCAATCGTTCCGGTTATGGCTTGGCCTACAGCCAAGAATTCCATGACCTCCGAATTGGGCATTCCGCTGACAATCCTGGGAATATTTTTGGTCATCCTGATGGTGACCATCATCTCTTCCGCCATGAGTGACAGCATCAATGATCCTGGTAAAGAAAGAAACCCTGCAGCTGACAAAAGAAGAAAAATTGGCATTATCATCGGATCCACAATCATGCTATTGATCCTTTGGGGCGGAAAAACCTGGTGGGACACAGAATCCGAGCAGTACAACAATTTCCTGTTTAAACCGATCGAAGCCAAATCACGCCTTGAACCTGAATCCGATGGAAATTACCTTCACCTCGAAATAGATACCAATACACTCAGCCAAGGTAAAACAACACGAAAACTCAGCTTTATCGTGCCTGACCATGGCAAGTTGATGCATTTGTTTTTGATCAGAAAGGGAGATTTGGATGTGTTTGCACACCTGCATCCGGAGCGGATTGACTCCCTAAACTTCAAGGTAAAATTGCCTTCCATCCCTGCTGGGGATTACCATGTGTATGCAGACATCACACGCTACACAGGTTTTTCAGAGACGATCATCTCAGATTTTACCATTCCTGAAAATTCAAATTTCCAGCTCATATCCAATACAGATGTCGCATTGGGACGGGACGATACCTATACCTTTTCCAATCCTATTTCGGGCAAAAAGACCTCCTTGGATGGAGATATCATGATCTGTGGCAAGCCGGGAATCAAAACCGATTTGCCTGAAGGATACTCGGCAGTTTGGGAAACTGATGGAGAAAATTTTGAAACCGGCACCCTCTACAACCTTGATTTTGCACTTTTTGATGACGAAGGAAATCCGGCCTTACTTGAGCCTTACCTTGGGATGATGGGTCATGCTGTGGTTTTGAAACACGACGGATCTGTTTATATCCATCTCCATCCCACCGGTAATTATTCCATGGGTTCGCAGCAGATGTTGCTCGATAGATTTGAATCAGGCAAAATAGGCTTCCAAAACTTGCCGACAGGGCTAAGCTTTAAGGACAGCATTGACGGCGTAATCAAGGTTTTGAACCAAATGCCTGAACAGGAACGTGACAGTCTTCTGATGGGAAATATGGTCCACCTTGACCCTACCGATCCTGAACATATCGAACACAGAATGGTAAGCTTCCCCTATGCCTTTCCCCAACCCGGCAATTACAGGATCTGGGTACAGGTAAAAATCGATGGAAAAATCGTCAACGGGGCTTTTGATGTGGAAGTGGATTGAGAAATTTAAAAATCCAGCTCAACCCATCAAAACCTGTTTGTCCCAAGCAAACTTTACCAATTTACTTCCGAAGAAAATCAGGATAAATCCTACCAAGATATTTAGCCTGAACATCAGTTTTGGGGTGACAAAACCGGAAAGCTGCTTGGCGATAAAGGATTTTAGCAGGTCAATGCTGAATACCGTCAGTAAGATCCCTGCATAGTAGAACCAAATATCAATCCTCCTATACTCCTGTTTGAGGTTGACAAGACTGGCAATCGAGACCCAGAAAAGTAACACAAAAGGATTGATGCCGTTTATGCCAAAACCTTTCATAAATCCGTTTCTTTTTTTGGCTTTGGGCAATGGAATGCCTCCTGTATTGGGCCGGTTTTGGTTTTTTTTCAGGATACTGGAAATCCCAAAGCCTATCAACACCGTCCCGCCGGCATAACCGAGGATGATTTCGAAGTAAGGATATTGCGCAAAAAAAGAAACACTGAAATAGGTAATCAACACATAAATCAAATCTGAAAGCAGAATTCCCAGCGCCATGATAGCTGCATACCTAAAGCCGTTTTCAAGGCTTTTTTGGACCAAAGCAAAAAATACCGGACCTATCATTGCCGACAATACCAGCCCCATGCTGATGCCTTCCCAAAGCGCCTGACTCATTTTATGATGCCGTTTTCTTTTAAGAAACCCATCCATTGCTCCGCCTTCTCCCCTTTCAATACTCTCGGAAATTTATTCTGTCCTCCTTCTTTTCCTTTGGATTTGAGCCAATCGTAAAAAACAGAAGGAGACAGCATCGTCAGCTTCACTTCTTTCAGGGCATGCTTCCTCTCTACAACATAGTCATCATTAAGTTGCTTGAGGCTATCATCAATCTTTTGGAGAAGCAATGCCTTATCTATCAGGTCATCAGTCCCCACAAACCAATGGTGCATAAAGAGCGAACCATGTGGCAGACCGATCACGGTAAATTCTCTGATATTCAAGTTGAGTTCTTCGGAGACCAATTCTACGGCCCTGTTCATATTGTCCATCGAAAGGTGCTCCCCACAAAGGCTCAAAAAATGCTTGGTCCTACCTGTGATATAAATTTCACATTCATCTTTGGACGCGAAGCGGATGACATCACCGATCAAATAACGCCATGCACCGGCGCATGTGCTGATGAGCAAAGCATAATCGACTTCCTCTTCTACTTCATCGATTTTAAGTGTTTTGGCATTTGGAAGTATTTCTCCGTCAGCATCAAAATTATCTTCGTTGAAGGGTATAAATTCATGGAAAATCCCATTGTTCAGGACCAGCCTCATTGTTCTCCTGTCGGGTAAAGCCTGAAAAGCCAAAAAACCTTCAGAAGCCAGATAGGTCTCCATGTATATCAAAGGTTTCTCAAGAAGTCTTTCAAACCCGTGTTTGTATGGCTCAAAGGAAACCCCGCCATGAACAAAGATTTTGAGGTTTGGCCATAGGTCATGTATGGTCTTGAGCTTATACCGCTTGATGATTTTTTCCAGTAAAATCTGAAGCCAAGCTGGCACACCTACGATGATACCAATATCCCAATCAGGCGCTTTTTCTACTATTTGATCGAGCTTATCACCCCAGTTTTTATTTTTGGAAATTTTTTTTCCGGGTTTATAAAAGCGCTGAAACCATATCGGCAACCTGCCTGTCGTGATTCCGCTGAGGTCTCCCGAAAAGTAAGTGCCGTTAAACTCCAGGTCAGTACTGCCACCCAACATCAAAATCCCTTTGGTAAACAATTTGTCAGGAAGGTCATATTTAGAAAGAGACAAAATCTGCCGAACTCCGGTTTTCCTGATGGCTTTTACCATATCCTTGGTAATCGGGATATATTTGGAAGCAGCACCCGAGGTTCCCGAAGTCAACGCAAAATGACGGATTGCTCCAGGCCAGGTGACATTCTTTTCCCCTCCTTTGAGCCTGTACCACCATTCATTGTATATTGTATTGTAACTGTAAATCGGAATCTGCTTGGAAAATATGCTATAAAAATCAGTATCGCCTTTTTTAAACTCCCTCAAAATAAGGTCAAAATTATATTTTCTCCCAAATTCGGTATCCTTGGCTTTGATCAGTAATTTTTTGAGTTCCTCTTTTTGAAGGTCCAAAGGAGAACTGTATTCCTGAACCAAAGAATCCCTTAATCTGATACCTTTTTTTAGCAATGTACCCAATATCGCCATATCTTTGTTTGAGTTGAATAGGCCAAAAATACAGAATGAGTATCAAAGAAAACCTCCTATCATTAAAAAATACATTTGTAAATCCCGCATGTCTATTGGTGGCAGTCAGTAAGACCCATCCCGTAGATGCCATTAGGGAAGCCTATGAACTTGGAGTCAGGGATTTTGGCGAAAACAAAGTACAGGAATTGGAAGAAAAACAGGCTGCGCTTCCAAAGGATATCCGTTGGCATTTTATCGGACACCTGCAGAGCAACAAAGTAAAGTACATTGCCCCGTTCATTTATCTGATCCATGGCGTGGATTCCCTGAAGCTCCTTACAGAAATCAACAAACAGGCTGAAAAAGCAGACAGGGTTATCCATTGTCTTCTGCAGGTGTACATTGCAAAAGAAGAAAGCAAATTCGGTCTAGACGAAAAAGAACTGGAGGAACTGGTTCAGAGTGAAGCTGTAAAAAATATGAAAAACATCAAAGTCGTAGGTTTGATGGGAATGGCTACTTTTACTGACAATGAGGAAATTGTCCGACAGGAATTCCGGTATTTGAAATCAATATTCGACAAATTAAAAAACAAAGCCCTTCCGCCAAACTTTGACCTGAAAGAGATTTCCATGGGAATGAGCGGGGACTTCATCATAGCCCAAGAAGAAGGCAGTACCATGGTCAGGATCGGAACTGCCATTTTTGGCGAAAGAGAATACAAATAGATTATGAAGGTTAATTTTATTCAAATAGCAGCAATTGTTGGCGCGACGGCAGTGGGAGTAGGTGCTTTTGGGGCACATGGTTTGGAGCCGATTTTGGAATCCAATGGAAGGTTGGAAACTTTTGAAACGGCCGTCAAATATCATTTTTACCACGCTTTGGCCATGTTGGCAGTAGCTGTTTGGTATCATTTTCAGCCCGAAAGAAAAATATTAGTGAAAGCCATGTGGTCCTTTCTATTAGGAATCCTCATTTTTTCAGGTTCGCTGTATGTCCTTTCACTGACCGGAATCACTTGGCTTGGCGCCATTACGCCTTTGGGCGGAGTTGCGTTTATTGTGGGTTGGTTGTTTTTGTTTTGGGCTGGAAAAAAACAAGGAATCTGATTTCAATGGATATTAAAAAAACCATCCTCCCCTTATTCCTCGCATTTTTCTTCCTCTCCCCTCTTTGGGGACAGGAAGCTGATTTCAGGGCTAAATATGCAGGCTTGGATAGTCTTCTCAATGAGAAATCATTTTTTGGAAATCACCTGACAGGATTCATTCTTTTTGAACCGGACAGCCAAAGGGTCATTTTTGAAAAAAACAGCCACATGAATTTCATCCCGGCTTCCACCACAAAACTCCTGACTTTTTATGGAAGCATCATGATGCTGAACGACAGCTTACCTGCATTCCGATATGTAGAAAACGGAAAGCAAATTACAATTTGGGGAACAGGATATCCGGGATGGAAATACAGTAAACTCCCGCAACCTGATATTGATGGATTTCTTCAAAAATTTGAAACCATCCAATTCTCTGACAAAAACTGGAAAGACGAAGCTTTTGGCTACGGTTGGCAGTGGGACGATTATTATTATTACTATTCTGCCGAGAAATCCCCATTTCCCATCTATGGGAATTTTGTCACCTTCACCAACCAAAAGAGGGTTCCCAAAGCCAATATCCCATATTTCGGGAAAGTCTCCATCAACCCGGACAAAACAAACAAAGGCGTAGAAAGGCAATTGCATGAGAATGCCTTTTATTTCAATCCTGACACTTATACAGAAACCAAGTCTGAAATCCCTTTTATCACTTCGGCTGTGACATTTGCATTTTTGGCTGGGGAAGAATTGAAAAAAAACATCACTGTTGCGGATGAAAGTCTCCCAATGGATCATCAGGTTTTTTATGGAGGAGCCCTTGAACCGCTTTGGATAGAAATGCTTCAGGAAAGTGACAATTTCATTGCCGAGCAGCTGCTCTTGATGATGTCTGACAAACAGTTTTTGGAACTCAATTCGGAAAGAATCATTGAATACATTCAAAAAACTTATTTGTCGGATCTTGCTGACCGGCCAAAATGGGTAGATGGATCGGGACTTTCCCGGCATAACCTGATTACGCCGCGGTCCATGGTTTCCCTTTTGGTCAAAATAGAAAAAGAGATACCCCGGAATCAAGTAATGCAACTCCTCCCACAGGGTGGCATCAGCGGCACTTTAAAAAACAATTACAAAGCACGAACTCCTTACATCTTTGCAAAAACAGGTACCGTGGCCAACAACCATGCCCTTGTGGGCTATATCAAAGTTGACTCGGGAAAGGTGTATTCATTTGCCTTTATGAATAACAACTACCTCAACAAAGCCCCGGAAGTACGGAGAGAGATGGAAAAGGTCATGCTATATATCAAGGAGAAATTCTAATTCTAGAATACCCTGTTTTACTACTGCATTAAAGCAACATTGGAATAAAATTCGCTTTTCTTAGGTTGAAATTTGAGATTTAAAACTAGTTTAAATAGAAAAATCAAATGAACAAACGCCACTTTATAAAATCAGCCCTTCTTGGTGTCGGTACTTTACCATTTGTTTCTTTCCTTCCCAAATCTGAGGACCCGAAAAAAAGTCTTCATCCAATGCCATTTGGTAAAGGTGATTTGGTCGGTTTGATCAGTCCTTCTGCCGCTACCTCAGAGCGTATTCAGTTTGAGTTTGCAAAAGAGTCTTTAGAAGCTTTAGGCCTTCAGGTTAAACTTGGGGAAAATCTTAAAAACAGGCGTGGCCACCTTGCAGGTTCAGATCAGGAGCGCGCGGATGACCTCAACAGAATGTTTGCCGATCCGGAAGTCAAAGCGGTCATATGCATTCGGGGAGGTTCAGGCGCTGCGAGGATTCTTGATCTGATCGATTATAACTTGATCAAAAAGAACCCAAAACCGATTTTGGGTTATTCCGATATAACCGCTTTACATTGTGCCATCCATTCACAGACAGGTTTGATCACTTTCCACGGACCTAACGGTACCGGAAGCTGGAACAATTTCAATGTAAGCCAATTTCAAAAACTGTTCTTTGACAAAACATTGCCTGTTTTTCAGAATGAACAAGTCAAAGGAGATGATTTGATAGTAAAGCAAAACCGGATCCAGACATTAATAGGTGGAAAAGCTTCAGGAAAGATCCTGGGAGGAAACCTGACCGTGTTGAGTTCCTTGTCTGGGACACCTTATTATCCTGATTTCAAAGATGCAATCCTCTTTGTGGAAGATATCGGAGAAGATCCTTATAAGATTGACAGGATGTTTAGCACATTAAAACTCAACGGGACATTGGCCAAGATCAAAGGATTTATTTTTGGGCAATGTACGGATTGCAATCCCGGCGGAGGTTATGGTTCGCTGACTTTGGATGATATTTTGGATGATTACATTCTCCCGCTGAATATCCCCTCTTACCGGGGTGCGATGATCGGGCATGTTGCGAAGCAGTTTATTGTTCCCTGCGGCGCAAATGTAGAAATGGATGCTGATGCTGGGACATTTACCTTGACTGAAGGTATTTTTAAATCTAAATAATCTTTACATGAAACCATTCGCACTCATTATTTTAATGATTTCAGGCCTTTATCTAGGCTGCATAGAAAAAGAAAAAACTGACATAATGGAAGAAAAAACATACACCTATCTGGCTTTGGGAGATTCCTATACAATCGGTGAGGGGGTCGAAGAATCAGGAAGATACCCTAACCAAGCTGTAGAAATCCTGAAATCAAAAAGCATGATTTTTGAAAAACCAACCATCATAGCAAAAACCGGGTGGACGACCGACGAATTGGACCAAGGTATTGAGGCAGCAGGGATCCAAGGCAAAACCTATGATTTGGTCACGCTTTTGATCGGAGTCAACAACCAATACAGGGGGCGACCTGTCTCTGATTACGAGACTGAATTCAGGAAAATGCTGACCAAAACCATTCGATTTGCCAAAGGAAACCCAAAGCGTGTTGTGGTCATTTCCATTCCCGATTGGGGAGTTACTCCTTTTGCAACTGACAGGGGTACAGACAGGGAAAAAGTAGCCAAGGAAATTGATGCTTACAATATAGCCAAGGAACGAATTTCCAAAGAATTAGGCGTGTATTACATCGATATCACGGAAGAATACAGAAAAGTCGGTGCTTTGCCCGAAATGGTCGTCGAAGACAAGCTCCATCCAAGTGAATTGGTTTACAAATCCTGGGCGGAGAAACTGGTAAATGTGATTCTCACTGATATGACCTTCTAAGGAAAATCGCATTTAGGACTTTTTAACTTTCTGAAGGGTAAAATCTTCAATCAAAAGAGTGTTAACCTTCGTCTTGGATCAAGAACAAACCAAATAGTATAAAAATGAAACGTCTTCTGATCTTCTCTTTTGGAATATTTTTAATCATAATGTATTCCTGCAAATCAACCAAATTATCTGAAAACCAGAATATGGAAGAAAAAGTATTTTGGATAAACAGCACAAAACTTCCCTGTCAGGGAGTTGGCCCGATGACTTGCCTTCAGATCCAGGAAGGTGCAGAAATCGAGGAAGGAAAATGGTTGAATTTTTTCAGTAATATCGAAGGATTTGATTACAAACTCGGAAACATTTACCGCATCAAAGTCAATGTAGAGCAACTCCCTCCTCCCATTCCTGCTGATGCATCAAGTCTAAGATACACTTTAATAGAAGTGATTTCTGAAAAACCCGACTTGACCTTGCGGATAACGAATATTTGGAGGTTGGAAAGTATTGGTGAAATGAAAAATCCCACAGGAATGGACAAACCCTTGATTTTCGAATTCAATGCTGAAGAAGGGGGTATTTTTGGGTTTTCGGGTTGCAACACGGTAAGGGGACCCATCACAAAACTGACAGAAACAGAAATTGAATTCGGAAATCTGATGAGTACGATGATGGCCTGTCCCCAAGCTGAAATGATTTTGGAAAGGGGAGTGACGCAGGCTTTTAGTGAAATCAAAAAATACAAGATTGAAAACAACAGGCTTTATTTGTCCACAAATGACGGCACTCCTTTGATGATATTACGCAATGTGGATTAAAAAATCATAAAAAAAGCCGACAACATTTTTTGTTATCGGCTTTACATTTGATTTTTAAATCACTTAAGTTTTAGGAAGCACATTTACTTTCAAAGATACCTTTTCGATAGGTTCTGAGGCATTGGAATAGATCCTGATTATGGGATTCTGAGTTCCCATTTTGCCAGCTGAGTTGTAGACTACTTTCAATTCTCCTGTCGCTCCCGGAGCAATGGCATCTTTAGGCCAGTTTGGAGCGGTACAGCCACAAGTGACTGCCACATTTTGGATTTTGAGAGGTGAATCCCCCGTGTTCTTAAAAGTAAAGACATGCTCCACTTTGTCACCTTGGGTAATGCTGCCAAAGTCTTTTTCTTTGACTTGGAACTCGATTACGGGTCCTTTTTGATCTTGCGAGTAAACGGTGAATGTCATCAGGACAGCCACCACGAATAAAAGGGTCTTTTTCATTTTTGATTGTATTTAGGTGTTATACTTCTAAATCATTTACATTAAGGTAAAATTTCGGGTGAAAGTTCACCATAAACAGCTCTTTCTTTGCCCTGGTCATTGCTGTATAAAGCCATCGGATATAGTCTTGATTTACCATGTCTTCGGTCAGATAACCCTGATCTACAAATACGGCATCCCACTGTCCACCCTGTGCTTTATGACACGTCAATGCATACGCAAACTTGACCTGTAAGGCCGAAAGATAAGAATCTTTTTTTATCAATTCCATTCTTTCAGTCTTGTTTGCAACATCTGCATAATCTTCCGAAACCTGTCTGTACAATTCCCTGTATTGGTCCGGACTCAAAGCGGGATGTGGGCTATACAAAGTATCGAGGACTACTTTTGCTTCAAAATAAGGTTCATCGGGATAATCGATAAGCCTCAATTCCAAGGTAGCAAATCTCAGACCATACATTTCTTCAAATGACCTGATTTTGACTACCTCAGCAAAATCGCCGTTTGCAAGAAAGTTCACTTTCTCGGATTCTGCCATATACACGTAATTGTTTTTGACTATCATGAGCATGTCTCCGGCAGCTATTTCATCCTCGTAAAAGTGAATGGTCCTTCTTATATATTGATTGTATTGGACGGCTGATTTATTTGATCTGGTAATGATCGTTGTATTTTCGATCCCGTATTTTTCATAGGCATATCGAAGGCCATCTTCCAATCTTTCCCCGGTCATCCTGTAAAAATCCCTGAACCCTGAAGTCACCATTTCAACAGAAGGTGTTTCTTTGGTGAGTGTTTGTCTAAGTTGTGTGGCATTATATAAAATCCCCGAAGTCAACTGCTGCCGCATTACCTCCTTCAACTCCACTCCATTTACCTCTAGTCTGAAGTTTCTGACTAAGTAATCTTTATCCAATCCAGGACTTGATGAACTTCCCACAGGGGGCAATTGGGCAATGTCTCCAACCAATATTAAAAGATTGCTTGATTCCTGAAATATAAATTGTATCAAATCCCGCAACAAACTCCGCCCTGAGGTGGAATCATCGGAAAGCATGGAAGCCTCATCGACTATAAACAGTGTATCTTTGAAATAATTTTTCTGAAGCACAAATCCCTGTCCCAAATCACCCGCCTCCCCTTTTGGCTTATAGATGATTTTGTGGATGGTAAATGCTGCTTTATTGCTATAGTTTCCCATAACTTTGGCTGCCCTTCCTGTGGGTGCAAGCAAAAGTGATTTGAGTTTGATCCTCGGGAGGGTTTTGACCAAGGCAGAAACAAGGGATGTTTTTCCCGTACCGGCATATCCCCTTAGCAAAAAAGTCTTACTTCCGGCAGACTTCAGGGTTAAAAATCCATCCATATGCATGAAAAAATCCATTTGACCCGATGTAGGCTCAAAAGGAAAATTTCTTTTTAATAAGGCGGAAGGCTTTAAAGTGTCTTGATTATCTTTACCCATCATCAGAGACGAAGCTAAGGCTAATATGACAATTTCGGAAAAGGAACTTCATGAGAAATTTGGGGGCAGGTTGAGGACAAGAGTCAATGGGGTTTTGATACATGATGAAAAAATCCTGATGATCAAACACGACATGGGTAACGGAAAGTACTTTTGGAATGTCCCTGGAGGAGGAATGAAATATGGTAGCTCAAGCAGCGAAAACTTAAAGCGGGAATTTCTTGAAGAAACAGGTATTGAAATATCTGTTGAAAATTTTTTATGCAATTACGAATATTTAAATCCACCACTCCATGCGGTTGAACTTTATTTTGAAGTGAGGCAAACAGGAGGAAAACTGATAATTGGCAAAGATCCGGAGCTGCCAAATGACAAGCAGTTGATCACTGAAATACAGTTTCTCGACATCGATATATTGTCATCCATCAAAAATGAGGAGAAACACCGCCTTTTTTGGGGAATAAAATCCGTGAATGATGCGAGATTATGGAAAGGTTATTTTAATTTTGAAAATAATTCTATAAAATAGCATCTTGATTATACACCATCAACCTAATTAAAAGTTCTAATCAATCCAAAAAATGACACTATCCAGAATTTTATCGATTGTCTTCTTAATTTCCGCTCTTGCCCTTGGGTATTTCCTCTACAAAAGTGTGGACGATGTAATGCAGCAAGAAAAACTGATCATAGCTACCGAAGCTAGGATTATCGAAAAACTTCAGATGCTCAGAGATGCCCAAGTCGCATATTTGGCATCAAACGGCGTATATGCCGGAAACTGGAATGATTTAAAGAAATTTATCGAAGAGGGTAAAATCTGGCTTGTTCAAAGAACCGAAACAACCAAACTTCTTGAATACGGTAAAGAAGAAATTTCGGTTCAATATGACACCCTAGGATCCGTGGAAGTAATTGATTCCTTGTTCAATGAAAGGAAATATCCGAATTTCAATATTGATAACATGCATATTGTGCCGGGTTCAGGCGGAAAGCAGTTCGAGTTTTTTGCTGACAAAGTAGAAAGAACCCAAAGAGAAATCCCTGTATTCGAAATTAGGGATCCTGATCCAATCAACCCCAAAAGAAGACTGAACAACAAAGAAAAAGCACTTCGAGTTGGATCTAGAACTGATTCTTCTACTTCAGGTAACTGGGAGTAATTTTGGCCATCCAGACTGAATATAGTATCCAACAAAAAATTCAATGCGATAAATTTGATGCCCAAGCGGTGTCAAGTTTATCGCTTTTCTTATTTGATGGTTTTTATTTTTATTTTGCCAAAGACCAAAACGGGAAGATTTTAGCCATTCATAGCCAATCTTTCGAGAGTCCAAGGCTTTTGGCTTTCAAACTGAAGGACGAAAAACTACTTAAACTTGACGTTCCAATCAAAGTTTTTAATCACCTTGCCTCATTTTCTTTGGTACCTGGAGTAGTGTTTGAAAGTTCTTTGTCTTCGATTTTTCTTTTTTTTGCCGAAAAACCAAAGGAAAACACCCATGTATTCGAAACCACACTTTCGAGCAATAACCTCCATTTAGTAGGTAGCATTCATAAAGACTTGGCTGATATATTGTCTCAAGACAAATCAGATATCACTTTCCACCACGGTGCTTCCTCCTTCCTTTCCTTTGCAGTAAAAGAAAAATTCAACTTACTTAACCAAGAAATCATGGTTTTGGTACAAAAAGGATTTTTCTACCTGATAGCTTTCACCAATCAAGAACTATCGTTATTCAATAAATTTGAAATTCAAAACAAAGAAGATTTTTTAAAATACTTATTTGGAGTGGTACATCAACTCAATTTCAATAGGGCTTTTTGTCGGATTTCAGTGTTTGGTGATTCTATGCGTTATGGCATTGATGAACTTTGGGGGAATTTATATTTCAAAAATTTTAAAATCTCTACCCCATTTTCAAATATCCAGTACCATGAAGGTGCCGAGATTTTTCAAAAACCTGAGATATTTGAATCCTATTGGGAATTACCCTAAACTAACAACAGATGAAAAAAATTGCCCTGTTTCCAGGTTCATTTGATCCTTTTACCAAAGGCCACCATGATATTGTTTTAAGGAGTCTGAAGCTTTTTGATGAGGTAATCGTTGCTATCGGTTACAATTCTGCCAAAAAAAACAGGTATTTCGAAATTGACATAATGGTGGAAAAAATCAGCAGTCTTTATGTTGGAAATGATAGGGTAAAAGTTTTGGTATATAATGAACTCACCTCATCACTTGCAAAAACCCAAGGAGCAAATTTTTTGGTCAGAGGATTAAGAAATATAATTGATTTTGAATATGAAAATACTATCAGCCAGATGAACCGCAACCTCAATCCTGATTTGGAGACTGTTTTTCTGATCACTTCATCCAAGTATGCTGCTGTGAGTTCTACCATCATCCGTGAAGTCCACCGATACAATGGGGATGTATCAGAATATCTTCCCTATCAATTGTGAATTTTAGGGATAATTTTCAAAAATTGCTTATATAAATACCGCATAGAAGGATAGGAATTGACTAAGGCTGTTTTTGCTTCCTGATGTCCCATCCATCTTATGTCAACGATTCCCTCTTCTTTCTGAGGTTTCATGCCTGAATCATTGGTACTTTCCATAACATACCAATATGTCTTTTTCAAGATACTTTTCCTGTCTTGGGTATAGGTATGCCAAGTATTGATGATTTTGGGTCCAAGTTTGACTTTGATACCACACTCCTCTTCTACTTCTCTGAGAGCGCATTGAGCGGGAGTTTCTCCTTTGTCAAATTTTCCTTTTGGCAAATCCCATTTGCCCAACCTGAAAATGAAAAGTGCCTTGTCATCTTTGACCACGATACCTCCTGCAGCCTTAATGACAGTAAACCTGCTTTTGATAAATGATTTCATTCCGGGTTTATCTTTACAGACAAGGCTGACAGAATCCAGGTTTTTGAGTTTTCGTGTTCTGAGCAGATAAAGTAATTTGATGATCACATCTTTGGATGGCTCAACAATCAATACATCATCGTGA
The DNA here is from genome assembly GCF_024813435.1 of Aquiflexum gelatinilyticum. Taxonomy (NCBI): domain Bacteria; kingdom Pseudomonadati; phylum Bacteroidota; class Cytophagia; order Cytophagales; family Cyclobacteriaceae; genus Aquiflexum; species Aquiflexum gelatinilyticum. Next base: position 626,709 of record NZ_JANAEZ010000001.1, read on the forward strand.
AATTCTCCTGTACCGGGAATATCAGCGGGGTGGTCATATACTACTTCAAAAGTTCTGTCTTTTGGCAGTTCCTCAGGAGTAAAAAGCTCAAGTGGTTTGTCGTTGATGAAAATTCTCATTTGATGAAAATCCTGTTCCTCGGTTTTGAATGTAAGTTGGCCAAAAATGCATAAAATTTTTAAGCCTGCACAATCCCCACTTAGAATTTATACCTTAATTTTAGACCATGGAAATATTTGACAAAAAAACAGCCTCAGAAGTGGCTGCAAAGCTTTTGGAAATTGAGGCAATCAGACTTCAGCCAAACAATCCCTTTACATGGGCTTCGGGATGGAAATCTCCCATCTATTGTGACAACCGGCTAGCCTTGTCCTATCCGAAGGTCAGGAAATTCATCAAAAACAAGCTCATTGAAGCGGTACAGGAATATTTCCCCAACGTGGAAGCCATTGCAGGAGTGGCCACAGCAGGCATACCACAGGGTGCCCTTCTTGCCGACAAAATGGATCTTCCCTTTTTGTATGTGAGATCCAAGGCCAAAGGACACGGAATGGAAAATATGATTGAGGGTAAAGTCACTCCTGGTCAAAAAGTAGTAGTCATCGAAGACCTGGTATCCACCGGCGGAAGCTCTTTGAAGGCTGTGGCAGACTTGAAAGCTGCCGGTTTTGAGGTTTTGGGAATGATGGCGATTTTCACATATGGATTTGATGTAGCCAAGCAAAACTTTGAGGAGGCAGGAGTGAAATTGGTTTGTCTTAGTGATTATTCTTCAATGCTTCCCCAGGCCCTTGCAGATGATTTTATTGATGACTATACATTAGCATCTCTGGTAGAATGGAGAAAAAATCCATCAGAATGGCCTAAATAAAAATAGATTAGAGGGGAAGATACCTAAAACTTCTCCTCTACTCCCAATCCAAACAAAGCAAAGTCATATTTTACAGGATCCACGGGATCAAATTCTCTGAGCTTTTTGGTAAGTTCCAAGGCAGTACCCCAATCCGTCTGCTTTCTGGTAATCAATCCCAATTTTCTTGCTACCCTATCTACATGTAGATCGCAAGGGCAAATCAGCTGATAGGGTTGGATGGTATTCCAAAGTCCAAAATCCACCCCTTTCTCATCTTTTCTCACCATCCATCTTAAAAACATATTCAACCGCTTACAAGCAGAATTTCGATCAGGAGTGGCGACATGCTTTTTTGTTCTGTTAGGAGCAAATGGATGCCGGAAGAAATACTGATGAAAATTCTTCAAAAGAATTGACATGATTTCTACATCTTCATTCCATCCAATGACAAAAGCACTTTCTAATGATTGATGTTCTTTGTAAAACGAAGAGAAAAACTGAATAAAATACAGCGTATCCAGATCATTGAAAGTTCGGTGCTTGAAATTCAAAAAAGGCTTCAGGTCTGATTCAGTATGATGAATCATGAATTGATATGGCGAATGATCCATCATTTCCAATAACTGAAGGCATTTGCTGATGATGGTTTTTCGCTGGCCCCAAGCCAAGGTGGCTGCAAAAAATCCCGCTATTTCAATGTCCTGTTTGCCAGTATATCGGTGTGGGATAGAAATAGGGTCGAGCTCAATAAATCCCAACCTATTGTATTGATCTGTTTTTTGATCCAAAAAAGATTTTAGATCCATCTTAGAGTGCCACTTTGACCTCTCCGCCCTGAATACCATCAAACCATTTAAAAGAAAGATTATTGTTTTCTTTTTCGGATAGATGCCAATCAAAACATTTAATGTTGGTCAGGGAAGTAAGGCTGTCTTCATCAGGATTATAAAGGCAGATATCAAAATCAGGCAATTCCTTGGAATCAGTGCTGTTCCATTTCTCAAGTAAAATTCCCTCTTCAATAAACCTGACCTTGTTTCCAAAATAATGGTCCTGAAGGACTGAGGGTACTCCATCTATCCTTCTCAACTGAAAGCAAGATGGTCCAAACATGATTTGTTTATACATTTTAGCCTCCAACAAACCATCTGTCTGAGGCAAAACAAGCCAATCTGAATTCATTAGAATTTCTGTTTTTTTGCCCTTTCTAATGCCGGCAAGAATACGCGACAATAAGGAAAAAATGTATGTTATCCCGATAAAGACCAATCCAAATGAAGCCAAAATGGGGTATGTCAACACAAATATTGTGTTCCATATAAACCTGAAAAAGTGATGGAATATCAGTTGGAATTTGTTCATGCAATATCAATAAGAAACCTCAACGGGAAATCTTGGATTAACCGCTCTAAGTTGGTCATATGCTGCTTTTGACAACTTCACCACTAGCTTGCTGTTGTCGCCTGTATCCGGAAGTTTTCCCACCACCCTTGCAAAAATAGTGATGTCATTTTCCTCGTTCCTTACTCTCATGATGGTACCTACGGGAGCTTCTTTGTGTAAGACAAGGTATTTTTTATGGTTGGCCGTTCCCTCTATAACTTCAGCTAATCCTGTTTCTTTGATGTTTTTATAAGCAGTACTTGCCTCTGAGTTACTTTCCGAAGATTTTGTAGTATTCAATGTGGCATTGGTTTTCTCATTGTTGATGATAACAGGAACGGAGGAAGTGACCACAGGAACGTTTGAATTTGCTTCTCTACCCACTTTGAGTTTTTGCCCTATCGAAATACTGTTTGAGCCCAAACCATTCCAAGATTGGATGTCCTTTACGTTGGCATTATATTTTTGAGAAATGGAAAAAAGTGTTTCGCCCTGAACCACTGTATGGGTTATCCAATCTCCCGGCAAATTTGTATTAACATTCGTCTTTACAGGAGCCGTCGAGTTTGTCGTAGCAGTTGTTGGTTCTTTTTTTACTTCAGGTTTTGCTTCTGCTATTGTTTTTGCCGGAGCAGGAGTCGTGGTAACAGCAGGAGTTGTTTTTTGCTCCTTGGGTAGTGCGGCAGGTAAAGTTTCCGCTTGTATAGGCGCAGGTTTTTGCTCTACACCTTTGATTACGAGAGATTGTCCCACACTCAGGTCAGCTCCTTGGAGGCTGTTCCAGCTCAAAATATCATTTACAGATACGCCGTATTTTTTTGAAATAGAAAACATTGTTTCTCCGGGAATTACTTTATGAAGTGTTGAACCTGAAGGAATTGCTGATTTTGTGATAAAAGGAATTCTGATCCGTTGACCTATTTTTATTCCTTCAGAAAGAAGCGGGTTGCTTTCGATAACATCGTTGACTGCTACCTGATACCTTCTTGATATCCCAAAAAGTGTTTCTTTCTCTTCAACTTGGTGGATGATAAAAGTCTTATTTCCCACCTTTTCAATCCCTACGGAATCTCTTGATACTAATTCTTTTGCATTGACCTGAAACCCAAAAGCCAGACAAAATCCTAAAATTGCAATCTTCTTCATGTATGTGTAACCTACTTATTTGCGTACAAAGTTCAGATTTATTTTTTCATTTGCAAGGAAACTTTCACTTGCCAAGGACAATCTTTCCCATGGATCATCAACGGTTAAACTTAGGTTTATTATAGGAATAAAGGCAAAAAAAATGAAAATGGAATATCTTTTTCCTTCAATAAAAACTTGTTTAGGAATCCTTCAAAATTCAATTTCCCTGTATATGATCCTTGATCAAAGAAATCCGCCGGTAATTATTTTGGCAACGGAAAAATCAATCCTCCATCCATCAAACCATTACCCCCCTTGTATCAAAAGAATATTTTACCTGAATGATTTGGATTTATTTAATATCTAGAAAACAAAATTTGTCCCTATGAAAAAAAGAATACTAACCCAAATGGGCTTTCTGAGTTTGTTGATACTGCTGATGTTCCCCTTTCAACCGCCGTTGTTTGCCCAGAAGGTGGACATGGATCAGTTCAAATCCATGAAAGCCAGAAGTGTGGGGCCTGCTGCCATGAGCGGTAGGATCACAGCCATAGATGCGGTTGATGAAAATCCTCAAATTATTTATGCCGGTTCAGCGTCCGGTGGGCTATGGAAATCCACATCCGGAGGAATCACCTGGACTCCGATATTTGATGAAGAAAAAGTACATTCTATCGGCGCAATTTCCATTTATCAAAAAAACCCAAACATCATTTGGGTAGGAACAGGAGAAGGAAATCCAAGAAACTCACTCAACATGGGTCTTGGTGTATACCGTTCCATGGATGCCGGTCAAACTTGGCAGTCAATGGGCTTGGAAAAGACCAAAGCCATCCACAGAATCATCGTGCATCCTGATGATCCCAATACAGTATACGTCGGTGCCATCGGTTCTCCCTGGGGAGAGCAAGAGGACCGTGGCGTATACAAAACTACTGATGGAGGTAAAATCTGGAAAAAAATACTTTACATCGATGCCAAAACAGGTGTAGGTGAAATGATCATGGATCCTAACAACCCCAACAAGATTTTTGTCAATATGTGGGAACACAGAAGGTATCCTTGGTTTTTCAAATCCGGAGGTCCCAGTTCTGGACTTCATGTAACCATAGACGGAGGGGAAACATGGAAAGAACTGGATGATAAAAACGGATTGCCTAAAGGTGATCTTGGAAGGATGGGATTGGCCATGTCCCAGGCAAACAGCCAAAAGGTATATGCATTGATCGAATCTTCCAAAAATGCATTGTATGTATCTGAGGATGGAGGAAGTAATTTCAAGTTAGTCAACGACAAACCTGAAATTGGAGACAGGCCTTTCTATTATTTTGAAATCCATGCAGATCCAAAAAATGCTGACAGAATATATACGCTTTATTCAAGAGTCGGAATGAGCGAGGATGGCGGACGTTCCTTTACCCAAATGCTTTCTTATGAGGGTGTTCATCCGGATCACCACGCTTGGTATATCAATCCCAATGATCCAAAATTGATGATCGACGGGAATGACGGAGGATTGAATATCACCCGGGATGGAGGAAAAACCTGGTATTTTGCCGAAAATATCCCGGTAGGACAATGGTACCATATCAATGTTGACAATGAAGTTCCATATAATATTTATGGTGGCCTTCAAGACAATGGGAGCTGGGTTGGCCCTTCATATGTATGGAGAAGAGATGGGATCAGAAACACTTACTGGCAAGAAATCATGTTTGGCGATGGATTCGATGTAGTACCAGATCCTGCTGATTCCAGATATGGATACGCCATGTCCCAAGGAGGAAATGTAGGACGATATGACAAAGAAACAGGGCATACAAGAACCGTCAGACCGACCCATCCTGACAAGGATGTCTTTTTGAGATTCAACTGGAATGCTGCCATCGCACAGGATCCATACAGTCAGACTACGATTTATTATGGAAGTCAGTTTTTGCATAAAAGTACAGACCGTGGTGAGACCTGGGAGATTATCTCCCCTGATTTGACCACCAATGATCCTGAAAAACAAAAGCAACAAGAAACTGGAGGTTTGACCTTTGATGTAACCGGCGCGGAAAATCATACCACCATCATTGCCATCGCTCCAAGCCCGGTGGATCCAAATGTGATATGGGTTGGTACAGATGACGGAAATGTACAGGTAACCAAAGACGGTGGAAAAACCTGGACCAATACCTCCGCTAAGTTGACGGGACTTCCCAAAGCAAGTTGGATTCCACAAATTCAGGCATCCAAATACGATGCAGGTGAAGCTTGGATCATTGCAAACAACTACCGGAACAATGACTTTTCTGCCTATGCATACAGAACCAAAAACTATGGAGGTACTTATGAAAGGATAGCAGATGATACCAAAGTTTGGGGCTATACTCTATCAATAGTCCAGGATCCGGTAGAACCAAACCTGGTTTTCTTGGGAACTGAATACGGACTTTATGTGAGTTTTGACAATGCCAAAACCTGGAATAAATGGAGGCATGGTTATCCAAATGCTGTTTCTACCTATGATATAGTCATTCAGGAAAGAGAAGCAGACTTGGTGATCGGAACCTTTGGAAGGTCAATTTATGTCCTTGATGATATCAGACCTTTAAGGGAATTTGCGAAAAATATGGGAAAAACCCCTACAAATAAGCTTACCGCTATCTCCTCACCTGATGCCTACCAAGCAGAAATCCATCAACCTCATGGGGAAAGATTTCCTGCTGATGGTAAATATGCAGCTGAAAACAGGGATTTTGGCGGAAGGTTGAGTTTTATTCTCAATGATCCCGGCAAAGAAAAACTTGATTCAGTAGTAGTATCTATTTTCAATGAACAAGGTGAACAGATCCGAACAATCAAGCGACTTCCAAATCAAGGAGTAAATAGGGTTTCTTGGAATCTTGACAGAAAGTCCTCAGTTGAAACACCTTCATTTGGTGGCGGTGGCGGAGGCCAAGGTGGTAGGTCCCGTGGATTCTATGAAGCCAGTGGCGGCGATGCATTACCCGGCAAATATAAAATAGTATTCAAATATGGAGAAGACACGGCCGAAACTTCTATCATGGTGTATTCAGACCCTAGAATCCAACCAAACTTGGCGGACCTGAAAGCAAGAGAGGAATTTATCAAACAGACCGAGGCCCTTACTGGAGAGGTCATGAAAGCAACCAGACAATTGGATGATGTCAAAAAAACTATAGACAAGCTATTGGCTTATGCCAAAGATGTGGATAATGAGGAAGTGAAAGCTTTGGTCAAATTAGCCAATGAAACGAAAAAGAAAGTGGATTCTACAAGGGAAGAATTCTACGGACCAACAAGAGAAGGCCAGGGAATTGTGCGAAACCTTTATCCAAGCACCATGACAAGACTTTTTGCTCCAAGAAGTTATGCCAATTCTTCAAACTCTGCTCCTGGACCAACTGAAATGAGGTTATTGCAACAGGCTAAAGAAAGTGCAGAGTCCGCAATGAAAGTCTGGACTGATTTCTTCGAAAATGACTGGAAGCAATTTGAGGAAAAAGCAAAAGCCACTCAGATTGATATCTTCAAGGAAATCGAAAAAGTTGAGGTAAAGTAAAAGCAACTTATCCTTAAAACGAAAAACACCCGGCCAAATGGCCGGGTGTTTTTCGTTTATAGTCAAATGGGAAAATCATTTACCATAATGGTCCTGATAATATTTTTGGTAATTCCCCGAAGTCACATTATCAAGCCAAGTTTCATTCTCCAAATACCAATCTATGGTTTTGCTGATTCCTTCTTCAAACTGTAGACTTGGCTCCCATCCTAGCTCTTTTTGGATTTTGGAAGCGTCTATGGCATACCTCAGGTCATGTCCTGCGCGGTCTTTGACATAGGTGATTAGCTTTTCAGATGTCCCTATTTCCCTTCCGAGTTTTTCGTCCATCTTTTGACAGAGAAGTTTCACAATGTCAATATTCATCCATTCATTGAAACCCCCAATGTTATATGTTTCCCCGCTTTTTCCTTTGTGAAACACCATGTCAATGGCTCTTGCGTGGTCCACGACATACAACCAATCCCTGATGTTTTCACCTTTTCCATACACCGGGAGCGGTCGGTTATTTTTTATATTGTTGATACAAAGCGGAATCAGCTTTTCAGGAAATTGGTTTGGCCCGTAATTATTGGAACAGTTGGTAATGACGGTTTTTAATTTGTAAGTATTGCTGTAAGCCCTTACAAAATGATCCGAGGCTGCTTTTGAAGCTGAATAAGGAGATTGAGGATCGTAAGGTGTAGTTTCTGTAAAGAATCCTCCATGATCCAAGGATCCATAAACCTCATCTGTAGAGACATGGTAGAAAAGGTGGTTTTCCAGATCTTTCCAATATGACTTTGCGACATTCAGTAGATTGACGGTGCCGATGATATTTGTTTTGACAAATGCCAAAGGATCGGTAATAGACCTATCTACATGGGATTCTGCTGCCAAATGGATCACGTCTGTAATTTGATATTTTTCAAAAACAGAAGTCAAAGCCTCTACATCCAAAATATCGACTTTTTCAAAAGTGTAATTTGGAGCATTTTCGATTTGGCTTAGGTTTTCAAGGTTGCCTGCATAAGTCAGGCAATCCAGATTGATGATATGGTATTCGGGGTATTTTTGGACAAAAAGCTGAACAACATGACAGCCAATAAATCCCGCACCTCCTGTGATGAGGATGTTTTTTTTCATACTTGCGAATTGAAAAGATGGAAAATTGAAGAAGTAACAGTTTTTTACTCCAAAGCAATTTGACTATCAGCGAATTACTTGTAGCGGCTTATTTCCCGTAAGATTCTTTATACCAAGCTACAAATTTTGCAACGCCATCTTCTACAGAGGTCTGTGGCTGATATCCGGTATCACGCTTAAGATCGGTGACATCAGCATAGGTGGAAGGCACATCACCCGGCTGCAAAGGAAGCATGTTTTTGATGGCTTCTTTTCCCATGGCTTTCTCCAGAGCACCTATATAATCCATCAACTCCACGGGCTGGGAATTACCAATATTATACACCTTAAAAGGAGCATATGAAGATCCCGGATCAGGATCTTGGCCTGTCCATGCCGGATTTGGCTTTGCAGGTCGGTCAGCAACCCTGATGATTCCTTCCACTATGTCATCAATGTAAGTAAAATCCCTTTTCATTTTTCCATGATTGAAAACCTGAATCGGTTGGTCTTTTTCAATGGCTTGGATAAACAAAAACAAAGCCATATCGGGTCTGCCCCAAGGTCCGTAAACCGTAAAGAATCTCAGTCCTGTAGTCGGGATATTAAACAAGTGGCTATAGGTATGCGCCATCAGTTCATTTGACTTTTTGGTGGCGGCATAGAGGCTGACAGGATGGTCTATATTATCAGAAGTCGAAAAAGGCATCTTGGTATTGGCTCCATACACAGAACTTGAAGAGGCATATACCAAATGTTTTACAGGATAAGCCCTGCAAGCTTCAAGTATGTTCAAAAATGATTGAATGTTAGCGGTGATATAGGCATCAGGATTGGTCAGTGAATATCTTACTCCAGCTTGTGCAGCAAGATTGATGACTACATCAATTTTTTCCTTTTCAAAAATATCCATCAAAACAGCCTTATCTGCAAGGTCCATTTTATAAAATGAATATTCAGGATATTTAGAAGAGACTGCTTTCTTGTTATCAGAAACATTTCCCCTGTCGATTCCACATTCGGCAAGCCTTTGATACTTCAGGTTGACATCATAATAATCATTGATATTATCAACCCCTACTACAGACTCTCCCCTATTAAGAAGATACAATGCGACATGGAAGCCGATAAAACCTGCAGTACCTGTAACAAGATATTTCATTTCCTTTTGCTTAATTTAATTGCTAAAAAACGAATAAAATTTAAATTAATTTACCTAAGTCCTCTTTATTTCTAAGGATTTTTACTTTTGACAAATTTAATTTCCTTCGATTAAGTGCAAAGAATATTGATATTCCTTCAAAATCAACTGATGCATTTTCTTCCTCTGATACTTTTCCTCCACTTCAGCGTACAAATTATCTGCCAATTGCTGCATAAAATCACGCTTGACATAGGCAAATTCCAAAGCGTCTTTTAAAACCTCTTTGTTTTTAACAGGAAATACCAATCCTGTTTTTTTGTTGGTCACGATGTCGGTATTTCCGATAATATCCGAACAAATAATCGGAACCTGCATGGCACCGGCTTCCAAAAGCACATTGGGAAATCCTTCTCTGTGCGAAGGGTGAACCAAAACATCAGCCAATGCAAGGTAATGCGCGACATGATCTGTCCATTCGATTTGGACAATTCTTGGATGGTCTTTGATCTTTCGGACTATTTCCTCATCTATTGGATTGAGTTCCTGTTCAAAAGAACCGAGTAATACAAGCTTAGACCTTTCGGAAATTTTTGATTCCAAAAATGCAGTGACGAGTTCCTCGATGCCTTTATCTTTCACTAACCTCCCTACACTTAAAATGATAAAATCATTGTCTCCGGGCATAATTCTCATGGTAGCTGCCACAAGGTGATTTTCCTTCAATACACCGCGGTTAAAGTTATTTAAGTCTACGCCGTTGGAAGAACCAAATCCAATCACCTTCAATTTTTCCTGTCCAACCAATTCTTCCTCGACAATGAATTTTTTCAAAGAAGGCGAATTAGGCCATACTTGGGTAGCCCATGAGTAGGTGAGCTTTTCGATATTGACAAGAAGGCTCTTTTTCTGCTTTTCGGCCACCATATACGGCAAGCCGGCCACAGTATGAATCCTTGTTTTGACTCCTGCCATCTTTGCTGCCAACATCCCAAGCAATCCTGCTTTGGGTGTATGGGTGTGGACAATGTCAGGCTTTTCTTTTTTGATCAGATTATATAGCTGCCACAAGCAGCCAAGGTCATGAAAGGGGGTAATTTTTCGTGTAAAAGGAATCACAACATGCTGGCATCCTTCCTTTTTGACTACCTCATTTATTTCTTTGCCATCAGCACTGACCATCAATACCTCCCATCCGGCATCCTTCATGAACTTCATTTGTCCTGAAAGTAAAAGCTTTAATGAAATAGGTACTGTGGTGATTCGGATGATTTTTGACATTCAGTTTTTTGCGTTTAAAATGCCAAATATAACTTTTTATTGTTTTTAGTTCGGATTTAAATGTCAAAAAAAGCTACCAAGATTTTTACTTATTTCACTAAAGTTAACTTTCCTCCTCCTCAATCCCCATCCTCCAATTCAAAAATCAATTCCAATGGCGTCTGAAACACACGCCCTATTTTGAGCGCAAGGACAGTAGAAGGAACGTACTTTCCCGCTTCTATGGAATTGATCGTCTGCCGGGAAACACCGATCTTATCCGCAAGGTCCTGTTGGGTCATGTCTTTCTTGGCACGTTCTACTTTGACTGTGTTTTTCATATTGCCAAGTTTAAATCAAAGTGAGGGTTTCCTGTTGTCTATACATCACCCACCTGAACCTGATTATAAACACCAATTGGATCGAAAACATGTTGAATCCCATGAATTCGAGGTAACCTGTGCTGTAAAAAACCAAAGTTCCCAATACAGTGAGCAGTCCATAGATATAAAATGCGATCAGCAAGCTGTCCAACCTGAGCTTCTGAATGTATTCATCTTCTTGTTTTTCTTTAGAGAAAGCGACAAAAAATAAGGCTAGGAATGTTCCTACAATTGAAACTTCATTTGTAAAATTCTCATTACTCGGAGCAAAAATATCTCCGATCCTAAATCCCTCCCAAGTCAGCCATTCGATTTCGTAGTCATAAAAGCTATTCAATATCAATAGAATGGCCAAAGGGAAAAAGAGGATCCATCCTATCAACTGAAACTTATGGGGTAATAATATTTTCGTCAACATGGTCTTAAGGTTTTTAAAGTTCTTTAGATGCTTTCCATTTTTGGTATTCAAATGCTGCAAATACATAGCCGTTGAGAAGAAACAAGACCAATGGCGCTGAAAATATTTCTTGTCTAATATCTTCAAACCGAAGGTAATTGACCACCATGATAGCGACCAAGCCACACATCAACCAAAAAAAACCGGTCTGAAATGCCTGCAACCGAAAGGTCTTGACCATCTCATCCTCTATTTTTTCTTTGGTAAGGTTCAACAGCGTAAAACCCACCGCCCAACTTCCATAGATAATTTCGGCTGCATTGTCAGGACTCAATCCCAATTGCAACAAAGCCAAGACAATCACGATAACCACCGGCAATGGAAAAAAGAGAAACGACAAAGGCCTCCACTTCCTTTCCAACATCGGTACATACATTAAATCATCATTTTTCATAATTGTAAAGATATTTTTACCAAATGTAAAGTTTGTTTTACATATAGTCAAACAAATTTGATAAATATTTTTAAATGAAATTATTTAAATAGAAAAAAATCAAATAGGATATTTGCCGATCGTCTGTTTTAATTGAAAGGAAAACACCAAAAAAACACGTATTCCTAGTTACCTTTGATAATCAAACCTAAAACACCGAAAACACCACATGCTGAAAGATATCAGAATCGCAATCATCGGTTGCGGAAATCTCGGGACCTCCATCGCCAACGGCTTGCTGGAACAGGCTGATTTTTTGCCTCAAAACCTCCACGTCACCAAAAGAAACCCTGCCAACCTCCTTTATCTCCAAGACAAAGGTGTACGGGTTCATTCGGATAATTTGATCGCTGCCAAGGAATCGGACATTGTAATTCTTGGCGTGAAACCATATAATGTCTCGGCTATTTTGAAAGAAATCAAACCGGCACTTGACCCCAAAATACAGATTATTGTATCCGTCGCGACAGGTATCACTTTGGATGAAATATTTCAAGAAATAGACCCGAAGACGACTGCATTTAGGGCCATGCCCAATATCGCTGCCGATATCCGAGAATCCGTAACCTGCATCTGCGGAAGGAATATCACCGAATCGACTGAAACACAAGTGAAGGATTTATTCAACAGTGTCGGGTTCAGTATCACCATTGATGAAAGTCTGATGGAGGCGGCTACTGTCCTTGGTGCCTGTGGAATTGCTTATGTACTGAGATTTATGAGGGCGATGATTCAGGGAGGAATCCAAATTGGATTTGATGCCAAGACTGCAAGCAAAATTGTAAACCAAACAGTGAAAGGCGCCGCGGAATTAATGATCCAAAAAAACATCCATCCCGAAGAAGCCATCGACAAAGTCACTACGCCTAAAGGCTGCACCATCGTCGGATTAAATGAAATGGAGCACCAAGGTTTTTCTGCAGCCATGGTGCGGGGAGTGTTGGCTTCCTATGAAAAAATTGAAAAGAAATAATACTAAAATTCCCTGCCTCATATTTTAGAAGCAGGGAATTTGTTTTAAAAGCTGAGCACTCTCCTAGGTTTACTTTTTCAATAATACATCAGCAGGAGGTGCTTTCCTGTTTGCCCTGACATTGGGATGAACAAATGTGTAAAAGAACATCCTCAACTCATAATTATCTTTTGTAACAAAAACATTACTCATGCCATCAGTAATATCATTGATGGTTGCCATGTCCTGCTCTTCAAGCCAGTTTTGATCCAGACTTTTGAATATGGTATTTAAGGGTACAAAAGTCATATCATCTTTTTGGATCATTACTGGATTGGTAAATTTTCCTCCTTTTACTGTTGCTTTACCAAGATAGCACTCACTCTTTCCTTGGTGAATTACAGTTACGACTACATCATGCTGTCCATCTGTTACAGGATTCGCGCCTCTTTCGGTGAAGGCAATGTAATAATCAGTATAACAACCCTCTATTCCTTTTGCATGGAAACTGACATCTGTCTGCGCAAATGCATTGTGTAGGGATATTAAAAAGAGAAAAGCTAAGAGTCTGGATTTCATAGAAATTTTAGGGATTAGAGGATTTAAAAGAATATTAAATAAACAGGTACCTAAATTTGGTAAAAAATTCCAAATTCTTCAATTTCATCTACCAAATTTCCCTAATTGCTCAAGAGTAATTCTTCCTTCATAATAAGCTTTCCCGACAATAGCGCCATAAACTCCTATTTTTTGAAGTTCTTCCAAGTCTTTTACTCCGGCCACTCCCCCACTTGCAATCAATTTAATACTAGGAATTTCAGCCAATATATCCTGATATAATTCCACTGAGGGACCCTGTAATAATCCGTCTTTCGCCACATCAGTACAGATTACATATTGGATTCCTTTGGCATGATATGATTTGATAAACTCGATCAGGTCCATCGCTGTGGTTTCCTCCCAACCTGAGATTGCAATCTTCCGGTCCTTGGCATCTGCGCCCAAAATGATTTTTTCTCCCCCAAAATTTGCTATCCAAGATTCGAACATTGCAGGGTTTTTGACAGCGATGCTTCCACCTGTGACCTGATTTGCACCTGATTCAAATGCTTGATTAATATCATAATCGGACTGAATACCTCCACCGAAATCCACTTTGAGGGAAGTTCCCTCTGAAATACTTTTTAAAACTTCAAGGTTGATGATTTTTTTTGCCTTTGCGCCGTCCAGATCAACCAAATGAAGACGATCGATCCCGACTCCCTCAAATCGCTTTGCCATCTCCAAAGGACTATCATGGTATTCTTTTTTTTGGCTGTAATCTCCTTGGGTTAACCGGACGCACTTGCCTCCGATAATGTCAATGGCTGGGATGATTTTCATGGGGAAGTTGGGAAGTGGGAAGTAAGGATGTAAGGATGTAAGAAGTTAAAGGTAATAAGTCAGAAGTGGGAAGTTGGGAAGTGAGAAGTGGAAAGTTAGAGGCAAAAGGATAGAAATAGGTTAAAGGTTAAGGGTAAAAGTGTCAATTTTTCAATTTTCCAATCTTACAGTTTTTCAATTTTCAAATCTTTCAATTTTCAAATCCTCAAGAAATTCTCCAATATCCTTTCCCCGACTTTACCGCTTTTTTCGGGATGGGCCTGCATGGCGTAGAAATTATCCTTGTGCATCAATCCCGCAAAATCAAGTACATAATGGGTTTTGGCAATGGTAAAATCGCTCAATTCGCAGTAAAAGCTGTGTACATAATAGACAAAAGATTCGTCATTCAAACCCTCCAACAATGGGGTTTTCAAATCAGAAAGATTGTTCCAACCCACATGAGGGACTTTAAAGTCTACATAGCTTTCGGGTATAAACTTTTTGACTTTGACAGGAAATACCCCCAAACAAGTTGTGTCATTCTCCTCTGAATAGTCACAAAGCAGCTGCTGTCCAAGACAAACGCCAAAGAACGGTTGGGTAAGGTTTGGGATAAGTTTATCCAATTGCTTTTCCTTGAGGTAGCGCATGGCAGTACTTGCTTCTCCCTGTCCGGGAAAAATGACTTTGTCAGCCTTTGCTATTTCCTCGAGGTGGTCTGTTAGGACAGCCTCCGCCCCTAACCGCTCCAAAGCATAAAGGACGGACTGCACGTTGCCTGCATTGTACTTAATGACTGCTACTTTCATGTTGAGATGTGAGACATAAGATTTGAGATGTGAGACATCCCTAACCTGAGCCTAAATTTTAATTTTATTAGATTTATATTCTTGAGGAAAACACCAAAGAATTTACTCTGCGTTTAAAGTGACAAGGACTGGTTTTTTTCATTGATAGGCGAATTCTTAACTTCCACTGAATTAATTCCTATTACCTTCCTCCTCTTACCATTTTACTTATTTCGTCCTACTTTTCACTTCTTTCCAAAATCCAGAATTCATCATTCTTAATTTTTATTCATTTCTTCTGACACCATTTCCTCTAAGACTTCTTCAATCTCAGGCAATGATTCGAACAACTGCTCATAGCTTTCAATGATAAAGTATTTGTCCTGGAATTTATCCTTCCAATAAGGCGTATTCAAAATCTTTTTGACATCATACTCATAATGGGAGGGTACATCCGAAAGGCTGTATTTGGTTTCTCCCGCGGAACTCAAAATTCCTGCACCATAAATTTTGAGTTGGCCTTCTTCCCGGATCAATCCAAACTCAATCGTAAACCAATAGATCCTCGATAGCAATTCAATCGCCCATTTGTTATCAATATGCTTAAGTGCCAATCCGCTGAGATTTTCAAGAAAATCCACATAAGGCTGGTTTGTCAGCATCGGCATGTGCGCAAAGGCATCATGAAACATGTCGGGCTCTTCTAGGTAATCAAGCTGCTCCATTTTTCTCAACCATGTAGAAGAACAAAATCTTCTGTTATTCATCAGGCCGAAGAAAAGGTCATCGTCAATCAAGCCCGGAACTACCTGGATTTGCCAGCCTGTGGTGTAGGCCAGTCTCCTGTTTACGTCTTCAAAGTCAGCAATTTTGTCTGCAGTGAAGTTGATTTCTTTGATCCCTTCCAAATAGGCTTTGGAAGCTGCTTTTGGAAGATTGACTATCTGTCTTTCAAAAAGGATCCTCCATACTTCGAAATCCTCCTTTTTGTATGCTGCATAGTCCTGCTCCAACTTTTGCAATCTCGGGTCTGAAAAGACCCAATCTTTGGGTTTATTCATTATTCTATATTTGGGTTGTATATTCTAATTTTTTATCCGCATTAAATTAAAAGAAATTCAATCGATTAATTAGCGGATAAAATGTCCATAGTCAATAGACGACAGTCGACTGCCCGTGGTTATAAGATTCAAAACCTCTGTTTGATTCCTATTTTTCAAAATTAACAAAACATGTAACCTTACTCAAAATCAGAAACTATTACCAATCAAATTAAGGTAAAGGATTTCCGCATAGCAAATGTCTTCCTGATCCAATCTGCCAACAAGGTACTTTGTGCAAAATCCAAAGTCTGTTGACCATCTGAATAGGCTTTTTCAGGAATCTCGTGGGTTTCATAGATGATCCCGTCTGCGCCTGCCATTACACCTGCAAGTGCCATTTGGGGAACGTATTCCCTTATTCCTATCCCGTGCGAAGGATCAACAATCACAGGAAGATGGGATTTTGCTTTCAATATCGGAACTGCATTCAGATCCAGAGTGTTCCTGCTCGCCCTTTCGTAGGTTCGGATCCCCCTTTCGCATAGAATCAGTTTTTCATTTCCACCGGAAAAAACGTATTCCGCAGATTGGAGCAATTCTTCAATGGTACCGGAAATACCCCTTTTGATCATAACGGCTTTGTCCACTTTTCCTAATTCATCCAAGAGATTGAAGTTTTGGGTATTTCTCGCCCCTACCTGATACACATCGACGTAAGGGTACATCTCCTCGATCTGTGAAACCTGCATGACTTCGGTGACGATTTTGATTCCGGCTTCTTTCGCCAAACCATACCATAATTTCAAACCGTCAATTCCCAAACCCCGAAAGGCATAAGGGCTTGATCTTGGTTTGAAGACACCGCCACGCATCATGGTGATGCCGGTAGCCTTGAGGTGGTTGATGATTTTGACAATTTGATCCTCCGACTCAATGGAACAAGGTCCGGCCATGATCGCCATATCGCCATCTTTGATAAATATGCCATCGCCAAGGTCAATCGAAGTCGGTTTGACTTTCCACTTTTTGGAGACAAGCTTGTACTCGTCCGAAACGATATGGATGTCTTTGATACCCTCCTGCTGACCGATTTTGCGGATGTCAAAATCATTCTTTCCGATCCCGATCAGGTAATCTCCCAATTGGGTTTTGACTTCGGTGATTTTATAACCGATCTGGCTGATCTCGTTGATCAGTTTGTCTTTTTGCAAATCGGTAATTTCTTCTTTTAACTGGACAATCATATGTTCAATGGATTACGGACTGGATGTAAGATTCAATGTCGGACTTTAGATCCTGACTGTCTTTGATTTTTTTGATAAAAGCACTGCCAATGATGGCTCCGTTTCCATATTTGGAAGCGGTGGTAAATGTCTCTGAATCGGAAATCCCAAATCCAATCAATCTCGGATTTTTAAGGTTCATGGCCTCCACTCGTTGGAAATAGGCAATCTGTTCCTCGGAAATCCCTGTCCTTGCGCCGGTGATACTATGGGCAGAAACCATATAAATGAACCCATTGGAGTGGGTATCAATTTCCCGGATTCTTTTTTCACTGGTTTGTGGAGAAATCAAAAAAGTATTACGCAGATCGTATTTATCAAAAATTTCCTTGAATTCATCCAGGTATTGCTGCATTGGAAGGTCAGGGAGAATCAGTCCATCCACACCGATTTCCTGACACTTTTTACAAAAAGCTTCCATTCCGTATTGGATTATCGGATTGAGGTAGCCCATCAGGATTACCGGCAAAGAAACAGTTTGGCGCATTTCCTGCAATTGCTCAAAAAGCTTCTTCAGGCTCATGCCATTGTCCAAGGCAATTTGATTGCTGTCCTGAATCGTAGGCCCGTCAGCAATCGGATCGGAATAGGGAACTCCCACTTCTATGATGTCAGCCCCGGCAGACTCAATAGCCTGCATGATCGGCAGAGTGTCTTCAAGTTTTGGAAAACCTGCAGTAAAATATATAGAGAGCACACGCTCTTTTTTGGTTTGAAATAAATTATCTATCCGATTCATTTTTAAGACTTGAGACGTGAGATATGAGATATGAGACTTGAAAAGGAGGAAGGATGAGGGATGAGGGATGAAAAACTTATGACTATTCGTCTTCCGAACTTCATACTTCTTCCTTCCTCCTTCATCCTTCTTAATAACCTCCCCATTTGATATACGTATCCAAATCCTTGTCTCCTCTACCCGAAAGGTTGATAACGATGATGTCATCTTTGCTGAATTCGATCATGTTCAATGCATGGATAGCATGGGCAGATTCGATAGCAGGAATGATCCCTTCCGTACGGCTCAGCCCGATCCCCGCCTTCATGGCGTCTTCATCCTCTACAGCGACAAATTCAGCTCTTCCAATATCAAACAAATGAGCATGCACAGGCCCAATTCCCGGATAATCCAATCCTGCAGAAATTGAATGGGGTTCAACGACCTGACCATCTTCTGTTTGCATCAGGAGCGTCTTGCTGCCATGAAGGATTCCTGAAGTTCCCAATGCAGTTGTTGCTGCGGATTTTCCTGAGGTTATGCCCAATCCTGCAGCTTCTGCCGCAACCAATCTTACTTCGGGAACATTATAATAGTGAAAAAATGTCCCCGCAGCATTGCTTCCACCACCTACACAAGCGATGACAATGTCAGGGTTTTCGGTACCTTCTTTTTCTTTGAGCTGCCATTTGATTTCCTCAGATATGACAGACTGGAACCTTGCGACCATCTCCGGGTACGGGTGTGGTCCAACTACAGAACCGATGATATAATGTGTATCGACAGGATTGTTGATCCATTGGCGCATTGCTTCATTGGTGGCATCCTTGAGAGTCTGGCTTCCGGATGTCGCAGGCACTACCTTGGCTCCAAGGATTTTCATCCGCTCGACATTCGGTCGCTGTCTTTGGATATCCACGGCGCCCATATAGATCGTGCACTCCATCCCCATCAGCGCACAGACCGTTGCCGTGGCGACACCATGTTGGCCGGCACCGGTTTCGGCGATGATACGCTTCTTCCCGAGCTTTTTGGCCATAATGATTTGCCCAACAGTATTGTTCACTTTATGAGCTCCGGTATGGCAAAGGTCTTCTCTTTTGAGATAGATTTTTGCGCCATACTTCTCTGAGAGCCGCGTAGCAAAATACAGAGGAGTCGGTCTACCGACAAAGTCCTTGAGTAAGCCTCTAAATTCTTTCTGAAACTCTGGTGTGGCCATTATTGGCTCATAATTTTCCCTGAGTTCTTCAATATTGGGATGGAGCATCTCGGGGATATACGCCCCGCCGAATTTTCCATAAAAGCCTTTTTCGTCGATTTTGATCATTTTATTTTAGATATGAGACGTGAGACATAAGATATGAGATGGGAGACATGAGAAGGTAAAAGATCATCCTAAATTTCCCATTTCTCCATTTAATTTTTTTTTGAATTCAGAGACCAAGTCGATATCCTTGAGTCCTGGTTCAATTTCAAATTTGGAGTTGATATCCAAACCTGTCAATTGGGGAACTTTGGATTTCAAATCCCTGATTGCATCCATGTGTCCTATGGTTAAACCACCGCTGAGCAAAAAGGGTTTGTCAAAAGGATAATCTAGGAGGATTTGCCAATTAAAAGTTTTACCACTACCACCATAGGCATGGGTGAATGTATCGAAAAGGAAATAATCCACCTGTGTAAGATAACCCTCCATATGCTTCCAATCGATGTTTTTGTCGATGGAGAATACCTTGAAAACTTCCAGACGGGTTTTTTCTTTTATTTCTCTTACCCCCTCGACACTTTCATCTCCATGAAGCTGGATTGTTGAAAGTCCAAACTTTTGAACCTTGTCTGCAATATCTGAAAGAGAGGCATCAACAAATACACCTACTTTTCTGATGTCTGTGTCCCTAATCCAATCAGCTTGGATATCGTCCACAAACCTTGGTGAAGCCGGATAGAAAATCAGCCCCATCCAATCCGGTTGGACTTGGCCCAACAGATTTCGGACGTTGGCGGATTCTCGCATGCCACAGACTTTTAGCTTCATTTTATTGAGAAATTGCTTGATTTTCTAACAATAACCTTCTGTATTCATGCATGAAATTATAAGCAGCCTGCTCAGGTCGCGCGGATTTCATAAAATTTTCCCCAATAAGAAATCCATCAAATCCGGCATTTTTCAGCGATATCAAGGTCTCGGGCTGTGATATGCCAGATTCTGAGATTTTGATAAATTCTGAAGGAATTCTATCCACAAGACCAAAGGATGTTTCCAAAGAAACTTCGAAGGTTTTTAAGCTTCTGTTGTTGACTCCGATCAGATCCAAATGCTCGTTCAGAGAAGCATCCAATTCCTCGCCATCATGTACTTCCATCAACACTTCCAATCCCAAAGAATGCGCAAAAACTGCCAATTCTTTAAGTCTTTTTGGTTCTAATGCCGCCGCTATCAACAAGATGCAATCTGCTCCAATTGACTTGGCTTCGATGATCTGGTATTCATCGATGATAAAATCCTTTCGAAGGATTGGACAGAAATTGAATTTTCTAGCAGTAGTCAGGTCCTCATTTTTTCCGCCAAAAAACTCTTTGTCAGTCAAAATGGACAATGCAGAAGCACCTGCCTGCATATAACCAATACTGACTGTCTCCACCGAGGCAGTGGTATTGATTGCTCCTTTGGAAGGGGATTTCCTTTTGAATTCGGCGATGATGCCAGTTTTGTCTTCGTGTTTGATATACTTTGTCATCGACACGACACTGCTGTCAAAGTAGACACTTTGCTCAAGCAACTTTACAGGTACAAGGCTGCTTTTTTCAGCAACTTCTATTTTTTTGTGCGTAATAATTTTATCTAAAATATTCATCATGATCAGTTTGAAAATGAAACAGTTGTTTTTGGATTGACCAAGGCATTGAAAACTTTCAGCGCACTACCTCCATAAAGGGAATCCTTTGCTTTTTCCAAAGCAGATTCAAATCCCAATTCAGGATCTGCCGTTACCAGCGCTGCAGCGGCATTGGCAAGGACAACAGAGTTTTGCGGAACTGTACCTTTTCCTTTTAAAATGTTGTCAAATATTCTGGAGGACTCTTCAACGGTTTCTCCCCCCAAGATGGAATCGGGAGATATTTTGGGCAAACCAATACTCTCCGGACTGAGGAGTTTTTCTCCCGAATTGGAAATCATCTTGAAATCCCCTGTGAGGGAAATCTCATCATAGCCATCCAAGGCATGTAAAATACTAAAGTTGCCATCGTGCTCCTGATAGAGGTAGGCATAGAGTCTAGCCAACTCAAGACTGAAAACCCCTACCAATTGTTTTTTCGGGAAACTCGGATTGACCATCGGACCCAACATATTGAAAAATGTTTTGACACCCAATTCTTTTCTGATTGGACCGACATTTTTCATGGCAGGGTGGAAAAGCGGCGCATGAAGAAAACAGATTCCTGCTTCATCAAGGCTCTTTCTGATCTTGCCGATGTCATTGGTAAACTCATAGCCAAAGTACGCCAAAAGGTTTGAAGAACCACAGATCGAAGACACGCCGGTGTTTCCGTGTTTGGCTACATTTTGTCCTGCACCTGCTACGATAAAAGAGGCAAGGGTAGAGATATTGAAAGTGTCCTTTCCGTCACCGCCTGTGCCGCAAAGGTCCATGGCATCGTATTCGGATATCTCCACCGGAATGCACAACTCCAACATCGCTTCTCTAAATCCGCCCAATTCCTCTACGGTGATGCTTCTCATCAGGTATACGGTCAGGAAAGCCGCAATCTGACTGGAGTTGTATGAACCTGAAGTGATTTTTTTCAAAACTTCCTTTGCCTGGTCTTTCGAAAGGCTCCGGTGTTCTATCAGGTGGTTGAGTATGTCTTTCATGCTTGGTGGTTAATAGGTTATTGGTTATCTGGTTATTTGGTTATTTGGTTAATGGGTTAATGGTTTTGGGTCTCTTTTTGGATTTTTCGTACTTTTTACTTGGTACTTGGTACATCCTACTTCCCGGCTTCCCGACTTCCCACCTCCCTTAGCTTTCCAGCCAATTTTTCATCATGGCTACGCCGTGTTCTGTCAATACGGATTCGGGATGGAACTGAAGACCTCGGACTTTGAATTCTTTGTGCCTCACACCCATGATTTGTCCATCTGGGGTTCGTGCAGTTACTTCCAAATTAGGAGAAAGAGTCTGTTCATTGATCACCCAAGAATGGTATCTGCCTATTTTGAATTTTTCGGGAAGGCCTTTGAAGATCAGGTCTTCTGCGACCTTTACCTCAGAAGCAAGTCCGTGTACTACCTCAGAAAGGTTGATCAAAGTCCCACCAAAAGCCTCTCCGATCGCCTGATGTCCAAGACAGATCCCGAGGATATCTTTGGTAGCGGAATATGTTTTCAGCAACTCCGGCATAATCCCAGCTTCAGCCGGAACTCCCGGGCCGGGTGAAAGCAAAATCTTATCGTAGGCAGCAACATCTTCAAGGCTGATTTTATCATTCCGGAAAATATCCATCTTTGGACCATAGCCCAAAGCTCTGATGATGTACACCAGGTTATATGTAAATGAATCGTAATTATCGAGGACGAGGATTTTCATTTTTTTGATTGGAAAATTGAAAGACTGAAAAATTAGAAAATTTAAATTCCGTTTATTCTGATCTTTCTTTGTTTAAATTCTTTATATCCCCTCCGCCGTCTTGAGCGCTACCCTGAGTGCTTCGAGTTTGTTGGCGACTTCTTGGAGTTCGGAAGGAATGGAAGATTTGGCTACGACTCCGGCACCGGCTTGGAACCGCAGTCTGTTGTTTTGGGAAACAAATGACCGGATCAAAATGGCATGGTTAAAGTCACCGTTGAACCCTAAGAATCCGATAGCACCTCCATAGAATTTACGGGAAGTGTTTTCAAGTTGGTCGATGAGCTCCATCGCTCGGTACTTGGGAGCGCCGGACAGCGTGCCTGCCGGGAATGTATCGGCCACCAATTGCAGTGGGTTGGTGCCTTCGGGAAGGATACCGGTCACTTTGGACACCAAATGGATGACGTGTGAATAGTATTGGATTTCTTTGAAAACCTCCACCTCCACTTTTTCGGAAGACCGGCTGAGGTCATTTCTCGCAAGGTCTACCAACATGACATGTTCGGAGTTTTCTTTTGGATCGTCATAAAGTTTCCTTGCCAAGTCTGCGTCAGCCATGTCATTTCCTGTCCGCTTGAAGGTTCCGGCAATAGGATAAATCGTGGCTTTGTTGTTTTTGACCACAATCTGCGCCTCCGGTGAACTCCCAAAAACCTTGTAAGATCCATAATCAAAATAGAACAGATAAGGCGAAGGATTCACCGAACGGAGTGCGCGGTAGACATTGAATTCATCTCCTTTGAATTGGGTGGAGAAGTTCCTCGAAAGCACTATCTGGAATACATCGCCACGGAAGCAATGCTCCTGACCCTTTTTGAGGATATCCAAAAATTCCGAATCGGTATAATTGGAAGATTCCTCTCCCACCAATTTGAAGGAATATGAAGGAAGGTTTTTGTTATTAAGAAGCGTCTCCAAAAGCGGAAGCTGCACTTCTGTTTCGATTCCCTCCACCTGATGTTCAAAAAGATGCATTTCATTTTTGAAGTGGTCAACTACGATCACATTTTGGTAAACCGCATAATGCAGCATCGGAACCGAATCCGGAGAAGAATTTTCCAGCTTGATATCTTCAAAATAAGCCAATGTATCATATTGCATATACCCAAAAAGGCCATTGCTGATAAATTTGTGCTTCCCGTTGTCATCCTGAAATCTACCTGAGAATTTTCGCAGTGCATCCACAAGACTCAATTCAGGCCCAACAGGATAGGATATGGACTCGCCAAAAGGTAGTGTTTCCTTCACCTGACCGGCATTGAAAGAGAATGATGCGATCGGATTGAAACAGATATAGGAAAAACTGTCCTCTTGCCCATGGTAATCAGAACTCTCCAACAAAATGGGATTGGCAAACCTGTCCCTGATCTGAAGGTAAATGCTTACCGGCGTGATGGTATCAGCCAAGCGCTTTTTATGATGGGTAATGATTTTGAAGTTTTCCATGTCAATCGGTTTTTAAGAAATAAAAAAAGGGCTTACTGGAAAAACCAGTAAGCCCTATCGATATGTTATAGCAACACAAAATTTAGGCAACAACAACTGGTTCTTCTATTTTAGAAGTCCAATGCCACCACCAATATGTGTTTTGAGTTGTTTTCATTTTTTTCAGTGGGACAAAGTTAAAAATGCATTTTGCTTAACAAAAAATTATTGAATAAAAATTATCGGTAATTTTGAATAAAAAAATTGACGCTATGGGTACGATGCCAAAATATTTCAAAAGGGTATTTGACGATTACCAGGTTTTGGTCAAGGTCAATCCTGAGGATTGGACTGGGACTGAACTGATTATCCATCCTGACGGAAAAGTGGAAAAAACCGAAATGGAGTTTGATGATGAAATCATGGAAGACCTCGCTGTGGATGAATTTGTAGCCGGCAATGCCTTGGAATTCAACCTTTATCTTGCCAAATCATAACCGATATTTTTGAAAAAACTTCAAAAGAAAACCGGTTTCAATCCTTAAAAATGACTCTTCTTCACCATCCTACCCCACCCCATATCTGGACAGGACGTCCCTCTGATTCCCTTCAATATTGGTATCAGGCTGTGACCTGTGCAGATAATCTGCACATCGATCAACCTGCAAATGGAAAAGGGATTGCAATCCTAGGATATGCAGGTGATGAAGGCGTACGTAGAAATCAGGGAAGAACGGGTGCAGCCAAAGGTCCGAAAGCTATCAGGAAAATGATGGGTCCGATGGCCTTTCACCTGCCTGAGGAAGTTGGGATTAATGATTTGGGGAATATTTTCACAGAAGGGGAAGACATGGAATCCAGCCATGCCCTCATTTCCAAAACCGTCACCGAATTACTCCAAAACCACTATTTCCCGGTTTTATTGGGCGGTGGACACGACCTTGCTTTTGCCCATGGTCGCGGGATATTGGAGTATTTGATTCCCAAAGGAGAAAAATTAGGCATCATCAATCTGGACGCACATTTTGACCTCAGGGAATTGAACAGCGGCAAAGGACATTCAGGGTCACCATTTTTTCAGTTGGCCAATGATTACCAAAGCCAATTCCATTACCTATGCCTTGGTATCCAACAATCATCCAATCCAAAAGTGCTTTTTGAAACTGCCTTAAAACATAAAGTCCGATGGATGGAAATGGAGGAATTCACTTTGGCAAATTGGGAAACCATTGCCCAGACCTTGGATGATTTTTGTCTGAAGGTCAATAAAATATACCTCAGTGTAGACCTTGATGGTTTTTCATCAGCCTATGCGCCCGGGGTGAGTGCGCCTTCTCCATTGGGATTTTCACCTGAGTTGGCCTTCAGGATATTCGATTATTTGGCCAAAACAGGTAAGCTGATAAGCATGGATATTGTCGAACTCAATCCGATTTTTGATAAAGACAACAGCACAGCAAGATTGGCTTCAAAATGTATTGAATATATTGTAAGAAAGCTTTCTTGAATTGCATTTTTTGATCACAATCAGTTGGTAATGTGACTATTGTCATGTGGTTTTAATTGGAACAATATTAATTTGGTACTGTTAAATAAATCCAATTTACCCTAAATTCTTATAGCCATGGGATTACTAACTAAGCAAAACGGAAGCGCTTGGCCAAAATTGGTCCAGGATTTCTTCGGAACAGAAAACCCTTTTGATTTGGATGAAAAATTCTGGCTTCCTGAAAAAGGGGTGGAAATTCCTTCCACCAATGTGATTGAAAATGACAAAGAGTTCAAACTTGAACTTTCTGCACCGGGCTTTGACAAAAAAGATTTTAAAGTCGAAGTAGTAGATGGAATGCTGAATATCAGCGCCGAAAAAGAAGAAAAGAAAGAGGAGAAAAAAGAAAATTACCGTAAGAAAGAATTCTCTTATTCAAGTATTAGGCGTTCTTTCAGCCTTCCTGAGAATGTGATGGACGAAAAAATAGATGCCAAATATGACAACGGTATTTTGAATGTAGTCCTCCCCAAGAAGGTTATTGAAAGTGACAAACCCAAAAAAGCCATTTCGGTAGGTTAAGATTTTTTCCTACGTATGCAAGTCCCCAGTCCCCAAAGGCTGGGGCTTTTTGTTTATGGAGTAGTGTTGTATTGTCCAAAGTTTTGATGATTGGAATATACCTACCAATAAATTCCTTTATTTTGAGTAAAAATTGAAATTCAACACCCTCACAACAAAAACCATGAATAAAAAAGGTCTTTTGGTCTATTTATCGGTCATTTTCATTACTGCTTTGGTATCAGGAGTCCAAGCGCAGACTTTTCGGATCTTTGACAAGCCCATTATTTTGGACGAGGAAAGAGAAAAACTCTCTATTGAATACCTGAAAAACAGACACGGGATTGAAAAGGAAACCGCGACAATTGTTCCGACCATGGTCGTAGTGCATTGGACTGCAATCAATTCCTTGGAATCGACTTTTGATGTTTTCAATCCGGTCTATCTTGGTGGCCGACCCGAACTGACTGCCGCGAGCAACCTCAATGTTTCGGCGCATTTTTTGGTTGACCGGGACGGAACAATCTTCAGGTTACTTCCTGACACGACCTTTGCAAGACATACCATTGGACTCAACTATACTGCAATAGGTATCGAAAATATCGGAGGCCCGGATGCGCCGCTGACCAAAGCGCAAGTCAAATCCAATGCTGCATTGATCAGGTACCTCAACAGAAAATATAAGCTGACCTATGTCATCGGACACCACGAATATTATGCCTTTCAGGGAACATCCATTTGGAAAGAAACTGACCCCAACTACCTGACCCAAAAACAGGATCCAGGACCAAAATTCATGAAAAAGCTAAGAAAAAAACTGGCAGATCTGAATTTCAAAAGCAATCCTTAACCAAACATGAAGCCTCCTTTCAAATTGAATAAATCCCGAATATTTCATTTAGCTTTCTTTCTTGCCATCGTTCTGGGAATACAGTCCTGCAAGACAGTGACACCGGTCCCCACTTCCAGAACGAAAACAAGTCCGCAAGTCCCTGTTCCTGCTAAACCTGACGGCAACAGCAACTATCCTCCCAAAACCGTTACTGCACCAGGTCCTTCTTCTTTTTACAAACCTTTGGAAATTGAATTGGGACCGAGTCCAAGGGAATTCAGAGGAGTTTGGATCGCAACGGTGGCCAACATTGATTGGCCAACATCTTCCACAGACCCTTATTCAAAGCAAAAAGAAGAATTCATCAAACTTCTGGAATATTACAAATCACTCAATTTCAATGCGGTGATTGTGCAGGTTCGTGCAGCCGGCGATGCATTTTATCCATCCAAATATTCCCCATGGTCCAAATACCTGACAGGGAAACAAGGCCAAAAACCAAACACCATGGAAGATCCACTTTCCTGGATGATATTGGAATCGCACAAACGGGGATTGGAATTCCATGCATGGTTTAATCCCTACCGGGCTACCATGACCATGGAAACCAAAGACCTCAGCCCAAACCATGATTTTGTCAAGCATCCCAATTGGATGATCAAGTATGCCACGAAGTACTATTACAATCCCGGCTTGCCCGAAGTAAGGGCTCATCTGGTAGAAATCATCAAAGAAGTAGTCCAAAATTACAATATTGATGCCATCCACTTTGATGACTATTTCTATCCTTACAAAGTAGAAAAGGAAGTCTTTAACGATGCCGCTTCTTTCAAGAAGTATGGGAAGCCCGGGCAAAAACTCGATGATTGGCGAAGGGAAAATGTCAATCTTTTGGTCAAAGAAGTAAATGAAACAATCAAAGCAGAAAAGCCTTGGGTTCAATTCGGTATCAGTCCTTTCGGGGTTTGGAGAAACATCGACAAAGACCCATCAGGATCCAAGACAAGGGCCGGACAGACCAACTTTGACGATCTTTTTGCCGATGTCCTAACATGGATGAAAAACGGATGGATCGATTACCTTATTCCCCAATTGTATTGGAGCATGGATTATAACCTTGCTTCGCACAGGGAATTGGTAAACTGGTGGTCCAAAAACCACTACAACACCAAAATTTATATCGGAAACGGCCCCTACAAAATCCGGGACAATGCAGACAAAGCCTGGGAAAACCCTATGGAAATCTCCAATCAGGTGGGACTGTCCAAGATCACTCCAAACATATCCGGCAACGCTTACTTCAGCGCCAAATCGATGTATGTAAAAAATAAGGATGTCGCCGATTTGCTGCACAAAAACCACTACCACTTCACGGCATTGCCTCCTGATGTACTTCCAAATCCCAATGGCAATCCAACAGGCCAAACTCCGATTCTTATCCCACATGGCGACGGATTTGCTTTTCAGTTTGAGCGGGGTATACAGCCGGATTTTCGGTTTGCATTGATCTACACCGCGCCGACCCTCCCTGATCTGCAAAAACGCAAAGAGAATGTTTCCTCCCAAAGGATATATCTGGATGAAAGCAACAGGATGTTGCTTCCGGTTTTGAATTCAATCAACCAAAAATTCGTGGCCATCAGTTTTCTGGACCGATTTGGCAAAGAAACAAACCCACAAGTTTTCGAAATTCAAGCAAACCCAAAAACGCAGACCCCATGAAAGACATGCTTGTCCGGTTGATGGAACTTCCGGATATTTCAGCCAATGAAGCCATTTTGGCAAAGGAGAATATCGTGTTTCGAAAACCGATACCTCCGGAAAAGTCATTTGTTAGGGATTGGGTATTTGAGCATTTTGGGATTTATTGGGCTAATGAAGTTGAATCCGCCTTTAGTCAGCTTCCTGTAAATTGTTGGATTGCCCAAAATGGATATGAGATTTTGGGTTTTGCCTGTTTTGAATCTACAGCAAAGAACTTTTTTGGGCCAACAGGCACTCTGGAAGCCATGAGGGGAAAAGGAATAGGAAAAGTCCTTTTGGTCAAAAGCCTTCAATCCATGAAGGAAATGGGATATGCCTATGCCGTCATCGGGGGTGTGGGACCTGCTGATTTTTATAAAAATACTGTTGGGGCAAGTATCATCGAAGGTTCTGAAATCAGCATTTACCAAAACCTCATCAGAAAGAAGCCATGAGCAAAACCATCAAAAACAACCCTTGGTATTGGATTCCGCCACTATACCTAACCGAAGGAATCCCATACGTGTTGATCATTACGGTTTCTGTGATCATGTACAAAAAGCTTGGTGTTGACAATTCAGACATTGGCCTTTACACCAGTTTCCTCTATCTCCCTTGGGTCATCAAACCACTTTGGAGTCCATTGGTGGACCTTTATGGGACCAAACGAAAATGGTTTTTGGCAATGCAATTGGTATTGTCTTTTGCCTTTCTATGCATAGGCCTCAGTGTACCTACAGATCAATTTTTTGTACTGACTCTGGCTTTTTTCTGGTTGGCTTCTTTTGCCTCTGCGACCAATGACATTGCTTCGGATGGGTTTTACCTCTTGGCTTTGAAGGAAGAACAACAATCGTTCTTCATCGGTCTGAGAAGTACATTCTATCGCGTTGCGATGGTAACCGGTCAGGGATTGTTTGTAATAGTGGCCGGATACCTTGAAGTCAAATACGGGGACAATACCAAAGCTTGGTCCTTGACCATGGTCATTGTAGCAGGTCTAATGTTTATTTTGACGCTGATCAATCTATGGACAACTCCCAATATCGAAAAGAGCAGTACTTATGTCAAAGAAGTTCAATTGACCTTTGGAAAAGTATTTAGCTCCTTTTTTCGGAAAAAAGAGATATGGGCAGCTTTGGCCTTTATACTTTTTTATCGTTTGGGAGAATCCCAATTGGTAAAAATGGCATCCCCTTTTCTTTTAGACAGCCGGCCTGAAGGCGGACTTGGACTCAGCACATCGGAAGTGGGTTGGATTTATGGAACTTTTGGCATCATTGCACTTTCAATCGGAGGAATAATTGGGGGAATTGTCATTTCAAAAGATGGCTTGGGCAAATGGATGTTGCCCATGATTTTAGCATTGAACGTACCCAATTTTTTCTATTACCTTTTGGCTTATTTCCAACCTGAATCTGCATTTTGGGCTGGGTTTGTGGTGGTGGTAGAGCAATTGGGGTACGGGTTTGGGTTTGCGGCTTTTATGATGTATTTGATATATGTTTCTGAAGGTCCTTCCAAAACTTCCCATTATGCTATTGCCACGGGTTTTATGGCAATGGGTATGATGTTACCGGGAATGGCAAGTGGTTTTGTGCAGGAATGGTTGGGATATGAGGGGTTTTTCCTTTGGGTTGTAGCTGCAGCAGTTCCTGGAATTCTGATGATCAGGTATGTGAAATTTCCGAAGGAATATGGGAAGAAGAAAGTGGAGGAAATTCAGAATGAAAAATGATGAATTAATTAGAAATTATTTAAAATGACTTTAAAAGAAAAAATAGGACAGCTTTTTTCGCCGGCGGCATTTATCCATGATACGGAGGAAAATTACCTTGCGATTGAATCATTGATCAAAAACCAACACATTGGTGGCCTTACTTTTTTCCATAGCCGCCACAGTGCCGCAGCCAATTTTGAGAAAAGACAGGAAAAGCTGACTTACGAAAATACGCTTGAAAAACTTCGGGCATTGATCGTCCGGTACCAATCCATTTCTAGACAACCACTTTTGATGAGTATTGATGCGGAGTTTGGATTGGCAATGCGGATAGAAAATACGCCACAATATCCCTACGCCATTACATTGGGAGCACTTTCGATTGAACATGAGGATTTGGTTTTTGAAACAGGTTACCGGATGGGAAAAGACCTCAAGCAGACTGGAATTCACCTGAATTTCGCCCCGGTAGCGGATATCAATACCAATCCCAAAAATCCTGTGATCGGATACAGGTCCTTTGGACCCAACAAAAAGAAGGTGAGCAGATTTGCCTTGGCAATGTATCAAGGTATGGAGAAAGCCGGAATTGGGGCGTGTTACAAGCATTTTCCGGGACATGGAGATACAGACACTGATTCCCATCTTGGACTTCCTGTGATAAACAAAACAAAAGAAGAATTGATTTCCGAAGAACTTTATCCTTTTGCCAATGGGATCAAAGCAGGTATCGACATGATCATGGTGGGGCATTTGGCTGCACCGGCACTTTCCAACGGAAAAACTATTCCCGCATCCATTTCAAAAGAAATCATTACCGACTTGTTAAAAGAAGAGATGGGATTTAAAGGAATCGTGGTTTCTGATGCATTGAATATGAAAAGTGTCTCTGACCTTTTTCCCGAACCGGGACAGTTGGAGTGGGAAGCATTCAAGGCAGGAAATGACTTGCTCTGTTTTTCAGAAAATGTAGAGCAAGGAATTGAAATGATTTTGAAAAATGGAACAGAAGAAAAGATATTGGAGAGTTTTGGAAAAGTGATCCTACTTAAAGAAAAACTCGGTATCTATTCTGATCATCTTCCAAAAGAAATAGAATTCAATTGGTCAGATCATATTGCTTTCAATGACAAGCTTCCACGCCATTATATCACTGAAATTTCCAACCAAAACCTTCAAAACTCCCTTGATTTATCAGAAGCCAAGTTTGCGAAGGTTTCTTTATTTCAAGAAAATGAAAATGTTTTCTTTTCAGAATTGGACAAAGTCACTTCGTCTCCATCAATTGGCTTGACTTCCTCCACAGATCCGAGCTGGGAAAGATTAAAGGATTTTGACTCCCTTCTGATCGCGGTTTTTGTGCCATCGGCCAAGCCTGTGAATCATTTTGGGATGGACATCGAAATGATCAAAAAGCTTTTGAACCATATAGAAAATAAAAACTGTCAACTCTATCTGTTCGGGTCTCCCCTATCACTGAATGAAATCGGCAATTTTCAAAAATTCAGTAGAATCATCTGTGCTTTCCAAACTTTTGATTCTGCTCAAAAAGTAAGTGCCCTCCACTTCCAGGGAAATATGGAAGCCGAGGGCAAATTGGATTGAGTCTGTCTAATTTCTTGTCAATAACTTAAATTGGTCCATGACACGGTAAGTGGCTTTGGTCAATTCTGTATTGACTTCTGGGGAAAACAAATCAAAACTTGCTGCTGTATATCCCTGCCAAATGGTGTTTCCTCTTTTGTTGTCAATTACAAAAATGACCAACATCCCGTTGTTTTCAGTGAATTTGACCTGATTATAATTCTCATCTTTTTCACGGTTTTTCTTTTCTTCCTCCTCAGTAAGTTCAAAGTCGGCACTTCTTCTCTGAACCCAATAATCAAAATTCGGCTGTTCATAGCCACGGTATTTTACTTCATCCAGGAAAAGTTTATAGTTGATCAAAATATCCGGTTTATCCGCTTGTAATTTAAAGCCTTGAGAGCCGAGTCTATTGGTAATTGTCCTTTCAATCGCTAAATGATGGGATGTCGTATCCGGAAACGGATTGTTTACAAAACCAAAAGTTTTGTATTTTTTGAAATTTCCTGCATAATTAAAATCGTACTCTGCAAGGTAATCTTTTTGGCTCATGCAGGCAGAAAACGCCAATGCAAGGAGGAAGAGCATAAAAACGGAATTTTTCATAACAAACAACCTTTAGTGGAATTGAAGACGTTTAATGTTTATTGGTTGGGAATTAATTTTTGATTAATAATGAAGTCACAATAAAACTTAATTTGGTAAAGAATGTTTAATAGATATAAAATTGATTATGAAGTGATTATAATTAAATATATTGAACAGAACAAGTAAATAATTGAATCATTTATTGGTTTTTTTACAATTTTAATATGTCGGCTAATTTTTATTCGTTCTAAGTATATGGGAATATTTATTGTAGGAGATGTCCACGGATGTCTCAATACCTTTTTGAACCTTTTGGACCATTGGGATCCAAAATCTGAAACCTTAGTTCAGGTAGGAGATCTAGTAGATAGAGGGGCATTTTCTCCCTCGGTCATTCATCTGGCTTTTGAGTTGCAGATGAATTTTAAAAAGGAAGCCCACTTTTTGAGAGGGAATCACGAGCAGTTGATGATCAACTATATGAAGGGAGAAGATCCGAAGGGTATTTGGCTTTCCAACGGAGGTGGCAAAACCCTAAGGCAATTTGAAGTAGACCAAATAGATCTGGACAACTACTCCACTTGGTTAACAGATTTCCCTTTAATTTGGGAAAATGACTATGTTCAGGTTTCACACGCTGGATTTTCAGGACTTGGGGATCCCTACGACCAATCCAATACAAACGGACTTTTATGGAACAGAAAGCCATTGATCAATACGGGGAAAATTCAGATAATCGGGCATACACCAAATTGGGACGGAGTTCCCAAATACAGCAAGGAATCAAATTCCTGGAATATTGACACAGGAGCCTATGGCGGTGTCTGCCTGACAGGAATCAGATTGGAAGATGATGGCACTTTCATAGAGACTATTTCAATTCCAACAGAAGCCAGCGACCTTCTCTAAGGATCAAAAAGCCGCTTTTCCTCCTTTTAATCTAAAAATTTTATCTACGCATTTTGGAATATCCTCCTCATAATGACTCACATAAATCATAGAAACCGGTAGGATTTTGCAAACAAGATCGACAGTTTCTCTGAATCTGACCCTTTGTAAGTCATCCATTCCCTGGGCAGCCTCATCCAAAACCAATAATTCGGGATTTTTGATCAAAGCCCTGGCAAGCAAGATAAACCTTTGGTTTTCGAGTGAAACCTGACTTAACAATCGATTGGCTATATTTTCCAAGTGAAACAATCCCAACCAATCCATTGCCGATTTTTCCTGATCCTGAGTGACTTTTTTGAACAAACCTATGGTATCAAATAATCCCGATAGCACCACCTTGATACATGTTTGATTGGGAGGAAAAAACCTCGAAAGCTCCGGCGCTACAAATCCAATTTGTCTTTTGATATCCCAAATACTCTCTCCCGATCCTCTTTTTCGGTCAAAAAGCCATATTTCATTGGCATAGGCTTGAGGGTTTTCACCCAATACCAAACTGAGAAGAGTGGATTTTCCTGCACCGTTTTCTCCTTTTAAAGCCCACTTTTCATTGGGAAGAATCGTCCAATTGATGCCATCCAGGATCTGTTTGTCCCCATACCTTACCGCAATATTTTTAAACTCCAGGATTTTTTGGCAAGAAAATGCCAAATTCTTAACCAAAAGCCTTTTTACAAATTCAGGATCAACGTCATTCTCAAACCGCATGCTTTGGTGCACTCCTTTTATTGTTTCCGCTTTGTCGGCATTGAAGATTTTATTTTCGCTCAATATAGCTACGTGGGTGATTCCGGATGGAATCTCGTCATGGTGGGTACTCATCAAGACATGAATCCCCGAGGCAATGATATCAGAAAGCATACCTCCAAAATCACCTCTCGTTTCTTTGTCCAAACCCGTAAGCGGTTGGTCCATCAAAAGAATTTTTGGATTCTTGATCAAAGCAGTGGCAAAAGAAAGTCTCCTCGTCTCTCCATTCGACAATTTGATAAGGGATTTGTCTTTAAGATGCTCTAAATTCATGAACCTGATTACTTTTGATAAGTTCCAGGAACCGGGCACTTTTACTTCTATTTCTATGCTTTTAAGATAATCTTCCACAG
Organism: Aquiflexum gelatinilyticum; assembly: GCF_024813435.1. Lineage (NCBI taxonomy): Bacteria > Pseudomonadati > Bacteroidota > Cytophagia > Cytophagales > Cyclobacteriaceae > Aquiflexum > Aquiflexum gelatinilyticum. The sequence continues at coordinate 661,201 of NZ_JANAEZ010000001.1, forward strand.
TCAGGGCCTCATCCGACTCCATGGAATTGAATCGTTGCTGATAATAAAAATTCTGAATATTGGACTTATTCTTGAAACTGTATTGCTGAGAAACAGTCGCTATCAAATCCCTGAATGAGTTTACTTCGCCTGCTTCTGACTTTTGCTCTTGGTATTCTTTGGCAAAGGCCCTTTGGATAATACCAGATGTCACCATGGTTTTGCCTAATATCGTATCTAAAAATGCTGTGAGTTCTACACCAGATTGACCCAAAATTGCCCAATGTTGCCCCCTCTCCCATTCAAAGTCCAGGTTTTCAAAAACTACTTTATCAAATTGTCTGACAGTGGCTTTTTGGATGGAAATTAGCGAGGACATGAAGGGGGTTGTGTTGGTTGTAGTGGTTGTAATTGTTGTCAAGTTATCGCGTTGTCGAGTTTTTGGGTTTTGCCAAACTGCCTACCGCGACTGTTAACCGTTAATTCTTACTTCTTCAAACTTTATTTTTGCTGTCCATAATGATCGTGACCGGACCGTCATTGACCAAGGCTACTTTCATATCGGCACCGAATTCCCCTGTTTGGATAGGTTTTCCCAAATCCTTTTCAAGGTAACTGATAAACTTCTCGTAAAGCGGAATGGCGATGTCAGGTTTTGCGGCTTTGATATAAGAGGGTCTGTTGCCCTTTTTGGTACTTGCATGGAGTGTGAATTGGCTGATAAGCAAAATATCTCCTAAGGCCTCAAGAATGCTTCTGTTCATCACCTCATTTTCATCAGGGAAAATTCTGAGGTTAACGATTTTTTTACTTAGCCATTCTATATCCTCACTGCCATCTGCCTCTTCTATTCCCAATAAGACCATCAATCCTGTCCCGATTTGGCCTTTGATCTGTCCTTCTATTTTGACTGTGGACTCAGATACCCGTTGAATCACTGCTATCATACCTCAAAAATCCTGCATTTTCTTAGAGGAAATAACCTCAACTTTTACCGGTTTGGTTTGGTTGGCATGATGAATCATTGCCTTCGAAACCTGATTGTCATTGATGGGTCGGAAAGATTTTCCAATCTTTAGCCATACCAAAGGCTTTGTCAATATTTTAGCAACTTCTTCCCCAAACCGGAATTCCTTCCTGTTTCCAACCAATAAGGATGGCTGAAACAGACCTAAATAATCAAAAGGGATGACTTTCAGATCTTCCTCCACTTCACCTTTCACTTTGTTGTAAAAAACCGAAGATTGGGGATTGGCCCCCATGGCACTCACATACAAAAATTTATTCGCTCCCAAACCATAGGTCCATTTCGCAAATCCTATGACATAATCATGGTCAATTTCGTAGAATTTATCCTTTGATCCGGCAACTTTGATGGTGGTTCCCAAGGAACAGAAAGCATGCATTTCGCAGGATTTTTTATTGATGGCATCTACAATGGGAAAAAACACCCCGCCCAAGTCCTCCTCCCGGAGTTTGGATTCTATGTCCCAACTCTGAATTTTGCTGAAATCGCCTTCAACCTGTACCAACTTGTGATGCTTTAAAGCAAGCTTGCGTCGACCAACCGAAATGAGGTAATCGTAAGAATTATCTTGTAGTAATTGGTGAAGCAGCTGCATGCCGATCAAACCCGATGTACCTGCGAGAAATGCTATTTTTTTCATATCAGGTAAAGTACGCCCAAAAAGATGAAAAGCAAAAGTTCAAGGTCATTAAGCCTGCGTCTTTTCCCAATTCAAAAAATCTTCCACTTCGTGCTTTACCGAATTAAAAACAGCTAAAATCACTGAAAGGTCATCGGTAAAACCCAAAATCGGCATAAAGTCAGGAATAATATCTATTGGGGTGACAAAATACACCAAACCCAAAACGATGAGACCTAGGGTTTTGGATGAAACTTTAAATTTTCCACTTCTGTGGGCCTGGATCATCCTTTTGAAAATCAAGATCGGTTCCAAAGCTGTCTGAACTTTAGGGTTTTGGGAAACCGCATTTAATCTTTCTCCGACATTTTTTAGAAGCTTTTGAAGCTTACTGTCCTCCCCTGCTATTTGGTTTGCTTTTTCGAGGTAAAGGATTTTGGCCTTACCAAAAAAATCAACTGTCTTTTCCCTTAATGATGCCATGTTTTTAGAAGAATATTCTTATTTCAGACTTAACGGATTTCAAGGCCATTTGGATGGCATCATTTTTCTGGTCCAATGTTAGCTGAAAAACCCGCTTGGCAAGATCGATGCTTCTCGCTTCTTCCGGCATATCCTGCATGGCTGTATTGATAATAGTCACGACGCTTTCAGCTGCCCGGCGGACACTTTCCCAAGTCTCATCAGAGAAGTAAACCTGCTGCGATAAGTTATGGTTAAACTCCTCTCTAACCTCGTGAAGCAGTTGGCTGTAAAATTCTTTGGCAGAATATTCAGGATTATTTATCCTTCTGACCAGGTTGTTTGGAGTGATTCTTTCCAATAAAAGACATAATCTTTCCCCGGCTTGAAGCCTGATGGGAAGAACCGTATTGGTATTTTGGGTTTTTAAATCCAAGAGCATTTTTTCCCTCTCTTTTTTCATAAAAGACATGATCGTCAGGTACATGCCATAAATAACCAAACCAGCCGGCAATACTATTTTTAATAAATCTGCGAAATACGCCATATAATTACAATAATTTGATCCGAATATCAGAAATTAATAGACGCAATAAAACATTGACAATTGATATTTTTAAAACTTAAATTTGAACTTCCCAATCAAAATTCGGATTAAATAGGCATGTTGATTCCAATACATATCACTGAAAAAGCACAAGCTGAGATCAAAGATATCATTGCCAATAAGAACATACCCATGGATTATTCTCTCCGAGTGGGTGTCAAAGGGGGCGGATGCGGAGGCATGTCCTTTCTATTGGGATTTGATAAGCCTAAGGAAGGCGACCAACAATTTGAAGTAGCCGGAATTCGGGTATTGATTGAAAAAAAGCATTACATGTTTTTGATGGGAATGCAGGTTGATTTTTTTGAAGGGGATGAAGCAAGGGGTTTTACTTTTGTCAATCCGGATATCCCCAAAAGACACGATGCGGAAAATAAATAACTATTGTTAAAAAATTCTTATTCCCTTCTTTTTAAACCCATCACCTGGTCTTTTTCCTCTCCTTTCAGTTTCAAAGCCCTGATTATCCTTTCAGGTGTAGGTTTGGCTGCTGAAAAAAACACCAAAGTCACCGCAAAAGCAATCGTATAGCCTGCATTGCCAAACAAAAACAAACCTGCTGCAGCGACCAATCCACAAACAAATAAAATCCTAAACCTATTAAATGAAGCTTTGGAGTAAGCTTCAAGCTTTTTTTCAAGACCAAAGGAAGATTTTTCGATATTTTTTGAATCTTTTTGAAAAGCAAAATATTGGGCAATCAAAAAAGTAAAAACCAAGCCCAGTCCGAAGTATTCCCAAAAACCCGTTAACTGAGGCACTTCAAAAAAAAAGATGGGATTCTCGGTATTTAAGTAAACAAAACCAAAAAATGGAATCGGAATGGCGATCATTATCAGCACATTCCGCTCCATTTTATCATATATTTTTCTTATTTGGGAATTTTCCAAGAGCCTATTCGATTACAATTTTGATATCAGAACTTGCCGGTTTTGAGGAGCAACATAGGATGTATCCTGATTCTATTTCGCTCGCACTCAAACCTGCATCTTCAATCATATCCACTTTACCGGAGATCAGTTTTCCCCTACAGGCTGTACAAAGTCCACTTTGGCAGCTATATGGCATATTGATGTCTTTGTCCAGACCTGCTTCTAATATGGTTTTACCGGCGGGAACTTCAAAAGAATATGATTGGCCTTCTACAACAACTTCAATTTCCCTTGTTAATTCGGGAGATAATTTGCCTTTAGATTTGAGCTCTTCTTCCTTTGCCTCCAAGTCTAGGTAGAAACTTTCCTTATGGATAGCTTTTTGATCAACACCAATTTCTTCCAAGGCCAAGAGAGCTGTTTCCATCACGCCATCAGGCCCACAGACAAAATATTTAGTATTTGCCAACTCGGAAAAATTTGATTCAGAAAGGATAGTTTTGACTTTTTCTTCATTTAAACGTCCCTTTAATCCGGTCCAAAGAGGAGACGGTTGGCTAAGGTTATGGATCAGGTTCAATTTCTCTCCATACTTTTCTTTCAACGCATCGAGTTCTTTTTTGAATATAATCTGCTCTTCGGACCTGCTGCAATAAATCAGGGTTACTTTTGAGTCAGGTTCATTGACAAAAACCGATTTGGCGATGCCCATGATCGGGGTTATGCCACTACCACCTGCCACCATTACGAAATGGTTTTTATTTTTGGAATGAAACTCAGTGGTGAAATTCCCCAAAGGCTTCATAATTTCAATGGTTTTTCCCGGTCTGATTTGGTCATTGAGGTAATTGGATACCAAGCCACCACTGACTCGTTTGACAGTAATTCCCGGATGCGGATCTGTAAATGGAGAGGTACAAAGGCTATATGACCTTCTGACTTCTTTACCCCCCAACTCCAAAATCACCGTGAGGTACTGACCAGGCTTATAGTCCAAATAAGGCTCAGGCTGCTCAAAATAGATAGTGACAGTATCAGGGGTTTCTTTGACTACTTCCCTTACTTTCAAAGATAAATAATGGTCCCCCCTTTTATTATCCTCTTTCTTTTTCTTAAATAAATTAAACATTCTCTAATTCTGTTTAAAAACGTAATATTTTGGCTCGGTCAAAATTAAGCTACTGTTTGGTATTAATGTAACTCCATGACTGAATAATCACCAACATCACAACAAATTAATGGGAAACAGGTTCGATTCTGCCAGCTGGATTTTGAAAAGAATTTAAATTACTTCAAAATAAAGTGAATTTATATAGCAAAATCCGGCCTTTGATGCTGATGTAAAACCAATAATTGAAAAATAAAAAGAGTATTTCATGCTGAAAACCTAAATTGCAAGCCTAATTCAAAAACAACCCTTATGGAATTGACAAATCTGACAGCTGTAAGCTCTATTGACGGAAGGTATGGAAACAAAACTGCAACCTTGCGTCCTTATTTTTCTGAGTTTGCTTTGATAAAATATAGAGTTCATGTGGAAATAGAGTACTTCATCGCGCTATGTGAACTGCCCCTGCCCCAACTGAAAGATTTTGACAAATCACTTTTTCCTGCCTTGAGAAATATTGTTTCAGGATTTCGGATGGAAGATGCTGAAGTCATCAAAGAAACAGAAAAGACCACCAACCACGATGTAAAAGCCGTGGAGTATTTTATCAAAGAAAAGTTTGACAATCTGCAACTGCAGGAATTCAAAGAATTTATTCACTTTGGCCTGACCTCCCAGGATATCAATAATACTGCAACTCCTCTGATGTTAAAAAACGGACTCAATGAAGTCATTTTACCTTCTTTGGATCGGGTCATTTCCAAATTGGCTGCACAGGCAGACGATTGGAAAGATATTCCCATGCTTGCCAAAACCCATGGTCAGCCTGCATCTCCGACAAGATTGGGTAAAGAGATCAGGGTATTTACAGTGAGATTGGAAAAACAATTGGAATTACTTGGTCAAGTTCCTTATTCGGCAAAGTTTGGTGGAGCGACAGGAAACCTCAATGCACATTTTGTGGCTTATCCTTCGACAGATTGGCATGGGTTTGCAGATAATTTTGTGTCAAATTATCTGGGTTTGGAAAGAAGTTATCCAACAACCCAAATCGAGCATTATGATAATCTGGCGGCACTTTTTGATGGGCTAAAAAGAATCAATACTATCCTTTTAGACCTTTCAAAAGATATTTGGCAGTATGTGGCAATGAATTATTTCAAGCAAAAAATCAAGGCCGGCGAAATCGGGTCTTCTGCCATGCCTCATAAAGTCAACCCGATCGATTTTGAAAATGCGGAAGGAAATCTTGGGATTGCCAATGCATTATTGGAGCATCTTGCAGCCAAACTCCCCATCAGCCGCTTACAAAGAGACCTTACTGACAGCACAGTGCTGCGCATAATCGGCGTTCCATTGGGACACATGTTGATTGCCCTGGAATCTTTGGAGAAAGGACTTGGTAAACTCCAGCTAAACCGTGCTGCTATCGACGCGGATTTGGAGGAAAACTGGGCTGTAGTAGCTGAGGCAATCCAAACAATCCTAAGGAGAGAAGGATATCCAAAACCTTATGAAGCCCTCAAAGAATTAACCCGAACAAACGAAAAAATAACCGAAGCTTCGATCAAACAATTTATCGGAGGGCTTAATGTTTCTGATTCAATCAAATCTGAATTGTATGAAATCAGTCCATTTAATTTTACAGGAAAGTATTAGTAAAAAGATGTTTGTCTTGGTAATTGAGATTGGATTTTAACTTTCAAGTATTTTCTTTAGACGACCTAGCGGTTCATTTAATCAAAAATGTACATTGAGATTTAGCTAAAAATGCTATTTTAGCTTTAAGGTTATAAAAATTCATCCCAATCCAATGCAAAAAAATATTTTTTCAACCCTAGGTAATGATATACCGGCAGGTTTGGTCGTTTTTCTGGTAGCACTCCCGCTGTGTCTTGGGATTGCTCTTGCTTCAGGTGCGCCACTTTTTTCAGGGATAATTGCAGGGGTCATCGGAGGGATTGTTATTGGTTCATTATCAGGTTCGCACACCTCAGTATCAGGTCCTGCCGCAGGATTGACGGTCATAGTTCTCAATGCCATTACCGAGCTTGGAACATTTGAAGTTTTCCTTTCGGCGGTGGTTTTGGCAGGAATTATACAGATTGGTTTTGGAATATTGAAAGCAGGGGTAATCGGATACTATTTTCCGACTTCGGTGATTAAGGGTATGCTTGCAGGCATAGGTATTATATTGATTATAAAACAGATACCCTATGCTTTTGGAGTCAATGAAACAAAAGATTTAGAAAAGTATATCCCTTTTGTAAATGACTGGGATACTGTCCTGAGTTTGGGAAATTTATCCAAAACATTTGATTTTGGGGCAATAATCATTTCAGCTGTATCCATTGGCATCCTGATATTTTGGGAACAATCATTCATCAAAAAACTTTCATTTACCAAATTGATTCCCGGTCCTTTGGTAGTGGTCTTATTGGGCATTGGTCTAAATAAATATTTTAAATTTTTTGTCCCCACTTTGTACTTAAGCAATGAAGATAAAGTGGTCCTTCCCGTTGTTGATTCCTTTGTTGGGTTCACCGATTTGTTCACATTTCCTGATTTCTCACAATTGGGCAACAGCGATGTTTGGCTTGCGGCAGTAACTATAGGGATCATAGCGAGTTTAGAAACATTGTTGAGCTTGGAAGCTGCTGACAAAATAGACCCGTTAAAAAGGATTTCTCCACCAAATAGAGAACTTTTGGCACAAGGCGTGGGAAATGTAATCAATGGATTTATAGGCGGACTACCTGTAACAGCTGTCATTGTCAGGAGTTCTGCGAACGTAACAGCAGGAAGCAAGACAAAAATATCGGCAGTATTTCATGGGATACTGCTATTTGCAAGTGTCATATTTATCCCCGGACTACTCAATCTGATCCCATTGGCTTGCCTGGCTGCGATATTGCTGATGGTAGGTTATAAGCTTACAAAAGTTTCCCTTTTCAGACATCAGGCCAAACTAGGTTGGGACCAATTTCTCCCTTTTATCATTACCATTTTGGGAATCGTTCTATTCGACCTACTGATAGGAATAGGATTGGGGATGGGAATAGCTATGGTATTTATCCTTTTAAGAAATTATCAAAATTCATATCTACTCGATGATAAAAAGGAAGAACTTGACGGCTCCATCAGAATAGTGCTTTCAGAAGAGGTGAGTTTCCTCAATAAAGGTGCATTGATCAAAGCCCTTGAAGAAATCCCTGAAGGAAAACATGTAATTATTGACGGATCAAAATCAAGGGTTATCGATTATGATGTTTTGGAGGTAATTGAAAATTTCAAAACCAATGCCGGTTCCCGAAAAATAGATGTGGATACCATCAAAATAAAATCAATCAAATCAAAGGGGTTACATTAAAGGGAGAAATATCTCTGCCATCATACACCTGACACTTCCACCGCCGATTTTTTCAATAGTAGGTATTTTTGGAATAATGATTTCTGAGTACCTCCTTATAGTATTGATCTGAACATCTCCAAGGGATTGAAAAGCTGAATCTGACATCACTGTAAATTTTTCTCCTTTATTGTTCTGGATTTCTAGCATATTCCCGGCAAATTGAAATTTCTGTTTAGCAGTAATCGGAATCATTTTCTTTCCTGTTTTTTCAAGATATTGCTGTACTTTCAATTTTTCAGAAGCAAGCGGAATGCTGTCAAGACATACCACAGATATTTCAGTGCCGATATGCATCATGACATTGGTATGATAAATAGGTGAAACTGCACCGTTGATTACCTGAGTTGAGTCAAAGTCAACAATTTCAAATCCCATTAATTTTCCAAAATATCCCAAGGGTATTTGATGAGTCCTTTGTGACCTGCAGGCATAAGCTACTTTATTTATTCTATCCAAAATCAAGCTTCCCGTACCTTCAAGAAATTGATTGTCCTGTTCAAAAAAAGTCAAATCCACTATTTCACTGATCCTAAATCCTTTCTTAATCAATATTTCTATGATATCCTTTCTCCGTTCCAATCTCCTCGTAGGTGAAAACATAGGATAAAGAACCAATCTGCCATCTTGGTGGGTACTAAACCAATTATTTGGGAAAACAGCATCAGTTTTTTTTGGCAAATCTGTATCCTCGACAACCAAAACATCAATCCCCTTTTCTTCAAGCAGCCCAACAAAAGCATCAAATTCCTTCCTAGCCAGAATATTTATTTCAGTTGAATTACGGTCATCTTTTTGTTGGTAAAAATTATTTTCCGCTGTTTCAGCATTAAACCCAAAATTGGCCGGCCTGACCATTAAGATGTGGGAAGTAGTTTGATTTGTCATAAAGGTATTTTTATTAAAACTACATTCGGTTGTATCGATACAAAACCGGTTCGATATTGAATCTTTTCTCACTGAGTGTAAAATAACTTTTTCCATTTGGATGGAATCCGATTGCCTCCCCCTGTGGCTCAGGTTTATAGGGTAAAATCAAAGGGTCACGGGACAGCGCCTGCTCAACTGTCTCATTTTCATTTCTTGTCCAATAATAAACGGTGAAGTAATTTTTGATCAAAATCTCACGGCCATCTACCGAAATATCCCCTGCAACAGACATGGTAAAGGGCAGCTCCATCAATTTCTCCAAAACAGCCTCTTTCTTTTCAAATGCATCTTGGGTAGTCTTATATAGGATATTCAAACTGTCTCTTTTTGAAAGAATATAGATATCTTTTGAAATGGGGTCTACCATTAAAGTCTCTGCATCTTTTGCGCCATCAGGGTAAGTCAGCTTCAAAATTTCAGGTGCCACTTCCATTCCTTCTAAAAATTGCTCTGGTTCAGGAAATCGATAAATGAATATATTCGTGTATCTCTCTTGGTTATCACCAATCTCCCCCACATAAACATAATTCAGCTTTGGGTCAGGACCCGGACCTACGGCTATATCTTCCCAATCTCTGTTCCAAACTCCTTTGAGTTTGAATACACCTAAACCCTTTCCTAATGAATCAATGACAAAAACCCTTCTTCCTCCCCCACTGTCGTTATGCGTGTAGATCAAACCATCATGAGTCCTTGAAAAGGCCATACCACTTGCTTCATCTATTTCTTTGTTTTCTAAAAGCCCAATGTTGATTTGGTTGGTAAATATATTTTGGACAGATTTTTTTTCAAGTTGGACCAAATCAGGTTGTGGAATATTCAACATCAGCATGGATGGGAAAAAATATAAAAACAATAGCAATTTCATGTAATGACTCATTTCTTCAGTCTTTCTTAATTGATGTTAACAAAGGTCAGGCTTTTTGGGGTACTGCAAAGTTAATTATTGTTATGTTTTAAATAAGTTTTGTAGGATAGTTTAACAAAATCCTTCTAATGCTTACCCTTTAACAAAACCTCTTGAATTTAATTCAACCAATCCTAAGGATTTTTCTTTTTATAATAATTCAGATCCGGAATGATGTCATTGGTTAATTCGCTAAGAGTGAAGTAACCACCTTGGTCATCAAAACAAATTGCCTCACCTTGTTCTTCTTTTTGGTAAGGAGCGATTAATGGTTTTGTAGCCAATAGATCAGAAAAAGACTGATCAGATGATCTTTTCCAATAAAAAATCAAATCGTAAGTTTTAATCAAAACCTCATTTCCATCTCCAGAGACTGATCCTGCAGTTGCTATTCTAAAAGGAAATGTACCTGTTAGTACCGCATTGTTCAATCCATCTGTCTTTTGGGGATACGGCAAGGTAAAAAGCAAGGAGTAAAGGTCTCTTTTAGTAACCATAAAAATATCTCCTGATTTTGGATCAACCAACAAAGCTTCCACATCATGGCTTTTATCAGGATATTCAAAAACTATTTTATCAAAAGCGGTTTCCAATTCAAGCGTTTGGTTTCTATGATTTTCTTCAAACTTAGGCTCTTCTATTCGATAAATGGTATAATCTTCATAGTCAAGGTTATTGTCGCCTGTATCTCCAATGTATAAATAGGTTTTTCCCGGTTCGGGGCCAATACTGATTTCGATATCCTCCCAATCCCTGTTCTTCGTACCTTTGATTGTATATTCCGCGACAGTTTTGCCAGTATTGGCATCGAGAAGATATATACTGTTATTGTTTCCTCTGTCTTGAAGAGTCCAAACAAATCCAAGGTTTTTTCTACTAAATGCCAATCCTGAAGCTTCTCTTAATCCAACTTTTCCCATTATTTCAGGTGTTGATTCAAAAATTTCAGCGGTTTCTAATTCACTTAATTTATAAACTGTTTTGAATGGAAAATTTCCATTTGTATCATTTTCAGGAGCTTCTTTATCATTGCATGAAAAAACAAGAATTGCCAATAGTGTTAAATAAAAATTGAATTTCATCGGGTTTTCAAGTAGAATTATAAATGCAAGGTATGAAATAAATTCCAGTGACTTTCTGTGGATTTTATTCTGATAATTAGGTATTTCCAAAAAAAATAGGCGAACATCAAAATGTTCGCCTATTCAAAATTAAAGTTATTTAGTATTATCCAGCTTTCTCTTTTTTATCAACTGTGATGGTCAATTCATCACCTTCACCGGAATAATCTGCCATAATAATATCCCCTTCAGAAAGCTCTCCTTTGAGTATTTCCTCAGCCAATGCATCTTCCAAATATCTTTGGATAGCTCTGTTCAGTGGTCTTGCTCCGTACTGTTGGTCATAACCTTTGTCAGCTAAGAAATCCTTTGCTTTCTCAGTCAACTGTATGGAATAACCCAAATCAGTGATTCTTTTGAAGAGTTTGCTTAAGCTGATATCAATGATTTTATGGATGTGCTCTTTATCAAGCGAATTGAATACTACCACATCGTCCAACCTATTTAAGAATTCAGGACTGAATGCCTTTTTCAATGCACTTTGGATAGTAGACTTCATCACATCATCCATACTCGTTGTTTTAGCTTTGGAAGCAAAACCAATGCCCGCACCAAAATCCTTCAAGTCTCTGACACCTATATTGGATGTCATGATAATGATGGTATTTCTGAAATCTACCCTTCTTCCCAAACCATCCGTCAGAATACCGTCATCCAACACTTGAAGAAGTATATTGAATACATCAGGGTGTGCTTTTTCGATTTCATCAAGTAGAACGACTGAATATGGCTTTCTTCTGACTTTTTCAGTAAGCTGTCCACCTTCCTCATATCCTACATATCCCGGAGGAGCTCCCACAAGTCGGGAAACGCTGAATTTCTCCATGTATTCGGACATGTCAATTCTAATCAGTGCGTCATCTTTATCGAAAAGATAGGTGGCCAACATCTTTGCCAGCTCTGTTTTTCCCACACCTGTCGGGCCAAGGAAAATGAATGAACCTATAGGCTTTTTAGGATCTTTCAATCCCACCCTAGTTCTTTGGATAGCTTTTGAAAGTTTTTTGATGGCATCTTCCTGACCGATTACTTTGGCTTGAAGTTCCTCGTTCATATTGAGAAGTTTCAAACCTTCGTTCTGTGCAATTCTCTTGGCAGGAATACCTGTCATCATAGCTATCACTTCAGCTACATTGTCCTCTTCAACGGTATACCTTTTAGTTTTGCTGTCTTCTTCCCACTTGACTTTGGCATTTTCGAGTTGCTCAAGGAGTTTTTTCTCTTTGTCTCTCAATTGCGCAGCCTCTTCGTATTTCTGACTTTTGACTACCCGATTTTTTTCGACCTTAATTTTCTCAACTTCTTCTTCAAGTCGGAGAATATCTTCCGGGACATGGATATTGTTGATGTGAACCCTCGCACCTGCTTCATCAAGAATATCGATGGCTTTGTCAGGAAGGAACCTGTCGGATATATACCTGTCAGAAAGCTTCACACAGGCTTCAATAGCTTCAGGAGTATAGATTACATTGTGGTGGTCCTCATATTTGTCCTTGATGTTATTGAGGATTTGGATCGTCTCCTCAGGTGTAGTAGCATCTACCATCACCATTTGGAACCTCCTGGCCAATGCGCCGTCTTTTTCGATATATTGTCTGTATTCGTCTAAGGTAGTAGCACCTATACATTGAATCTCTCCGCGAGCCAAAGCCGGTTTGAACATATTGGATGCATCCAATGAACCACTAGCGCCACCCGCACCCACAATGGTATGAAGCTCATCTATGAACAAGATCACATTGGGAGATTTCTCAAGCTCGTTCATAACGGCTTTCATTCTCTCTTCGAATTGACCTCTGTATTTTGTCCCTGCCACCAACGATGCCAAGTCCAAAGTAACTACGCGCTTATTGAACAATACGCGGGAGACTTTTTTCTGTACAATTCTCAAAGCAAGTCCCTCTGCAATGGCTGTCTTTCCAACGCCGGGTTCACCGATTAAGATTGGATTGTTTTTCTTTCTTCTTGAAAGAATCTGAGCCACTCTTTCTATTTCTTTTTCTCTGCCAATGATTGGATCTAGCTTGTCATCCTCAGCCATTTTGGTAAGGTCTCTTCCGAAATTATCCAATACAGGAGTTCTTGACTTTTCACCTGTGGTTTTGGATACTCCTGAGGCACCGCTTGATGATGAGCCAAACAGTTTTGATCCATCCTCATCCGGATCATCTGCTTCTGCTTTGGCTCGGGGTGCAGAATCTGTCTGGAATTCCAACATCTCTTTCACAGAGTCATAGTTGGTATCAAACTTATGAAGGATCTGGGTAGCAATATTGTCTTCATCCCTGAGAATAGACAATAACAAATGCTCAGTTCCGATAAGTTGGCTCTTAAATATTTTTGCTTCCAAATAGGTGATCTTCAAAACCTTTTCAGATTGCCTTGTCAACGGTATGTTGGCGAGGTTTTTTACATTATGCGTTGCGGTTCCCTTGACAGCCCTTTCAATTGAATTGCGAAGCTCATCAAGTGGTACACCCAACTTCTTCAATATGGAAACAGCCACTCCTTCCCCTTCTCGAATCATACCCAGCAAGAGGTGCTCTGTACCGATGTAATCATGTCCCAACCGCAATGCTTCTTCACGACTGAGAGAGATCACCTCTTTGACCCTGTTTGAAAATTTTGCTTCCATGTATTTCCTTTCTAAATTTTATTTTAAATCTGTAATAATGTTACCGAATTTGTTTTAAAAACACAATCTATTTGCAGAATGTTCAATGATTTTTTTTTGAATGCATGAGTACTTGTAAAGATTCCGGACCCATGCAAAACAACAAATCCAATATGCTGAGGTTTGGAACAAAGTCTAAGCCAAACATTTGAGGGTAATCGTAGGGTGTCATGATGTCTCTTTGGGTAAATTCTTCCTTTGTGCGTATTACCCATCTTAAATCGATCGATTCCTGCTCCAAATCATAATCCCCAACCAATTTCAAATTTGCTTTCACCCGTAACAGTTTCAGACAAACTGTCAGTAGGTCATGATTTAAGTCAAACAAAAACGTCAGGTTTTTTTCATAAATCTGATCAAAATACGGATAGAAATATTCAAAAAAGGGAGCCTTTCCGTAAGCACTTTGAATTCCCCTCAGATGGACATTTTTCCACTTTTGGTTATAATCTATTTTTACATCTTTATAAAACTGTTTTTTACTGCTTCCCATGACAGGAACAGATAGCACTTCTATTTTATTTGCCAATAAAATATTTGTCCTGTTTCTTAAAGTCTGTTTTTGAAATATCTCTGTTTGGTTTATCTGAATTTCTTCAAAACCCAAAGTAGCAACGAAATATTCGATGGGGGGCAAATAAAAAAGATCGGTAATTATTGCTTTTTCCTGATTCAAAAGATCCCGGATTTTAAGGTTTGATAGTTCATTGGGTAAATTTCAGGCATGTTTTCCAATCCTTTAGATGAATCCATGGATCACATGATATCCTCCACAGATCCCAAACCTTGCCGTACTATTTCTATTTCATCTCCGGTACAATCCAATATCGTCGAAGCCACATTATTTCCATATCCTCCATCAATGACCACGTCGACTAAATCCCTGAATTTTTCATAGATCAATTCCGGATCAGTGCTGTATTCTATCACATCATCTTCATCATGAATGGATGTAGTCAATATGGGAGATCCCAACTCCTTCACCAAAAGTCTTGGAATGGCATGATCAGGAACCCTGATGCCTACGGTTTTCTTGTTGCTGTTGAGGATTTTTGGAACAGAATTGTTGGCTTCCAAAATAAAGGTATAAGGTCCCGGCAATGCCTTTTTCATCATTTTAAAAACCGGTGTACTCAATGCTCGGGTATACTCAGCAATATTACTCAGGTCATAGCAGATAAATGAAAAATTATGCTTTTTCACCTTGATTCCTTTGATTTGGGCAATCCGCTCTACAGCCCGAAGGTTATGGATATTGCAACCCATCCCATAAACTGTATCTGTGGGATAAATGATCACCCCGCCATCAAGAAGAACGTTGACGATTTTCTGGATTTTCCGTGGGTCAGGATTTTCGGGATATAGCTTAATAAATTCGGCTGCCATGGCATCAAGGGAATTCAAAGGTTAGGTTCTTGGTTTTCATTAAACCAATCTATGAAGTCAATTACTATCGGAACATCTGCATCAGCCCAATCTAATTTTGTAAGATTTTTAGGTTCAACCCAAAGTATCTTGCGATGCTCTCTGATGACCAAATGTCCACTTATATAGCCACAAAGAAAAGGAATAAGTTCAATTTCCTTTCCTTCAACATATGAATGAAAATTACTTTTGAAAGCCTTTTTTACTGTAATTCGGAGATTCAACTCCTCCTTGATTTCCCTTATCAAACAAGCTTCAGGAGACTCCTCCGCCTCTATTTTACCGCCGGGAAATTCCCATTTCAGAGGCAAATCCATATTTTCAGCCCTTTGAGCAACGAGGATTTTACCCTTATCATGGATGATTGCACATGTCACTCGAATGGTTTTTGCCATAGGTATAAAGGAATTACCAGCCCTTGAACAAAAATCTCTATTTTTGCGGTTATACTGTAATTAGTATCAAAATTTATGTTCAAAGACAACAAAACAAAGTATTATCTCATCGCGGTGGTAACCTTTTCGGTACTTCTCACATCTTTGTCCTTTTATTTTTATCAGGCATTTTTCAGCCCCAATGCCCTTACCGACAAAGAAGATTCATACACCTTGAAAATCCCAAGTAATGCCACTTTTCAGATGGTTTCTGACAGCCTTTACCAAAATGAGGTAATCCATGATCTGATCACCTTCAGCTTTGTAGCAAAAGTCTTGGGTTATCAAGAAGCTGTAAAGCCTGGATTATACACCATCCCTGCCAAAATGAGTAACCTCAACCTGGTAAGGCTCCTAAGGTCCGGCAGACAGACGCCTGTAAAACTGACTTTCAACAATGTAAGAACAAAAGAAGATTTAGCAGAAAAAATCACCAAAAACCTTGAAATCAGCCCTGAAACGTTTCTTGCTTTGCTAAAAGATTCGGCTTACATCCGCAAATTTGGATTTGAGGAAGAAACTGTAATGGGAATGTTTATCCCAAATACCTATGAAATCTGGTGGAATACCAGTGCTGAAAATCTCTTTGACAGAATGTATAAGGAATATGGGAATTTTTGGACGGAAGCGAGGTTGCAAAAAGCCAAAAATTTGGGTTTGACCCAAAATGAGGTTTCGGCATTGGCATCAATCGTACAGGCAGAAACCCAAAAAGCAGATGAAAGACCCAAGGTAGCAGGCGTCTATATCAACAGACTTAGAATTAATATGGCGCTTCAGGCTGATCCCACGCTGGTATTTGCCGTAGGAGATTTCAATCTCAAAAGAGTATTGAATGTCCATAAAGAAATCGACAGCCCTTATAATACCTATAAGTATCCCGGATTACCACCCGGACCTATTAATCTGCCTGAGATATCAGCCCTCGAGGCAGTATTGAATTATGAAGATCATGCCTATTTGTATTTCTGCGCAAAAGAAGATTTTTCAGGTTATCATGCTTTTGCAAAAGATTACAATGAACACATGAACAATGCCCGAAGGTATCAGGCAGCATTGAATAGATCAAAAATATACTGAAATGTTCCGAGCAGAAACAAAAGTAAGGGTACGGTATGCAGAGACAGATCAAATGGGATATGTTTATTATGGAAACTACGCCATGTATTTTGAAGTAGCCAGGGTCGAAGCACTCCGGACAGCAGGCTTTTCATATAAGCAAATGGAAGATGATGGAATCATCATGCCTGTATTGGACCTCCATACCCAATTCCTCAAACCGGGAAAATATGATGAGCTTCTGACCATTAAAACCTGTATTCCGGAAATGCCCGGAATCAGAATAAAATTTGAATATGAAGTAGTAAATGAAAGTAATGAGGTAATTACCAAAGGCTGGACTACACTGACTTTTTTGAAAAAAGAAAGTCACAAACCCTGCAGACCATCCCAATATTTGTTAGATTTATTACGTCCATATTTCCAGTAATCCATTTTTAAGTGAAAAAGAGGATCCGCTTACTTTCAATCAGATTTACAAGAAAAGCTAAGTTTCTTAGAAAATTCCACCTTGGAAATCCTGACCAAAACCTGTACGATGTGGGCAGAATCTTCATGTTTCAGATGCGGAAGGATGAAATTACTGAAAGAGCCGGTGCCATGGCTTTTAGCTTTACAGTTGCGATGTTTCCGCTTTTGTTATTCCTTTTGAACATGATCCCCTATGTGGGGTTGTTTTTTCCCAATGTAACTACCCAAAACATCCTGCTTTTCATCGCAGAATTTATTCCATCGAGTGTCTATCAGGAAGCTGAAGCTACCATTATGGATATTGTCAGCAAGCCACGACAAAGTTTATTGTCCTTGGGTTTTTTTCTTGCATTATTCTTATCGACCAATGGCGTGGTTTCTATGATGAATGCCTTCAATGCAGTCTACAGGACCAAAGAAAACCGATCCTTCTGGGTGACTAGGCTGATAGCAGTAAGTATCGTTTTGGTTTTGGTTTTGGCGATATGCGGTGCAGTCTTGATTATGATTCTTGGGGGAAGTATTCTTTACCGGATTTCGGAATGGGACATGGTATCGAGCAATCTATATGTTTATATGTTGACATTTTTTAGATTCCTGGTTTTGCTTTCTGTATTTTTGATCGCTACGGCATTTATATTCAGGTTTGCACCGGCAGTGCATGACAAGTGGAAGTTCTTTTCTACAGGATCGCTTACAGGAGGTATTTTGATTACGTTTGGGTTTTACCTGTTTTCATTTTACCTGAATAATTTTGCCACATACAACAAACTCTATGGATCCATAGGAGCCATGATTGCGGTTATGCTTTGGCTTTTTATCACTTCCCTGATCATCTTGGTAAGCTTCGAAATAAATGTCAGTCTGGACAAAGCTGCCGGACGGCACCTTGTGACCAAATCATCTTCTGAAGAAAATTCATGATTTTTATCATGATTGAATGACATTTTCATCAAGTTTGGAGTCCTTCCGCCGTTCTAATTTTGCAACCGATTCAAAACCGATTTCTATGGAAACCAACAAAAGTATTTTTATTGCCACGACTCAGCCCTTTAGCGGAAAATCAATAGTAGCCCTTGGATTGGTGGATATGCTACTCGCCAAAGCACATAAAATCGGGTATTTCAAGCCCATTATCAACAACCCTCCCGAGGTAAAAAAAGACTCCCCTTTTGAAACTTTGATCCAACATTTCAAACTGCCTATCCAATATGAGAAATCATATGGCTATACCAAAGATCAGGCAAATCAGCTCATTGAATCGGGATTGCAGGGAGAAATAATAGACACCATTATAAGCAAATACAAGGTTCTAGAGGAAGAAAATGATTTTACCATCATAGAGGGAAGTGATTTTTTGGGAGAAGGGACGGCGTTTGAATTTGATGCCAATCTGGCAATCGCGAAAAATCTAGGTTCCCCGGTAATCATAGTCTTGTCAGGAGATGGCAAATCAGTTTCTCAAGCTGTCACTTCCGCTGTGGTGACAATCAATAATTTTCTTGACAGGAAAGTTAAAGTATTGGCTGTGGTCATCAACAAAGTGGAAGAAGGGGACAGAAAAGAAATCAAAAAGAGCCTTCAAAACCAGTTGAACAAAGAAATCATCTTGGCAGTAATTCCGAAAATCCAGGAATTGAAAAGCCCTTCAATGAAAGAAATCAAAGAACATCTCGGGGCAGAGGTCATGTTTGGCGAAAATTTTCTCTCCAATCCTGCGGACCATTTCATCTTTGGTGCCATGCAGATTTCAAACTTTCTAAAACATATCAAGAAAAACGTATTGATCGTAACGCCTGCAGATAGGGCTGATATCATTTTGGCTTCTTTGCAGGCCAATCATTCTAAAAACTTTCCGAGGATAGCAGGCATGGTACTTACAGGAGGTTTTGAAATTGCCGAATCAGTGATCAAACTGATCGATGGTTCGGATGTGAACCTTCCTGTGCTGACAGTCGATGATCCTTCATTCTATGCGGCGACCAAAGTAGCAGGTATTCATTCAAAGATAAGCCCTGATTGTCCTGACAAAATCTTGGGGGCAATCAATACTTTTAGAAAATACATCGATACTGAAGCCCTCGAAAAAGAAATGATCAATTTCGTCGGGATTGGAATGACGCCAAGGATGTTTCAGTTTCAGTTAGTCAAATGGGCAAAAAACAAGAAAAAACACATTGTACTGCCAGAAGGCAAAGACGATAGGATATTAAAAGCCGCAGATAGGCTTGTCAAGCAAAAAATCGTGAAAATTACCCTCCTTGGAGATGTGCAGGAGATCAATGCAAGTATCAGCAGGCTCGGGCTAAACCTCAACAAAGACAATTGTCAGATCATCAACCCGCAGGATTCTTCCTATTATGAGGATTACAGCAACACACTCTATGAGCTAAGGAAAGGCAAGAACATGCCTTTGGAAGTTGCCAAAGACCTGATGACTGACGGAGCTTATTTCGGCACAATGATGGTTCATAAAGGGCATGCAGACGGAATGGTCTCAGGAGCAATCCACACCACCGCACATACCATCAGGCCTGCACTCCAGTTTATCAAAACCAAGCCGGGCATCTCGTTGGTTTCTTCCGTATTCTTCATGTGCCTTCCTGACAGGGTTACAGTTTTTGGGGATTGTGCGATCAACATCAACCCAACCTCTGAGGAATTGGCAGAAATAGCCATTTCCTCTGCAGATACAAGTAAAAGATTTGGAATAGAACCACGAGTAGCCATGCTTTCCTATTCATCCGGAGCATCAGGCTCGGGGGAAGACGTAGAGAAAGTAAGGAAAGCCACCGAAATCGTCAAATCAAAAAGGCCTGATATCAAAGTTGAAGGACCTATCCAATATGATGCTGCTGTTGATCCTGTAACAGGCCGCCAAAAAATGCCAAATTCGGAAGTAGCAGGAAATGCTTCTGTGCTGATTTTCCCGGATCTAAACACAGGAAACAATACTTATAAGGCCGTCCAAAGAGAAACAGGAGCTGTAGCCATAGGCCCAATGCTTCAAGGTCTGAACAAACCTGTCAATGACCTCAGCCGTGGTTGTACTGTTGATGATGTGTTCAACACCGTTGTCATCACCGCAATACAGGCCCAAGAATAGTATTCCATTTGATTACTTTTGGTTTGGGAACCGGTTTTTATCGATTCTCAGACCTTTTTAATTATGTTTCCTAATGAATTCTCAACAATCTATTTACGAAGCCCTCGGTGAGGAAAAAATTAAATCTATTGTACATAATTTCTACAGGAATGTGGAGAATAGTGATGGATTGAGAAAGCTATATCCTGAGGATTTGGCACCTGCAGAAGAAAGACTATTTTTGTTTCTCATCCATGTTTTTGGCGGACCACATACTTATTTGGAGCAGCGGGGACATCCAATGTTACGAAAAAGACATTTCCAATGGCCTATTGACAGTGAAATGCGAAATTCTTGGCTTAACTGTATGCTATCAGCTTTGGATAAGGTAGAAATGGAAACAGAGATAAAAGAAGCAATGCAAGGATATTTTGTCAAAGTTGCTAACCATATGATCAATCAATAAGCTATGACAATACTGAAGAGGTTATATTCTATTTATGCTTTTTTGATTTTCATGCTTACTTTTCTATTCCTTTTCCCTCTTTTTCTGGTTTGTATCTGGGTTCCTAATTGGGAAAAATACGGTCGGAAAATCAATCAGTTTTGGGCAAATCTTTTTTTCTTCCTGATCTTGATGCCCATCAAAGTGGAAGGAAAGGAAAATATCAAACCCGGCCAACCTTATATTTTCGCAGCTAACCATTTTTCCTACCTGGATATTGCTATGATGGGTTTTATCCCGGGAGATGTGGTCTATGTCGGCAAAAGTTCGATCAGGAAAGTCCCTCTTTTTGGGTATTATTTTAAGAAACTACATATCGCTGTCAACAGATCTAGTATCAAAAGCCGAAGTGAGGTTTTAGTAAGGGCAAAAAATGCCATTTCAAAAGGAAGCAGTATTGTGATTTTTCCTGAAGGGGGAATCACCACAGGAATGCCTCCACATATGAATATGTTCAAAGATGGCGCATTTAGTCTCGCAATAGACAAACAAATACCATTGATTCCTGTCACTTTATCGTTTAATCATTTAATTTTGCCCGACGATGGAAAGCTCTTATTGAATTTCAAAAAAGGAAAAATCGTAATCCATCCTCCCATCCAAACAATTGGATTGACTGTCAAAGACCTTCCAAGCATAAAAAACAAAAGTTATTATACCATTCAGGACCAACTTTGGAAGGACAACAACCTCTTGGATTCTGAAAAAACAATAATTCAGACTTTATGAAAATTGATTTGAATACCGTAAAGAAAATCTCCCACCTTGCGAGACTTGAGTTTAACGAAGAGGGAGCAGAAAAAATCCAAAAAGACATGACTCAGATCCTTGATTGGGTCGAGCAACTCAATGAGGTCGATACAACCGGAATAGAGCCTATCACCACCATGTCTTCAGAAGTCAATGTCATGAGAGAAGATGTCGTTGGCGAGCACCTTTCGCATGAAGCAGGTTTGCTCAATGCCCCACAGCGGGATTCGGATTACTTCAGGGTTCCAAAGGTGCTTGAATAATGCCTGCAAAAAGCGACTTAAGAATCAGCACATTCATTTTGAAAGGCCTTCCGATATCACTAGCAGTGGCAGGAGGCCTTTTCCTATTGTACAGCAGCTTCATTTGGGACAGAGCAATCATGCCCGTCCTGCCGGGAATATTTTCCGAAACCATTTCTGTTCCGGTGAAATTGGTGCAGGTGGGAGGAGAATTGGTAAGGATTGAAATGGACAATTTCCTTTTGTTCCAAAACTTTGAATCCCTGCCCGCTTTGTCCTATCCTTCTCTCAGTATCCTTTTTGGAGGCTTGGTATGGATTCTGGTTGCCTTGGGGCTTGCGCTGATCAGCACCCTCAAAAAACTTTATTTTACCGCTGCATCAGCATTGGTGATTTTTTTACTTGCATTCAGCGGGATCAACGGATTGAATATCGGAGGTATTTCCAGTAACTATGCCTTGATTGGATTAATGGTTGGTATTTTGACACCATTGATAGGAATATCATTCTTTGCGCCCTCATGGGGGATTTTGAAAAGGTTCCTCCTAATCCTTTTTTCAGGATCTGTCACACTATTCCTTTTGACAGAAATTTCCGAAATACCTTCTCCATGGCTTTGGTTGGGTGAAAACAGTGTTTTCCCAGCGACAATGGTTTCGGTTATTTTCCTTCTGCATATTGGCCATGCATTTATCTCAGGGAGTTCAATTCTCCTGATCCAATTAAACAAGGGCACAGGAATCAAAATTACTTGGCATATCCTGTTTATCTTTCTTATCTATTTTTCTTTGGTCTTCTTTTCATTCCTTGACCTTACAGGAGAAGTGCAACTCCCCTTCCCTATTCTCCCACCTGCAGTTTTGATGCTTTTAGGAGGTTTGTTGGGTTATTATGTTTTAAGCTACAAAATTGACCAAACAGATCAATTCTATAACCATCCTGACATCGGAAAATCTTTTTTCTGGACCGGTTTTGCACTTTCGACAATGACTTGGGCTTGGGTAATTTTTAAAGAAAACCAATCCATGATTGAATTTTTTAACCATGTTTTCATCTATGGGCAGGTGGCCTTTAGCTTGCTGTTTTTTCTTTACTTAATGGCTAACTTTTCTGAAATACTCAACTCCGGTAAGGATATTGAGAAAATAATTTTCAAACCTCAGTTTTTCGCCTATTTCCACATGCGGATCGGAGCGATCATGGCTGTGGTTGTTTTGACAATATATGCAGATGGAATTATTGGGGTGCAGTTGGCATCCGGAAGTTCTAACATCAATGCAGAATATTATTACCAAACTGATCGTCCGCTTCAGGCTGCCATTCTTTATGAAAGTTCATGGACACAATACCGAAAAAACGACAAAGCCAAAAATACAGCTGCCCATCTGAGATTTTCCCTAAACCAAACCAACCTCGGAATGGAAAATCTTTACCAAGCATTTGACAATTCTCCTTCCATAATCAATACCTTATTGCTTTCCTCAAAACTTCATCAACAGGAAAAAATCTTTGATGCTGTTTTTTATTTGGAAAGGGCTTTGAATTACTTCCCTGACAACCCTTATCTGGTCAATAACCTTTCCCTCCTATATTCCAAACTCAACAAACCTGCCGAAGCAATATCCATGATGGATGCCGTTGCTGATAAAAATACGGTGCTTCAGTCCAATCTTCTTGCTTTAAAAGTCAAACATCATGCCGGGCAAGAAGAGGTTGAACCAATTCCGGAAGATCAGATTTTTAGAATCAATTACTTGGTTTTTGAAAATAAGAAAGGAAATTTTGCTCCTTTTGAATTGAGCACAGAAAACCTTTCTGAAAATTATTCCTTGAAAACAGCTATTCTCAGAAACCAATGGACCAATAAGGTTACCACGCCATTGTCATCAGACCTTAGCATCATTGATTCGCTTGTGGTCAAATCGCAGATAAGTGCTGAAGAGATGAATTTTCGCGAAACAAGAATTCTGAGGACACTTCAGGATAATTACATCAATGAAACATTGAAATACCTCAATGGGACTGCTATGGCACTTCCAAATGCTGCAGGATATTACCATTCCCTTTCAGCGAAAATTTTGTTTGGAGAATTGGATTTTGAAAAATCTGCTATTGATATTATGGTTGCTCAGGAAAGAGGTTTTCAAAACTTTCAACCCATTCATTTGGCTATTCTTTATTTTGGAGGAAAACCTGGAGAAGCGCTCTCAATCCACCAAAGATTAAATGTTAGGTTTCCGGATTGGATGATTTTGGATGAAAATGGAATTTTGGAAGAGAATGTAAAGACAGTATATTTTCAAAAATCAGCAAATCTTCACAGAATGATGCCTGAAGATTTCATGAAAAGCCTTGAAGAAATTCAAGATCCAAATCTACAATCAGAATTCGCTTTCAAAATCGCACTCCATAAAATGCATTGGTTAGATGTCAATGATTTTGGCAAAGTCAAAAAAATCATCCTTCAAAAACCGGGAGAGGTTTGGACTACAGAAGATCTGGACTCTTGGTATTCTTTTGTGACAAAAGAAGAAGCCACAAAACCTACCGAAAAAATCAACGCTTTGATCAAACCCGAACTCGATCTAGGGAGAAATGCCTATTGGGTGCCATTGGTTTTGAAAAAAGTCAATGCTGAACCTGATGACCTGAAAAAATATGAAATCCTTCAGGATGCTATACAGTTTTCCAAAGATCCAATGCTTTGGATTCAATATGTAAAGCAAAGCAGGAAACTGGGATTAGACAGCTATGCAAGCAATGCATTGATGGAAATGCAAGGATGGCTGACAATTTCTGAAATTGAAAAACTGCAATTCGAAAACTTATAGCACCTTTTGTCGTAATTTGAAAGTAAAGTTTTTAGCTCTAAATCTTTTCCATTAATTTAAGACTTTAAAATATTCCACCGATGACTAAGATAATTGAAACCACCGCAATCAGTAAAACCTATAAAATGGGCGCAGAGATAGTAGAAGCGCTCAAATCCATTTCAATCACGGTCAACAAAGGTGAATATGTTGCATTTATGGGACCTTCAGGATCAGGTAAATCCACTTTGATGAATATTATAGGATGTTTGGATTCTCCCACTACCGGCTCCTATGTTTTGAATGGAAAAGATGTCAGTGACATGACAGAAAATGAACTAGCCGAAATACGAAACAAAGAAATAGGATTTGTTTTCCAGACTTTTAACCTTCTGCCTCGCGCAACTTGCCTAGATAATGTGGCCCTTCCACTGATCTATGCGGGTTATAATAAGTCTGACAGACAGGAAATGGCAAATCAAGCTTTGAAAAATGTAGAGCTTGGTGACCGCGTCCACCATAAGCCAAATGAACTTTCAGGTGGTCAGAGACAAAGGGTCGCCATCGCCCGTGCCTTGGTCAATAACCCAAGTATCATCTTGGCCGATGAACCTACCGGTAACTTGGATTCCAAAACTTCTTATGGAATTATGGAGCTTTTCCACGAACTCCACCAAAAAGGTAATACCATCATCATGGTGACACACGAGGATGACATTGCACATTATGCGCACAGGATTATCAGATTAAGAGACGGACTTGTAGAATCGGATACTCTGAACCCCAATCCGACCAGAGGAATTTCCATGCTTGTCCAAGAGTAAATTCCTTAAGATTTTATAAATTCTTTATGTTATTTTTGTGGCTTGATTGAATAAAGGTCAACTTAAATACAATCTTGCTTCCATGAAAATATATACCAAAACCGGAGACACAGGAAAGACTTCATTGTTGGGAGGCCGGAGGGTTTCAAAAGCAGAATTAAGAATTGATGCTTATGGCACAGTAGATGAACTCAACAGTTTCATCGGATTGCTCCGGGATCAGGAAATCAACAAAAAAAGAGAGGCTCTTCTCAAAGAAATCCAAGACAGGCTTTTTACTATCGGTGCTACCTTGGCCTCCGAACCGGGAAAAGAAAATGTTAAAAAACCTGATCTTCATGAAGATGATCTGGTTTTGTTGGAGAAGGAAATTGACAAAATGGAATCCCAATTGCCACAATTGCGGCATTTTATATTACCCGGAGGACACCAAAGTGTATCCTTTTGCCACGTGGCCAGAACAGTATGCAGGAGAACGGAGCGCTGCGTTATAGACCTTATGGAGATAGAGCATGTAGATGAAATAATCGTAAAATATTTAAACCGGCTTTCTGATTATCTTTTTGTTTTGGGAAGATTAATTGCCCAAGAATTAGGAGTTGAGGAGGTTACTTGGAAGCCTAGAATCTAATACCATGAAAACAACAATTCAAATAGACATTACCAAAACTCAAGTATCCAGACTCCAAGAGACTGATTTTGACAATTTGGTGTTTGGAAAAACCATCAGCGACCACATGTTTGTGGCTGATTATGTAGATGGCGAGTGGACAGACCTGCGCATTGAGCCATATGCACCACTTTTGCTTAATCCATCCAATGCTACACTCCATTATGGCCAATCAATTTTTGAAGGAATGAAAGCCTACAAAAATGAAGAAGGAGAAATATTGCTTTTCAGGGCAGATGCCAACCAAAAAAGGCTGAATGAATCGGCAAGAAGAATGTGCATTCCTGAAGTTCCTGAGGAGATTTTTATGGAAGGACTGATGACACTTTTGGATCTGGACAGATCCTGGATTCCGAATAAACCCGGCTATTCACTTTACATCAGGCCTTTTGTATTTGCCACGGATGACTATATCGGTGTCAGACCATCAGAAAAATATAAGTTCATGATCTTTACCTGCCCTGTTGGAAACTACTATTCCAAGCCTGTGGCAGTAAAAGTGGAGCAGAAATATACAAGGGCTATTGAAGGCGGTACAGGTCAGGCAAAAGCTGCTGGTAATTATGCCGGTTCGCTTTATCCCGCTCTTTTGGCTCAAAAGGAAGGCTACGACCAACTGCTTTGGACGGATGGAAAAACCCATCAATTCATCGAGGAAAGCGGCACAATGAACGTGATGTTTATGATCAACAATACCCTCATCACTGCCCCAACTCACACCGGTACCATCCTGAAAGGCATCACAAGAGACTCTGTTTTGACTTTGGCCAAAGAAATGGGATATGGTGTTGAAGAAAGGTTTTTGAGTGTAACAGAACTTGAAAAAGCCGTTGTTGAAGGAAAGCTTCAGGATGCTTTTGGTACGGGTACCGCAGCAACAATTGCGCACATCTTTAAGATCAATATAAATGGACAGGATTATCTTCTTCCTGAAAAACCTTCAAACGCCTTTTCGAATCAGGTACTAAAAACCCTCGATGACATCAAGTATGGCAAAAAAGAAGATAACCATGGATGGATCATAAAATTTTAGATGATGTTTTATGCTAAATCATAATTTGAAAACCACCAACGGGTGGTTTTTTTATGCGAAAAAAAATCATCTAGCCTAAGGTTAGGATATCTGAAAGCCATCTTAGCCAAACCGAAAAAAATAATCTTTCAAAATTTTTTGGGGAAAAAATCACTACTTAAGAAGTATAACATTGATACTTCACCAATTTTTGTTTCAAAAATTATTCAGGAATCTATATCTCTTTCATTTACTTATATTAGCTTAAAATCATCTATATAAAATAAGACTAATGTTGGTTTCATCGTTTTACCAAATACCGCAAAGAAAGCTATTTATATGAAAGGCACTTTTTCAAAATCGGGAGTACTCTTGATGACTTTGATCTTATTGATTTCAATAGCCAATAATTCCTTTGCCCAAAAATTTCTCCTTCTTCAAAAGGGTTCAAATACCAAGACAGCACTCAGGTTCCAGGTCGGTGAAGAAATTACCTACAAATCCACCAAGTTTGATTATTATGTCACTGATTTGATCGTAGATATCAAAACAGATATTATTGTCCTTTCTGAAAATGTGCTCCAACCAAAGGATATCACCGTTGTCGACATCCGCAACAAAGACCCAAGAAACCAAACGATCAAAAACCTTTCATTTTTAAGTATGGGTGCAGGAGTGGTTTTTCTTTTGGTAAACACTGTTAATAGTTTGTATCAGGAAAGGGACCTGTCACGATTAGAACAGTCTTGGGCTTTATCCGCAGGGCTTTTGGCAGGGGGATATGTTATTTCAAAACTGAAGTACAAAGAATTCCGCCACAAAGGGGATAACAAAATCCAAATTGTAATTCTATATGGAGATTGAAAAGGAATAGGTAAAGCGGGGATTTTTTACGACTTTTGCACCTCAAAAACTAAATAAATTATGACATCAGACCAGTTGAAAGACTTGAGAGCCCGCGTTTCGGCTTTGAGGAGGTATCTTTGACTACGATAAGAAGAAAGCAGAAATAGAAGATTTGGAGGCTGTTTCGTCACAGCCCGGTTTCTGGAATGATTCTGATGAAGCGGAGAAGACCATGAAGCAAATCCAGTCCAAAAAAGGATGGACTGCTCCATACGAAAAAGTAGAAACCAGCCTTCAGGATCTGGAAGTTCTCTTTGATTTTTATTCTATGGACGAAGTTTCTGAAGAGGAAATGAAGTCCGAATACAAAAAAGTTTTGGGAGAGGTGGAAGACCTTGAACTCAAAAAAATGCTCTGCAGCGAGGAAGACCAACTCAATGCCGTACTTGAAATCAATCCCGGTGCAGGCGGAACAGAAAGTAACGATTGGGCCTCCATTTTGATGAGAATGTACATCATGTGGGGTGAAAAAAATGGTTACAAAGTTCGTGAGGTGGATTTGCAGGAAGGTGAAGTCGCTGGAATCAAATCCTGTACCTTGGAATTTGAGGGTCCATTGGCTTACGGTTTCTTAAAATCTGAGATAGGCGTTCACCGTTTGGTAAGAATTTCGCCTTTCGATAGCAATGGAAGAAGACATACTTCATTTGCCTCTGTATATGCCTATCCTGAAGTTGATGATACTATCGAGATTGACATCAATCCGGCAGATGTGGAGCTTCATACATCACGTTCAGGTGGAGCAGGTGGACAAAATGTAAACAAGGTCGAAACCAAAGTTCAGCTTACCCACAAGCCTACGGGCATCGTGGTTGTCTGTCAGATTGAGCGTTCACAGCTAGCCAACAGGGAAAAAGCCATGCAGATGTTGAAGTCTAGACTTTACCAAATGGAAATGGAAAAAAGGAATGCCGAGAGGGCGAAAGTTGAATCCGGAAAATTGAGGATTGACTTTGGTTCACAAATCAGAAACTACGTCCTTCATCCTTACAAACTGGTAAAAGATGCCAGAACGGGATATGAAACTTCAGATACACAAAGTGTTTTGGATGGCAATATCAATGAATTCATAAAGGCTTTTTTGCTTGCCCAAAGCGAAGAAGAAGCCAACCAAGATTGATCTTTTTGATTACAAAATCCTGATTCAGACTTGTTCTGGATCAGGATTGTTTTATTTCTAACCGAACTCCTTCATGAGATTTTTGCCTCCATTCTTTACGTTGGATTATTTTCTCCTCTGCCTGAGTTCGTTTTTGTTTTTTTCAAGTTTCAATATGATCATCCCTGAGCTCCCCTCCTACCTGAGTTCTTTGGGCGGTGAGGATTACAAAGGATTGATTATTGCCTTATTCACACTTTCAGCGGGACTTTCTCGTCCATTTAGCGGTAAGTTGGCAGATAAAATCGGCCGGATACCGGTAATGGTTTTTGGCGCCGTAGTCTGCATCATCGCAAGTTTGGCTTATCCTATTGTCACCTCAGTGGCAGGATTTCTTTTCTTGAGATTTATGCATGGATTCTCTACAGGGTTCACTCCTACTGGCACTTCTGCTTACGTGGCAGACATCGTACCCTTCAACAGACGAGGCGAGGCTATGGGAATCCAATCTTTATTTGGCTCATTGGGAATGGCAGCCGGTCCTGCAACAGGAGGATATATCGGATCAATTTGGGGGATTCAGCCACTGTTTTATACTTCAGCATTTACAGCTATACTTTCCATTTTGATATTGTCCAGACTCAAAGAAACCGTCGCCCAACCCGAAAAATTCCATCCGAAGTTATTGAAATTGAATCGTGATGAATTGATCGAAAAAAGGGTATTGGCCCCATCTCTCGTTTTGTTTTTAACCATTTTTTCTTTCGGAGCTGTTCTTACGATTATCCCTGATTTTTCTGAGCATTTGGGGATTCTTAACAAAGGGTTGTTCTTTGCGGTATTTACACTTTCTTCTTTAGGAATCAGAATCATAGCCGGAAGAGCCTCTGATAAATTTGGAAGAATTCCTGTAATGCTGATAGCTACTTTTTTCATGGCTTTATCTATGTTTCTGATAGGTTTTTCCGAATCAAAAACTATGTTTCTCTTTGCTGCTGTGGTTTTTGGTTGTTCTGTAGGAATGAATTCTCCCACCATTTCGGCATGGACTATTGATCTTTCTTTGGATAAATTCAGGGGACGGGCTTTGGCTACTATGTATATTGCAATGGAATCCGGAATAGGTGTTGGAGCATTAATTTCGGGATTTGTCTACGCCAACAAATCAGAGAATTTCCCATTGGTTTTTTCGATTGCAGGGATATTTTCAGTGGCCGCTTTCGGCATTTTGGTTTTTTTGAGAAATATGCAGAAAGACTTGTCCAAAAATAAATACTAATAATATTCTAATCCTAAGTTTAAAAAGTGCCATAAATTTTGAAATAGTATATAAAAATATAATTTATTGGTAAAATGTAAATTATAAAATTTTTTAACAATTTATTTTACAATTAAAGTATTTAATTTTGTTTTTTAAGATTATTTTTAGGATTGGTTAATAATTGAATCTCTGAATGTTTGTCTGGAACAAAAAGTTTACCGCCTTTTATTTTTCTACCGTAATCCTAGCTTTGACATTCCTAATGTTGGACATCAAAGCTTTTTTCTTTTTGTTCAATTTATTGACATTACCGATCCTTATTTTTGGACTATGGTTAAAATTTAAGAAGCATCCACATCCCTTGATGCCGTTGATGATTGTTGCCTCGGTTTTTTCATTTTCAGGAGATTTTTTGATGTTGCTCGATATTGAAGAAAGCCTTTTTAAAACTATAGGTATATGCACATTTATAGTAGCCCAAACTTGTTATGGATTATTATATATCTACTCTACTCAATTCACTGAAATTAAAATAAAACCAACCCTCTTGAAAAGGTGGCCTGAAATTCTCACTTATGTTTTATTGGGAATTTATGCCGCCATTGTTTTGAAATATACCAACGAGTTTTTCTTACCTGGATTACTTTACTCTTTCTTCGGCATTTCTACGTTTGTATTGGCTATTAACAGAAGGTTTTTTGTAAGTAGACGTAGTTTTGTTTTGGTGATTTTTGGAGCTTTTATGTTTATTCTAAGTGCCTCACTTACAGGATTTGATCTATACGCAACCAATAAAATCAGATATGCAGTGGCAATCCTCTTTTATTCCGGAGGACATTACCTTTGCAGCTACGGCATCCTAACCCAAATTGGAGAGATTATTAAAAAAGAAATACCGGTAAAATCTATTTTTGAGTAAATCTTAAGGATTGTTCAAAAAACCGTTTTTCCTCGGAATGGGCATGATCTCAACTTGTCTTCCGTTTAGGTAGGTTACTTTTTCCCCATCAAAAAAAGCTCCTTCCTCTAGCTGAACCCTTAACTCCTTATTCCACTCTTTTAGGAAAACGACTGCATTTAATTCAATGGCATAAACAGTGTTGGGATACAATGGATAATCCCCTGCTCCGGGAGTATCTCCCTGATTGTCCCACATGCCGATAGTAGGTCCTGAAGCATGTCCGTGCATGCCTAGGGGATGCGAGTAAATGCTCCCCTTTATCCCCTCCGTATTCATTGTTTTTCTTGTTTCTCTAAGGATTTGATTTCCTGTCCGTCCTGTCACAAACTGAGACGTAAGTATATCCTGAAGTCTATTACCGACTTTCATTGCGTCTTTGAGATATTGCGGTACCTCATTTTCTCCAAGTTTGAGAACATAAGCGAGTTGTTGGGTGTCAGTATTTAACCTCAGGTAAGAAATCCCAAAGTCAATGTGAAGCATATCGCCGGGCATGATGACTTCCGAGTCCGCCTTCACAGCAAATGACCTCAATTGCCCCTGAGATGCAGGATCCGCTCTTTGGATATCAACAGAAGGATGAAACCAAGTATCCAGTTTCAGTTCCTTTATTTTTTCCCGATACCACCATACCACATCATCAGTTGTGGTAACACCAGGCGTAATCACTTCCTCAGAAAGACCATCTGCGATGATGTCATTGGCAATTGTTTGGAGATGGCGATAAGTGGCCATTTCGGAAGGTGTCCTTGTCTCTAACCATCCCACTGCCAGATTTTGTGCGGAAGTAATTTTACTGTGAAAATTCTCTGGTAAATAGGATTTAAGGGTATTATATTCTGTAACATTGAGTCCATCAGCATGACCAAAATCCTTGGCGATATTCAATCCGATTTTCTTTGGATTTTTCTCGACGATCAATTCTGAAAGCCGCATCCATTGGTCTGGCTGGGTATCTGGATCCCAAGCTTTTTTGAAAGATTTGCCCACATCATACCTTGCCACTGCAAACGTCTCAACAGTCGATGAGCCAGGAGCTTTGTATAATACCAACATGGTCCTTCTTCTTGCAGCATGCCATGTTGCAGGCAAAAAAGTTTTGATTACCGGATCTTCATTGTACTCCCTAGAAATGATTACCCACATATCTATCTCGGACCTGTCCATCAGTGAAGGCAAAAGCGTCTGTATCCTTTCCTCCAACCATTGATCGATGACGGCTGCCTGTTCTCTTTGACTCAAGATATGTGGTGATTGGGCAAATAGGATTCCGCCGAATCTAACAAACAATACAAGGGCAATCAAGAATTTATTCATGTCAGTTTCCAAATTTAATTTCGGAAAATAGGAAGAAATCTCAATAATAAAAAGACAAACTATTTGACAGAAATATTGCTTTCCTGCTTGTCCAATATCCTTTGGCTGAGTTTATGGAATCTATAAAGCAACATTATTCCTGTTACTGTAAGTCCTATCAAAAGTCCGACCCATATGCCAATTTCTTGCATTCCAAGTGAAAAAGCCAATATATAGCCCAAAGGCAACCCAATTACCCAATATGCAATTAAAGTCACAATGGTAGGAACCCTTACATCAGACATGCCACGGAGTGCCCCAAGTCCAACTACCTGAATTCCATCAGATAATTGGAAAAAACCGGCAATAACCAACAAAGTAGCACTCATCTGAATCACAGAGACATCATCAATGTAGAGAGAAGGCAAAAATTCTCTAAATAAAATGAAGATAACTGCTGACACACTCATAAAAATGGCAACCATCACAAAAGCAGTGAATCCAGCTTCCCGGAGAGTTTTAATGTCCTTTCGACCCAACTGATTACCAACTCTTACCATCGCTGCGGTAGAAAGCCCTGAAGCCATCATATAACTGATTGACGCAAGGTTGATGGCAATCTGATGTGCCGCCAATGCAGTAACCCCAATCCATCCCATCATGATAGCCGCTGCACTGAATGCCCCTACTTCAAAAATAAACTGAAATCCGGTTGGCACACCGATTTTGATCAGCTTGGAAAACATAGGGAAGCTTAATTTTTTAAATCCCAAACTTAGGTTGTACGTGCTGTATCTCTTCGAATTCCAAACATAATATGCCATCATCAATCCCATCATAATCCTGGAAATCAAAGTAGCCCATCCTGCTCCGTTTAATCCCAAGGCAGGAAAACCAAGATTTCCGTAGATCATTACCCAATTCAGAAAGACATTGATTCCATTGCAGAAAATTGTAATGTACATGGCTTGCTTGGTTTGCGATAAGCCTTCGGCAAATTGCTTGAATGTTTGAAAAAACATGAATGGAAGTAATGAAAAAGTGATGATTGCCAGATATGGGATGGCCAAGATGACAACTTCCTCCGGCTGATTAAGATGTTTGAGAAAAGGAGAGGTCATCAAAATCAAAAAAAACAGGATTATCCCACCGACCATATTGATGGTAAAACCATGGTTGAACAAACGGGCAATCCTTTTTCCTTTGTTTTTCCCATCTGCCATCGCTACCAATGGTGTCATTGCCATAGATATCCCTATTCCAAACATCAAAACCACAAAGAAAATACTGTTAGCCAAGGAGGCAGCGGCCAAAGGGACTGCACCAAGCCGGCCAACCATCATGCTGTCAGCCACTCCTACCAACACCTGCCCCAACTGACTCAGCATCACCGGGTAGGCTAGGTAAAAAGTCTTTGAAAAATTATCCTTGAAATTTGAAATGACCATTTTAAATATATCGCATGTCAGAGATTAAGAATTCTTGCAACTTTCAAAAGACCTGCCACAGAAATTGCATCTGTGATTTCACCATCCATTACTTTCTGAATAGCTTCTTTCAATGGTAATTTTATAATTTGGAGTTGTTCTGTTTCTTCAAATTCTGTTTCGCCCTGCGCAAGGTCTTCGGCTAAAAAAACAAAACCTTCCTCATCTGTCACAGAATTGGAAGTATGGATTCTCATTATTTGCGTCCATTTATTTGCAGACAGCCCTGTTTCCTCTTTCAATTCTCTTTTTGCCGATTCAAGAATATCTACCTCCAGAAGTCCACCACCCATAGGGATTTCCCAGGAATATTCATCTAAAGTATATCGGAACTGACCCACAAGCCAAGTATTGAGATCATTGTCTACAGGAACAATTGCCAAAGCTTTATTCTTGAAGATTACTTTACCGTATATCCCGTCTTTTCCTGAAGGAATCACTACCTGATGTTCCTCCACCTTGATCCATGGATTTTGGTAAATTGTGGCTTTGGACTTAGTTTTCCAGGGATTTTCCATATATCGCTCTAAATAAAAAAAGGGTGACTTTTGGCCACCCTTTTGATTTATGTTTTATAAATATTAAGCAGGGATAGGCAAAACTTTACTGTCCTTAAAAGTAGAAAGAATCACCATGGATTGCATAGAATCAACCTCTTTAATTTCACTGACTTTCTCAAGCATCAGTTTTTGGTATGCGGTGATGTCTTTTGCAATAATTTTCAGAATAAAGTCACCTGTTCCGGTGATGTGATGACATTCAATCACTTCTTGGATTTCATTGATTTCTTTCATGAAAGCATCAATGTTTCCTTTGTTGTGACCGATAAGGCTTACCAAAACAAATGTACTCACACCAAGTCCGATTTTTTCGGGATCCAACTTGGCATGGTAGCTTTTAATGATTCCTGATTGTTCTAATTTCTTAACCCTTTCCAATGTCGGAGCAGGTGAAAGACCGATGTCTTTTGAAAGTTGGGCATTGGTTATTTTGGCATTAGCCTGAAGTATCTCTAGTATCTTGCGGTCTATTTTGTCGAATTTCACTTTGATGCTATTATCCATGATTCTTGAATTTTCAAAATTTTATGTTGTGCAAAGTTAATATAATTTGATATTGTTTTAAAACAATTAATTACAAAATAAACCCCTGTTTGCAAAATATTGTTTAACAATTAACAACTTTTCAGAATATTTGCATTGAATTGTTTTCAACTTAGCGAAGTTATTCAAATTATCTCCTGAATTTGATAAAACCTATACGGAAAAATTTTATTAAAGTTTATTCTTTTTGATATAATCTCTTGCTTCCTTGTGGGCGGGGTGTTTTCGCTTGGCGTATTTCTTTACCTGATTGAAATAGCTCTTTGCCAAAGGTTTGTTTTTCTCCTGATTTGCCATCTTTCCTAGAGCAATCAATGAATATAGATAGTACCCGCTTTCCTGACTTTCAGATTCCTCGCCATAGGAAAGGGTTTTGAGATAATACTTCTTTGCTTCTCTTTGGTCTCCAATCCTATCATAATATTGGGCAATATAGAATGCCGCATATCTTCCGCTGTTTGATTCATAACCTGTCCACTTTTCATCGATCCTTTGGAGAATCTGCTCTGACATTTCTTTGGCCTCGGTAATTCTTCCTACAGTATAAAGATGCCTGGCATACGACCTATGGAAATATGGATTATTAGGAAATTTACTGTGTAAATAATCTGTTATCGCTAGTGCTTTATATGGTTGCTTTTCTTCTGAAGCATAAAGTCTGAACAGAAAATATTGTGCTTCAATTCTGGCATAAAACGCGTTTTGGGCCACATCTTCTAATTGTTTTAGCCCAAGGGCCTTATTCCCTTTTGGAAACATGGCCACCACAGGTTTTAACAAAGGGTAATTCTCAGGAATCCAGACTGAAAAATAATTGAACAAAGCATCTCCCAAAAGCAATTCAGGCCCAAGTTCTTCCTCTCCCCTGCTCAGGTTCAAATATTTGAGTGCGTTTTTCCCTGCAAAAGTTGCCCTGGTCCAGCTTTTCCTCTCACTATAAAGCCTTCCCTGAAATCCATATGCTCCGGCCAAGAAAAAAGCCGCTTCTTTGTTTTTTGGATCATTATCCAATAATTCATCCGCCTTATCGATGACGACATCCATTTGCTCGATAAAGAGGTCATCATACTTATCATTTTCGACATCAGGTGCAATCTTCCACCAAGTGCTCAATCCCAACAAAAAATATGGTAGCGGATGATCAGGATATTGGTACTGCATGACCCTAAAACCGCGTTCAGCTGTCTCAAAATCAAAATTGTATAAGGCGTTTACATTTTCTGTGATCCTGAACTGCAGTCCTTTGTCCAATAATAAATAGGGAGATTGGCTCTTGCCAACCTGATCCAAAGGCTGATCTTGCGCATATGTTAAGTTTGCAAGCAACATCACTATCAATACAGCTGAAAATCTTCCTTTTCGCATTCTTATTCTAAATTTCCTCCAAAATTATATGCAATTCCAAACAATCATTTAGATTTGGCTATAATTATTTCAAATCATGTCACAGACTTCAAGTCCTATCTCCCAACGTATCGAAGCCAATTTAGATTTCGATAAAAGGTTGTTTTTTTTGATATTGGTCATTTTGTATCTCTTGGTCCGGTATGTGACAAATGACCTGATTCTGCAGTCTATTCCTGGATATGAAAAATTGGAATCTGAAGGGTCATTCATGATTTTTCATATTTTCAATGCACTGAACTATTTGTGGACTCCTTTTGCTTTACTCTGGAAATTTACCGCAACCTCATTTGTGATTTGGTTAGGGGCATTTGGTTTTGGCTATAAAGCTCCTTTTATCAGGCTATGGCAATTTGTGATGGTAGCAGAATTTATATTTATTTTCCCTGAACTGATCAAAATGCTGGTGTATATCAAACCATCAGATTCGGTCAGCTATGAAGAAATAAGAGATTATTACCCGCTTTCTCTTTTTTCGTTGGTTGACCCCGAAAATGTAGCTCCCAAATATCATTACCCATTGAGGGCAATCAATTTATTCGAAGTTAT
Organism: Aquiflexum gelatinilyticum; assembly: GCF_024813435.1. Taxonomy (NCBI): domain Bacteria; kingdom Pseudomonadati; phylum Bacteroidota; class Cytophagia; order Cytophagales; family Cyclobacteriaceae; genus Aquiflexum; species Aquiflexum gelatinilyticum. The sequence goes on from NZ_JANAEZ010000001.1 coordinate 698,269, forward strand.
CTACATTGTGTTTTTGATCTTTGGATTTCATACAGTAAGCAGAAGAACAATCGCGGAATCTACCTTTGTGATTCTTTTCAGCTATGTTTTGATGTTTTTGTTATGGTTGTTGTTTTACAGTTTGGTGTACAAATAATTTACTCGACAATATCCAGCATCTGATTATTGACACTTTTTAAGATTTGTATCTTCCGTCAGGGATTTAAACTTGATTACCTTTGCTGTTACTAATTCCTTGAATTCAAAAACCAAAAAATCTATGAATCCATTATTGGACAAATTCAATACTCCCTTTGAAACCGCACCATTTGACTTAATAAACCCTGAGCATTATCTACCTGCCATTCAGGAAGCCATAAAAAAAGCAAAAGAGGAAATTCAGGAAATAAAAAATAGCCCGATTCCTACTTTTGAAAACACGATAGTTGCTTTGGATCAATCCGGTGAAAAACTGAATGTCATATCTTCCATATTTTTCAACCTCAACAGTGCCGAAACCAATGATCAAATCCAGGCTTTGGCAAGAGAAATCTCACCTCTTTTGACAGCACACAGCAATGATATATTGTTGGATGAAGCCTTGTTTGCCAATATCCAATTGGTCTATGACCAAAAAGAGAACCTTACACTCAGTGAAGATCAAAAAACTTTGCTGGATAAGACATATAAAAGTTTTGTTCGAAATGGCGCCAAACTTGATGTAAGTCAAAAGGAAAGACTTAGGGAAATTGACAGGGAACTTTCCCAATTAGGTTTAAAGTTTGGTGAAAATGTATTAGCCGAAACAAACAAATATGAATTGGTAATCACCAAAGAATCAGATCTTGCAGGATTGCCGGACGCTGTCAAAGAGGCTGCATCGCAAACTGCTGAAGAAAAAGGCAAACCCGGAAAATGGGTCTTTACACTAGCCTATCCAAGCTACATCCCATTTATGATGTATTCCGAAAATAGGGATTTGAGAAAAGAAATGTTCATTGCTTCAAGTACAAAATCCTGCAAGGGAGACGAATTGGACAACCAACAGCATATTAAAGATATGTTGAGACTCAAAAATGAAAGGGCAAATCTGCTTGGATATCCAAGATTTTCAGATTTTGTCCTGGAAGAGAGAATGGCCAAAAGTGCTCCAAAAGTGATGGATTTTCTTCACAACCTTCTGGAAATGGCCAAACCGAAAGCACTTGCAGAAATCAAAGAACTTGAAAATTTTGCAAAGGAACTTGATGGTCTGGAGAAAATTGAAAAATGGGATTTTTCCTTCTATTCTGAAAAACTCAAGAATCAAAAATATGAGGTCAGCGATGAGTTACTTCGCCCTTACTTCAAACTTGAAAATGTAATTGAAGGGGTATTTCTTACAGCCGAAAAATTATATGGCATCCATTTCATAGAAAACCAAAACATTCCAAAATACCATCCTGAGGTGACAACTTATGAAGTCATTGACACCGAAGGCAATCATGTGGCGGTTTTTTACGCTGATTTTTTTCCAAGGGCAGGAAAAAGAAACGGAGCGTGGATGACTAGTTTCAGGGGACAAAAAACAGTGAACGGAAAAGAATCAAGACCTCATGTTTCGATAGTCTGCAATTTTACCAAACCTACCAAAACCAAGCCTTCCCTTTTGACATTCAATGAAGTGACTACCCTTTTCCATGAATTTGGACATGCACTGCATGGCATGCTGGCAAAGGGCAATTATGAATCGCTGACAGGCACGAGTGTTTATTGGGACTTTGTAGAACTTCCCTCCCAGATTTTTGAAAATTGGAGTTACGAGAAAGAATGTTTGGATCTTTTTGCAAAGCATTATGAAACAGAAGAAATTATACCTTCTGAGTTGATCCAAAAAATAAAAAACGCAGCCAATTTCCAACAAGGTTATCAGACAGTCAGGCAGATCAGTTTTGGCCTACTTGATATGGCTTATCATGGAACAGACCCATCTTTGATTTCAGATATTTTCGCATTTGAAAAAGAAATCCTAAAACCGACATCCCTTCTTCCTGAGGTGGAAGGCACTTTGATGAGTACATCCTTTTCCCATATTTTCCAAGGGGGATATGCAGCCGGATATTACAGCTATAAGTGGGCAGAAGTATTGGATGCAGATGCTTTCGAAATGTTTCTTGAAAAAGGGATTTTCGATCGAGAAACAGCTACATCATTTAAAGAAAATATTTTAGCAGCAGGAGGAAAGGAACATCCCTCAGTACTATACAAGCGATTTAGGGGAAGAGAACCAAAACCTGATGCCTTGCTCAAAAGAGCAGGATTGGTTAAATAAGCAAAAGCCTGCCTTCAATTGAATTGAGGGCAGGCTTAATATTTAATGGATTTTTTGAAAATTTACCTTAATACAAATAAAGTTTTAGGATAAAATTCGAAAAAATTTTTATCGTCACTTAGTCACGTTAAAATCAAGAGGAACCACTTTGTCGCCAACTAGCGCTTCATATTTCAGACCTCCCAATCTTTCGTCAAACTCTTTTTTTGCTTCTTGGATGATCAGCGGATTTAAAATCAAGTCCTTTCCTGTCAAGGCCATGGTTTTTGCTGCAAGCATCATTCCCTTAAATCCTATGCTCATTCCGTCGGCAGCAACAGCCTGCCAGGTATGTGCGGCAGTTCCAGGCACCCAGGTAGCTGTTCCCAAACCGACTGTCGGCACTACATAACTTACATCACCGACATCAGTGGATGCGGGAAAGAAATTCAGTGCATAAGGCTGGACTTTTTTTGCGACATCCAAAGAAGGTACTTTGGGGGAGTTAAAGGTTTTTTGGATTTCTGTAGCCCATTTAATTTCTTCCTCATCATACTCAACTCCTCCGAGTGAGCTCAGGTTTTTATGCATCTGCTTTGCCAAAGTTTCATTTGGCAGTAAGCCATAAAGCCCAGACGCCAATTCAATTTCAACCCTTGTACCTGTACCCATTGCTGCACCTTCGGCAGCTCTTCCGATTCGCGCCCACATATCTTTCAATTCTGTAATATCAGGATGGCGGATCATGTACCTCACTTCGGCAAAATCAGGAACAACATTTGGTGCTAACCCTCCACTCGAAATAATATAATGGATTCTACTTTCTTGATCCACATGCTCACGCATCATGTTTACCATCATGTTCATAGCCTCTACGGCATCTAGGGCTGATCTTCCTCTTTGTGGCGATCCTGCGGCATGGGCTGTCTCTCCGTAAAACCTGAATCTGCCACCGATTACTGCATTACAGGTAGAGGCGTTAGCTGCATTTCTATCGGACGGATGCCAGTTGATGACAGCATCCACACCATTGAAAATGCCATCACGGGCCATGTAGACTTTCCCTCCTCCAGTTTCCTCAGCCGGGGTACCAAAGATTTTAATGGTTGCTTTGATATTGTTTGCATCAATCCATTCTTTTAAAGCCACACCTGAAGCAACTACTGCGGTCCCGAAAAGATTGTGACCACATCCGTGCCCATTACCTCCCTCCACAATGACTGACCTGTAGGGAACTGCATCCTGAGACAATCCGGGGAGTGCATCATATTCAGCCAAAAAACCAATGACAGGACCGCCCTTATCATATGTTGCAACAAAAGCCGTAGGCATTCCTGCAACACCAACCTCAACGTTAAAACCTGAAGCTTTTAATTCGTCGATCAAAACCTTTGAGCTAGTAACTTCCAAAAACCCCAATTCGGGATTTTCCCAAATCTCCCTGGCTGCTTTGGAAAACCTTTCAGTATTTGCATCCAATTGCTTTACAATAAATGCTTCATGTGATGGTTCTTGAGCTAGAATTGGAAACCAAATTATTAGCCCAAATAATCCAAGTAATATTCTCTTCATACCGATTATGTTTATATAAAATTTGTTTTGATTAAGTATTTTAAAAATAAGTATAGGGGAATTAAAACGAAACAGAAATCGCCAAAATAAAAAAATAAAAAAAGGATATGTTTATACATATCCCTTTTTAAACTCCTTAATCCATTTGAAAAGCATTCGCTGTATGAGTAGGTACAGCTTAAAACCTTAATATCTCGTTAGATTATGATTAGAACTCCAACTAGAATTAACCATACGACGGAAGTTACCGCTAACAGTACCCGAAATTGTTTGTCCTCGTTCATAGCTTTTTTTTTGTTGAATATACTAAGTTAATTGTAATCTTGAAAATAGAGATAAAATATTTTATTTTTTTTTACGTTTTAGAATTTTATTGTTTGATTATGTCATGGTAGTGCTTTTGATTTTTAGACATATTCAAAGAAGTCCATTCAATTTTTGTGTCAATTGGGATTTTTCTAACTTGACAATCTTTGATTTGACAATAATGGCAGCATTTATCCGGAATACAAGGGTCAGCATGAACAAACACTTCCATGATTCCTGGCCAGGCATCCTCCAAAGCATGTTCTAGCTCCTCAACTTCATCATGCACTTGTTTAAGGTCATAATAGTAAGGCAATGTCAGATGCAAATCAATATGTCTATCCCCACCATATTGCTGCACTCTCATATTGTGAATATCTATCCAACTTGGCTTTCGTTTTTGATTGATTGTTTTCACCGTAGAGTCAATTACCGTTGGATCCAACTCATCCATTAATCCTGCCACAGATTTTCTTACCAAGCCATATCCCGAATACAATATGTATAAAGAAAAGACCACAGCAATTATCGAATCCAAAAACTGATAACCTGTCACTAAGATAACCAAAACCCCCAATATCAATAAAAAGCTTGTCAAAGTATCTGTCATTAGATGCTTGCCACTTGCCTCCAAAGTTATGCTATTGAGGCTTTTTCCTCTTCTCTGAAGAATCAAACCCAAAACTCCATTTACTGTACCGGAAATCGTAATCAGTAAAATACCTTCAAACAAATTGTCTAAAGTACTTGGAAAAAAAATGCTATAAATCGATTGATAAATAATAAATAGGCCTGCTAATATAATTAGGGTTCCTTCAACACCTGCGCTAAAAAATTCAATTTTTCCATGTCCATATGGATGATTCTCATCCCTTGGTTTCGAACTAAGATAAATGCTATATGTTGCAAATCCTGCCGCCACTACATTTACAATGCTCTCCAAAGCATCGGTAAGAATCGCAGTAGAATTGGTAATGTAATAGGAATAAAATTTAATTATCAAGAGTACAAAACTGACAATAAACGAAATCCTGATCCAAATAGTCTTTTCTCTTTCCACTTCAATGTTTTTGAACTGTTAAAAATAGAATTAAATTTAATCGGTTTTCATTTTCATAATTGATTTGATAGAATTTCATGAAAAGAAACTGCCATATGCTTTATTTAAATCTTTTAATTATTTCATTTATAATATTTTATGAGCCAAAGCAATATAAATTTACCGCCCTACCTTAAGGCACTTGCAGTTTTGCTGTTGATAGTAGTTATAGTTTTTATCTTGATAATTGGAAAAAGTCTCTTAGTGCCCTTGTTTTTAGCGGGACTGATATCCATTCTACTTACACCGATGTCAGATTTTTTTGAAACAAAAAAGATCTCCAGGGTATTTAGTACCGTCATTTCATTGTTATCGGGCTTGATTTTGTTTTTAGGGCTAATGGTTTTTATCGTTTTTCAAATTGGTTCTTTCAGTAAAGACATTGGAAATGTAAGGGAAAAGCTTAATGTTTACCTTACTCAGATTGACAAGTATATTTTGGAGAATTTTCAAATAGAATCCGGAATTGGAAATGGAATAGACAAACATTATTTGATAGATTGGATACAATCCCATGGTTCAAGTTTAGCTGAATTTGTGTTCGGAACGATTGGGTCATTGTCTATAGTAATTTTGTTACCTGTTTTCAGCTTCTTTTTCCTTCTTTATCGTGACCACCTCACTTTGTTCCTAGCAGGGCTCTTCCCAAGACACGATAAGGAAAAAGTGAAAAAGGAAATACTAATTTTGAGAAAAGTTGTTCAGAGTTATGTAGTTGGCGTATTAAAAGTAATGGTGATTTTGGCCATCTTAAACACGTCAGTGTTACTTGGACTAGGAATCAAGCATGCGATTTTTTTCGGGGTATTTGCAGCGGTACTTAATATCGTTCCTTACTTGGGACCCTTTATTGCTTTGATTTTACCTGTTGTCTTTGCATTCTTAACCAAAGATGGCCTATTTTACCCAATTGCTATAGTTGTGAGCTTCCAATTGATCCAGACAATCGAAGCAAATTTCTTAACCCCAAAAATTGTAGGTGGAAATGTCAACCTGAATGCATTTGCTACTTTTTTGGGTCTTTTGGTGGGTGCATCAATTTGGGGTGTAGTCGGAATGATTCTTATTATACCTTCTTTGGCGGTTTTAAGGGAAATATTTGAACTTACTGATGCAACAAAACCTTATGCTTTATTATTGGGCGAAGAAAAAAACAACATTGAATCCATTAAAGAATAAACTCAAAATAACCACCATCTTTCTTTTGGGGACGTTGCTAGCGTTTTCATGTGATAATGTAGAAACCAAAAAAGGAAGGTTTCTACTTAAAGGGAATGAAAAACTGAAGGAAAATGACCTTCAAACTGCCATCGATTTCTATTCAGAAGCACTATTGATTGACCCTGAATACAAAGACGCTTTGTATAACAGAGCTTTGGTTTTTCAACAGCTCAACAAGTTTGATGAGGCAATCAATGATTTTTCGGCAATACTAGAGAAAAATCCCGGCGACTCTTTGGCCCTTTTTCAGCGTGGAGTAAGCCTTATGGATAATGGTGAATATTATAAAGCTTTGGAAGACAGTAAAAATCTTCTCTCATTTATTCCAAAAAGTTGGAAAGGTCATTTTTTAACTGGTTTGATATTGGAAAAAATGAAAAATTACGATGCTGCACTTGAGGAATTCGAGAAATCACTTGAACTGCAACCCGAAAATTATGAAGTCTTGATCAACAAAGCCACACTCCATTATTATTTAAAAGAATTTGATGCTTCCTATTTTGCTCTGGATCGAGCAGAAAAACTAAATCCCCAAGAACCAAACATTTATAACCTCAGGGCTATGCTTTCTTTTGAATCAAAAGATTTTGAAAAGGCAATGGTATGGATAGAAAAAGCTATCAGCTTAAATCCAAAAGAAGCTTTTTATTTTAATAACCGTGGACTGTATCATATATATTTGGGGGAATATGAAAAAGGGCTAGAAGACATCAATTACAGTTTGAAGCAAAATCCCAAAAACCTGTATGCCATTAGAAATAAAGGGATTTACTATTTTTATAAAGGTCAAAAAGAATTGGCTTTAACTTATTTTGATGAGGTAAATAAAAAAGATCCTGACATGGAAATGGTCAAAGAATATATTGCAAAATGTAATCAAGATTGATTTAAGACCTCTTTTATTTTCTTCAATAATTCAGAGGCATCGATAGGCTTTGAAACATACCCCGTAAATCCACTTTGGTCAATTTTTTCAATTAAATCCTGTTTGGCTGCGGCTGAAAGTGCAAGAACTGGAATATTGGAAATAGTTTTAATGATTTTGGTTGCTTCAAAACCATCCATGACAGGCATTTGAATATCCATTAAAACACAGTCATATTTTTCATTTTTGACAGCATCCACAGCTTCTTGACCATTATTTACCCTATCATAATCAATGCCCCATTTTTTGATGATTTTCCCGAGCACAAGAGCGTTTACATCATTGTCTTCAGCCATCAATAATTTGATTTTACTGAAAGGCAATAAGGAAACGTTTTCCTTCTGTTGTATTGGAATTAACTGTTTTTTGGTTTTTTCAAAAACAATTTCAAAGAAGAAAGTAGATCCCAAACCTAATTCCGATTCAAGCCCTATCTGACTATCCATCTGTTCAAGCAATCTTTTGGTGATGGAAAGCCCCAAACCAGTACCACCATATTTCTTGCTGAATGAATGTTGGATTTGATCAAACTGATTGAAAATTCTGGACTGATGTTCTTTGGCAATTCCTATTCCTGTATCTTTTACAGAAAAATATGCTTTAATTTTTTCTTCAGAATTTTCACTGAGCCTTACATTTATCTCGACTTCTCCATTATTGGTGAATTTTAGGGCATTAGTCACCAGATTATTTAAAACCTGGGCAAGCCTTACTTTGTCACCTTTGACATCTTGATTCAATTCTTCCTGAATGTTCAAAACAAGCTTATTTCTACTATCTTTTGCATGGAATTCAAGACCTTTGACCACCTGATTGACAACCTCTTTCAAATTCATCGGGTTGTTTTCTAAGGTAAGTTTCCCAGCTTCGATTTTTTGATAATCAAGTAGATCATTGATCATAATGATTAAGTTATCGACCGCAAAATTGATCGTATTCAATGCTGAGGCCTGATGGGAAGTGTGGTCATCCTGAAGTAGGGTATATACGGAACCAGATATTGCATTGAGTGGAGTTCTCAATTCATGGCTGATCATCGATAAAAATTCCGATTTGATCTGACTTGCTCTTTCTGCCTGTTCACGGGCACTTTTTAGATTTTCTTCAAATTTTTTCTGATCGGTGATGTCTGTCAGATAACCGTACCAAACCACATCTCCACTTTCCAATTGCTCTGGTTTAGCTGCACCATATACCCATTTGAATTGACCATCGGTTTTTTCCCTTACTCTAAATTGACAATTCCATGGCTTTAAGGTCCTTGCTGAAGTAACTGTCGATGTCAGGACAAGAGCAATATCTTCCGAATGAACTTTGTTGATAGCAAGACTGATATCGCTGAAATCCTTCAATTCACCTTCCTTTATACCAAGCAACTCTTTGATGCCCGGACTCAGGTAAGAGAATTTCATCTGTCCTTCTTTATCAAGAACAAACTGATATAGAGCTCCCGGAACCTGTTCTGTCAAATGAAGTAAAAATTCAGAAGACTCTTGGAGTGTTTTTTCTAAACCTACCCTCTCAGTGATATCTCTTGCAAATGAAAGAATATATTTTATTTGGTTGATTTCCACAAGACAGGAGTTCACCTCCATGTGAATTTCTGTTTTGTCCAGATTGGTATATTGGGTTTTATAAATGAGGTTATTTTCATTTGTCAATTGGTGAATATGACTCTCCCAATCAGCCTCTACACTAAACTTGGTTTCAAAATCTCCAATTTTAAAGGAATATCCCGATTTTGGAACAATACCCAGCTTTTTATTGGCTTCTTGGTTTGTAAAAATAATCTCTCCAGAAATGTTGGATATCAAAATTGATTCAGGTGAATGTTCAAACATTTCCTTATATAGCCCAAGTTCTGTTAATAAGTCATTTTCATCAGAAATATCTCTTATTGTGCCAAATACTTTGGAAACGGAATTTTCTTTGAACTGCCCCTTACCGATAATTCTTACCCACTTTTCAGTTGATGAATTGGTTTTTATCTTGAGTTTTAAGTCAAAATCCTTTCCAATTGCCATTAATTCGGTTAATGATTTTTGAAAAACAGACCGGAATTCCGGTAAGAAAAAAGTAATAATTTGATCTATATTAAAGTTTCGCCCCTTTTCAGTCTCAAAAATCGCATAAAGTCCATCACTTAAAATTACATTGTTTTCAGGTATAGCTATCTCCCAAACACCTGATTTAGAAACAATTTCACCTAAATTGGTCAATTCATTTTTCCAATCATTTTTTTCTTGGGCAAGTTTTTCCTCGGTGATATCCCTTCCTACTGCATAAAATTCACCCGCAACAAAATTGACATTCCAGTCTATCCATTTATAATCTCCACGCGATGAAAGCATTCTCGCTTCAAAATGACTATTTGTGATTTCATTTTTACCGGCCAATACCAGTTGATGAACCTTTGGTAAATCTTCGGGATGAAAAAATTGACATAATTCTACGTTGGTCATTTCAGCAGGAGAATATCCAAGAATGTCTTTTACTGAATTGCTTATCCATGTCAGAAAATTTTCTTGGCCAATCCCAATAAGGTCTTGAACGTTTTTGAAAAATAATCCTGTCTGCTTTTTAGTAGGCATTCCTTGAGCCCTCATTTCTTTTCCTTTGTAAAAAAGAAAATAATTTGACCCATTTTCCTGAGGCAATTCTATATTGAATACAAATTCTTGATCTAGAAAATTGATGATCATTTCCTCACTGAAAATGTAAGAGTTGATGTCCAATCCCAAACCGACCAAAGTATTGTCCTCTAATTTTTCTCCAATTGTTTTATCAAATGCTTCATTGGTATAAAAAATATTGTAAGGGTAAGTATCATCAGCCAAGAAAACCATCTCCGAGGATTCGTATATAATCTTCTTGAATGTATTGTTTATACCTCTTTCCTTCATGAGAAACAATGCGCTGGAAACTTAAATAATTTTTCTTTGTAATGGGTGTTAAGCTCTTTTGGAACTCATGCTGTAAACATACATTAAATTGTTTTTTGACACAAGTAAATTGTAATTAAATATATAAAAAAATGTTGTTTACATCAGTAACAAATATTTTCGGAACAAACCAAATCAAGGATCTTGTAACATTCAGAGGCTAAAAGCTCTACTAGCCATCTATAATCGATATTTCATAGCATCAATATTCAATTGCTAAGCTTAGAATAATTAATTACAACATAACCGTCGGTTGCATTACTTGGAAATTCTTAGATTGACATTTACAGAATCAAACATGAATTTACAAAAAATCCCATTTTTCTACCTCCTCAATTTAAAAACAAATAGACCAGAAAATTTACTGCTTTACTTGATTTGTTTCAAGCATTTATTTGCCTTGATTTTTGAGGAAATTTTGACAAATAAAAAGGCTGTAGAATTGAATCTACAGCCTTATTTTATTTTAATTTTTTGAGATCAAATTTCTTCCTTAATCAAATTCAATGCAGATCCTGCAACAAACCAACCAATCTGACCTTCATTATATGTATGATTGACTTCAATTTCATTTTTGGTTCCATCAGAATGATTTAACACAACTGTCAATGGAACACCAGGCTGAAAATCAGCCAAACCTACAATATCGATCGCATCATCCTCTTGGATTAAATCATAATCAGATGGATTGGCAAATGTCAAGGCCAACATTCCCTGTTTTTTGAGGTTAGTTTCATGAATACGGGCAAATGATTTAACCAAAATTGCCCTAACACCCAAGAACCTTGGTTCCATGGCAGCATGCTCTCTTGAAGATCCTTCTCCATAATTCTCATCTCCTACTACTATTGAGCCAATCCCATGCTTCTTGTAATGACGCTGTACGGCCGGAACCTCACCATGCTTTCCGGTAAGTTGATTTTTAACTTTGTTTGTCTCTAGGTTGAAAGCATTGACTGCACCTATAAGCATGTTGTTAGATATATTGTCTAAATGACCTCTAAATCTAAGCCAAGGTCCGGCCATGGAAATGTGGTCAGTGGTACATTTTCCTTTCGCTTTGATCAAAAGCTTTAAACCTTTCAGGTCAGTTCCTTCCCATGCTTTGAATGGTTCGAGCAACTGTAATCTTTCAGATTTTGGATCTACAAGGACACTTACTTTTGAACCGTCTTTTGCAGGAGCTTGATAACCTGCATCCTCTACCGCAAAACCTTTGGTAGGTAATTCAAGTCCGCTTGGCTCTTCCAATTTGACTGAATTTCCTTCTTCATTGACGAGTGAATCTGTCATTGGATTGAAAGTCAAGTCACCTGCAATGGCCAATGCAGTTACTATTTCAGGAGAAGCTACAAATGAATGTGTATTTGGGTTGCCATCCGCTCTTTTAGCAAAATTTCTGTTAAAAGAGGTTATAATGGAGTTTTTTTCTTGCTTCTCAGCACCATGTCTTGCCCACTGACCGATACATGGCCCACAAGCATTAGCCAAAACTACTCCACCCATATTTTCAAATATACCTAGGAATCCATCTCTCTCAACTGTAAATCTAACCTGTTCCGAACCCGGAGTTATGGTGTACTCAGATTTGGCTTTTAGTTTTTTATCTACTGCTTGTTGGGCTAATGAAGCTGCTCTAGAAATATCCTCATAAGAGGAATTGGTACATGAACCAATCAAACCAACCTCTAATTTGGAAGGCCATCCATTTTCTCTTACAGCTGCCGCAAATTTTGAAATTGGCCAAGCCAAATCCGGAGTAAATGGTCCATTGACATGAGGCTCAAGTTCAGAAAGGTTAATTTCAATCACTTGATCAAAATATTTCTCAGGATTGGCATACACCTCTTGGTCGCCTGTTAAGTGAGCCTTAATGGTATTTGCCATATCAGCAATATCGCCTCTTTCGGTACCTCTCAAATATGCTTCTGATTTTTCATCATAACCAAAAATTGAAGTCGTAGCACCGATTTCAGCTCCCATGTTACAGATTGTACCTTTTCCAGTTGCAGAAAGCGACCTTGCACCATCTCCAAAATATTCTACTACTGCACCTGTTCCACCTTTTACTGTAAGAATACCCGCTACCTTAAGGATAACATCTTTGGCTGAAGTCCAACCTGAAAGTCTTCCAGTCAATTTCACTCCAATCAACTTCGGAAACTTCAACTCCCAAGGCAATCCGGCCATGACATCGCAGGCATCTGCACCACCTACCCCTATTGCGATCATCCCAAGACCACCTGCATTCGGAGTATGTGAATCAGTTCCGATCATCATTCCACCGGGAAAAGCATAATTTTCCAAAACCACTTGGTGTATAATTCCTGCTCCAGGTTTCCAAAATCCTATACCATATTTATTGGAAACAGAAGAAAGAAAGTCATATACCTCTTTATTCTTGTCGTTTGCTTTTTTTAAGTCGGCCAAAGCTCCGATTTCTGCTTGGATCAAGTGGTCACAGTGTACCGTGGAGGGGACAGCAACCTTATCTCTCCCTGCTTGCATAAACTGCAAAAGTGCCATTTGAGCAGTTGCATCCTGCATGGCTACCCTATCAGGGTTGAAATCGACGTATGACACACCCCTTTCAAAAGACGAATTTGCTTCGCCCAAAGTCAAGTGTGCATATAATATTTTTTCGGTCAAGGTAAGTGGTTTTCCTACTGCTTTCCTGGCAGCTTCTATCCTTGAAGGAAATTTGGAGTAGACCGCCTTGATCATTTCTATATCAAATGCCATTGGGAATTGTATTTAAATGTTGAAAAGGTTATTTGAATCGTTCGCAAAGATAAAAAAACAGGGCAAAATTGGAAGTGTTTTCATGTAAGCTGTTCTTTTTATTTAGCCAAAAAGATTCGAAACACCGGGTGCCTTCTGAATTAGGTTTTGGCCTGTCTACTATCCAAGCGTTACCATACTTACGGTGGTAAACTTTGTTCGTTGTTGAGTTTTTAAGTTTTTGACAAAATCTCTTTCCCGTTTATCAAATTTTTTATATAAATTCTATCTCCTAATGAGAATAAATCAAAGAATGAGGTTTTGCATTTGATTTAAAAAATTCCTTTTTAGTATTTGGATAAATGCATTTTGTCAAAAAATTGCCAAACATACCTAACTAAATATCTTGCCCGATAATAATAAATCTAAAATTAGGTTTGAAAAAGTCCTGTCCTTTGGTTCTAAAAATGTTTACATTTCTAGTAAAATCAAATCCAAATAATTTTGGAATTAAATATTTTTTCTGTTAGCCTCCTGTTTTCGGGAATCATTGTAGCAGCAATTTCAACTGTAATCATTTACAGGTTGGGGGATTCTGTGAGGTGGTTTGCTTTTACGATGCTGTTTGTGTCCATTTGGGCGCTTGCATATGGTTTTGAATTATCAAGCAAAAACCTCGAAACCATGCTTTTTTGGATAAAAATCGAATATATAGGGATTGCTTTGGCTCCGGGGGCTTGGCTTTGGTTTTGTCTGAAATATACCGGATTGGAAAGGTATACCCACACAAAGTTTGCTCTACTGGTTTTTGGAATACCGGTAATTACCTACTTCATGGTCTTTACCAATTCTTTTCATCATTTGCACTACAGGAATGTAATGGTGGATAATTCTGGTCCTTTTCCATTGTTAGCTATACAGCCGGGACCATGGTATTTCATACATCTTTCCTTTTTTTATATCTCTCTTTTCTTTGGAATAATTATTCTGCTTTACAAATTCAAAAATGCAGATCCGGTTTTCAAGAAACAAAACAACCTTTTACTCTTGGCCGGTCTTTTCCCATGGGCTTTCAATATTTTTTATCTGCTTGGATTTAGACCTTTCGGCCACATAGACCTTACACCTTATGCTTTCTTGATCATGTATATTTTTGTCGGGATAGGCCTGATCAGATTTGATCTTTTCAGTATAAAACCGATTGCAAGGGACAAGGTTTTTGAAGTAATCAGCAAAGGAATACTTGTATTAGATCCTAATTCCCGAATCATAGATTTCAATCCCTTCATGACAAAAATTCTCGAGCGTCCCGTTTCAAATTTTATTGGAAAAAGGCTTGAAGATATTTTTGGAAAAGATTCTCAATTTGAAATCCAGCTGAATGAGCAAAAAAAGATCAGCATAGAATCTTCTTTGAGTTTAACTTCCGGGCAAAAAGACCTTTCCGTAGAATATGTGCCTATAAACGATAAAAAAGGGAATTCATTGGGAATGATGATTATTTTTGAGGACATCACCCAAAAAAAATCAATCCAAAACCAAATAAAAAACCAAGCTGAAGAACTCAAAAATTTAAATTCGCTTAAGGACAAACTTTTCACAATCATCTCTCACGACTTAAAAGGTCCAATTTTCGGAATCAGAGAATTGATCAAGCTTTCATTTGAAGGTGTCATCAGTCAAAAGGAATTTTTAGACATTCTTCCCGAAATCAATAAAAACATGGATTCAGTTTCCATTCTTTTGGAAAACTTGCTTGCATGGACAAGCAGTCAACTGAAAGGGGAATTTTTAGAAAAAAGGATTTTTGAACTTGACAAATTAGTGGACCAACAGGTTTCTCTTTTTGAGAAAAAGACCCAAGAAAAGGGGATCACACTTTCACTTCAAAAATATGGTAACCTTCAGGTATATGCTGATAAAAACATGATTGATTTGGCTATTAGAAATCTTATCAGTAATGCTATAAAATTTTCAGGCAAAGGTGATTTGTTAACTGTTTTTCTAAAAGAAAATGAGGATAATGTCACAGTAAAAATCAAAGACACAGGTCTTGGTATTTCAGAAGAAAATCTGCAAAAACTTAGAAACCGTGAATCGTTTACTACGATCGGAAAAGACAAAGAATCAGGAACAGGTCTTGGGATGCTATTGGTGCATGATTATGTCATAAAAAACGGAGGGGAATTAAAAATTCAAAGCCAACATGGAAAAGGAAGTGAATTCAGCTTCAGCCTCCCCAAAAATGAAAATTCATAGATTTTTCAAAAACGCCATGGTATCAATCCCATCGGCATATTCATCCAAAGCAGGACATTGGGCTTTGCCAAACGGTAGACTACCTTGAAACCAACCGTTGTTGGACACAATGCATTGAATTTTGTCATTTACAGAAAAAATCAACTCATTGAGATCATTTTGACTCTCATAAACTTCATAAAAAAGAACCGAAATAGGAGAAACAAGTCCTTTGCTTTCTTGAAGTATTAGAAATCCATTATCTAGGTGCATTTCTCTGTTAACCAGCAAAATGGACTTGTTATACTCATAATTATGAAAGTATTTATGGTTGCTTGCAACTTCTCTAAAATCCTCAATTGAATCCAAGAATGAGATAAGAATTTCCCGGTTGGGAACAAAGATTTTGGAAACATTCCTACATCCCAAGCCATAATATTGGAAGACATCTTTGGCCAATTCAAGAAATTCCTCCTTTGTCTCACTTCCATCCAAGATTCCTACAGATATCCTGTTTTTTCTGATGATATTGGGATATTTTCCAAAGTAATAATCAAAATATCTAGCAGAATTATCACTACCTGTGGCGATGTAAGCATCTTTATTCTTAAGCATTTCTTCTACAAGAATAAATTGTCCAAATCTTGGTTCAATTGAAATTAGCTTATTAATTAACCAATTTATCAGTATTTGATCCGAAGAACTTGTTTTGACATTTGCACGATGTCCGCTTAAAAGGACACACATCATGTCATGAAACCCAACTGCAGGTATATTTCCAGCCATAAGAATTCCTACAGATTTGGGATTTCTTACTTCAGACAGGTCATATTTAAAAAGCCAATCCGCTAATTTTTCTTTATTTAGAAAAAGCAAAAGAGCGTCAAGCGAATTTTTTACCTGCTCAGGAGTAAACCAATTGTTGTTGTTTTCTACCCTTCTGTATAAATCGGATAATTCCTCTGATGAAATTTTTTCGATAAAATCTCCCAGCCTTGCAAATGCGTCAATTCTCTCCTCGAGGGTCATTGTTTTTGGTAATTTTGGCAAAGATATCCAATTCATTATAAAAATGATTTTGGCCGGATTGAAAATAAATTACTTAGCATAACAACTTTTTATTGCAGGATTGGTTATTTGATTGTTAATTTTGGGCAACAAAAAATAAGGATTATGGCTATAATGATAACCGATGAATGCATCAATTGCGGTGCATGCGAACCAGAATGTCCTAATACTGCCATTTACGAAGGTGGAATTGAATGGACTTGGGCAGGCGGTACCAAGTTAAAGGAAGTCACACTTTCCGATGGGACTGTAGTAGATGCCAATGAAAAGCAAGAACCCGTATCAGATGAGTTTTACTATATAGTCACTGAAAAATGTACAGAATGCACAGGATTTCATGAAGAACCTCAATGTGCTGCAGTTTGCCCGGTAGATTGTTGTGTAGACGATCCGGATCACAGAGAATCAGAGGAAGATCTGATGTCTAAAAAACTTTTCATGCATGGTGAATAAAAGAGGGAGATTCCCTCTTTTTTTGTTCAAGAAATACTCAAAGTTTATCAACTTCCCGGAAGAAATATTCAAATAAATCGCTACAACTTTTCATTACTGGGCGGCCAAAGCCATCTTGATAAACCCTGGCAATTTAATTTCGAAGCAAAGAATCACCTGAAACTGCCTAAATAATCAGATAATGGTAGGGTTCTGTTAAAAAAATCTAGATAATCCCTTGAATATGATTTTTGAATTGATTTAACTTGTCCTCAAAATAACAGCTTAATCAAACAAAAACTTTGACAAGTGGAAGATCACAGAGGAAATGACAGAGAAGAAATCTTCTCAAAAAGAGTAAAAGCAGGTAAGAGAACTTACTTTTTTGATGTAAAGTCAACAAAGTCAAACGACTATTACCTTACGATTACTGAAAGTAAAAGAAGAATGCAGGGTGATAACTTTGTTTTTGAAAAGCATAAAATTTTTCTCTACAAAGAAGATTTCGGGAAGTTCATTGAAGCTTTGCAAAATGCCGTAGACCATGTCAAGCATGATTTGATGCCTGAGGTTGATTTCTCACAATATGATGTCGAGGAATCCGAAACCGAATTAGATGACGAGTTAAAGTGGGAATAGTCCCAACTTTTTTATTAAAAGGAAAAAGAATCAACTTTAGTGGGATTTAAAATCGGTTGCATTATTCCATAATTGCAGATGCCCTAGTGGTTGTTTCTTTTTCCTATCTTTCGTCTACATATGAAAAAGCCTGTTTTTATCATTTTATTTTTTATAGCCCTTTTAGGCGTTGTTGGCTGGTATTTTTCAAACATCACTTTCTATTTCATTTTTGCATTGGTTTTAGCGGCCATTCTTCGGCCTTTGACCAATAGGATTAATTCATTTCATGTCATCGGACAGCATACTCCCAGGTGGCTTGCAATTTTATTGTCATTTGGGATGGTCCTAACATTGATTTTTCTGATAAGCTTACTTTTCATTCCCTTGATAAGTGCCCAAATAAAAGTCATTTCATCCTACGACCTTGATTACCTATATGAACAAATCCAAAATCCTGTTGGAAAAGTTGAGGATTTATTGATCAAATATGAAATTGTAAAAAGTGATCCGGGATTTTTGATTTTGCAGGTGCGGGAGACACTGATTTCAAGTTTTGGATCAATTAATTATCAAGGGATAGTCAATACCATTGTCAATACCACAAGTTCATTTTTGGTAGGAATCATGGCGGTTGGTTTCATTTCTTTTTTCCTATTGCTAGAAAATGGACTTTTGAGAAGGAATATCATGGATTTGATTCCCAATCCTTATTTTGAATTATCTGTTTCCACCTTCAATAAGGTTGAAAGATTGCTTTCCAATTACCTTGTAGCGCTTTTGATACAGATCACCTGCATTTTTTCCCTGGCAGCAATTGGGCTTACATTGATGGAAATTGATTATGCATTGACTATAGCTATGTTTGCTGCTGTGGCCAATTTGATTCCATATGCAGGTCCGATCTTGGGTGCCACATTTGGGGTAATCGTCGGACTTTCGACTGGAAGTTTTGAAAATTCAAACGAGATTACCTTTATGGTTGTTAAAATTCTTTCCGTATTTGGAGTTGTTCAATTAACAGATAACATCATTTTGCAGCCATTGATTTTCTCCAAATCTGTAAAAGCACATCCGCTTGAAATTTTTGTGATTATCTTTGCCGGTGCGAAAATCGCCGGTATCCTTGGGATGATCTTTGCAATACCGGTTTATACCATATTCAGGGTATCTGTATTGGAATTTTATAGAGGTTACCGAGAATACCGAATCTTTAAAATGTAAAAAAAATATTAATGGCTTTACAATGTGGCATCGTTGGCTTACCCAACGTTGGAAAATCAACCTTATTCAATGCACTTTCTTCTGCTAAAGCTGAAGCTGCTAATTTTCCTTTTTGTACAATAGAACCCAATGTCGGGGTAGTGACTGTTCCTGATGCAAGATTGACCATTTTGGAAAAACTTGTCAAACCAAATCGTGTCGTTCCCACAGTCATCGAGTTTGTGGACATTGCAGGCTTGGTCAAAGGCGCAAGTAAAGGTGAAGGCTTGGGAAATAAATTCCTGGCCAATATCAGAGAAGTGGATGCTGTCATCCATGTGATCAGATGCTTTGATGACGAAAACATTGTCCATGTGGCAGGTGGTGTGGATCCGGAATTTGACAAGGAAGTCATTGACACTGAATTGCAGCTCAAGGATTTGGAATCAATAGATAAAAAAATAGCAAGGATTGAAAAAATAGCAAAATCCGGAGATGCAAGGGCAAGAAAAGACCTTGAAGTCCTCCAAACATTCAAATCTGAACTCGAAGCCGGAAAAAATGCAAGAGCGGTTTCAATTGACAAAGAAGAATTCGAAGCTGTAAGAGACCTTCATCTTTTGACCATCAAGCCTGTACTCTATGTTGCCAATGTAGATGAAAAAAGTTTGTTGACCGGCAATAAATATGTGGATCAATTAAGAGAAAAAGTAAAGGAAGAATATGCTGATGTCATCATTCTTTGTGCCGCCATTGAGTCCCAAATCGCTGAATTGGATGATGCAGAAGAAAAATCAATGTTCTTGGGCGAATATGGTTTAGACGAAAGCGGTTTAAACAAATTGATCTCAGGAGCGTACAAATTACTTGACCTGATCACATATTTTACTGCAGGTGTCCAAGAAGTCCGGGCATGGACCATCAAAAAAGGATGGAAAGCCCCTCAAGCTGCCGGTGTCATCCATACTGATTTTGAAAGAGGGTTTATAAAAGCTGAAGTAATCAAACTTTCGGACTACGAAATGTATAAATCAGAAGCAGGATGCAGGGAAAATGGAAAAATATCGATTGAGGGCAAAGAATATGTAGTTCAGGACGGGGATATCATGCATTTTAGATTCAATGTATAACAAAATTTGTAAAATTAATTTGTACTTTTGCAAGAACCGTGATTAGTGTGAATATCAAATAAAAGCAAAATTTAAATTATTGTTTCATTTCTATTTTTATTAAAACCGTGAGAATAAGATTAATATTTTCGTTAAAAAACAAAGGGGCTTACTTACCCTTTCACCACCAGTACATCTTGGCCCAATTCCTGAAGGGATTGATTGTCAAAGGTGGAAGGGAGGAGTTTTTTAACTACAATTACTTCAATTTCTCTGGTCTAAAAGGTCAGACCAAAGTTAGTCGAAGCGGACTTCACTACTACTCGAGCTTAGTCACTCTAGTGCTTTCATCACCCAATGAAGAATTTATGGACTATTTGCTGGAGCAGGTATTCGAAACTCCTAAAATTGAGTTAGGAAACCTAATCCTTTCCCCTGAGTACACTGAACAGGAAACAGAACCAACATTAGAGGTATCAAACAAATTTGTTTGTATTTCTCCTTTGGTATTGTTGACTCCTGCTTTCAATGATGAATCAGGGAAAAGATTTATCAACCCGGATACAGATGAATTTTCTGATCTTTTGTATGAATCTACCCTTACTAGGATGGAAAGATCAGGATGGTACAACCAAGAACAAATGGAATCTTTTTACAAATTCCAAGTTGTACCTGACATGAATTATGTTAATAAGCTGAGAGAGCAGCAAAAGAAATTTGCCAGAATCTACTCCGTTTACGACATGGATGTGAAATATGAGGTACGAGGGTATACACTTCCCTTTACTTTGTATGCCGCTCCAGAGGTACAAGACTTCGTGTTTAAGTGCGGCTTGGGTGCTTTCACCCACAAAGGATTTGGTATGCTAGACCTTGCAAACCACGCTCCTAACCAACGTGCTGAACCATATAAGTTCAAAAGAGAAGGTTTCATCCCTTACAAAGCCCAAGACAGACCTAAGTCCGGGGAAATGGAAGAAGGACAAGAGGAACTTTAAAACAATAAAACCGGCCGCAAGCCGGTTTTATTGTTTACTTACTTTTCAAACAGCTTCTTTTCTAATTTTTCAATCTGATGTGAAACTGACTGTGTTCATCAGAAATGACCCCCAAATATCTACGCCTGTTTCGGTCTTGAAAATAATGTACAGATCTTCCCTTCCATTCGTTTCTTCTATTTGCAGACTATAATCAAACCATTTATTCTGTTTGTTTTTTGGCCTGTTTTCTTCGCTGAGAACCGGAGTTTTCCCAATTAATTTCCCATCTACATTACCGACTCTCACCTCAAACCACCCTGATTTCTTATTCGGATCAAGAGAAAGAACCAAATTTTTTACCTCACTAAGGTCAATTCCACTGAATCCGATATAGGAAAGATTTTCTGTAAACTTGACCAATTTTGAATCCTCCCAATTGGCTTTTGCAGTTCCTTTGAAATAATCAGCATCAGCAGCCTGAAGCATCGGATTTCTCAGCACTATCTGATCCCTTCTCAAAATTGGCGAAATCCCTTTTGAACCATTATCCTGATAGCTCACTGTCAATAAATACGTCCCGTTTTGATTCGTTTTGGAATGTTGGTCTAGTTTTAAACTACCCTGAGCCGCAATTCGGTTTTTGGGACTTGATTGCTTATTTGGAGATAGGGAAAGCACATAATCTACCATCGCTTCAATGTCTCCTTTTGGAAGATGGGAGTGGCTTGGCATTTGGCGCTCACCCCATACTCCGCCCCCACCATTTGTGATTTTTTGAATCAAGTAATTTTTCCCTTCCTGATCACTTTCATATTTGACCGCCACCGAAACATAACTTGGTCCTATGGATGGGTTATCGATACCATGACAGGCGTTGCAGCCACTCTTTACGGTAAGGTTTTGTCCCATCAAAGTAGCTGAAGGTAATTTTATTTGATGCCCTTCTGCGGCCTCAACCCTATCGAAACCATTTTCTAAATAATCCCAAGTTACCAAGATCTTTTCCTCTTGGATTTCTCCATCCTCTTTATCCGTAACCATTACTTTGTAATCAATCGATGGATTTCCCCAATAAAACGATTGGTTATGGTCCATTTTTACCGAAATTAGAGGAGGATCATTGCCAACTGTTACTTCCAATTGATAAGTATCAGTTTTGCCATCACCATCACGGACAGTTAAAATCGGCTTGAATATCCCTGTTTTTTCAAAGGTAAATGATGGATTAGGGTCACGGGACTGCACTTTGCCTGTTCCTTCAAAATCCCATTCATATACCAACAAACTATCCTCCTTATCAAAATCCATGCTTCCTTCACTCGAGAATTGAACGGTAAAGGGCGCTGCACCTTGGTTTTTTTCAACAGAAGCTTTCGCTATAGGTTTTCTGTTTCCGGCACTGAATTCTATTTTGTACAATCCTGAATCATCGTTTTGAGCAGACCAATACGTGCCATATTCAAGCACATAAAGTGCACCATCAGGCCCAAACTGCATGTCCACCGGCTTATCAAAAACTACATTGGGAAGAAATCTTTCCATGGAATCCAAATCGGAATTCTCATCCATTGTGACAGTAAAGATCCAATTCCGCATCCAGTCATAGATAAACAGTTTACCATGGTAGTATTTTGGAAATTTCACTTCAGTTTTTGGAAACATATCGTGGTAATAAACCGGTCCTGCCATGGCATTTCGACCTCCTGAACCCAATTGTGGAAAATCCTCAGAATCAGCATAGGGATACCAGATAAATGCCGGTTGGGCAGGTGGAAGTTGCTTGACTCCGGTATTGTTTGGAGAATTGTTGACCGGTGCATTGGGATCATATTCAAAAATACTCTCCTGTTTTTCAAAGTCGTAATACCAGTAAGGTTTGTTATTGGCGATAAGATAAGGCCAACCAAAGAATCCTGCTTTCTTGGCTTGATTGACTTCATCGTAACCTCTTGGCCCCCTTTGAAGGCTATCATTAGATGCATCAGGTCCAACTTCTCCCCAATACAAATTCCCGTTTTTTTGATCTACCGAGATTCTGAATGGGTTTCTATTTCCTTTGACATAAATCTCTGGACGGGTATCCGGAGTTCCAACGGGAAAAAGATTGCCTTCGGGAATGGTGTAAGTACCGTCAGGTTGAGGTGTGATTCTCAAAATACCTCCACGCAGGTCATTGCTATTGCCGGAACTTCTCTGCGCATCCACATTTTCAGGTCTTCCTTTTCGTTCATCAATGGGATTGTAATTGTCAGATTCAAAAGGGGTAGTATCATCTCCAAGAGAAAGAAAAAGATTTCCTTTACTATCAAATTCAAGGGATCCACCGCTATGGCAACAACCTCTATAATGCGGGTTCTCCAACATGATTTTTTCTGAAGCTATATCAATCATGTCATTTACAAGCGTAAATCTCGACAGGCGGTTGATACTGATTGAACCTGAAGGCGAATAATAAAGGTAGATCCACTGATTTTTATCAAATCCAGGATCTTTGGCCAAACCTAACAATCCATCCTCGCTTTCATAAAAAACATCAAGAAAGCCTATTTCTTTGGTGGCGCCATTTGATGGCTCATACATTTTTACTTTGCCTTTTCTTTCAATAAAAATTACCCTGCCATCACTGAGAACTTCCAATTCCATGGGTTCATCCAGTTTTTCCACCAAGGCGATTTTGGTAAAGCGGCTATCCTCCGGCTTTTCGGTGACAAATTTTTCCTCTTCAGTTTGGCAGGAGGCAAAAACAATAACCATCGCTGAAAAAAGAATTGTGGGTAAAAGTGGTTTCATGGGCCTTAATGGTTTGAGATAAGACCAAGATATAGAAAATAAGGTTTAAACAAATAAAAAAATCCCCTAGAGGCTAGGGGATTTAACAAATGGATTTTGGAGTAATTAAAATTTAAATGACAGACCGAGCATCAATTGTTGGTATCTGAAATCACCATCTCCTGTGAAGACATTATCAATGTCTACGGTTTGCCCGTTTAGAACTCTTTCATACCTGAGATCCAATCCGACATTCCCAAGATTGAGTCCGATTCCAAATTGATACCCTGCATTGAATTTGTCATATTCGAAGTCCCGCAACTCGTCTTCTATGTAGTAATGCAAAGAAGGCCCTGCAAATACCGAAACCAGAGGCCCGAGAAGATTGATTCCTACCAAAACCGGAGCATCAAGTCTTTGGGTTTGAAGTTGGACTGAATTGATTTCTGATTTTAAATTGGTATAATTGAGTTCCGGTCTGAGAAAAACAGGTCCTGCATTTACCTTCCCAAATAATCCCAAATGGTAACCAAGGTTATTTTTTGGAGATCCCCAAATCGCCTCAGCATCCTTAAAATACTGTCCGTTTGAATTGTAATTCATTCCTCCTTTGATCCCAAACCCTCCACCGGTTTGAGAATACCCTGAGTGGCAAAATACCATCAAGACAAACATGATTACGCTGGCTTTCAATGTAGTTTTCATAATAGTTGGTTTATGTGAATTGAAATATATTTTCTGCAAATGATGTCATGGTTGACGCATATCTGACAATTCTTTTTTGAGCAATTGTTAATCTTTGCAAACACATTCATCTGATTTGCTGTTAGTAAACGTATATCTTCCGGATTCTTGTATAATTTGAATGTCCATAAAATGTCCGTCATTCAATCGTCTCCATAGACATTTACAGAATCCTAAGAATGTCAATTATCTAAAATCATGCCCCATTCAAATTCAATAGTCAAAACAGTCAATAAGATCATGGCCTTTTCAAAAAAAATCCTTTATCTGGTATTAATACCTACTTTCAGTCTTTTGGTGTTTTCCTGCTCACAGGCAGAAAATGGAAAACAAAAAAGTGAAAATTCCGATGTTCCTGAAGAAATTTATGATGGACCTACAGCTTTGGCCACTTTTGCAGGTGGATGCTTTTGGTGTATAGAAGCTCCTTTTGAGGGAGTTGACGGTATTGTATCTGTGGTTTCCGGCTATGCCGGTGGCAAAGAAAAAAATCCAACCTATTCGGATGTATCAGGAGGAAAAACAACCCACAGAGAATCTGTACAAGTTACTTACAACCCTGATATCATCAGTTATTCGGAGATATTGGAAATTTTCTGGCAACAGTTTGACCCTACGGACGAAGGTGGTTCCTTTTATGATAGGGGATTTCAATACACATCTGCGGTATTTTACCATGACAAAATCCAAAAAGCGGCTGCAGAAGCTTCCCTTCAAAAGCTTTCCCAATCAGGTAAATTTGATAAACCCATAGTCACTCCTTTGATCAAGTTTACTAACTTCTATCCTGCGGAAGATTACCATCAGGATTATTATAAGAAGAACCCGACAGAATATTATGCTTACAGAACAGGTTCGGGAAGGGATGCATTTATTGCAAAACATTGGCCCGTAAAATTGGAAGACAAATACAAAAAACCTTCTGACTCAGAGTTAAGGAAAAGACTCACAGAACTTCAATACCAAGTCACCATGCATGAAGAAACTGAGCGGGCTTTTACCAACGATTACAATGAAAACAAAGAAGAAGGAATCTATGTCTGCATTGTTTCGGGAGTTCCTTTGTTCAGTTCTTCGGATAAATATGAGTCCTATTCAGGTTGGCCGAGTTTCACCAAACCGATCGATGCCCGCGTCATCGGCAAACCGACCGATACCGCCTACGGAATGATGCGTGTGGAAGTGAGGAGCAAACTCGGTGATTCCCATCTTGGGCACGTATTCAATGACGGACCTGAGCCTACCAAACTTCGGTATTGTATGAATTCAGCTGCCATGAAATTCATCCCAAAAAAGGACATGGAAAAAGAAGGTTACAAAGATTGGCTTTGGGTAGTCGATTAAAAATAACCAGCACAAAGGAGGGAGAATTCTTCCTCCCTGTGGGTGTTTCATTTTAAGTTTTATTCTAGAGTAAAAAATTCCGAATTCCTCAGTCATTCCATATTTTAAATTCTAACTCATCTTCTACAAATAGTCCGCCGAGGCGGAGCGAAATAATAATCGCTCCCTACAAGGTGGTTCTCTGATTTCTATATTTCAACAAATCCCCATGCACCGCCGCCCGGGGTATTGAAAAATAGAGTCTGTTGGTCCCGGTTAATATCGGGATTGGGAGCAAAAAGGTCAAGATTGGAATTGTGTTTACACCAAAAACAGGTAAGGTTGAGAATTCAATTCAATTGAGTATCTCGGCTTATTATGTAACTTTGAAGCAATTCTTGCCGGCAGACGTTCAAAACAAAAACGAACAAGGCAATGAGTGTCAATCCTTCAAAATTTGAAATATGAAAGTTTTATTAGACATAAAAGACGATAAGGCCAAACCCTTACTCGAAGTGCTTAAAGGCTTATCGTATGTAAAAGCCACAACAATATCTGACGAGAAGGCTTTACTCATGGAAGAGATTAAAGAAGCAGTGGAAGAACTCAAACTAGTAAGAGAAGGCAAACTGAAAGGCATACCCGCAAAGCAGTTATTAGATGAGCTATAATATTATTGCTGTTCCTACTTTTAGGAAAGAGTTGAAAAAGTTGGCAAAGAAATATCCTTCTTTAAAAACAGATTTAGCAATACTTTTTGAAAGCTTGGAAGAAAATCCTGTTCAAGGAACTTCTTTGGGTAGAAATTGCTATAAAATACGTCTTTCAATATCCTCAAAAGGCAAAGGTAAAAGTGGGGGTTCAAGGGTTATAACAAATATTGTCATTGCAGAAGAGACTGTTTTCCTTCTCTCTATTTATGATAAATCTGATAAAGAAACCCTTTCCGATAAAGAACTTGACGAGCTCCTAAAAAATATACCTGAATAAACCAAAAGCTTCCAAATTGTTAGCCTTTGTTATAACTTCCCCTCTACTCAAAGCATTTTATGGTTGATGGAAGGGAGTAGATACAATCTACTCCTAGTGGCTACGCCTTTCTAGCCCAAAGGGGGAAGGTTGAGAATTCAATTCAATATCTTTTCCAAAGGATTTTCTTTACGTTTCCTTCTCAAGTCACTTTTTGTCTTGCCACAAAAAGTAACCATCCCGATAATTATCGGGACAAGAAATTTTAATCCTCCCACACACAGTGCCATCGCCGGCTCGGTCCGCCGCGGCGGATCTTCCCCACTAGTGTTTCAATTAAGAATTCTACTAAAATGTGGGATTCCCTAACTGGGAAGCGAATTAATGCCTAGCTAAATTGTCAATAAAATACTCCAAAAATAATGATGTTCTATGTTTCACATCTGAAGCTAAGTTGGTTGAGTTAGCCCTTAGAAATTCTTCAACACTAGTTACATCCTGTCTTTGAAGCTGATTGTTCTCGAATTTAAACAACAATTCAACCAATTGTATTCCCAGCTTCTCCTCTGCCAGCAATTTGTCTTCGGAAAATTGATCGCACGAGGATAATGAAAATTTTGCAAACTCGACAAAAATATCCCTGCAAGATGGATCTGATTGGAAAGCCAGTGCTATAAAGCATATTGCTCGTCTTGTTCTCATTCTTCTTTCATCAATTGAATCATCATATTCAGACCTTCCGTTCTCATAGAGAGTTAATAAAATCTTCTCTTTTTCTTCATTGACTGCGCTTTCATTTTCTAAATATTGTTTGGCTGAATTTTTCAGGATTTCATTAATTTTTTGAGACTCATATGTCTCAATCGGGTTTAGTTCATGCAACATTAGCAGAGAAATAAAAAATTGTGTTGCTTCATCTAAGGTGGAAACCTTCTGAGAGAATGCCGCATTCACATGAAAAATCAAAAGTATGATTAGTGTGTATTTCATCGTTTGTTGGTTTCTTTATAATTAAATATTCCGTCAGCTATTTGATTTCCTGCCCACCCTTGAAGTAGTCAAACCTCTGATGCTTCGACTGGATGGAATTTGCCTACCCTTAGAGATTAAGCCACTCTACTCCCAGAATGGGACAATCATCGGCACAAATAGGGAAAATTCTCACAGAAGCCTGGAAACCGATCACAAAAAGAAGGGTAATATTCGCAAAAGGGCTCTTTAGTAAATAGGTGCAGCAGCGCTAAAAATGCCAACATAATAGTTCCTCCTGCAGTTCTAATTTTTTCGATCTTTATACCTTCTCTTTTATCTTCTGGTTTGACCTTTTTTAGAACATCCTTAGCCAAAAAGTAAACTCCCACTAACATAATAATTCCAATTATCTTGTTCATAACCTTTAGTCTTTTTAGATTGATCTACCGCGAATTTGACGCCAGAATTGAGTTTTTTTTATTTGGGCATCAAGAATATAGTGGGCTCGTCTAGGCCAGATTTAAGTATCATTCTTTCGACCCCAACTAGGTGTAGTTTAATGCCTGATGCTGCGACTGGTATGAATTTGTAATTCAACCCTTCTATCCCTACCAATTTGCAATTGGACTAATCTACCAACCAAGCAAACGAAAGGTAATTCTTGGTAAAATGAATTGCAAATTCTACTAAATAAAAAGGTATAGGCAGAGTCTACACCTAGAGATCACCTTTCTATGCTCAGGGATTAATGATTTTTGGCTTTGGATGATGTAAAAATAAATGCCAAAACAAATTGTTGTTTAATTGAAGCATTTATGAGAAATTGGTTTTCAGATTTATAGTTTAAATTGCACAATTTCTGTAATTGTTTAAAGCATCTAAAAACCAACCAACATGAACAAATTCGTAAAAATCGGCATTTTTGCCCTCATCATTATCCTTGCAGGAGTATTCTATTGGAGGTATTACTTTGTGTTCAGTGAAGGTGTCAAAGGCGGCACGCTCAATTATTTTGAGAAAAAAGGATACGTCTTCAAAACCTGGGAAGGCCGTATCGTTCAGGAAGGTTTCCAAAGTCCTACTGCCGGTGCCCTTCAAAGCAACGAGTTTAGATTCAGTGTTCAGAATGAAGCTCTTGTTGAGCAGCTTGAGCGTGCAGGTGGAAAATTTGTAGAATTGCGTTATAAGGAATACCTCAATTCATTACCTTGGAGAGGCGCAAGCGAAGTTGTAGTCTATGAAATCATCGAAATAGGCGGAAGGGGCGAGGTCAATACCGAGTTGCCCATGAATAAAAACTGACCTGAGAATCTAAATTTTCCAAAAAAATCAAATAAAAAACTCCAACAGAAATGAACCTGTTGGAGTTTTTATTTTTCTACATTCTGACTATTTAGTCCAATAATCCACTACCAATACTTTGTCCAAATGTGGCCCCAATACTGCACCAAAAGCCTTATGGTCAGGATGTGGAAGGTAAATGTCTCTGTCTGCTTCAGAGGCAAAAGTTAGAAAAAAGCAATGCGTAAAGCCTTGATCCAATCCTTCAGGACTGTTATTGGTTCCCCATTCGATTGACTTGATGACATCAATCTTTGATGGAAGTGCGGTGAAGGCATCTACCACTTTCTGAATATCCTCCTCAGCGGTACCATCTTTGAACTTAAATAAAACAACATGTCGCAGTGCTTTGTCCATAGTCACTATTTCTTTTTCGATTACTTTTTCAATAATTTTCTCTTCTTTTTGGGGAGCTTGGCAAGCTGCAAACAACAGCAGCGAAAAAGCCAAAATCATTAAGTTTCTCATGGTTGAAGGTTTTTGGTTATGGTGGCAATTTGAAAAATAAAGATGAATGGTTTCGACCGTTTATCCAATTTTCTTATTGGATTCAAAATATTTTCAGAACTTAAAAATGACATTAAAACTCCCTGACCATTTATTTGTATCAGGCAAGAAATTAAGAACAATGAGAAAACTCCAAAAACAACCAAACATCTTATTTATACTTCTCCTCTTCATAGTAATAAACCAAAATTCTTTTTCACAACAACTCAGCATAAAAAATCTGCACGGGGAAGTCGAAGTATTTCGGGACAGTAGCGGGATCAACCATATTTTTGCCAAAAACGAGCATGACCTTTTTTTCACCCAAGGCTACATGGCTGCCAAGGACCGCTTATTCCAGTTTGAAATCTGGAGAAGGCAGGCCACGGGAACCATGGCAGAAATCTTCGGGGAAAAAGAATTGGATCGGGATAAAGGAGTCAGGCTTTTCAAATTTCGAGGAGATAAAAAATCCGAATTGGCCCATTACCATCCAAGGGGTGAATTGATCATTGATTCCTTTGTGGAAGGAGTCAACGCCTACATTGCAGAAGCCCTCCAATCGCCGGAAAACCTTCCTTTCGAATTCAGGCTTTTGGGCATTTTGCCTGAATTATGGACTTGGGAAGTAGTCATTTCCCGCCATCAAGGACTGCTCGAAAACGTCAGGGATGAACTGAATTTTAGCAGGATAGTAAGTCTAATCGGCGCTGAAAAAACAAAAGAAATCCACTATTTCCACCCCAATGAACCCATTTTGGATCTTGACAAGTCTATCCCGAAGGAATTACTGTTCAAGGATATTCTTGCTCCCTACAATGCTTTTCGCAAAAGCCTGACCTATTATCCTGAATACATCATCCCGGAAGCCCGAAACAATCCCGAAAAATTCATGACCCAATTACTGGAATATGAAACAGATATTCAGGAAACCCTCGAGACTGAGAAATTCTCCATAGGAAGCAACAATTGGGTAGTCAGTGGCAAATTAACTGAAAGTGGTTATCCCATCATGGCAAATGACCCCCATAGACTGATCGCAGTTCCTTCTCTTAGGTATATGGTTCACCTTCATGCGCCCGGTTGGGATGTGGTGGGCGCCGGAGAACCTGTGATTCCCGGAGTATCGATAGGTCATAACCAATTTGGAGCTTGGGGTCTGACGATTTTCGAAACAGATAACGAGGACATGCGCATCTATGACATTCATCCCGAAAACCCGCAACTATATTTCCATAAAGGAAAATGGCATGAGATGGAAGTAATTACCGACACTATCAAAGTAAAAGGGAAATCCGATGCTGTTGTGAAACATTTCTATACTATCCATGGTCCGGTGACATTCGTAGACCTGGATCTGAAAAAAGCAGTGGCAGTGCAATGTGCTTGGTTAGAAAAAGGAGGTGCACCCTATTTGGCAAGCCTGAGAATGGACCAATCGACTACTTGGGAGGAGTTTCGGGATGCTTGTACTTACAACCACATTCCCGCCGAAAATATGATTTGGGCAGACAGGGAAGGGAATATCGGTTGGCAGGCAACAGGAATCACTCCGGTCAGAAATGGTTTTTCAGGTCTGGTTGTGACGTTGGGAGATGGCAGTAAGGAATGGGACGGCTACTTACCCATTTCGGAGAGACCACATGATTATAACCCTGAAAATGGTTTTATAGCCACCGCCAATGAAAACGTAACTCCGGCGGACTATCCACACAAAAATGCCCTAGGTTATGAATGGTCTGACTCGTTTCGCGGTGACCGGGTCAGAGAAGTTCTCGGAAAAGGAACCAATTTTTCTGTTGAAGAAATGGGAAAGCTTCAAAATGACTACCTGTCGCTTCCTGCAAGAACCTTGGTACCCTACTTAAAGGATCTTGTTTTCGAGAAAAATGAAGCTGGGAAATTGAGGGGTATGCTATTAGATTGGGATTATAAGTTGGAAAAGAACTCTATTCCCGCAGGAATTTATGTCATGTGGGAAAGAAAAATCAGAGAAAAAATAAAGGAAATATCAGTTCCCAAAGAGGTGATGGATTTGGTGGGCAGTATACAGATGACCCGTGTGATAAGTTGGATAGAGCATCCTGACCACTTATTTTCAAGGAATGCTGATATTGAAAGGGATAAGTTTCTCGTAAATTGCTTTGAGTTGGCAATTCAGGAACTCGAGTCAAAACTTGGAAAAAACAGTAACAACTGGCAATACGGTCAGACTTCCTACAAACACGCCTACATCACTCATCCTTTGAGCCCGGCCTTGTCGGATGAATGGAAGGAAAAATTGGATGCAGGTCCGGTGGCGAGAGGAGGCTACAGTTTTACCCCCGGTGCAAATGCCTATGGAGACAAAAATACTTCAGGTGCTTCATTCAGGATTGTAGTCGATACCGGCGATTGGGAAAAAACCATTGGCATCAATACTCCCGGACAATCTGGGAATCCAAATAGTCCATTTTATAGAAATCTATTTCCTATTTGGGCGGCAGACGAGGTTGTCAATATACCTTTCGGATACGATAGAATCAAAAAAAATGCAATGGAGCGAATCTACTTAAAACCAATGAACCCATGAAAATCCGACATATTTTTATCAGCTGCCTGCTTGCTTTATCTGGTTTCTATTCTTGCAATCAAAAAGAGGTTGAAATCCTTGTTTTTCCATATGACAGCCACATTGAACTCCAATGGCCAAAAATTGAAGGAGCAAATTCTTATTTGATTTTTGCCAGAACCGAAGGAAGCGAATTTGCCCAAAGGGCAGAAACTTCGGACACGTTGCTGATGGATTTTTGGATGAATAAGGAAGATGGAAGAAAGCCAATAGACTATAAAATTGAAGCAGTCACCAACAATGGGAAGAAGGAAATCGCTCAGATAAGCACCCAAACCCGTGAAATGAATGAGGAAGAATTATTGGACATGGTTCAATTTTACACCTTTAGGTATTTTTATTACGGTGCAGAACCTACCTCCGGCATGGCGCCTGAAAGGATTCATATCGATGGCGAATACCCTGAAAATGATGCCCATATTGTCACCACAGGTGGAACGGGATTTGGGATTTTTGGATTAATCGCAGGAATTGAAAGAGGTTGGATAAGCAAAGAACAGGGACTAGCACACTTTGAAAAAATGGTCACTTTTTTGGAAAAAGCTGACCGATACCACGGTATATGGGCACATTGGATCGATGGCCAAACAGGCAAAACCAAACCTTTTTCCCCAAAAGACGATGGCGCAGACTTGGTGGAATCCGCATTCCTGATGCAGGGACTCCTAGCGGTAAGGGAATATTACCGAAACGGGAGTGACGACGAGAAAGCATTATCACAAAGAATCAACAAACTTTGGGAAGAGATGCAATGGAATTTTCATACCAAAAACGGGGAAAACAAATTGTATTGGCATTGGTCCCCCAACTTTGGCTGGGAAATGAATTTCCCCTTGGAAGGATACAATGAATGTCTGATCACCTATGTCCTGGCGGCAGCTTCCCCTACTTTTTCCATTGACTCTGCTGCATACCATGAAGGATGGGCACGGTCCGGAAGTATCAAAAACCCAGTAGAAGCATTCGGATTTCCTTTACAGCTCAGACACAATTATGCAGAAAAAATGGGAGGTCCTTTGTTTTGGGCCCATTACTCTTACATGGGCTTGGATCCAAGGGGATTGAATGATGAGTATGCCGATTATTGGCAGGAAAACCAAAACCAAACCCTGATCAATCGGGCTTGGTGTATAGCAAATCCAGGAAACTTTAAAGGATATGGAGAAGATCTTTGGGGATTGACTGCCTCCTACTCTATCAATGGCTATAATGCCCACCATCCGGGAAATGATACGGGGGTTATTTCTCCGACTGCGGCACTTTCTTCCATTCCTTATTCCTATGAAGAATCTATGAAAGTCTTGAAAAACCTATATTTCAACTACGGTGACAAGGTTTTTGGAAGATATGGTTTCTATGATGCCATGAGTCTGGAACATGAATTTTTCCCAAAAAGATATCTTGCAATTGACCAAGGACCAATAGTAGGCATGATCGAAAATTACCGCACAGGCTTGGGTTGGAAGCTCTTCATGCAGGCTCCCGAAATCTCATCAGGCTTGGAAAAACTCGGATTCTCAGTCAACAAAAATGGATGGGAAGAGCAATGACAGATTGAAGGAAAAAAAAATCCATCGGTCAGTTGCCTGCCGATGGACTTTAACACCATTCAACCCAATCAATATTTTAAACGATTTCGTAAGGCCATCTGATAATTCCTCCGGCCATATTATAAGTGTGTTCAAATCCCATTTCACTCATGATTTCACAAGCCTGTCCGCTCCTGTTTCCACTTCGGCAGTAGATATAATACTTTTTATCCTTGGGAAGATTTTGGATTTGGGACATAAAGTTTGGACTCATCATGTCAATGTTCCTTGCGCTTTTCAATTTTCCGGAGTGAAACTCTCCTGCTGTCCTTACATCAAGGATAACAGCATCTTTGGCAGTCATACCTTTTTGGAAATCTTCACAAAATAGGTCTGTATATTTTTTTGGTTTAGTTCTAAAGAAATCAAACATGTTTTTTTCGTTTTATTATGATTACAAAGTTATGGTCAGAAATATTGCCAAACCGTAACCAAAATCACATAGGATTCTTTGCTTCTGTTCGATTCTCTACCGGTTTTGGGAGCTTACCGGTCAGTTGGAGGATGGAAAGTCTGATCAACAATGCCCAAGGAATGGCATGGTATAAAAAATCAAACCAATCTAAAGCAGCCATCCCTTTGGCACCACCTGCTATCCATTTGATCTTGCCCCATATATGTGGCTCAGGGACAAATGGGGCCAAACCCAACGTCAGGCTGAGGATAATGACAAATCGCCAATTATTGATGGTTGCTTTCATGTTGCTTTTTCTTTATAAATGGGTAAGTGATCTGCTGGAAGAAAGTCTTGGGAAACTCTTCCATTCCTTCAAAACCCAATGGTTCATCTCTGCCTTCATGGGGAATATAATTGGTACTAAAAAGGTAATCCCAAACACTGAGGGTGATGCCGTAATTGACTCCGTAAGGCCTGTCTTTGGGCAAAACTTTCACATGATGCCATAAATGCATGATGGGATTGTTGAAAATATATTTCAGTGGACCATACGTGATTCTTAGGTTGGCATGGTTCAGATGGCCAATGGCTGTTGTGAAAATATGCACGATAAAAAAATCCTCTAATCCAAACCCAATCATGGCCAAAGGGATATACATGGCTGATTTGTACAGGATTGTTTCCATCCAATGGAATCTCAAATGTGCCGCAAAACCCATTTCTTCAACAGAATGATGGACTTTATGAAACTCCCAAAGGATCGGAACCCTATGCAATACTCTGTGGACATTCCATTGAATAAAATCCGCAACCAAGAATAGCAGCAAAAATTGGGACCATCTTGGCCAGGTTTCTATATGTAAGGCCACCATATTTTCAATCCCGAATAATCCCAAGAAGTCATTGAATGCTTCTACCGCAACATTGGAAATGGCATTGTAGGCAATCAGGGAGAACAGGAAATAGTTGAAAAACATATAAAATCCGTCCAGCCAAAAATCCTTTCTGAAGACTGATTGATTTTCCCTCCAGGGACGAAAAATTTCCAATAGCCAAACCCCTACCGATAGTCCCAATAACCACCAAAAGTAATTGTGCCAGGAAGGGTAAAACATTTCGCTGATGAGGTAATTCCAATAACCATAGTAGGAATCCCCGATGATTTTGATGTATTTCTCCAATTCCATATTCTAGCTTTTTTCATTTAAAAGAAAAAGGACAATCCACATGATTGCCCTCTTTCGATACTCCCATAAACCACAACTAATTATCTTTGTTTTCGGCTTGGAGGGATTTTCACCTTTTTCCCAAGCTTACTTTTTTTTGACCAACTTAGAATTCCAATTAACTTATTCGGAAATAATAAAAGCCAATTTCCAATTACCCAAAACTCAGAGTCTGAAATATTAACTGTTTTATTATTACAATTCAAAAGTAATCACAAGCACCACAAAAAAATGTGACGAATGTTACATTTATTCATGATTTTAATCCGAAAAAGTACCTTTTATTACTGAACTCATGAAAATTTTTGGAGTTATTTGGGCAAAAACTAAAAATGAACAATATTTTCTGGAATGATAAATTTTTACAATCTCCTAATTTATACGGAGAACATCCCAATGAGTTTGTAAAATCAAATATCGCTTCTATCGTACCTGGCAAAATCCTTTTTCCGGGTGAAGGAGAAGGCAGGAATGCCCTGTATGCGTCTTCATTGGGTTGGAGGGTAACGGCAATTGACCAAAGTGAGATCGGAAAAAAACACTGTCTGCAAAAAGCTGATAAACTCGGACTTAAGATCGATTACTATGTATGTGATGCTTTGGTCTATATGCCCGAACCGGAATCTTTTGATGTTATGGCCTTGGTGTATTTTCACCTTCCAAAGGAGATTTTGGCTAAAGTTTATTCCAAATTTGAAAAAGCCCTGAAAGTTGGCGGTACATTGATCATTGAAGGTTTTGGGAAAAACCAGCTCCAATACCAATCAGGTGGTCCAAAAAATCTTGACATGCTTTATGAACTTTCAAGTTTAAAATCAATTTTTAAAAACCTAAAATGGGAAGTCGAATTTGACGGGATAATCCAACTGAATGAAGGTATCGGCCACGTCGGTGAGGCACATGTTATCAGATTGGTAGGGAAAAAAATCAAATTATAAACTGATGAATATCAGCTTTTTGTTTTTTAAATTCTCTTAAATTGAGACCAAATAAAAGCCCATAAAGCTTACAATAGCTAAACCCTAACCTGACATGGCCATGAAAATCCTTGTTCCCACCGACTTTTCAGATAATGCAAACAATGCGCTCGAATTTGCGAAGAAAATTGCTTTGAAAGAGAAGGCTTCGATCACGCTGATGTTTGCCTTTTATGCTGTTTATGATTTTGCTGCTCAGGCGACCGAAATAGTAGGCCACATAGAAGCAGATGCAAGAAAAGCCCTAAAAAAATCCTCCGAATTAGGTCGAAAAGAAGGAATTGAATTTGATTATAGAATTGTCCAGGGAACTGTGGCATCTACTGTAACTGCCTTGGCGTATAGGGATGATTTCGACCTTATTGTAATGGGAACCCAAGGAGCCAGCGGAATAAAAAAAGCACTTATCGGATCAAATACAGGACATGTCATCAAGGAAAGTAAAGTACCAATTTTGGCGGTCCCCCAGAATGCGAAATGGGAAAACTGGTCAAAATTCTCTATAGCTCTTGAGTTGGATAAAGAAGATGAAAAATTCTTCAATTTATTGTTCAACCTTACAGGTCACATGAACTTGCCTTACGAATTTTTTCATGTCAAGACTGAAAATAGTTTTGAAAAAGATCTTGGATTGATTGGACTTGAGGAGTTGTTAAAAGAAAAATTTGGGGGTAAAGAAATCAACTTTATGGTGGAATCTGCTGCCGATGTCAATACAGGAATGGAATCTTACCTTAACAAAAACAAAGGCGCTATTTTGGTGATGTTTTACAAAAACAAATCTTTTTTTGAATACCTATTCAACAGAAGCACGAGTCTGGAGATGGCTTACCATACCCATGTTCCGCTTTTGGTGATCAAGTGAAAAAGGTGAATGGTTAAAGGTAATCGGTTTCTACCTCTTACCTTTTACTTCTTACCATTTTAACCAATAATCTTTATCCAAGAATTAAGCATCCACCCTCTCCTCAATCCACTTGACAATATCTCCCATGATTTCCTCCTTTTCATATTCATTGACCAATTCATGGAAAAGGCTTGGATATTTATTGAAGGATTTATCATGAGATGAGATTTTCCCAAAAAACTCCTCCGATCCTTTTGGATTGGTCAGCATGTCTCCTGTTCCGTGGAGCAACAAAACCGGAAGTTTGAATTCTTTCGATTTTTGATCAATTTCTTTCATCATCCTGAGCAGTTCATAGCCTGTCCTTGCTGGAATTGCCTCATGGTAATTCAACGGATCTTCATCATATTTTCTAACTTCTGCAGGATCGTGTGAAACTTTGCTGCTATCCAATTTCAAAACCTTCAACCTTGGAGCTAATTTACTGACCACCGAGGAAGCTGCTATAAGTAATTTGGAGACATCATCAGCAGGCTTCAAAGCAGCAGCACTTAGGACAATCCCTTTTGCATTGGGCTGGTATTTCAACACAAAGGCGGCAACCAATCCGCCACCCATACTGTGTCCAAAAATAAATGCAGGGACATTGGGAACGTAAGTTTTTACTTTACCAAACAAAGCATCGATGTCTTTGAGGTAATCCTCATGATCGGAAAAGTAGGCATCCGGCTTTGGAAGACAGGATTTGCCATGTCCCCTCCCATCGAAAGTAAAAACGGCAATATCTTTATCTGCAAACTTTTTGGCTAAATGGGCATACCTGGAAGAATGTTCCCCCAAACCATGAACAATCAGGACTGCTGCTTTGGGTAATTCCGGCATCCAAGCCTGTAGGTAAAGCTTCAAGCCATCATGTGTCGAATAACTTGTCTCCAGATGTTTCATTAAGGGATCCATTTGATGTCTTTGAAATTCGGTTTTCTCTTTTCCAAAAAGGCATTTCTTCCCTCTTTTGCTTCCTCTGTGCCGTAGGCCAACCTCGTCGCTTCCCCTGCAAAAACCTGTTGTCCGACCATACCGTCATCTGTCAGGTTCATCGCAAACTTCAACATTTTGATGGAAGTGGGAGATTTGGCTAATATTTCCTGCGCCCATTCAAAGGCGGTATCCTCCAATTCGGCATGTGGAATCACGGCATTGACCATTCCCATATCATAGGCATCCTGTGCAGAATAGTTTCTGCCGAGGAAAAATATCTCGCGGGCTTTCTTCTGTCCCACCATTTTGGCAAGATACGCCGAACCATATCCACCATCAAAACTCGTCACATCCGCATCGGTCTGCTTAAAAATAGCATGTTCTTTACTCGCCAAAGTCAGGTCACAGACCACATGTAGGCTATGTCCTCCTCCTACCGCCCAACCGGGGACTACGGCAATGACGACTTTTGGCATAAACCGGATCAAACGCTGAACTTCCAGGATATTCAGTCTGTGGTAGCCATCCTCCCCGACATAGCCCTGCTGACCACGGGCCCTTTGGTCACCACCAGAGCAAAAAGAGTAGATCCCGTCTTTTGGAGAAGGACCCTCCGCTGAAAGTAAAATCACACCTATCGAGGTATCCTCCTGAGCATCATAAAAAGCATCATAAAGTTCTTTGGTGGTTTTTGGGCGAAAAGCGTTCCTTACCTCAGGCCGGTTAAAAGCAATTCTTGCCACGCCATCACATTTTTTATAGGTTATGTCTTCGTATACCTTAGCGGTTTTCCAATTGATCTCCATGCTGTTTTTTGGTTTAATTATTTTACGCAAGATAACAGCCTTAAAGGAATTTTGTTGATTTTTGAAAAGGCAATGCTTACAATGGGAAAAATCATTCTTGAAAAAAATGCATACAGTTTTGACCAAATCCTAAAAGGAAATTGGGAGGAAGGGGATACTTATTTTAATGAAGCACTTCACTTTTGCCAAAGTTGGTTGCAGGGGCAGGATTCCTTTTTGCTCCAAACCTCAGGTTCGACAGGAATCCCAAAGACCATTACTGTAGACCGGATACAGATGGAGAATTCAGCAACAGCTACAAGAAAATTCTTCAGAATGGCAAAAAATCCCCGCCTGCTTTGCTGCCTCAATACCCAAATGATAGCCGGCAAAATGATGTTGGTGAGGGCAATGATGTGGGATGCGGACTTGATATTGACCAAGCCAAAAGAAAATCCTCTCGAAGAAGAATTGGTGGATGGCGAATTTGACTTAGTGGCAATGGTCCCGATGCAGGTAGCTTCATGCCTTTCCCAAAACCCCTCCCTCCAAAAACTGAGAAAAATCAAAACTCTTCTGATCGGCGGAGCACCTTCTCCTAAATCACTTCTTGAACTTGTTTCGAAGGAAAATATCTCTGCTTTCCAGACTTACGGAATGACCGAGACTGTTTCCCATATTGCTTTGGCCAAAATAGCAGGAACTGAGTTGGTTTATGAAACACTTCCCGGGGTAACCATTGGTATAGATCTGGACAAAAGGCTTTGGATAGAAGCGCCCATGTCAAAAGAAAAAAGGTTGCAAACAAATGACTTGGTAGATATCGTGGATGAGAAGCATTTCATGTGGATCGGGAGATCAGATTTCACCATCAATTCCGGAGGATTCAAAATCCAACCGGAAAACTTGGAGTCCCAAATTGCTCCTACTATTGAAGCCTATTATGGAAAGGTAGAGTTTTTTCTTTTCGGACTGGATGACGAGAAGTTGGGTCAAAAATTGGTCTTGGTCATCGAATCTAACCGGACAGATAATGAAAAGGCAGGAAAATTGCTGTATTCCATTTCCGACTTGGTCCACAAATACCAAATCCCAAAAGAAGTCATCTTCGTTAAGGAATTTGTTAAGACCCCTTCCGGAAAAATCAATAAA
This sequence comes from Aquiflexum gelatinilyticum, assembly GCF_024813435.1. NCBI lineage: Bacteria > Pseudomonadati > Bacteroidota > Cytophagia > Cytophagales > Cyclobacteriaceae > Aquiflexum > Aquiflexum gelatinilyticum. The sequence goes on from NZ_JANAEZ010000001.1 coordinate 738,138, forward strand.
TCAGAAACCATTAAATCCGCAAAATGAAACTGCTAATTCTTTTTTTGATCATGTTCCCATTTTTGCTCGTAAATCAAAATCCAACAACACTTTCCCTTCAGGTCACCCACGTCAAAAGCGACCAAGGATTAGTCAGGGTCTTGCTTTTCAAAGGTGAGTCAGGATTTCCTGATGATGAAGCTAAAGCCTTCAAAAGTGCCTCTGTCAAGATCAAAGACGGGAAGGCGGTGGTTGATTTTGGACCTGTTCCGGAAGGGACTTATGCACTTTCGGTATTTCATGACAGTCAGAATACAGGCAAATTGAGAACCAATGCATTTGGAATCCCAAGGGATGGATATGGTTTTTCAAATGACGCGATGGGCATGTTTGGACCACCTCATTTTGAAAAAGCTGCCTTTAAAGTAACCGCCGGTAAAAATAATGTCAGCATCAAGCTGAGATGAAATTACTTTTGCGTCAATAAACCCTTTCAAAATGATCCTGCTTGATTACCCTTATGTATCAGATTTCCTGCTACAGACGATTATTGAAAATAAATTCCCGGTCATCGCCACCAAAGAAGCAAAGCAAATTGGAGGCAACAAAGCCATCAATTGGGTGGCTGAGGAAGATGCGGCCCGCATTCTCAAGGATAATCCCCACACTCCTATCTACACGAATTCGGAGAACAGCATCAGTTGGATCCAACAAAATACCCAAGGAACGGATCTTCCCGAAATCATAGACCTTTTCAAAAACAAGTATAAGTTTAGAAACCTTATAAAATCGGCTTATCCTGATTACTTTTTCGAAGCTGTGGCAGCGGAAAATCTGAGAAGTATGGATGTTTCCGGATTCAAATTTCCGTTTATCATCAAGCCTGCAGTGGGTTTTTTCAGCATTGCGGTATACAAAGTGGATAGCCCCGAAGCGTGGACAGGCACAATTGCAAAAATTGAACATGACATTATCAGGACTCAATCTCTATATCCCAAGGAGGTCATAGACAATACCGAATTTATCATAGAACAATACATCAGGGGAGAAGAATATGCTTTTGATTGTTATTTTGATGGAGAAGGCAATCCTGTGGTTTTAAACATTCTGCACCATGTCTTCACTTCAGAAAATGACGTCAGCGATCGGGTTTATTCAAGTTCCCCCGAAATCATCCAAAAACTTCAAAGTCCTATTTTGGACTTTCTCGGAGTTATAGGGTCAAAAGTGAAACTCAGAAATTTCCCTTTGCATATTGAAATCAGGATTGACGACGAGGGAAAACTTTTTCCTATTGAAGTCAATCCAATGAGATTTGGAGGATGGTGCACTACCGGAGACCTTTCATGGTTTGCATATGAAATCAATTCCTATGAACATTTTTTTTACTCCAAAAAGCCGGATTGGGAAGCCATCTTCAAAACAAGAAAAGGAAAAAAATACAGTTTGATCCTTTTGGACAATACAACCGGCTTTGAGCCTCAAGAAATCGCAGGATTTGATTATGATGTGCTACTGTCAGATTTTGAAAACCCGCTGCACCTGAGAAAAATCGACTTGGACAAGTTCGGCGTTTTTGGGTTTTTATTTAGCGAAACTTCTGAGGGAAATGAATCCGAGCTGACAGAAATTCTTCATTCAGATCTCAAAAAATATATCCAACTCAAACCGGAGGTCAAAAACAAAGAACTGTTGGCATAATCTTTCTGATAAATATTGACAAGAAATTATCATAGAAATATTAAAAATCAAGGAATAAATGTGCTATTGAACCAATTCATTTTTATTAAGGGTTATTTCCTTCATACCCAAAATCAAAAGAATCCCTTAATTTTGGAGTTAAGTAAATCCCTAAATTGAATCCAAAAGCAATGCATCTCAGAACAGAAGACTTGACAAGAATCGAAATTGAATATGATTCAGGCGTAATGCCCCCGCCATACAGTCATATATTCAAGTTAAAAATCGGTTTTGGAAAGAATTTTATGGATACCCAATTGGATTTGGTGTATACCGACCGTGAAGATATCACCGAGGATGAAATTCTTAATGAGGGTTTTTCAATAGATGATGATTTTCATTTTCAGGGAGAAATTCCAAAAGTGTGGGAAAAACCACTCAGGGACTTGTATGCAAAGTCCAAATGGTCCAATAAAAAACTGGACGAAGAGGGTGGCATCAAACTCCTGGTAAAAGATTCGCAGGGACAAATTGTTCGGACCGTACCTCTAAATCAGGAAGAATGGCAATTTCTTTCACAAGATTACATTCAGGCTATTTATGAAATCACCCAAAAAGAAGCCCCACTTACCATTCATTACCTGATCCGGGAAAAAGACTTGTCATATGAAATCAGTTTGACAGTGAAATTTTCGATCAGAAAAATTGAGGCAACTGTGAATGGAAAAACCAAAGAAGCCGATTGGGACCAAACCAAAGAATTGCTTTCCTTTATTTTTTTACCTGACTATGATTATGGAATCGCAACCGATTCAAAGCCAACCCAAAAAGGTCATTTTATCGAGTGCGGAGATGGGTATTGGCATGATATGCAAAAAGGAGTCTTCAATATTGACGACTCCTTTGATGCAGTAAGTAAAATTAAACAAGGCTTTCTCAGACTGATTTGAAATCAGGATTGGCATTGATGTAAAAATCCCTCACAAAGGCCAAGAGTTGGTTATCGGTAAGCTTATCACTCGTCTGTACAGATAGCCATTTCCCATCAAAAGATTTGTTTTCGCGCAGGCGATTCCGCATTTGTTCTTTGGCTACACCAGGACCAAACAGAAGAATATCATCAAAAGAATGAAGTTTGGTTTCCATCATTTTGTAATATTCATTGAGTTCCTTTTGGGAAATGTTATGCTTTCGGTGTTCATTGTTGGAGGAATGGAGATTTGAGGAAGAGAATCTAGTTTTGTCACTTCCTTCCCCAACTTCCCGCTTCATGCTTTCAAAAGGGGATTCAATTGTCTCGATCAAAACGGTGTTCCCCTCATTGAATCCAACAAAATGTGCTTTAGAGTGGTCTATCCACACGCCTACTTGTTTAAATGAATTGCTGTTCATATTATTTGGGTTTTATTGATATAAATGTTCATTTCTCAGTTTTAAATTTATTTTAAATCCCGAGTTTAAGTTACTGTTTTAGGGCCAATGTTCCTTTAAATTGAAGCTCTTAATTTTTGATTTTCGTGTGTTTTTTTGACTCTGCAAGTGCAATATTTTCTATTCCTTTCAAAAGCGCATCAGGATTGAAAGAAATGCTGTCTATGCCTTCGTCCACCAAAAAACCTGCAAATTCCGGGTAATCACTCGGTGCCTGCCCACAAAGACCGATTTTGACTTTGGCTTTTTTGGCTGCTTGGATTACCATAGATAACATGCTTTTGACGGCCTCATTGTTCTCGTTAAAAATGTCAGAGACTATTTCTGAATCCCGGTCAATCCCAAGAGTCAGTTGGGTAAGGTCATTTGAACCAATGGAAAATCCATCAAAAATCTCCGCAAAATCTTTGGCAAGGATGACATTACTTGGAATTTCTGCCATGACATAGACTTCCAATCCATTTTTGCCTCTTTCCAATCCAAATTCTTTCATGGTCTCAAGGACTTTTTTTCCTTCCTCCACAGTCCTGCAAAATGGAACCATCAGCTTGACATTGGTGAAACCCATATCTTCCCTGATGACAAGCATCGCCTCACATTCCAATCCAAACCCTGCTTTGTATCGCTCATTATAATACCTGGACGCTCCGCGGAATCCGATCATGGGATTCTCTTCTTCCGGTTCAAAAACCTTTCCACCAATCAGCTGCGCATATTCATTTGATTTGAAATCACTCATTCTGACAATCACATCTTTGGGGTAAAAAGCCGCGGCCACCATCGCAACAGATTCGGATAACTTCTCAATAAAATATTTCTTTTTATCGGGATATTGTTGGGTGATGGCGGCGATGGATTTTTTGTCATTGGAATCATGAAGTTTATCAAAATCGGCCAAAGCCATGGGGTGAATCCTGATTTCATTGCTGATGATAAATTCCATTCTGAGCAGTCCCACTCCCTCATTGGGAAAAAAAGAGAACCGAAAAGCCTTGGAAGGGTCGGCTAAGATAAACATCGGCTTGGTTTTAGTCGGCGGCACTTTCTGAAGGTCAATAATTTTTTCTGACCATTCCAACTTCCCATCATACACCATTCCCTCATCTCCTTCAATGCATGAAACGGTAATCATTTGCCCATCTTTCAGTTTTTGGGTAGCGTCTCCCGTCCCCACCACGGCATGGATTCCAAGTTCCCTTGCCACAATGGATGCATGGCTTGTTCGTCCTCCTTTATTGGTCACGATACATATTGCCTTTCTAAGCATGGCATTCCAATCCGGATTGGTGATGTCGGCCACGATGACGTCGCCATCCTTTACCTTACCCACATCCTTGACAGAATGGATGATACGAACGGGTCCGCTTGCAATGGACCTTCCTACTGCCTTTCCCTTCGTGATCGGGTCAGCTTTGGAAAGCAACTTGTATTCTTTGGTAGTGATTTTTTGATCCTTTCCATGGATGGTTTCGGGCCGGGCCTGCACTATAAACATCTCGCCTGTCAGACCGTCTTTTGCCCATTCGATATCCATGGGAAGCTTGTAATGTTTTTCAATTTGGAAACACCATTTGGCCAATGACTCTACTTCCTGGTCGGAAAGAGAAAAAATGTTTTGCTCCATCGGGCTGGTTTTGACATTGACGATAGGCCTTTCAGTACCGACAGAATAGACCATCTTGTTTTCTTTTGCCCCCAATCTCCTGGTAAAAAGGGCCTTTTTACCTTTTTCTATAGAAGGTTTAAAGGCATAAAATTCATCGGGATTGACCGCGCCCTGAACAATGTTTTCACCCAATCCCCAAGCTGAGGTGATGTAAATCACATTTGCGAATCCTGACTCGGGGTCAATGGTGAAAGCAACGCCAGCACTGCTGATATCCGATCTGACCATTCGTTGCACACCGGCGGATAAGGCCACCTGCATATGGTCGAAACCATTGTCAATTCGGTATTTGATGGCCCTATCATTGAAAAGGGAAACGTAACAAATATGAATTGCCTCAAGGATTTTTTCTTCACCGGCCACATTCAAAAAACTGCTATGTTGCCCGGCAAAACTCGCCGTCGGCAAATCCTCTGCCGTAGCAGAACTACGGACAGCAAAAGAGAACCCTTGACCATTGTTCAATTCTTTAAAAGCAGAAAGAACATCTTGCTTCACTGCTTCCGGAATCTTTCCTGAAAGCATCAGTTTCCTACAGGCTTTTCCTATCTCGGGTAAATTATCCAAGGATTTGGTATCAAGTTTTTCCAATTCCTTGTTCAAGGAATCGATCAGGTTGTTGTCTTTTAAAAATAGCCTGAATGCCTCTGCTGTCGTCGCGAAGCCATCCGGAATCCTGATACCAAGCGGACCCAATTCGTGGATCATCTCTCCCAATGAGGCATTTTTACCTCCTACTATTGCAATATCTTTGTTTCGGATATCTTTAAAAGGAATGGCGTACCTCATGGTCAGGTTGTTTAAGTTGGTGTATTGATGAGGATAATTTACTTTGTATATCCAAAAAATAATATGACAGAAATCACTTAGGCTTCTGACTTTCATTTTTATTCTAAATGCCTGTTCTTTGCAGACTCAAATCAAAGCTAAAATGACCGAATCCAACGGCACGCGCATCAATAAATACCTTAGTGAAGTGGGGTTTTGTTCTAGAAGGGAAGCAGACAAACTCATTGATGCGGGAAGGGTGACCATCAACGGAAAAGTTCCTGAAATGGGAACAAAGATCAATCCTGGAGACCAAATCAGGGTAGATGGGAAGCTGATTTCCGAGCCGGAGGAAGAACATGTTTACATTGCATTCAACAAACCAATCGGCATCGTCTGTACAACGGATATCAAAGCCGAGAAAAACAACATCATCGATTATATCAACCATCCAAAGCGGATTTTTCCGATAGGCAGGTTGGATAAGGAAAGTGAAGGACTTATCCTCCTGACGAGCGATGGAGATATTGTCAACAAAATCCTCCGCGCCAAAAACAACCATGAAAAGGAATATGTGGTGACAGTGGACAAACCCATTACCAAAACTTTTATCCATAAAATGGGGAGTGGGATTCCCATCTTGGACACCATCACCAATAAATGTGAAGTTCGGCAGATCAATACTTACAAATTCAATATTGTTTTGACCCAAGGCCTCAACAGGCAGATCAGGAGAATGTGCGATTATCTTGGCTATAAAGTCACCAAACTCAAGCGCATCCGCATCATGAACATCATCCTCGATCAGCAAATCGGCAAATGGCGCGACCTGAGCAAAAAAGAAATGGCTGAAGTGAACAGATTAATTGCGGATTCTTCAAAAACCTATGAAGACTAGTGTTTGGTGTTTGAACCAATTGTTTAGGATTGATTTAAAGAGGATAAAAAAAAACCTATCTCAATCGAATAATTTCAGACTTCAAATCCAGGATCATCTGGGAAATATCATCCAAGCTTACCGGCTTGGCTTTGTCTTTTGGATTGGGGAAGTCTGTACTGATAAATGCCTTCGCTTCCCATATTTCAACAACATCTTCGGCTTTGACTTCATAAGGCTTGTAATGTTCATTGTCCGAAACCAAAAATAATTTGCCATTTTCTTCGAGGTAATTGAACACCCTTTTGTAAACCACCCCCTCGGAAGAAGTGACAAGAACGTATGTTTTGCCGCTTTTGATATCTCTCAATTGCTCGATATAAGAACCGATAATCACCGTGCCGGCGACCAAGGGAAGCATGCTGTCTCCGCTGAGTTCAAACGCCCGGTAAGTCGCACTTCTCGAGAGGGTCGGAATATGAAACTGCGGCAAAGATTCCATGTACTCAGGATCCGCAAAACCATTCAGATATCCCGCTGATGCCTTTTGTCCCACCATAGTGATGTTCTCGCGGTCGCTTTCATCGGCAGCAATTGTCAGGATTTTGATTTCTTTGTTTTTTGATGCCTTTCTTCCAAACTGTTGGATATCGTGGTGGAGCAATTCATCTATACTAACCGCAAACAGTTCCGAAATGATATCCAAGGCTGAAAGCTTTGGTTCGGATCTTCCGTCTTCATATGCTGAAATCATGGTGCGCTGCACACCAAGCTTTTCGGCGAGGTCAGTTTGGGTCAATCCCTTTTCTGTCCTGAGAAATCTAAGATTCTTGGCGAGTATCATATGAATTCTTTTAAGCTGAATACAAATAAAAATTGTTATCCTCTTTTTGTTGGTGCATTACCGAGAATGGATTCAAACCCGATGTTGCCATCCTTCTCCTCTCTAACCGCTCTTGGATTTCGGCGATGATCTCCCCTACCGGCTTGGGTTCGTTGACCAAAAGGTAACCGTATTGAGGCTTCCTCTCATCTTCGATAAAAAACTTCACCTGACAATTTCCCGAAGGAAGTTCTTTTTGAGTTACACTGATTTTGTCGATAGCTTCCATGTCCATAGCGATTTAACAGGAGCTAATATAAAAATGTTATTTTAAATAACATATACATGTTCATAAAAATAACCTTTATTCGACATATACTGTCGGAGTAATTGGAAGATTGGGATTGGAAAAATTGTAGAAATGATGGTTAGGTTTTATTAGAGAATACTTTCCTTACCATTCGATAACCCAAATAAAGGATTACAATAAGAATCCCTAACCTAAAATACATTCCTAAATCAGGCCCTTCAATAAACTTGTCTTTTACTATTGAATCGAAACCATTTTCGCTTATTTCCAAAGTATCCAAATCCTCTTTTTGGAAAGTAGTATCATGAGCCTGAAGTTCTGGTTTAATGGAATCAATGGATTCAAAAGAGTATATTTTGACAGGACAAATAATTAAAATTAACGAAAAAATAATTGTTAAAAGAATGGTTGATTTGAGATAATCTGTGTTTTGTAACATAAAATGATTTAATCAACTAAAACAATCTAAATAAATTAAAATTCCTATTATTTCAAATTCCCATCACAAATTCTCTGAAATTGTCTCTATGGATGACTTTAGTCTCTGCCTGATAGGTTTCTATAAATGAGGCAGGAAAATTCACTTTTTGTTTGGGATTCCATTTAAATTCGAATCCAAGCACTTTTCCATCAAATGTTTCGACAAAATCTATTTCCTGTTGAAATTTGGTTCTCCAGAAAAATATATCCCTGTTCATTTTATGGTATTCCAACAATTTTACCCGTTCACTTATCAGAAAATTTTCCCATAGTGCACCGATATCATTTCTCAGTGAAACAGGTTGGAAATTATTTATCAAAGCATTTCTAACTCCGTTGTCATAGAAATATATCTTTTTATTTGTTTTTATTTCATTGTGTAGGTTCCTGCTGAAGGTTCCTAATCTGAAAATCACAAAAGCCTGCTCCAATAATTCTATATAACTGATAACAGTCTTGACATCAATTTTCAAAAGATTACTTAACTCATTGAATGAAACTTCATTTCCAACTTGGTAGGCCAAGGCTTGTAGCAATCTATGAATGGCATCAGGTTTCTTGATAAGCCCCAAGGAAAAAATGTCTTTATATAAATAGCTCTCTGAAAGTTCCAAAAGCAACTCCTTTTGGTCAGGCACGTTTGTGAGGATCTCTGGATACATACCAAATACCAATCTTTCCTCAATACTCTGCTCAGCCCTCACATAGCCTACTTGTTTTTCCCATTCTTCCCAACTGATCGGATATAAAAAAAATGTCCATTTTCTTCCGGTTAAAGGTTCTTGGGTTAATCCTGAAAGCTCAAAAGAAGAGGACCCGCTGACCAATAACTGTACATCCTTAAACCTGTCATGGATTATTTTAAGGGTAATTCCAATGTCTTTGATTCTTTGCGCCTCATCTATAAAAACCAAGGAATAATTTCCCAAAATACTCTTCAATTGTTCAGTGTTAGGAGAATTAAGAAGTTCCCGAACGGTCGGGTCATCCCCATCCAAAAACAAAAAGCTCTCGGATTTCAATAATTCATTGACCAAGGTGGTTTTTCCAACCTGTCTTGGACCAATGACAATTATGACTTTCCCTTTATGAAGCTTTTCTCCAATCCAATGTTTTTGTAACCTTTCAATATCCATTATTCCCGGGATTTTATATAGTGGCCAATCATGCTATTCCAAATATAGCTACTTTTATGGAATACGGTCCACAAAAGTAGCTACTTTTATGGATTACGATCCACAGAAGTAGCTACTTTCATGGATTACGGATCTTTTGAAACAAAAAAGCCTCTGCTTCCAGAGGCCATTTTTCAATTTTTCAATCTTTCAATTTTCCATTCCTACCGAAACCTTCCCTTCAAAAGCGCCAACTTTGCAGCCAAATCACCATCTACTTCCACTTCTTTCTTTTTCTTTTCTTCAGGTTTTTCTTTTGGGCTGAAAGTTCCCTTAGCAGCAAATGGATCCGATTTCATACTCAAGGCAATCCGCTTTCTGGAAATGTCTACCTCCATGACTGTGACCTGTACTTTTTGATTGACAGAGACTACCGTTGCAGGGTCAGTTACAAACTTATCCGCCAAATGACTCAAATGCACCAAACCATCCTGATGAACCCCTATATCGACAAAAGCACCAAATTTGGTGATGTTGGTAATGATACCCGGAAGTTTCATACCTACTTTCAAGTCCTTCATTTCATTGACACCATCCTGAAAATTGAATACCTCAAAACTTTCCCTTGGATCTCTTCCTGGTTTGGAAAGTTCAGCCATGATATCCTGCAAGGTCGGCAAACCAACTGTCTCAGAAACGTAATTTTTCAAAATGATTTTTGACCTGAGTTCCACTGAGGTCATCAAATCAGCCACTTTGGCACCGATGTCTTTTGCCATTTTCTCGACCATCTCATAGCGCTCAGGGTGAACAGCGGAAGCATCTAATGGATTTTTGGCATTTCGGATTCTCAGGAATCCTGCCGCCTGTTCAAATGCCTTTTCGCCCAACCTAGGAACTTTACGGATTTCACTTCTGGTTTTAAAGGGACCGTTTTCCTCTCGGTAACTTACAATGTTCTGTGCCAAAACCGGACCTAGACCCGAGACATAAGTCAGCAATTGCTTGGATGCGGTATTGACCTCCACTCCAACGCCATTCACACAACTCATCACAGTATCGTCCAATGAATTCTTCAACGCTCCCTGATCTACATCATGTTGGTATTGGCCGACACCGATTGACTTTGGATCGATTTTCACCAGTTCTGCCAAGGGATCCATCAACCTGCGTCCGATAGAAACTGCTCCGCGGATGGTAAGATCGTGGTCCGGAAATTCTTCCCTTGCCACATCGGAAGCGGAATAAATAGAAGCACCGCTTTCATTGACCATGGTAACTATGACATTTTTTGGCAAACCCAATGATTTGACAAAAGCTTCAGTCTCGCGGCTTGCGGTACCGTTTCCAATGGCGATGGCTTCCACATGGTGTTTTTCTACCAAATGTCTGATGGTTGCGCCGGCTTCAGCAGTCCTCTTTTGTGGTTCATTGGGATATATAGCATCATAACTCAACAACTGTCCCTGCGGACCCAAACAGACGGTTTTACAGCCTGTTCTGAATCCGGGATCAAGTGCCAAAACGGATTTTTCTCCCAAAGGTGCTGCCAATAGCAATTGTCTTAAGTTGTCCGCAAAAACCTTGATAGCCTCCTCATCGGCTTTCTTTTTGGTAAAAAGCCTTACTTCTGTTTCCATCGACGGCTTCAATAATCTTTTGTAGCAATCCTTGATGGCAAATTTCACTTGCTCGACCGAGGAGTTTGCGGCATTTTGAAGAATCTCTTTTTCCATCAATGCTATGGCTGAGATTTCATCAGGACAGGTATCCAACATCAGGAAAAGCTCTTTTTCTCCCCTTCTCATTGCCAAAACCCTATGGGAAGGCGCAGATTTGACAGGCTCAGTCCAATCGAAATAATCCTTGTATTTGATTGCTTCCTCTTCTTTGCCGGGAATTACTTTGGAAACAAACTGTCCTTCCTTGATAAAAAGGTCACGCATCTTTTTCCTCAGCTCTACATTTTCATTTACCCATTCGGCAATGATATCTCTCGCTCCCTGAAGTGCTTCTTCTGTAGAATTTACTTCTTTTTCTGTATCAATATATAAGGCTGCTTCTGACTCAAGGTCAAATGGAATTTGCTCAAAAATCTTGGATGCCAATGGTTCCAATCCTTTTTCCCTGGCGATTGTGGCTTTCGTTCTTCTTTTTGGTTTGTAAGGCAGATACAAATCCTCCAAAAGCGACATGGTTTCTGCTGCAAGAATTTTTTTCTCCAGTTCGGGAGTGAGTTTTCCCTGCTCCTGTATTGATTTTAGGATTGCCTCCTTGCGTTTTTCCAAGTCCCTTAATTGTTGAATTCTATCGCGGATAGCAGCCACTTGAACCTCGTCGAGGCTTCCGGTAACTTCTTTTCTATACCTGGAAATAAAAGGAATTGTGGCTCCTTCATCCAATAATTCTATTGTGTCGGTGACTTGTTTGACTTTGATTCCGAGTTCCTCGGCAACTTGAACAAAATGATTTGAAAGCATTACTGTTTCGAAAATGAAGATAAGCCTGCAAAGTAGCAAGCTTTAAAAAATACTCCTATGAATGATTCATAAAATACGGCCTTCCTTCTTCTAAGTTTTTGATACTTTGGGAGAATGTTTTTTTTTCTTGGACAATAAAAAAACCTGCTTGTTACCAAGCAGGTTTTTCAGAGATGTACCTCATTTATTCTTTCTGTAATCTTAAAATAATACCTCCTGTAAATCCAAACTGAACTATCGGCGAAAATGTAGAAACACCTACTGCTGTCCCTCCTCCCGGGCTCCACCACAAACTACCCCCTGCAGCCAATACCGGCATCATTAAGTTTGCCTGCAACCTGATTCCAACCCTTTCTGAAGCGAAATATTTCATACCTCCTTGAAGTCCTATTGAAAACTTGGTGATGTTTCGGTATTCCCCGTCAGGGAATGCTAATGTACCTGTTCCCATTTTCATGCCCGCAAAAAATGTCATGGCATCTGAAGTCGGAAACAACCTGTTTGCTCCAATCATTGCATAGTGAACTTGAGTCCTTACATCAACCCTGTCATTTAACAAAGGTGAGGAGGCTGTTGCCCTAGTAGCCATGTAGTTATAGGAAACTTCGATTTCCATAAATTCATTAAGTGAAAATCCAAGATTACCTCCCCAATTTTGGCCATCACCTAACCTAGCAGTCCCTGAACTGATGCGGTAAGATGCAGGAAAAGTATAACCGGTAATTGGCGTGATCTCGACACCTTGTGCCCGGACCTCCATGATAGAGATTACTATTAGAAAGGATAAAATCAATAATTTTTTCATAGCAGAAGTCAGATTTTAATTGCTGTATAAACAAAGATTAGAATTTTTTTTCATTCCCAAATGCATAAAATATCAAATTTAGTTATACTGTCAATCTTTGGCAATTATCACATTACAGGAAGTGCTGATTTATGAAGGATCAATCTTATTTTTCCGTCATCTCCCTTTTTGAAAACAAAGGTCTTGTCAACAAAAATTTCATTTCCGTCTTTGTCTTTGAAGTAAACAGATCCCATAGCAATACCGATATTGCCCAAAATCATCACCTCTTCTGCACCTCTTTCATCATTGTCATACCTGACTTCAACCCAAGGCTTCAAAGCAAATCCATTGTCATTTGGGTATTCCGGATCACCTCCTACAAAGTAAGCCAAAGCTCCTTTTTTTGTTTTTCTGAATACTTGATCTCCTGTAGTCAAAGTAGGTTTGAAAAATACCCTTCCTTCGTCGTAATCATAAGCATCTGTCAAAACCTGTTCTGCAAAAGCCTTGTAATCTCCACCTGTAGAATGCAACCTGCCAATTTCTACCAATGCATCACACCAAGCCTGCTGCGCTGCGTTTATTTCTGCAACTGTCAAGGTGGGCTCAGCTACTTCATTAACTGTAACTTCCAATTTGGTTTCCGGCTGAGGGTTACAGGAGCTAAACAAAGTCATTGCTCCTAAAGCTGTGGCAATCATCAATTTGTTTTTCATTTTTTTAATAGTTAAATTAATTGATAAACATTTAAAAATTCTTTGGTAAGGAAATAAGATTGGTTCGGTTGAAAAAATTGGAAAATCTATCTAAAAACATTTTTGGGGAAACAATATGATTTGATTGTTCCAAATTTGAAATTTTGATTTTCACGCCAATTGATCCCAAGAACAACTCTTATTGGCTATTTAAGAATTAGATAAAAATATATATTATTTTCAACTTAGCAACTATCAAATAAATATTAAAATACTGCTACTGGCTTACCCGGAAAATAGATCATCTACCTTTGTACCGCAAGTCACTAAGTATTTCAATTGTCATTGCATAAATTTGCAATGAATATTTAATTGAATTCTCAATTAGTAGTATCTCAAAAATTCACTTTGTTATGTTCAATAAGAAGATTTTATGGCTCGTTTTAGGGTTTTTATTGGTGGGAATCAGTTTTTTCTACTTTACCGAAAGAGGAAAATCGATCAAAAGGAGAGTCAGGTTGGAACTTGTGGGAATGAACTTAATCGGTCCAAAAAATGAACCGCAAAAGGATAAAGAAACTGAATTTGACTACTCAGGAACATTTTTGGACATGAATGGTAACAGAGTGAGTTTAGATCAGTTTAAAGGAAAAACTTTGTTCATCAATATATGGGCTTCTTGGTGTGGTCCATGCCGCATAGAAATGCCATATATTCATAGTCTTTATGATAAACTGAAAGACAACCAAGAAATTGCTTTTTTGATGGTAGCTACTGACAATGACTTTGGAAAAAGCAAAACTTTCATCCAAGACAAAGGGTACACTTTCCCTGTTTACCACGCCGATGAGGGTTTGAATTCCTCACTTTATACCAAAGCAATCCCTACGACTGTGGTGGTAAGCCCTGAGGGAAAAGTCATTTATTACCTCAACGGAACCAATAATTTTGATACCGACCATTTTAGAAATTTTCTTATTTCTTCGGCCCAATAATTGAATAATTAATACCTTCAACCAGATTTCAAACCGGATTAATTTACCTTGCTGGAAATCAACAATTCAAAAGACCCAAATTAAACAGGCCATTAAATAAAAAAGACCCATCATCCCTAAAAACTTTGTGTTCATAATCACAAACTTTCCTTTCTGTAGATTTTATTTTTGCAGAGTCGGATAAAAAGAAAAACCAAAAATGGATTGGAAAAAGGAATTGAAAAGTTGGGGATTGATACTTTCAGTGTTTGCATTCCTTTATTTTACAGGGTTGATTACACCGATAATGGGAGGACTGCAGTCGCTTCTTTTGGCCACAGGAATCAAAAAACCAAAAATCACTTTGGTCAATAAGGAAAACCAGACTTTTGACTATGCTGGAAGGTTTGTCGATATGGAAGGGAATCCCGTCATACTGGAAGATTACCGGGGAAAAACCGTTTTTATCAACCTGTGGGCCACTTGGTGTCCACCCTGTAGGGCAGAAATGCCACATATTGAAGACATGTATGCCAAAGTCAAAGACACCAAAAACCTAGAGTTTCTGATGATTGCTCTTGACAAAGAATTGGAAAAAAGCAAGTCATTCATTGATAACAAAGGTTTTACTTTCCCTGTCGTCCATGCGAGCTATGGCATCAATAATTCTCTTCAAAGCGAATCAATCCCTACCACTTTGGTGGTCAACCCAAAAGGAGAAATCATTTTTTATCAGGAAGGAATGAGCAATTTCGATACGGAAGAATTTAGAAATTTCCTTACCGGTCAAAATTAATCCTTTGGCTTGTAAACACTTAAAAAGTCAAAACCAAAAGCAAAAAACTAAACAATCAATTTATTCGTAAACGGGGTATTGTTCACTAAAACTTATCTTCTATGAAGAAATTGTCTATTTTATTCCTATTCCTTTGCACATTCCTCACCCAAGTCTCTGCACAGGAATCCAAAGAAAAAACCGTTTTTGACTATTCAGAAACCAAACATGAATTTTCCTTAGATATTGCTCCGATTATCCAAGGGAATTACCCCAGTAGCCTTCTCTATAGAAATCATTATGTAAGTGAGAATGGCAAAAATGTGGCTTTAAGGTTGGGTGCTATCATTAATGCTGATTTCAGTTCAACAACTGGAACTGGAAGCCTAAATGATTTGAACAGAAACAATCAAGGGATCAATCTCTATGTTGGAAAAGAATGGCAAAAAACATTTCATCCAAGAATTATAGGCTATTACGGAGTGGATTTTGGGGCTGGATTTGGACGGAATGAAATCAGGAATACATACCAAGGCAACAATACGATCAATAGCACTTCCTTCAATTTGAACTCGACAGGTTTTCTTGGTATGCGATATCATTTTTCAAAACACTTCTCATTATCAGCTGAGACCTCGGTTGCTTTGAATTTTAATACTGGAACAAACAGAATCGAAAGGCCCAACTTTCCTACCATCAATGAAAACTTCAATAGTGTTGGCTTGTCTATGTCCCCACTAAGAGCTATCCGATTTGCTTTCCATTTTTGATATTGATACTTATCAATCTCGTTTTCTTAATTATCAAGAGACCTCCTGTGGATCAGGTTTGAATTCAGAATCCAATACCCAAATCACAGGAGGTCTTTGACTTTTTTGCCCTTAACTAATTCGAGATAGGCCAATACCTCACCTTTTCAAAAGTTTGAACCCTATTTCTCTTCCCTGTCCCTGCATCATGGCGAGGTTGATCCAAAAAAATGCAAACTGCTCCATCAGTCCAAATTTATCATTGCCTCCGATATCGTAGCAAGCTGCAAATCCGGCGTCTTTTGCCAATTGAATAGCCATGGTTTTTCCTTTTATGCTGTCACCTGCTGTAAACAAATCCAAAGTCATGTCACCATAACGGGGATCGGTCATGTTGTTGAATCCTGTCGTATTGAAACTTTTTACCACATCTTTAGTCGCCGTATGTGCAAGGATGGCATCCGCAGTATTGGAAAACCCCTGTGGGCCTCTTCCCATCACCACATTCATTGTATCAATGATCACCTTTCCTTCTGTATCTCCGAGTGATTGCGCGACTTCCACCGCTGCTGTTGCCGGTACGGCAACCAAAATGACCTTAGCTGCTGAGACAGCTTCTTTGATGCTATGCAAGGAAGTATTTGGATTGGAAAGCAGTTCTTTCCCTTTAAAATTTGATGTATCCTTGACTCCCAAATAAATCCTGTGGCCTGATTTCGCCCATTTGGTAGCTAAAGTGCCGCCTACGTTTCCTGTTCCTATGATGGCTATATTCATGGTGTTATATTATTTTACTTCAATTAATTTAGACATAAATCCTCAATTTCTAGAAAAGGTATCCATTTTTAGGAACAAGCTTTTCAGGCAATTTTTTCTCCTCCAGCATTTCCAACAAATCCCTTTCAATGGTATTGCACAAAGCGCTCATGGGAATATCGGTAATCTGATTTTCAAATGGGTTTTCGTTGGCAGCACCTGTTTTTTCCATAATGATAAATACCCCTGAAATAATCACAGAAAGCGGGATCACTAACCAGGAAAGATTTGGAGTATTTGTGAAAAAACCCATTACTCCAAATGGCAATAAAGCTGAAAATACCAAAACAAACATCCTTGTGAAAAAATCATATTGCCGCGGAAGAGGGGTGTTTTTGATTCTTTCACAGCCTCCCTGATAGTTGGCCAATGCGAGTAATTGTCCTTCCATCTGAAAACTGTCAAATCCGCCCAAAATGCCATTTGCCATCCCTCCGTAGATTTTTCTCCCAATCTGCAATTGAAGGAAATTAGGCTTGTTCTGGACAGAAATCAATTGCTGGAAATAAGCCTCATCCATAAAGGTTTCCAATTGCTCCCAATCGTGTTGGTTGCGGAGATGAAGCCTCAGAGAATGTACCCATGCGATGGATAATTTGACCAATTCTTTTTTGAAGTCCTCACTCCTTTGTTTTTCATAATTGGGCTGATGGGAATGGCTGTCTGTAAATGTGATTACCAATCTCGCCAAAACCCTGCTGGAGTTGACAATTCCTCCCCAGATGGTGCGGGCTTCCCACCATCTGGCATAGGAGGAATTATTTCTGAATGCTATAAAAATCGCCAAAGCTGACCCTAATATTCCAATCGGGGCAAAGTTCAGGGTGAGAAATTTCCAATCGAAAACGAAAAAGAACATCCAAACTGCAAATGACCAAAATAAGACAAAATACATCGGGGATTTGATGTATTGCCATATTTTGAAAGGGCTGAAATTCTTCTTTACTATCATTTTCTATAATTTTTTTATTTGGTAGCTTAATCCAAAGCTGAAAATTGAATCTCTTTGAAGGACTTTTTCAGCCACCACATTTTCAAATGTCATGAGGTAATTGGCATTCAGATTAAAACCTTTCCATACAGGAAAGTCTAGACCGATATTGGCCTGATACCTGAAATTCTTACTTCTTAGCAAATGTGGTTGCCAAAAAGCATCATAAAACACCGTCAGCTTCTTTTCGAAAACCCGGTGGATTCCCCTCAAATAAATCGACTGACGCCAAAGCCGGATATTATCCTTCCCGTCAAATTCCGGGAAATTGAAAACTTGGCTGTCAAAAACAGTCGATTCATAAATGGTATTGGTCGACAACTTGACCGAATGCAATCCAGTCAGAATCATTTGCCAGGTAACACCTATTCCGGCAAAATACCTGTGGTCGATCCTTCTTCGAAAATTGGTGGAGACATAACCGATGGCATAGGGATAAAATCTGTTTTGGGGTTTGAAATAAAGATAGTTTCTGCTGAAAAAATCCCGGTCGACTTTTTTCTCAAAAAACTCCTGGTAAAGCAGGCTGTTTTGGGTTTTGAAAATGAAGTCAGGATTGATCCGAAAAAGAAAATCCATTCTCCCCCTAACCATTGCCATATTTACATTTCCTTTTTGTCTGTTGCCGTTCAAAACAAGCCTTACCTGGTTTTTTGCAGAGTCGCTTTCATCCAATTGGGCTTGGGATATATTGACAAAACACCAAAACAGAATCAGAAACAAAAACCATGGCCTCATAATTATGGTTTACCATCAAGCATTCCCACAACCAATTCCGCTGCCGCAGCGCCGGAGTTTTGTTGCTGACCTGTCACCAAATTCCCGTCTTGTATCGCATAAGAGGAAAATGGAGAAGCAACTTTGAAAATAGTCCCGGAAATCTTTCTTGCTTCTTCTTCAATCCTGTATGGCTGGATTTTCATACCCACAGCCTGATCTGCATATTCTTCCTCTGCATCAGCAAATCCTGTCCAGGTTTTGCCTTTGACCAAAAGCTCTCCATTGGATTTTTTTAAATCCAAAAGCAAGGCTGTAGAATGGCAAACTGCTGCAGAAGGTTTCCCAGATTCGTAAAAAACAAGGAAGAGTTGCTCAAGTTCAGGATTGGCTCTAAAAGTATACATAGGGCCTTGACCTCCAACCAAAAAAATAGCTGCATAGTCTTCGGGGTTGACTTCCGTAAGTTTTTTGGTTTCAGACAACATTTCATTAAACCAATCTTTTTGCATGTAGCCCAATGAAATCACATCATGTGCTGAATAACCGCTCGGATCAGTTGGATTGGAATAGCCATCCATCTCAAGAGGACCTCCTGCCGTGGAAACCAATTCTACATCATAACCAGCTTCCTGAAAAACGTGGAGGGGATGGGTCAATTCTGCAGCCCAAAAACCAATAGGCCAACCTGTCTGCTTAGAAACAGAAGGGCTGCTTGCTACCAACAGGATTCTACCTTTAGTTGGCATACCGTGACTGTGCACATAATGCTGTAATTCTTTTACCTGTGACATAAGATTATTATTTGTATGGATTTTGATTTTAATAATTATGTCTCAAATTTGATTTTATATAGTCTTTAAATCAATATACTTACCAATAAGAACCATACACACTTTTTGGAAAGTAATGGGAAATTTCAACGTATACGAACATGCCTGATTTTCTGTTTAACAAAAAACTCTATTACAATCCTGTGGAATTTGCTATGGACAGGATAGGTGGAACTTGGAAAATGCCGATTTTATGGAGACTGAAAGAAAAAACAATGCGGTATGGAGAACTTAAAAAAGACATTCCACACATAACCCACAAAATGCTGACGAGTCAACTTAGGGAATTAGAAGAAGAAGGTTTTATCTTTAGAAAAGTCTACGCCGTAATTCCACCAAAAGTAGAATATTCCATCACCGAAAGGGGACTGAAAGCCATACCGGTAATTGAAGTAATTAGAAACTATGGTTTGGAACTGATGGAGGAGATGCAGATCGACCAGTAAAAAAAAGCCCTTCCGAGTATATCTCAGAAGAGCTGTTTTAGAATATTTTATTGATTTTCAATTGTTCCCTGAAGCTTTTGCTTCAGCTTTGGCTTTTCTTTTGAAACCTTTTCTAAAAGGCCAGGTATATTCCAAAGCTTCCAAACCTCTATTCAGATTCATAGTTGAGCTATCCACATTGACCATGGTGCTTTTAAGGTTATCCGCAAAGGCAGGATCGTTCAAAAGCAGACCCAATGTATTGTCTTTACTTTCGAGCTTTTCTGACACTTTATTAAGATTTTCTGTCAGCACTTTGGCATTTTCGGCGGTAGCCTGAAGCTCAGTCACTGTAGTCTTCATATTGGCAAAAGTTTCCCTGTCATTGGTAATATCATAAAGCAAGGTTCCTTTTTGATTTAATCCGGAAGTAAATTTCCCAATATCTCCCATCATTTTATTGCTTTTGGCTGAAGCGGCCTCAAGGTTGGAAAGTGTATTTTTGAAATTCTCAGCAATGACACTGTCCGTCATGACAGCCCCTACAATACCTTTCCCCTCAGCGATTTTGGTAGTCAATACTTTTAGGTTTTCTGTGATAGTAACAAGATTTTTATTGTTTTCCTGTAAAGTTTCCATCATTTTGTCTGTATCCAGAGGCATTTCTGCTGTGAGTCTGTCCCCATCTTCTACAGCGGGTGCATTGGTAGTCCCTCCATAGATGACGATGATTTTATTACCGATAAGACCATCAGAACCGATGGTAGCTTTGGAATCTTTGCGGATGTAGTCTTTTACCTTTTCCTCCACACTCATCACAATTTCCACCTGGGATTCCCCATAAAAATTGATCTTCCTGACTGTTCCGATTTTGACACCCGAAAACCAGACATTGTTACCAGTCTGCAATCCGCCGATGTCATCAAAAACCGCATTCAATTTGATACTTCTAACAAATTTCTTCTGTTGCCCTCCCATGGTAAGGACCCCTGCTATAAAGATGATGATCCCGATCAGGACAAACACACCAACGATCACAGATTTTTTATTGTCATTTCTCATTACCTGATAAAATTATAGTCGTAAAATGATTTCACTTGTTTGTCGGTGGCTTCTTCAAAAACTTCCTCAAAAGTTCCGACTGCTTTAAAATGCCCTTTGATCAATACAGCCATCCTGTCTCCTGTTTGTTTGGCGCAGGTAAGGTCGTGTGTGATTACAATAGAGGAAGTCTTATATCTTTCCCTCACTTCATTGATGAGGTTGTTGATTTCTATACATGTCACAGGATCCAAACCTGCCGTAGGCTCATCGTAAAGCATGATTTCAGGATTCAGTATCAGTGTCCTTGCAATGCCGATTCTTTTTTTCTGACCTCCGGAAAGTTCCGACGGCATCTGATTGATTGTATTGGGCAAGGCAACAGCATCAAGCAATTCTTCCACCTTGAAGTCAATTTCCTTCCTGGTCAGGTTTTTGACATTTCGTACCAATGGAAACTCAAGATTTTCCCTTACGGTCATACTGTCGTACAAAGCAGACGCCTGAAAAGAAAACCCTATTCTCAACCTGAGTTTGTTGAGTTCTTTCAAATTGAGCTTAAGGGTATCAATGCCGAATATTTTGATACTTCCTTCATCTTGCCTGAGCAAACCCACCATCAATTTGATCAGAACTGATTTACCACTTCCTGATTTGCCCAAAACGACAAGGTTTTCTCCTTTATATAAATCCAGATCCACATTTCTGAGCACATGGTTTTCTCCAAAAGATTTGACCAAGCCCCTGATCTCAACAACTTTTTCTCTTTCACTAAGCATATCGGATCGCATTTACAATTTGCATGATCAAAAGTTCTTCCACAAAAATCAAAAACATCGACATGACAACTGCCGCATTAGCCGCCTGTCCTACCCCCTCAGTACCCCTGGATGAATTATATCCTTTGTAGCAACCAACAATACCAATTGTAAACCCGAAAACCACGGACTTAATCACCGAAGAGAAAATATCCAAAAAGGAAACGGCCTCGAATACCTGTACAAAGAAAGTTGACAAGCTGACCAACTCATTGGCATTGACACTTGCAAAAGATCCCATCAATGCCACAAAATCCGTGTACATGACCAATACAGGTATCATGAATGTCGCTGCCAAAGTTCTTGTAATCACCAGGAATTTAAAGGGATTGATAGCGGAGACTTCCATGGCATCGATCTGTTCGGTCACGTTCATGGAACCGATTTCGGCCCCGATACTTGAACCTACTTTACCTGAGGCAATCAAAGCTGTCACCAATGGACCCAATGCCCTGACCACAGCAATGGAAATCAAAGAAGGCAACCAAGATGTAGCCCCGAATTCCGCAAGCGATGGCCTTGATTGGTTGGTAAATACAATGCCAATGATAAATCCGGTAAGAGAAATTAGAGGTAGGGACCTGTAGCCGATTTCATAGCACTGTCTCAACACTTCCTTAAACTCATACGGTGGAAACCATACCTCCTTAAAAAACCTTTTGACGAATGCAAAAGCCTTTGACAAGCCATTAAAAAACTCATCCAGATTTTTGGTAATTACAGGTTTGTCTACCTTTTTGATTTTTGACATAAACAGTTAAAATTCATTTGACTAATCTAAACAAATCCAATCGGATCTTAAGATTAAATTCCCAATATTTCGGTTAATACCTCATTGCTCAAGGGCTTGACCAAGAAACCTGAAACCTGTGGATAAACTTGGCTTTTCACCACATCCATTGGATCCATCGAGGAGGTTAGCATTTTTACCTTGGTGGTCTTGTTCATCTTGTTGAGCTCGTCGAGAAAATCCCAACCTTGCATTTCGGGCATATTTACATCCAAAATCAAAAGGTCTGTGTCATTGTCCTTGAGCCAGCCCAAAGCTTCATAAGGATTTTCAAAAAATAGGAGGTCGATTTCAGGGTTGATTCTTAAAATATTTTTGCGGTTGATCATATGCTGGATCTTGTCATCATCCACAAAAATCAATTTGCTAATTGGCTTCGTCATTTGGTAAAAAGATTAATCTAAACAAGAATTAACCATTACAAATCCGATTTCCAAACTACGCGAGTCATTGAAATTTTGACAGTGTCAGGAAACGGATTGGGTTATGCACAAATATAACAACATAATCTACTCGTCATGGAAAGATTTTGATAAATTGAATTTTTAGATTAATCTAATTTTTTTAGGGTATACAAATTTAGATAAATCTAAATTTGTTTTATTACATTTAAAATGAGATACTTACATTATTTTATGTAATCTTATTATTTCAATTTTGCTATCCCCACTAACGCCCATATTTTAGTGCTTTCGAATTATTTTTTATATGAAGCGAAATTCTGAATTCACTCAGATGAAAAGAAATAAATCCATTTTCCTTAATTTATTTTTCTTAGATTGCTCTTTAAATCAACCCCATTATTATGGAAGAAAGCCCAAAACCTACCAGTCGAAGGAACAGGATTTTTTCGCTTCTGATTTTTTTTAAAGACAGGTTTGACCTCCATGAAGGCAAGGAGGATGAACTGGAAACCATCGACTATATTGGTAAAAATGTAGAGTTCAAAGGTGCCAATCTCTGGATTTTGATCTTTGCAATTCTTGTAGCTTCTGTAGGTTTGAATGTCAACTCCACTGCTGTCATCATCGGCGCCATGCTCATCTCCCCATTGATGGGACCGATCATGGGTGTTGGTCTTGCGGCAGGAATCAACGACTTTGAACTGCTCAAAAAATCACTGAAAAATCTTGGAATAGCTATTGCCATAAGTATCATCACCTCCACCATTTACTTTTCATTTACCCCTTTGAATGATGCTCAATCTGAACTTCTTGCCAGGACTGAACCTTCGATTTGGGATGTATTGATTGCTTTGTTTGGTGGCTTGGCCGGCATCGTCGCAGGTTCAAGAAAAGAAAAAAGTAATGCCATTCCCGGAGTGGCCATAGCAACGGCCCTTATGCCCCCACTCTGCACTGCCGGTTATGGCTTGGCAACCGGTAATGTCTATTACTTCTTTGGGGCATTTTACCTCTTTTTTATCAATTCTGTTTTTATCAGTCTTTCTACTTATTTGATTGTAAGGTTTATGAAATTCCCCAAAAAGGAATTCATTGATGCCAAAAGAGAAAAAACAGTTCGAACCTATATTTCAATCTTCACATTGCTGACAATTATTCCAAGCATCTACCTTGCCTACAATATTGTCACAAGGACCATTTGGCAAAAATCCGCCACTCAATTTGTTAAAACTGAATTTGACCTATCTGGGACACAGGTGATTGCCAGCGATTATTTCTACAATTCAGACAGCAGCTTGATTGAGGTTTCATTGATCGGTGAAAGAATCGAAGAGGAAAAAATCGCCGAGATCGAAAAAAAGCTACATAACTTCAAACTTGACAGAACTTTCCTCAAAGTAAGACAAAGTGGAGATAAAGGAATGGACATCAATATCCTTCGTTCTAACATCCTCAAGGATTTGTACGAAAGAAACGAAGCCTTGATTAAAGATAAGGATATGCGAATCGCTTTGTTGGAAAGAGAATTGAATGAATATAGCTTTAGCAACAGGCAGGTGACGGACATCGCTAAAGAAGCAAAAGTACATTATACAAACCTTGACCATTTTACCATCAACAGGTCAATCATAGCCAACCTCAAAGACAATAGGCAGGACACCTTGCTTTTGGCAGTTGCCAAATTCAATAAAGCCCCTTCGACTCAAGAAAAAAACCTGTTTCTGATTTGGCTTAAATTAAGAACTAAAGCAGATACCATTTCACTCATCATCCAATAAAAAAATACAGCTATGAAAAAATACTGCTTCTTTCTATTCATTCTCTTTTTTTCTGTGCTTTATACAGAACTGAAGGCCCAAACTGGAAATTATGATGCCCAACTAGCCGAAAAACTCAAGGCAGATGATCTCGGAATGAAAAAATATGTCATGGCATTCCTTTATTCCGGAGATCGAGTATCCGAATATTCCAAAGAAGAAAGGGCTGAAATCCAAAAAGGACATATGGCAAATATTACCAAATTGGCAGATATGGGCAAACTTATTTTGGCTGGTCCATTTTTCGGGACCGACGCCATGCGGGGTATTTTTATATTTGATGTCACTTCCATCGAGGAAGCAGAATCGCTCACCAATACCGACCCTGCCATCAAGGCCGGAGTATTGAAAATGGAATTGAAAGAATGGTATGGATCGGCGGCTTTGGTTATAATTCCTGAAATCCACCAAAAAATCCAGAAGACAGGATTTGATTAACCTTTTGAAATCCCATACTTCTGTTTAGTTTTAAACAGCAAACCCAACAACCTATTTATGCAAAGTAAAAACTACGTATTGTTCTTATCCATCACTGCAGCATTGGGTGGATTTTTATTCGGATTTGATACTGCGGTGATTTCAGGAGCTGAGCGCGATATCCAAAAACTTTGGAACCTTGACGATTGGAGCCATGGAATGGCTGTTGCTGTCGCGCTGTATGGGACAGTTTTCGGAGCTTTGTTTGGTGGAATCCCGGCTGATAAGTTTGGCCGTAAAAATTCCCTGATTTGGATCGGTGTCTTTTATTTTGTTTCAGCGGTAGGTTCGGCATTGGCAAACGATGTCAACACATTTATGTTTTACCGTTTTCTTGGTGGTTTGGGAGTAGGTGCATCTTCTGTTGTTGCCCCTATGTACATATCAGAAATCGCCCCTGCTAAGAGAAGAGGACAATTGGTTGCTTTGTACCAATTCAATATTGTCTTCGGAATCCTGATGGCTTATTTTTCCAATTACCTGATCGGTACCGCCAATCTCAATGAAGCGTGGAGATGGATGCTTGGAGTGGAAGCCATACCTGCTTTGATTTATAGCGTGCTGATTTTGAAAGTACCCAAAAGCCCAAGGTGGCTGATCGCCAAAAAGCAGGATTATGAAGCTGCTAGAGAAATTCTCACGAGGACGGACCCTGAAGGTGTAGATGAAGCCATGGAACTCGCTATCGCCAAAAGTAAAGAAATCAGAGGAAAAATCTCCGTCTCTGCCCTTTTCAATTCAAAGTTTAGGAAAATCTCATTTTTCGCTTTCCTGATGGCTTTTTTCAATCAGATGTCAGGAATCAATGCGATCATATATTTTGCCCCACGGGTATTTGAATCAGCAGGGATTTCTACTGAAGATGCATTATTTTCCACAATCGGGATTGGCGTTATCAATCTTGTGGCAACAATGCTTGGGCTTTATCTTATTGACCGGATAGGAAGAAAAATGTTGATGTACATCGGTTCAGTGGGCTATATCATCTCACTTTCATTGATGGCATACAGCTATTTCGGTGGGTTCATTCCCCCACAGCTCCTCCCCTACTTCGTTTTTGGCTTTATTGCCTCGCATGCCATAGGCCAAGGATCAGTGATTTGGGTGTTTATTGCGGAGATTTTCCCCAACGAACTCAGGGCATTTGGTCAGTCATTGGGGTCATTTACCCATTGGATCTTGGCTGCTGTCGTTGCTAATGTTTTCCCGTATTTTGCCAACACCTACGGAGCAGGAAATATCTTCGCCTTTTTTGCCTTGATGATGGTATTACAATTGCTGTGGGTTTTCTTTAGAATGCCTGAAACCAAAGGAAAATCATTGGAAGAAATTCAAAAAGAACTACAAAAAAGCCATGTCTAAAAAAGTCATATGTTTTGGGGAAATGCTTTGGGATTGCTTTCCTGACCACGATATCCCAGGTGGCGCACCTATGAATGTCGCCCTTCATCTCAATCAGCTTGGACTTGATGTACAGATGATCTCCCGATTGGGAAAAGATGATTATGGAACAAAGTACCTTGATTTCATCAATTCGTATGATTTCCCCACAACATTGGTCCAAGAAGATTTGGAGCACAAGACAGGGACAGTGACGGTCCATAATGAAGACCCGGAAAATATCAAATACACCATCGTTTCCCCGGTTGCTTGGGATTTCATCAGTTTGACTGACGATAACAAAAACGCCGTAAAAGATGCCGATGCATTTATATTTGGATCTTTGGCTGTCCGAAATACCGTGAGTTGGGAAACTTTGTACCAACTTCTGCATTTGCCAACTTTGAAAATTTTTGACATCAACCTCAGAGCACCGTTTTTTGATTTTGAGAAAATCGAACTCATACTTGGATTTACGGATATCCTGAAAATCAATGAGGATGAATTGGAGATTGTCTCTGACTATTTTAGCGTACCTTCTGATGTCGAAAGTTGCTGTAAGCTTTTGACAACCTACTTCCCGATCAAGATGGTATGCGTGACCCTAGGGTCTAAAGGGGCAATGATCTACCAAAACGGAGAAATCATCAAACATCCAGGCTACAAGGTCAAAGTAGAAGATACTGTCGGTTCGGGAGATGCTTTCCTTGCGGGATTTGTCAAAACCTATCTGCAGGGTAAATCGCCCAAGGAGATACTCGATTTTGCCTGTGCCATGGGGGCTTTTGTGGCTACCAAAAAAGGTGGAACTCCGAGGTATGAGGAGAGTGAGGTTTGGAGGGTGGTAAGAAATCAGTGATCACTGAATCAAAACCCCTTCCTGATTGTCTCCCCAATTTCTGCCAATTCCTCTTTGCTTAGCTTAAGTTTAGGCCTTGTGAAATTGATATCATCCATCGTTCGTAGCGGGACAAGATGGATATGAACATGTGGCACTTCCAACCCGATCACTGCGACGCCCACCCTGGTACATTTGATGGTTTTGTCTATGGCTTGGGCTACTTTCTTTGCAAAAATATGTAATCCGGAAAGCGTCTCATCATCGAGATCAAAAATATAATCCACCTCTAGCTTTGGGACGACTAGCACATGTCCTTTGACCAAGGGCATAATATCCAAAAATGCAATATAATTTTCATCTTCAGCGATGATTTCTGCAGGGATTTCCCTGTTGATGATTTTGGTAAAGATGGTTGCCATGGGATAAAAATAAAAAATCCCGAAGGAGAATCCATCGGGAGTTGGTTTTTTTAATAGGAAATATCCAGGATTTCAAATTGCAATACACCCGCCGGCGCCTTGATTTCGGCTATTTCTCCGACAGCTTTTCCATTCAATCCTTTTCCGAAAGGCGAAGCCAAAGAAATCTTACCCGCTTTGAGGTCTGCCTCTTCTTCTGATACCAATGTATAAGAAACGGTCATGCCGTTTTTGATATTCTTGATTTTTACAGTACTGAGAATCCCAACTTTGGAAGCATCCATTTTGGAATTATCCATGACACGGGCATTGCCGACAACAGCCTCCAATTTAGCAATCTTCAGCTCAAGCAATCCCTGCGCATCTTTGGCGGCATCATATTCTGCATTTTCGCTCAAATCCCCTTTGTCCCTTGCTTCAGCGATCTGCTTGGCAATATCTGTCCTGCCTTTTGTTTTCAATTCCTGAAGCTCATCTTTTAGCCTTTTCAAGCCTTCTTCAGTGTAATACTGTATCTGTCCCATGGTATTCTAAATTTTACTATGCCTATGAAAAATAAAAGAACGGTCTCATTGCTGAAACCGTTGCTTCTAATCTAATTTCTTATGTGATGATACAAATGTAATTAAATCAGTCAGAGAAAGCAATCCATAAGCAAAAAGAAAACTTTTTGGATTTTATAAATGAAAACTTCTATTTCAATGATTGTCTTATCTTCTCCACCAGCACCTCATTGATTTTGACATAGGACTGATGTGTCCATCCTGCAATATGGGGACTGAAAATCACATTGTCCCGGGCAGCCAGTTTTGAAAATTCCGCTTTTTGGTCAACAGTAAAGGTGTTGAATTTC
Source organism: Aquiflexum gelatinilyticum (assembly GCF_024813435.1). Classification (NCBI taxonomy): domain Bacteria; kingdom Pseudomonadati; phylum Bacteroidota; class Cytophagia; order Cytophagales; family Cyclobacteriaceae; genus Aquiflexum; species Aquiflexum gelatinilyticum. The sequence goes on from NZ_JANAEZ010000001.1 coordinate 766,349, forward strand.
TCGTTTTCCAATACATCGAGTACTGCACCTTTCAAAATCCCAAGATCCAAGGCTTGGTTCAAGGTCTCAAAGGAAATGATTTCTCCCCTCGCTGTATTTATCAGATAAATGGGTTTTCTGAACTTCTTGAGGACTTCCAAAGTCAAAAAAATCCTTGTTTCGGGTGTCAATGGCACATGTAAACTGACTATATCTGATTCCTGAAGGAGTAACTGAAAATCAGCTTCTTCCACGAATTCATTTCCAAAACCGGTTTTGTATTTGTCATAGGCCAAAATCCTGACATCGAATCCGGTCAGTTTTTTAGCCATTGCCGAACCCATATTGCCATAGCCAATGATGCCAACTGTTTTACCCTGAAGTTCCTCCCCACGGTTTTCCTCCCTTTTCCAGATTCCTTTTCTTACTTCCAGATCTGCTTTACCGATATGGTTAAATAAAGCCAATAGCATCCCGATGGCCTGTTCCCCGACGGCGTCTTTATTTCCCTCAGCTGCATGAAACAAGTGGATTCCTCTTTCTTTAAGATATTCCAAATCTATTTTGTCCAAACCTGCACCTGCCCTGCCGATAAATTGGAGTTTGACAGCCTTTTCCAACAATGGTCGATCCATCGGGGTTTTGGACCGAATGATCAATCCCTCATATTCATGGACAATTTCCATGATCTCCTCTCTTTTGATCACAGGCTTATAGTCCACCAAATACCCTTCTTTTTCCAACAATGGAATAATGCTCAGGTGCATTTCATCGATAATTAGGACTTTCATTTGAGGGAAAGGTTGTTGTAATTGTTGTATTGGTTTTAATTGTTGTCAGCTTCAAAAAGCATCTTTAAATAAAATATATCAAGGTTGAGGAAATAAAGGCTTGGTACTTGGTACATAATGCTTGGTTCATTTTTCTCAATTTCCATAATTCACTTGTCATCTATTTGAACCAAAAACTGCCCACTGAGACCGCCTACTGCTATTTCCCTTCTTTGAGTCGTGGATTCAATTTGACCGGTTTTTCGGTTCCTTTTTTCCTCATTCTCATATTGATAATTTCTACAGCCAAGGAGAAGAAAACAGCAAAATAGATATAGCCCTTAGGCACTTCTACATGGAAACCTTCTACGAGCAACATAAATCCAATCAAGATCAGAAAGGAAAGCGCCAAGATCTGTAACGTCGGGTGTTTGTTGATAAATCGGCTGATTTTCCCTGCAAATGCCATCATGATTCCAATAGAAATGGTCACTGCTATGATCATGATCAGCACTTCTTTGACCAATCCAATAGCTGTCAAAATACTGTCGAAGGAAAACACCAAGTCCAATAGGATGATTTGAAAAACCACTTTTGCAAAATTATTGGCTGAATTCGGTTTGACTTCCTCTGCTTTGCCTTCCATCTTATGGTGGATTTCGAGGGTAGATTTGAACAATAAAAACAATCCTCCACCTGCAAGAATCAAATCCCTGCCGCTCATGTCAAAACCCCGAACCGAAATAAGTGGTTGGGTAAATTGAATGATATAGGAAATCCCCAAAAGGAGTAAAATCCTAAAAACCAATGCAAATGCCAAACCCAAGGTCCTAGCTTTTCCCTGTTGGGATTCCGGAAGTTTGTTGGATACAATGGAGATAAAAATAATATTGTCAACCCCGAGGACTATTTCCAAAAAGGTCAAAGTCAATAATGCAATCCAGGTTTCGGTTTGAAGAAAGATTTCCATGTGTGGTTTAGTTTAGAATGAGCCAATAAGACGTGCGAAGTTATACAGAGTTGGGAATATTTGATTAAAGAAATTTATGAAAGTCATCATCGGGGATCCAAATGCAAAAGTTGAACCAAGCTTGAAATCTATCCAGAGATCTAGGATAAAAGGAATTCTGTAATTCAGTCAAGCCTTACAGGAAGCCTCGCATTTGTTTGGGCTAACCAGGTATTCAATTTCCCAATAAGTTCCTCCGCTATTATAGGATCGGAATTGATCAGGTTTTGGCTTTCCTTTGGATCTTTTTTCAGATCAAATAGCTCAGCTTCACTTCCATCAAAATAATGAATCAATTTAAAATCGCCCGACCTGACAATGGCATAAGGAACCACATCTGAACCTCTATAATGTGGAAAATGCCAAAATAAATCCCTTGGAATGGTATGTTCGGGGTTTTGAAAAACAGCAACCAAGCTCTTTCCGTCCAAAGTCCTTTTGGTGGTTTTCTCTCCCACATACTCCATGATTGTCGGTATCCAGTCGATTGAGATGATGGGAGTATTACTTACCTGACCCGGTGCGATTTTTCCAGGCCACCTTACAATCGTCGGAACTCGGATTCCACCTTCATAAGGATATCCTTTTTGTGAGCGTAAAGGGTAATTGTTGGTAATAGGTTGTGTTGGATTCCCGATCAATCCACCATTGTCAGAAGTGAAAATGACCATTGTTTTTCTTGTCAAACCCAATCTTTCCAGCTCTCCAATTACCTTACCTATGTTTTGGTCAAGACTTTCTACAAGGGCCGCATAGACAGGATTGCCCTGATTTCCTTTTTCCTTTTGCTTGTATTTTTCAATCAGTCCACCTTTACCCATAATCGGTGTATGGACAGCATAGGGTGCCCAATGGATAAAAAACTTTTTATCCCCTTGTTTTTGAATAAAAGCCACCACCTCATCGCCTTCTCTATCCATCAAGAACTCTCCTGTTTTTCTGGGTGGAAGATTTTTGAATTCATAATATTCCACCAGATTTTCGGGAAGGTAGGGATCAAAGTAACTCGGTGGCTGTCCCAAATCATTACCGCCGATATTGAAATGAAAGCCCTGATCTTCCGGATAATACCCTTCTTCTCCCAAATGCCATTTGCCCACATGAAGATTGGTATAGCCATATGGCAGCAGCCTCTCAGCCAATGTGATTTCCTCATGGACGAGAAAGCCCTGATTTTTTGGTGTCTTCCATTCTTTTCCCTCGTTTTCTTCATAGTCAGAGGGGAGGGCCATCCCGCTTCCACCTTGAAATTTTGCTCGGATCCAATCCGTGATACCTGTCCTTGCCGGATATTTTCCTGTCAGCAAAGCTGCCCTAGTTGGTGAACAGATTGCAGCAGCTGCGTAAGAATTCGTAAACAATATCCCCTCCGCAGCCAACTTGTCAATATTTGGCGTTTCATAAAAATCACTCCCTAATACACCAATATCGGTCCAACCCAAATCATCTACATGGATCAAAAGGATATTGAAATTTTCGTCCGCATCTTGGGCAAAGCTGAAATTCCCCATGGAAAACACAACCACAAGAACCATTTGAAATCCCATTAATTTCAAAGGCTGATGAAAAAATAAACTCAAGGAAGTCACAGTCTTCTTGCATTGAATGTATCCCCCAAGCTTACGTCGCCTGTATCAAATCCAAGTTTAAACCATCTTGCCCTTTGTTCGGAAGTTCCATGGGTAAATGAATCAGGGACAATCCTTCCTGTTGCCTGCTTCTGAAGTCTATCGTCACCTACAGAACTAGCGGCATTCAGCGCTTCTTCCAGATCTCCTGGCTCCAGTATTTTTGCTACTTTTTGGGTATGATGTGCCCATATTCCTGCATAAAAATCAGCCTGCAATTCCAACATGACCATCAGTCTGTTAAATTCCGCTTCGGGGAGATTACCACGCTGAGACTGTACACGCTCCAAAGTCCCATCCAATCTTTGGACATGATGGCCTACTTCATGGGCAATAACATATGCTTGGGCAAAATCTCCATGTGCACCCAATTTCTTTCCCATATCCTGAAAAAAGCTGAGGTCGATATATACTTTTTCATCTCCCGGACAGTAAAAAGGCCCGGTAGCAGCTGAAGCATTGCCGCAGGCAGAACTGACCTGACCTGTAAATAATACCAAGCCGGGTTCCCTGTAATCCTCCACCAACCTATGCCACACATCCTCTGTTTCGGCTAGTACCACAGCGGTAAACTCTGCAAGCTGCTCTTCTTCTGCGCTCGGAGCATAGTCAGAGGCGACTTGGGACATTTGTCCCCCTCCTGTAAATTGTGAAATTAACTGTATCGGATTGGTTCCGGTAATCCACATCAGCAAGAAAAAACCACCAACTATTACTATTCCGGCTTTAGAAAACAACAACCTCACCAATGGGGCCAGTAACATCGGATTTATTCCTCCCCCACCTCCGGAAGATTGTCCTCTTCTGTCTTCGACATTGCTGCTCTTACGTCTTCCTTGCCATTTCATATTTTTTTGATTTGATTTTGAATAAAAACCTGAAACAATTTACCCCTTTTGGAAGCAATTATAAAGGTCTTGGAAATAGTTAATGAAAATTGTGGATTTCTAAGGAATCTTTATTTATCGAAGACTTCTTTCAATAAGAAGGAAAGTGGCTTATTTAACTCCCTCCACAAAATACATATCGACCTCCCCTTTGTTTTTGGCCATGATTTTTCCCCGATAGGTGCAATCAAACCTGTCCTTGACAAGTTCATATGTTGTTCCCGAAATGTTGATTTTACCGGGTTTACTACTGCTTTCCATCCGTGAAGCAAGGTTTACAGTATCTCCCCAAATGTCATAGGCGAATTTTTTGAGTCCCACTATTCCCGCGACCACATTTCCCGTGTGGACCCCGATTCGGACTTCAAAAACCGGTTTGTTTTGAGCTATCTTTTTCTGTTTGTAGGCTTCAATAAAATCCTTTATTTCCAAGGCTGCATTGATGACATCGACCGCATGGGAATTATTGGTTACAGGAAGACCACCCACTGCCATGTAAGCATCTCCGATCGTTTTGATTTTCTCAATGGGGTACTTCTGAATAATCCTGTCAAATTCTTTGAAACAATAATCGATCTCTGAAACAAGCTCATCTGCACTCATGTTTTCTGCTATGATCGAAAACCCGACAAAATCAGTGAATAGCACGCTGACACTTTCAAATTTTTTGGCTTGTGCGGTCCCATTTTCCTTGAGTTCCCGGGCTATGTCCAAAGGCAGAATGTTCAACAGCAATTCATCTGTTTTCTCTTTTTCAGATTGGAGGTCTATTGTCCTTTCATTGACTTTATATTCTAGGTTGGCATTATATTCTTCCAGCCTTTTTTCATTGATCCTGAGATTTTCTTCGACAGCTTTCCTTACTTCTACTTCTTGTTTCAATTCCCTGTTGAGTCGGGTAGTCTGATCCAAAAGCATGGCATTTTGTAGTGAAATAGCTGTTTGGGTTGCCATCACCTGAAGGATTTCGATTCTTTCTTTGGTAAATGCTCCGGACAGCAGCCTGTTTTCCAGATATAGGTATGCAAATCCTTCACCTGCATGCTTCAAAGGCAGGCAAACGACAGATTTGATTTTATTCCTCAAAATATATTCGTCATTTGAGTAAGGCAGTCTTGAACTAGCATCCTCCAAGACGAGGGTCTCCCCTGTCCTCATGACAAAATTGACTACCGAATGGCTTATTTCATCAAACGTATCAAAAGAAATATCCTGCAAAACCTGTATTTCATTGTTTGAAATATCCAAAGATGCTTTGATGACTTTTCTGTCCTTTTCACGGGTGACCAAAAATGCCCTTTCAGCTCCTGCATTTTCGGTTACAAGTTTCATCAGTCCAGTAAGGATGTTTTCCAATACCATTTCTCCTGAAATAAGATTAATGGTCTTTAAGATGGTATCCAAGTCGAGGTTATTGGATTTGAGTCCGATTTCTTCAAGCGAAATAAAACCTGAATATTCCTCTTTCATCTGCTCCAGCTTTCCTTTAGCACCCCATTTTGCATAGGCCTTGTAGGCATTGGAAAAATAGAATTGGGCGGCCTCGGGTTGGTTTTGTGATTTGAAAAACAATCCTGCCCTCTCCCAAATTAAGGCCTCTTCATGGATATACTTGTTGAGGCGCGCATACCTGATAGCATAGGTATAGGCTTTGACTGCTGTGTCAAAGTTATTTTTCAGGTTTTCGTACTCTGCATTCATCAATTCATACCTGTGCCGGTAATTGACCTCTGAATATTTCAACAAACCTTTGATCAATTTGATGTTTTTCCTGCAGATTTTGAGTAATTTTTTACGTTCTTCCGATTCTTTGGAAGCATAAATGGGAGTAATGCAGAGATTTTCATAGAAATAAAACAACATCTCTGTCACTGAACCTTTGACCGGAATCAGGTATTCTTTTTCCTTGCAACAGAATTTCCAAGCGGCCTCATTTTGGTTATAGACCATTGCCAGAAATTTTTTCTGGGCATACAGGTTATGGAAATAAAGTCCAAAAGCCGGTTCATTAGGAAAATCTATTTTTTGCTCATCAAAAATTTCGCCAGCCAAGACCTCGAAGTCTCTTACTCCATCCACCAGACCCAAAGTGGATTGCCTGAACAGGTCAATCCGTTTGATCTGCATGATTTGATTGAGAGGGGCTACTTGCATGCTGAGGAGTTCTCCTCTTTTGAGGACTTTGTCGACAGGCTCACCTCCGTAAAAATTCCAATAAATGATCAGCTGCCCAATGATAGAGGTAAATTCAAAATCTCCGGTTTCAAGACCTTTTTTCAAAGCCTCCTCCAGATCAGGAATTGTGCCTGCCAAATGCGTCAGCCATTGGGAAATAAACATGACATAGACCTGCTTGAGGGATACAAACTGATCTTCGTTATTGAGAATTTCGCCAAGTCGGTTACCAAGCTGACCCATTTTGAGTCCCTTCTCCATTTTACCCATAAAGGCAATATTGATATAGCCAAAAACCACAAATGCAAAGGGAGTCTTTGGACCCAAACCAAATTTGAGTGTAAGCCGAATTAACTCGAACATGATAAGTGGTACCATATTGGGCTCTAAAAAGTATGCTGCCAAAGACATATGGTGCATGATGGACATGCTGATGATCAGCTTCTCATCTTCAATTTTGGGCAGTTTTTCGATGGCATCTTCCTTAAAAAAAGCCAAGCGCGAATTGGTCATCAGGTATCCAAAAAGCACATCAAGCTGAGTTGGGTGAAGTTTTAAATGGATATTGGCAAAATGAAGTGCTTCAAGTCCGATTTCAATGACCCGCTTTTGATCATTTTCAACATTTGCATTTTGGATTTTGAGTTCAGCCAAGCGTAGCTTGTCCAAAATATCCGTCGCATTGGCATCAAGGAGGAGTGTAAATTCTTTGAATCGGTCCCGCTTGTTGGATTGGTTGGCAGCGATGGCGGCATTCAAATACAGGTTGTAAGTAAATTTTTTATCTTTTTCCCAAGCATCTGCGGGAAGAAACTGGATGGCATTTTCAAAGTACTGGATTGCTAGCAAATAAGCGGTGGCACTTTGTGACCGCTGACCGGCGATGATATTGAGCTCGCAAAGTTTCTTAGATTCCAAAGGGTCCGAGACCAGATCCTTTGCAAAGTTGAACTGGTTTACAATATCAAATATGCTTTCCCTCAGGTCTTCCTCATGCGTATTTTCTAAAAGAAGTCTGCCAATCTTGAGGTGGTATTCCTGCCTGCCAAGGTCATCATTCAATGAATAAAAAGCTTGCTGAACCCTGTCATGAACAAAATAAAGGTTACCATCACGGCTTTCTATGATCAAGTCAAGATCAAGTGCAGGTTTTAGTGCTTGGTAGACATTGTATTTGCCCTCTCGGGTGATGATCGCCAATTCTCCCAAGCCAAATTTATTCCCGATACAGGAAGCAAGTTTTAAGACATTTATACATGCTGTGGGTAATTTATTGATGGTTTCCAAAAAGAGATTGACAATATCCCCTTCGACATTATACCCCATCAATTCATCCGCATCCCATTTCCAACTCCCTTCAGCACTGTCAAAATGAAGCATTTCATTTTTGTAAACGGCTCTCAAAAACTGGTTTACAAACAATGCGTTTCCTGCGGATTTTTTATCTACGATCTTCACCAATTCATCCAAAGGGCTTTTGGATTTTCCCAAAGTATTGGAAATAAGCCTCTGTATGTCCTCATACTGAAGATTTTCCAGATAGATTTCTTCGGGTTGGATTCCAAGTTCTTCGATTTCCATTTTGAATTGAAGAAATAAATGGCCCGTAGTGATTTCATTATCCCGGTAAGCCCCGATGATCAAGATGTTTTTTAGGTCTTTGTTGGTGAGGATATTCCGGATGAGATTAAGAGATGAAAGATCACACCACTGAAGGTCATCAATGAAAATAACGAGGGGTTTGCTCGAATCTGAAAAAGCCTGAAAGAAATTGTTAAGGGCATAGTTAAATCTCAATTGTGCCTCCACACCGTTGAGTACTGGCAATTCGGGCTCATTTTCAAGGAGTTTTTCAAGCCCCGGAATGATGTCGAACAAAACCCTCCCTATAGGATGGAGCAATCTATGAAGCTCATGCTTCCAATGTCCAAGGTCTTTTTCATTCAATAGCAAAATCTGACTTACGAGCCTTCCCAAAGCCTGGGAAAAAGCAGAATAAGGCACATCTGTTCTCAATTGGTCAAATTTACCGGAAATGAAAAATCCTCCGTCTTTGATTACAGGCCTATAAAGTTGGTCTACCAAAACTGACTTCCCCACTCCGGAATTCCCAAAGACAAGCATGAGGATTTTTTCATCTTCCAAAACCCGTTGGAATGCATCTTTCAGCTGAAGAATTTGATTTTCTCTGCCATATAGCTCATCTGAGAATCTGAGCACGCCTGAAGAATCATTGGTTCCAAGTTCAAAGTTGGGTGCAATTCCCTTTCTTTGAAGACCATTCAAGATCAATTCCAGATCATACAAAACACCTGCTGCAGACTGATATCTTGTCTGAATATCTTTTTCAAGCATTTTCAGGATCAGGTCTGAAATGATTTTTGGGATATCTGCCATATCTGCGGGACTTCTTGGAGTCAGGGCGATATGGGCGTGGATTTTGGAGGAACCTTCCTTCGATCCAAATGGAAGCTTTGAGGTAAACAACCAATAAAAAACAACCCCTAATGAATAGATATCTGTATAATAACCGATGTCGGTACTGATTCTACCTGTCTGTTCGGGCGCTATAAAATCATAGTCTGCCTCCGAAAAAATCAACCTACTCTGTACCCCTATTTTTCTCTGAATCCTGGTAGCTAATCCTAAACTGATAAAGAAAATCTTGTTTGTCCCCGATTCAATAAGGATATGCTCGGGATTAAGGTTCAAATGAACAATTTCTTGACGGTGAACTTCGGCAAGTCTTTTGGTGATGGCAATACAGATTTTTAATTTATCGATAACGCTTAGCGAATTCGAATTATGCTCCTTAAGATTTTGTCCTTTTATAAACTGTAATTTTAGATGGGATTCTGCATTACTGTTTTCAATTGCCAGAACCTTTCTGAATCCTTCTATTGACTCGTCTACAAAAGAGGCTTCATTTCCTGATTTTAGAGAATCTATTTGGGATAAGGAAGTAAGGGAAGCTTTTTTGATGACAAAATTTTGCTCAAAAAACGATTCTGACCTCAGAATAGAATGAATTTTTCCTGCATACAAAACATGCCACTCCATTTAGGATAAATTTTTGATGGTAATTTGAAAAGAAATTATTTTCAAGGAAATCGGGTAATTATCTTCAAAAGGCATCAATAGGTTTTGTCTTAAATATAATACATTTTTTAATATCCAAACTACCTAATAATATTTTGTTTTCAAGAAACTTTACCTTATTTTTAATTACTTTCAGATGGTTTCATTTCACAGTTTTATTGAAATTTCAATTACAAAACTCTTAAATTTTATGTCAGATCTACTTTCAGGTAAAAAATTAGGGCATGAATATGTGACTGCTGACGAAGACAGCATTGCCGCTCAGATGGTCAACGAATTTGAAGCCCAAGTCACCAGAATGTATAAGGACAAAAAAATGCTGCGACAAGTCCATACCAAAATGCATGGATGTGTAAAAGCTACATTTAAGGTAGAGAAAGACCTGCCTGAAGAATTGAAAGTTGGAGTATTTAAGCATGAAAAAGAATACCAAGCATGGGTTAGATTTTCTAATGGCAACACCCAAACACAAAAAGACAAGAAAAAAGATATCAGAGGTGCCGCCATCAAACTGATGGGAGTGACGGGAGAAAAGATCCTAAACGATGCCCATTTTCAGGAAACTCAGGATTTTTTGCTGATGAGCAGCGAGACTTTTTTTGCAAAAACCATCAAAGAACTTAACACCCTATTAGCTGCTATCACCTCAGCGAGTAAAATCAAGTCATTGTTTTACTTTCTAAATCCCTTTCATTTACCTACCCTTATGCGGATAAAGAAAAGTATGGTAGCCTGCGACAATCCGCTCAGCATTCCTTATTGGAGTACACAGCCTTACCAGTTTGGGACAGTGGATAGGGCTGTAAAATACCACCTCAGACCCTCTCCAAGCAATATTATTGTGGTAGAAAACACCAAGGATTATGATTACCTGCGTTACAATCTAGCACAAACTCTATACAGCAATGAAGCCAAATTTGACTTTTTTGTCCAATTCCAAACTGATGCGGAAGCCATGCCGATCGAAGATCCGACCGTGGTATGGACATCGCAATATATCAAAGTAGCTTCCCTTACTATCCATCCACAGACTTTTGATTCCAATGCACGGATGGAGTTTGGGGACAACCTTTCTTTCAACCCATGGCATTCATTGCCCGAGCACCGACCGTTGGGAAGTTTCAACAGGGTAAGAAAAAGGGTGTATGAAGTCATGTCCAAATTCCGTCACGACAAAAACAAATTGCCTGTTCTTGAACCCAAACACTCTCATGATTTTTATTCAGACCTTAATAAGTTAAACGAAAAAGTAACCATTGTCCAGAAGGTTCCAAGCAAAAAAATACTTCAGACATCCGCAGAAGTGATCGTCAACTGCAACAAAGAAAAAGCCTATAAGTATGTATCAAGTGTCAAGGAACTTCCCAATTGGCTTTTGAAAACAGGGCCCATATATGGCGTCATCAATGTGACCACACTGAGAGGAAATTGGGAATACGTAGGAGACAACAGGAGAATCGAAAGAGGTGATTCTGCCAAGCTGGTGGAGGAATTAATCACAGTGTGCAAATATTCCCATTATGCGTACCAGACCACAGACTTCAGTGACATTTTCAAGCGCCTGACCAATAAAACCTACGGACAGATGTGGTTCGATACCATAGATGACCAAACAAGGCTGCGGTGGGTATATACATTCACTTACAAAAATATTTTTGCCAAACTGTTTCTAATGCTTTTCATTCCTCTATTTCTCAAAAAATACCTCCAAAACGGCTTGAACAATGCAAAGGCTTATTTGGAGGATTGATTTTTTGAAAGATTATTTTGATTATAGGTCCGATGAAATGAGGTGAAGTGTCTCTGTCGGTAGAGATTCCTCACTTTCGCAGGCTGCGGTTAAGATTGATGGATAAACAACCGCCATTACCCTATCTGAGCAATTTCTAATTGCTGTACACTCCAAATACTTCAAATTCAACCCAAAGTTTAAAATCCCCATTAAATCGTAGCCAAATACCTAAGTGTGCTAATAGAAGGAAAGAAGAAATATCCACCGCCTTTGACAGTAATGAATCTTGGCAGGTCGGAGATGGTCCGGTTGACAGGACAATCTTGGATAGTAAAATTCTGTTTTTCTCCAGGTTCGGGATTTTCTTTAACTCCAATGATCGGATCGGGATCATTATAGAGTTCTTTGACTTTGGGGAGCTTTCCCCAAGTATATTGGAGAAACTCAAACTGCCGGCTGATGTCTGCATTGAAGCAGGCAAACAGCAATCCGACTTCTCCTTTCGGGTTTTTATTGGTAGGAGAACCTTCAAAAACATGTCCATAAAGCCTTGCCCTTCTGATAATCCTATGCTGTTTGCTTAGCTTGAGCGATTCCTTTACACCATGGTCATCCACGCTGTCTCGGGGATTGGAACGCCGAAGATGGGAACCGAAGGGACATTTCAATCCGTCAGGATCAAATTTGGAATAGCCAAAATCATTGATATCACTGATGACTCCGGGGTCTTTATCAGGAAAAAGTGTGATTGGCGCCCCACTTTGCCATCTTCCCACAATTTTTGCCCCCAACTTTAGACTTTCTTCCACATTGATAGTACCATCAGGATGCTTTGTCTTTTCATTCATAAAGGTCCAAAAACCATTCACATCCTGTTCAAGCTGTCGCATTACTAGAAAAGACCCGTTTCGTCCAATATCCTTCAATCCGCTTCCTCCTGCATCGGATGCAAGGAAGTTGAGGTTTCCCTGATCTTTGACGACTAGCGGGGTGTCGGGATACACACCAAATTCATTTTGATAGCCAAAGAGAAACTCACCTGCCTTTACCACATCATCTTTGGAACCTACCCTTCCCGAACCTTCTATGATCGGTTGCGAAATCCCATCCCTAAACCCAAAATGCTCCTTGTTTTCCGGCTGTGTAACCCCATCTATAAAAAACAGTTCCTTCAAACCATTTTCTTCAAATTGTGATTCTAACTCCTTGTAATAATCAAGGCAGACAATTTTATCTTTTTCAATGTCATCAACACTTCCTTTGTCATTACCAAAAATCATCAAACAAAGGTGAATGGTTTTATCTTCTTGGTCGGTTATTTCTGGGTTTTGGGTTTTTATATTTTCATTTCCCCAATTCCACATGATAGGATCACTGTTACCTGAATCACCCAAAAGCCTTGTCCTGTGGGGGGTGATCATTCCCTGACGGAATTCCCTTGAAAAGGCATTAAGGTTTTCCTCATACATCCCAAGAGCTCCAAGACCATTGTGTGTAAAAGCTATGTTCAAATGGGTGCTTGAAATCTTGGATTTGTCATGGACATGGACTGCAGTAGTCATGGATGCCCAAGATTTGGCAAGCCATTTTTTGGCAGCCTTGCGGTTTGTAATTTTGATGTACACAAATCGCGAATACATCATATGTGCATAACCGCGGATGATATAGCCTTGAATATCTTCTAGTTCTAATTTTGTCATAAGAATATCAAATGAGTTTGAGGAATTTGGCAGCCTTTCGTTCTGAAAGGGATTTCATGAGCTGTACCCTGATTTTAGTATTGTTATTGACATTTTTGATCGAAAGATCCGGATAGGCAGAATACCAGACATTGGTAATCAGTTCTGAATTCCTGCTCCAAGCCAGGAAATGTTCCTCATCATAAGCCCCTCCAGTCAATAAAAAATTGGTTTTCGGAAATACCTTGGTGTTGGAAAAAATCCCGGTCAGACCCCACCCGCTATTGTCGATAAAGTCCCCAAGATATTGCTGCCAGCTTCCGTCAAAATTGCTGAAAAACAAAACCCTTGAGTTGTCTTCAAACATCACCCATTTGGCAAAATGGATGGTAGGGATCCCCATCAGTTTTCCTTGGACAAAGACAAATTTTATCAACCCTTTTGACAGGGCAAACATAGCCTTGATGGTAATCAGCCTTACTTTTCCTTCCTTCATGTCCACGAGTTGGGTAAACTGATTTTGGTTTTTCCAGTCCTCATATTTTTCAAGTTCGTCCAAATAGGCACTGTCCAGTCCACTCCTCTTTTTGGTGAAGTTCACATCTTTCCTTTCATAGAAAAAATGGACAATAAGCAGCCAAACGATAATCAAAGGAAGTAATACAATCAGAACCAAACCGAGAAAAACAAGTCCAAGCCAATTGATCCCGGGCATTTTGGTTTTTTTTCGGAGAAATAAAAACTCCTCTTTTTTGAGCACTTCCTCTTTGATTTTTTTGTGGATGGTATGCGCTGAAACATCCTTCCAATCCCTGGAATCAAGGTAATTCCTGATAAAATTCCTTAGGTTATTTTCGTCCTTAATCTGTTGCACTGTCCTTCCGGGGGCTCCGATATAAACGGCCGCGTCTTTTACCACATTATTTTTAAGGAATGAAAACCTACTTTCCGGAGTCCTTTTTTCTCCCTCAGGAAATCCTTCACAAAATCCATAAACCTTGTCCAAGATATCCGAGGTATCTGAGCAAAAGCTCTTTAAAAAAACATCCACATCTCCATCAAAATCCACCACAAAAACTAGTTTGGGAATCCGTGGAGTGAGATCATCGATCCATGATTTGCCATAGTCGATGACTACCCATCGTGCATAATGGATAACATTCAGTTTTTCAAATTCGGGTGGATTTCCAAGATCAAGATCGGTTTTTATCCCGTCAAGCAATTTCAATAAGAGTTCTATCTTATCTTTTTTAACAGGGACAATGGTGGTGATGGAGTTTTGCCTCATAAAGTATGTTTTAATTTATGATTGTATTTTTTCTCAAAAAATCCCTCGTATGGTCTGCACCTGAGCGGATCAGCCTATCCATATCATGCAGGGAAAGATTGAAATCTGTGGAAGGAATCCCCAATCCGTCAATCCTGACAGACCGGTTTCCTTCGGCCGTTTCAAACCCGATATCGATGTTTTGGACATTCAGTAGTGTTTCAAACAACTGCTTTAGAAAATTCAAGGGGTGGGAAAAACGTAGGTCAACTTCTTTGTCGCTTGATTTGTCATGCAGGTACAGCCCGATAGCTTCCTCACATATGAAATCCGGGGAAGGAGCAAATCGTTCATTGTCAAAAAATCCCAAAGGATAATTGAAAGCAATGCCGCCGTCAACGAAAATATGGTCATTAGGATTGGAATCCCTAAACTTCCATGCCCTGAAAAACATAGGAATGGACATCGAAGCACGGATTGCTTCTGCGACAACCACCTCAGGGGTTTTAAGGAAAGAAAATTCCTGAATCGTATGGAGGTTGAGGTCGCAGGCAAAAACATAAAGTTCTTTGCAGCCTGCCTCCTTCATCTGACGGAAGGTAACATTGGGAGGAAGGTTTTTTGGAGATCCAACAAGATAAGAATGGATAAAATCCAAAATATATTTTCCTGAGTAAAGCCCATAAAATTTGAAAATCCGAAGCGGGTTCCAACCTATTTTAAATTTCTTAAGGTCAAAATGGTGCTTGAGCAAATTTTCAACCTGATCAACTGAATAGCCTGCACAAATCATCCCTGCCAACAAAGACCCAACCGATGTCCCTGCTACCCTCTCGATTCCCGAAAGCAGGCCGGCACGATCCATTTCCCTTAGGGCTCCTACATAAGCGATTCCTTTGACTCCACCACCTTTGAGGGCAAGATTTTTGATTTTCATAGGCTAAAACATCTTAAAATCTTTATCTTTTACTTATAAAAATGTACTTTGAATATAGAATAAAAATTTGAATAATCAGGTTTTCGGGTGAGATGTGATAAATTGTTTGGGGATTTTTCAAAAAATTCTTTTTAAAATTCCAAAAAGAAAAAATAATTCAAATTGCTGAAAATGAAAAACAATAGAATTATCCCTCTGTTTAAGCGGTGAAGATTTCAATATTGTAAGCCTCCGATTGGAACTCCAAAAACCTGTCCTCTTGACACCCTCGGTCTCCGATCAAGAAAATTGCCATATATCCTGTTCTCCTGCAACTTATCGAAGATAATAAATTCAAGAGATTTTGAAGATAATATGCTGTTCATTTATTACCTTAAACTTATGGATAAAATCAGGTTATGGTTGATAGCTAGGTACAGGCTCATTGTTTCAAGCATCGCTTTTATACCGGGAATCATCAGTATATTATTTTTGGTTTTTGCAATCTTACTCTTAATAGTTGAATTTTCGGAAGCAGGTCGTCAGCTAAAAACCGATCTTCCTTGGTTGACATTAAAAGATCCTTCTACGGCGAGAAGCATATTGGGTACCATAGCCGGAGGGGTGATTTCGCTTACGGTTTTCAGTTTTTCTATGGTGATGATCGTACTCAATCAAGCGGCCTCACAAATGAGCAACCGGGTATTGGACAAGCTCATCGGCAACCGATTTCAGCAAACTGTTCTCGGGGTCTATATAGGTACGATAGTCTATTCCTTCTTCCTTTTCAGTACTATCAGGGACACAGGAGGGTCATTCCAGATTCCATCAATAAGCATTATTACTCTTACTGCAATCACCGTTTTTGACATTTTCCTGTTCATTTATTTCTTACATTTTATTACCCAATCGGTCAAATATGATGTAGTGATTTCGCGCATTGAATCTGCAACTTTTGACGGGCTAAAGGAATTCTGCATAGAAATGGTTGAGGAAGATAAAAAAATTGGATTTTCAGCTTTATCGGTAATCAAAACTTCCAAATCAGGAATATTTGAAGGTTTTGACACCAAAGAAATCATGGATTTTTGTAAAGAAAATGCGTGCAGTCTATCAGCTATCTATCCTATGGGTACTTTTGTCCTCCGGGGGCAGCCAATCCTCCTCTGTAGCCGCGTTTTGGCAGAATCCAAAACGGAAGATGCACAGGAAGGGGTCATTCTGAGCCAACAGGAATCCGTAAGCCGCAATTACGAATATGGATTGAGACAGCTTTCAGAAATCGCAATCAAAGCCCTCAGTCCAGGAATCAATGACCCGGGAACTGCCATCATCAGTCTTAGGGCTTTGTTTAATTTGCTGGGTTACCGTGCCAAACATTTCCCTCCTTCTGCCTTGAGTCGGAATGATATTCCTCATATGGTTTATCGCAAGGAACTGAGCTTTGATGAGCTCTTTGCAAGGGTGATCTTCCCGATTTGGGATTATGGCAAAGAAGACCGGATGCTCCAACAGGAATTCAAACTCCTTCTTGGGCAATTGTCAACCATTCTTTCAAGTGCTCCATTGTATAAACTTTTGAAATCGGTAGAGGAGGAAATAGATCAGGGAGATTTATCCTAATGCAGGGGATCAATTTACCAACTTAAAATCAACATCTTTTCACCAAAAAAACAATTCTAATCAGGTATACTTAATACTCAGGTATTGATGGTGCTTCTTTATTTTTTGATAAAAAACCCTTCCAAAACCACTGTTTAACCAAGGTTTTGAAAGGGGATCTATGTAAGCACGAATGGTTAGGAAGGGCTCTAAAACCCTAAAAGAGGAATTGATAGATAATGTTTGTTTACTTAATTTTTCATGTCTTTCCACTCGGTTTTAGTCAGAGATTCTTCGGTCGTTCCTCCCTCAGAATGACGGGTACGTCGCGCTTCTTACATCTCGCTTCTCAAAGTTTACTTCACATCCTTCATCAATTCCTCCACGGCTTTTTCCAACTGTTGGTCTTTGCCTTTGTCGATTTGTCCCGGCATGTTTTTGACTTGGAACTGCGGCTTGGTTTCGTTGTTTTCCATCCAATTGCCTGATTTGTCTTTGGCAGAAATCGGAACCATTCCCCATCTGCCGCCATCCGGCAACATTTCCCAACCTGCAAAAGAACAGGTTCCCGGAGTAGGCATTCCGACGGTTTTGCCGATTTTCAAATCGGTATAACCACAGGCAAAGCAATGTCCATCGGAATAATTGCTTTCATTGAACATCGCCAAGGTGGGTTTGGTCCAACGGAATGTTGGTTCATAACCTACTTCCCTGTTTTCAGTGGCATAGGTGATGAATTTTTCTCCGGTAAAGAACATGGCCAAATCCGCCACCAAATCTCCCCCACCATTGAATCTTGTATCCACGATGACTCCTTTTCGGTCATGGTATTTGCCCATCATTTCTTCGTAGGTGGTTCTGTATGGCCCATCTGACATTCCGGGAATATGGACATAGCCCAAAGTCCCGTTGCTCAACCTGTCCACTTCTTCCTGGTTTTTCTTTACCCATCGCTTGTATAGCAATTGGTTCTCCTCACCCAAACTGATCGGCTTCACAGTGACCTGTCGACGGGTATTTGTCTTTGGGTCCAATACTTCGATCAAAGTGAATTTGCCGGATTTTCTGTTGAGGTATTGGGCAATGTCCTTGTCCAAGGCAATGGTCTCACCATCAATTTTCTCGATGACCATGCCGCTTTGGATGTTCATGCCGGATTTGTCCAAAGGTCCGCCCTTGAGCACTTCAACGATTTTGATTCCGGGATTTTTGAAAGAATAGTCCATAAAAATCCCCAAAGATGCCGTCGCATCAGCCTGAGGTATGCTTCGGCTATACCGCGCTCCGGCATGCGAGACATTCAGTTCGCCGATCAACTCTGAAACCATCTCGGCAAACTCATAGCTGTTTCCGATATAAGGAAGGTATTTTTCATATTGGGCAGTCAAGGCATCCCAATCCACCCCATGGAAATCCGGGGTGTAGAAAGCTCCTTTTGTGCGAATTTTGATATGCTCAAACATCTCTGCACGCTCCGCATCGGTATCCAAGGTCATTTCCCCGGCGATTTTGATCTGCTCTCTTTTGGTGCCTTTGTCGGTAATTTTGGAGATGCTACCATCCGCAAGGAGGTACAGGTTTTTCATGTCTTTGTCCCATTCCAACCTGCCAAATCCCGCATCAAGTTTCAATTCCATCTTGGTATCTCTTGTGCGCAGATCGGTACTCCAAAGGTTCATCCCTTTTTCAAAACGGGCTAGATAAAATAGTTTCTCACCCTCTTTATCAATGACCGCATCACCCAAAGAAGACGAATGGATTGTCAATTTGGCTTTCCTTTCCCTCAGATCTTCCCAATCAATTTTGATGTCTTCCACTTTGGGAGTTTCCTTTTTCTCGTCCTTCTTTTCCTCTTTCCCAGCTTTCTCAATTTCTTTTAACAGGTCAAATTCTTCTTTGTTCAAACGGAATCTGTCGTAAGCTTCCTTAGTCAGGAAAAGGGTATAGACGTCGTTTTGAGCAGCACCACTCGTTGAAAAGCTCTTCAAACCGTCCCTGTTACTGAACCAGATCAACTGCTTTCCGCCATTGACCCACTTGGGTCTGCTGTCACCATAACCGCTTTGGGTCAGGTTTTCCATGGCTTTTTTGCCTGAGGCATCCAAAAGCACCACTTCACCATTGGCCATGGTGGGATTGAATTCTGCTAAAAGCCACTTGTTGTCAGGACTCCAGGTAAAATATTGGTCACCGTCTCCCATATGGTAAAGCTGCTCCGGAGTCATCAAGGTCACAGAGGTTTTCGTAGCCATGTCCATGACTTTCAACGTTCTTCTTCCTTCTACAAAAGCCAATTTTTTGCCGTCAGGTGAAAGGACAGGCTGGTAATTGTCAACTTCTGAACTCACTAAAACTTCCTCTTTCAATAAGGTACTTGCGAAAAAGAACATCTCCTCCTTCTCTCTTATCTTTTTGGTTTGGAAAATCTGCCATCTTCCATCCCTTTCACTTGCATAGAGGATTGATTTGCCATCCGGTGCAAACTGTACAAAACGCTCCTGTTGCGGTGTATTAGTAATTCTTTTGGTCAGAGAACCATCTACAGAAGTCACAAAAACCTCTCCTCGAGAGATAAAGGCGATTTCTTTTCCGTCAGGTGAAATAGACATTTCCCTTACGCCGCCATTGATACTGATGTAGCTGTCAGCATTCGAAATACGTTGGGTGGTAATGGAAACAGCCACTATTTTAGGTTGCTCTCCTTCTTTCAAAGTGTAGAGTTCTCCGTCATAAGAAAAACTCATCAGACCAGTTTTGGAAATACTCAGGAACCTGACAGGAAAATCCTTTAGGCTGGTCAAAACAGTTTTTTGGGTGGGATTGTCCAAACTCATTTTTTGGACATTGAAGCTTCCCTTCTCTTCTGTGAGGTAATAGACTGCTTTTTCTCCCGGAGCGAAAACAGGATTTCTGTCCTCTCCTCCAAAATCAGTAATCATTTTGTGGGTATTGCTTGCAGCGTCATACATCCAAATATCTCTGGTGATGGCTGATTGGTGTCTTTTGCGCCATTCGTTTTCACCTCCTTTTTTGTCATGGTAGATCATCTTGCTGCCATCGGCGCTGACCTGCACATATTCTGAAGGAATGGTCCACACCTGATCCACCCTTCCGCCTCCGACAGCTACCTGATAGAGTTCTGCCTGCGAACCTGTAGGATATTGTCTGTGTTCAGCAAGGTCCTGACGCAAACCTCCAAAGATTACATTCTTGTCATCAGCGGAAAAAGTATAGGGCATCTCATCATTGGAATGGTAGGTCAGACGCTTCGCATCTCCTCCTGTAGAACTCATAACATAGACATCAAAATTACCATACCGATCCGACGCAAAAGCGATCTTGCTGCCGTCTTTGCTCCAAACAGGCATAAAATCATGCGCTTCATGGAAAGTCAACTGGATTGCTTTACCTCCCGAGGAAGGAATGCTGTATAAGTCGCCTTTGTAAGTAAAAACAATCTGTGAACCGTCCGGAGAAATGGAAGGATAACGCAGCCATTTTGGAGATTCTTGAGCTATTATTTGAAATGAAAGGGAGAGCAAGAAAATGCTCATCCAAGTGAATTTTCCTTGCATGATTTGGACAAATTATTAAACTAGCGCTAAAAATAGAAAAAAGGCTACTACCTAAAAGCAAAAATTACTTTGAATGCAGATTATTTGATTAAAGACCATTCCAGGTAATTTAAAAATAATTGGGTTGGATCTCAGTAATACTTGCCTATCCACATCATCTTGGAAGGATCTCTCATGTTGGTGATAGTTACTTTGGAAGGAAATGAAGCCCTGATGTTAGGGTCGGTTTCATGCACTTCAAGAATGGTATATTCAACCCAATTAAAGCCCTTTTTCAATTCGATATCAAAACTGTATTCAGTTTCAACTTCCTCATCATCGGCAGCATAAACACTGCTTTTACAAGTTACATTTAAACTTATATCCTCATCTACATACATCACTTCATAAAAAGACCCTTTAACAGCATTAATATATCCGGGGTCTTCAAGCCAGGATTTAATCCCTTCATCAGAAACTAAAAAAACTGTACCTGACCAATCTCCCTTTTCTGTCAACCTGACATAATCCTGTCTTGCTGCCAGTTTTTCAGCATTTCCACCAAAATCCTCAGGACTATTACAATTAAAATGAAAATTAAAATAGAGAGGCCCTATTGACATTGACCTGTTTTCTTCAGGAATTTGATCCAAGCTGATATTTTCAAGATTTGCTGTAAACTGACCTTTTTTATCAACAGACCCTATTGAAATCGGATAATCCATCCCAAAAAGCATCAAAACCATATCCATTTCGGATTTTTCATGATTTGCGATATTTCCTTTAATTTCCTGCCCATTGGCAAAGAAATATAGGAAAGTAAAGAATAAAGTGAGGGATAGTCTCATATCTGTAAAGGCTTTAGTTTACTCCAATAAAAATTTTTATAATCAAAAAGATAAATCGATTTCTTTAAATATATGAAAACTATGTGCCAAAGTAAAATAATCTTACAGCATTCTGAATGTGAAATGAATTTCATGGTATCAGGTATGTGATATTTATACTACCATGAAAATTGAATAACCCAACAATTAGTTATTTTCATTAATCTAATAGACGAAATGATTTTTTTTGTAAAGACCATTGTAATACTCGGTTTTGTTAGAAAAAAATTCAAATCTAATCATACCAGAAAAGACTTACTTTTAAGGTGATAAATATTAACTAAACTAGAATAAATTCAATTCCTTTTAATTCAGATTTTAGTAATGAACCGGGAATCCAAAAGACTTGGATTGGGAAATTTGACTGAGTTCCGGGGAATGAGGGATGATAAACCCATAACTTACTTCCATTCACATCGAATGGACATTTTGGGCTTTGAAATAAAAGCCTAATGAAAAAAACAAAGCGATTAAGAGATTAAATTTCATGATTAAATATCCAAATTTGGGAAAAAACATCCCAGATTCTGAAATGAATAAAGAAGTAAACGCTATTGCCTATACACCTTCCCCGCCTTACTATGCAGTTATTTTCACCAGCCTCCGTACAGAGGTGGATGATGGTTATGGTGAAATGGCGGATCAAATGGTCGAACTTGCAAAAAAGCAATCAGGCTATCTCGGGCACGAATCCGCGAGAGATGGACTTGGCATCACGGTCAGCTATTGGGAAAGCCTCGATGCCATCCGCAACTGGAAAATGGTCAGTGAACACCTCTTTGCACAGCGAATGGGTAGGGAAAAATGGTATTCCTCCTACAAAACAAGGATTTGTTTGGTCGAAAGGGATTATGGGTTTGAATTGGAAAATTGAAAAATTGGAAGATTCGAAGATTGGAAGGATTTAAGGATTTAAGGATTTAAGGACACAATTCTGATTTCAAAATAAA
This sequence comes from Aquiflexum gelatinilyticum, assembly GCF_024813435.1. Classification (NCBI taxonomy): domain Bacteria; kingdom Pseudomonadati; phylum Bacteroidota; class Cytophagia; order Cytophagales; family Cyclobacteriaceae; genus Aquiflexum; species Aquiflexum gelatinilyticum. The sequence continues at coordinate 788,483 of NZ_JANAEZ010000001.1, forward strand.
TCAAGTTTTCTTATCCTCATTTCACCAATTCCCGCTCACCATTCAGTTCATAGGGTTGGATGAGGACTTCCAAAGGCAGTCCGAGTAATTCTTTGAGATTTCTGATCATATCTACAGTCATTGCCCTCTTGCGATTGAGTACAAGACTAACAGTAGTTTTACTGCCTATTGCAGGAATTAGGTCTTTTTCTTTTAAACCCTTCATTTCAATAGCTTCTCTGATTGCTATAATTGGGTCTGGTAAATTGATTGGGTAGTGTTCTTTTTCAAACTTTTCAATCAGTGTAACCAACAATTCCGCTTCCATTCCCTCAGGGCTATCTTGATGAGCTTCAAAAACCTTGGCCAACCTATTCAAGGCAGCTTCATATTCTTGTTCGGTGGTAATTATTTTATCCCATTTCATTTTTTTAAAATATTGTTTAAAGGTTTAAAACTGATCTATGGTGTTCGCGTCAACCTTATTGTATTCGGCATGTGTTCCAATAAATTTTATAAAGACCCATTGCCTAACATAACTGATCTGAACAATCAACCTGTACTTGTTTCCTGCAATGTTGAATACCACTCTGTTATTTTTTACAGGATCAGCATCAGGAAAATCTCTGACAACATCTGAAGACTTCTGCCAAACAGAACTTTTCGTGATTGCAAGCCAAGTTTCAATACCTGCTTTTGCATCAGGATGCCTATTGTAAAAGCTGACCAGATTCCTTAAAGCGATAATGTTTTTCAAAGGCTTATATTTTTAACATTTAAATATAACATAAAGTTTTCAAAATGAAAACAAAAAAAGAATTTTGATAATCATTTGTTAAAATTGAAACTGGTAAATACTGCAGTCTTATATTTTTCAGTTTTGAGAGAACCCATAACTCTTTTCACGGCCACCTGAGACTTAGGACAAACTACTGGTTCACTGCCAACTGCGACTGAAAACTGTCTACTCAAACCTCCCCAAATTCAATCCACAACTGCTTGCCTTCATAGAGACTTTCTTCTTCGACATTGAGGTTGGAGATGCCGATGCCGAAGAGGCGGACTGGGGATTTGAGTTCTTCTTGATTGAGGAGTTCCAAGGTGGTTTCCCAGATTTTTTCAGGTTCGGTAAACTGCTCAAAGGTCTTGCTCCGGGTCTGAACCGTGAAATCGTGGTATTTGATCTTGAGGGTGACCGTTCTTCCTTTGATCCCACTTCGGCTGATGCGTCGCTTGAGTTCTTCGAAAATCTCTTCAAGTTCAGTAAGCCATTCTTCCATTTTTGCCAGATCAGTTTCAAAAGTATTTTCTGCACTCAGGGATTTCCGGATTCGGTTGGGTTGGACCTCGCTCAGGTGAATGCCACGGACGATATTATAGAAATGGAGTCCTGATTTACCAAACCTTTTGGTTAGGTATTGCAGGGAAAATTGTTTCAAATCAAACCCATTGTGGATGCCCAATGCTTTCATTTTATCGGCAGTCACTTTCCCAATTCCAAAAAACCGTTCTATCGGCAACTTCTCCAAAAATGTTTCTGCATCCTTGGGCAAGATAACGGCCTGACCATTGGGTTTGTTGATGTCAGAAGCTGTTTTTGCCAAAAACTTGTTGTAAGAAATTCCCGCCGAGGCATTCAATCCAACTTCTTCTTTGATGCGTTTTCGGATTTCAAGGGCAATTCTTGTTGCAGATGGGTTGTTCACTTTGTTTTCGGTCACATCCAAAAAAGCCTCATCCAAAGAAAGGGGCTCCACCAGATCTGTATAAGCATAAAAAATCTCTCTGATCTGATTGGAAATCTCTTTATATCGATCAAATCTGGGAGGAACGAATATAAGGTGTGGACATTTCAGTGCAGCCATTTTGCCAGACATAGCCGATCGGACACCAAATTTCCTTGCTTCGTAAGAGGCTGCAGCCACCACTCCCCTTTCACTGTTGCCGCCAACTGCAAGGGGCTTTCCCCTGAGGTCAGGATTGTCCATCTGCTCCACGGATGCATAGAATGCGTCCATGTCGACATGTATGATTTTCCTGACGTTTTCCATCGTCATTTCCCTTCCAATACTTCCATGATGGCTGAGGCTTTGAGCAGGCACTCTCCATATTCATAGGCTGGATCGGCATCATAGGTGATCGCCGAACCTACCGCAAAGTATCCCTTTCCGAAATTTTTATCAAAAACAATACTCCTAATGATCACATTGAAATCAAAATCGCCATTGACCTGAATATGACCCAAAGTCCCTGAAAACCATCCACGCCTGAAATTCTCATATTTCTCAATCAACTCCATGCACTTGATTTTTGGTGCGCCTGTCATGCTTCCCATTGGAAATGTGGCATGGAAAATTTCTTTCAGTCCAACATCATTCTTGATGGTAGAAGTCACAGTAGAGATCATCTGATGGACCTTGGCAAAAGGATACACGCCAAAAAGCTCCTCCACCTCCACTGATCCTGTTTCAGAGATTTTGGAGAGGTCATTACGCATGAGGTCCACGATCATGAGGTTTTCCGCCCGCTCCTTTTCAGAGTTGAGAAGTTGGTTTTTCAAAGAAAGATCTTCTTCAGCATCTTTCCCCCTTCTTATGGTTCCTTTGATGGGTTGGGCGATAATTTGATTTCCTGCTTTTTTGAGAAATCTCTCAGGAGAGGCTCCGATAAGGTATTTCTCTTTTGCTTTGAATAAGGAGGAAAAAGGCATCGGGGATTTTTTCATCAAATCACTAAAACCGATAATCGGATCCCACTTTTTGTCTTCAAATGTAAATGCCATACAATAATTCAACTCATACATATCTCCTTCTTCGATATGGTTTTGAATAGCATGGATTGCAGAAAAATAGGCTTCCTGATCGGTCGAGGGGCTGAATTTGACTTTTGGGTTGGAGGAATCAGGATAGAAGGATTTGATGATTTCTTCCCCTATTCTTTTGCCTTCAGGATGAAATACCGTGAAGTGAAGCTCATCAAATTTTATGCTGATTTCAGGAATAAAAAACAGTGATTCGGGACAATCAACCGGAACGGGATTGTTGCTGAATAGCTTTTCAACATTGTTTTTGAAATCATAGCTGATGATACCCACCAGCTCTTTTTTGCCGTAATATTGGTCTGCTTCTTCCAAAGTCATCGTCTGCTGTCCTCCCAAAATCTCATTTGAAAAACCACCGTAGGGATAGGATATTTGATTGTTTTGAAAAAAAGAAAAGTAGCTATAATTCAAGTCAAACCACCTGAGCAAATGGTTTTTCCAATCAGGGTAATCAGGAATTGGGAATTCAAATTTTTCTGACATGCAACAAAAGTAACGCATTGGCACAAAAAAAAGAGGAAACCTTTCGGCTTCCTCTTCAGGATATATATACTGAGTTGGATTAGTTTGCTTTGATATCAAAACCTACAGAAACTGTATTGTAGATAAACTGATCTTTGGCTTTGTCCACTGCAGTGGCTTCATCACCATAAGACAATCCCCAAGCCGTTCTGTCGATATTGAAACCTGCAGTTGCATTCACTGCACCGTCTACAATAGACACAGAAGCTGGAAATTTGATGTTTTTGGTAGTACCTCTGATCGTCAGGTTTCCAGAAATCAAGTGGGTGGGATTGGAAGGAGCTACTTCAGAATCTTTCTTTGGTGTATTTTCAGAAGCGAATTCTTCTTTGTCAGCAATGGCACCTGCAGCATAAGGCTCTACAGAAGTCAATTCAAAAGTAGCCTGTGGGTGGTTAGCCGCATCAAAGAAGTCAGGAGACTGAAGGTGACCCCAAAGTTTTCCATAAAATTCATTCGATTCTTCCATATCCTGGATTTTCAATCCTGTGATGTCAAATACAAATTTGGCACCGGTAAGTTCTTCGCCTTGAACAGTCACTTCACCTGTAGTAACAGGGATGACTCCATAATGCTGACCTGTCGGCTTATAACCTCTCCAGTTGATTGTGCTGGTAGAAGGGTCAATAGCGAGTGTTTTGCCTGTTGCCTCAGCTACTTCAGCAGCTTCAGTAGCATCAACTGTGTCACTTGGTTTGCCGCAAGACACGACAATCAGTGCAAGCGCAATAATTAAACCTGTTTGTTGTAATAATTTCATACTGTGGGAATGGTTTGATTTTTTAAATAGATTATATGTATACACATTGATGTATATACACGTAAAACTATTTTCAGATAAAAAAGTTCAGATAATCCAAAAAAAAATAAATTTGATCTTCAGGTATTTGTACACCATCAGATTTAAAAACAAAAAAAAATGGCATTGATTAAAAGTGTAAGGGGATTTAGCCCAAGTTTTGGGGACAAATGCTGGCTGGCAGAAAATGCCACTGTCGTAGGAGATGTGATCATGGGTAAAAATTGCACCGTTTGGTTCAATGCCGTGGTCCGGGGTGATGTACATCACATCAGGATCGGGGATGACACCAATATCCAGGATGGCGCGGTAATCCACTGTACCTACCAAAAATCCGGGACAGTTATAGGAAACAGAGTTTCGATCGCCCATAATGCAGTGGTACATGGCTGTACCATACACGACAATGTGCTGATCGGTATGGGTGCAATCATTATGGACAATGCCGTGGTACATTCCGGTGCAGTTATCGCTGCAGGAGCGGTGGTTTTGGCGGGAACAATAGTGGAGCCTAATTCCATCTATGCAGGCATGCCAGCCAAAAAAGTAAAGGATACCGGTCCCGAAATGCTCGAAATTATTGAAAGAACAGCGCGAAATTACCCCATGTATGCTACATGGTTTCAAGAAAGCGATACAAAATGAGGAAGTTCTTGGTCCGATTCGGCAGCTACAAAAACATCTTTTTTCTTTTTGTACTGTTCTTGGGATTTAATCTTTGGATCTTGCCCGGCATGATGACGGGAGAAAAACCCCTTGACCTGGAGATTAATTATACTGCAGAAGAAGCTTATTCACGACTGAGTCGGTTCTCGGAAGAAATCCGCGAAAGCTACAGGATGGGTCTGATGGTTTCGGACATGATATATCCGATAGTTTACAGTTTACTTTTCTCCTTTATCATTTTTAAACTTTGGCAAAATGAAATGATTGCACTTTTGCCTTTTACGATTCTTGTATTCGATTTTATCGAAAATTTTTCCATCATCACCATGCTGGGTTTGTTTCCCGAAAAATCCATTTTTTGGGGAACATTGGCAGGTATCTCTACAAGTTTAAAATGGTTCTTTACGGCCATTACTTTGATTTTTGTTGTAATTGGATTTGGAAAAAAGACTTTGGAAAAAAAATCCTGAAAGTAAATCCCTTCATTTCAAAATCAGTTCAGTGGAAGCATAAGATTTAAAATTTCCCGATTGATTATTTATTTGGTTGCTGTCAGAAAACTTTGACCATATTTTTTTGTGATTCACCAAAAGCGGACTATTTTTATTCAGATAAGAAAATTTTGTATATGAAAGAGGAATATTTTAAGTGGTACTCCCCACATCTGCACAGAGATGTGCAAATGCTTGCTTTTGGTCATGCGGGATATCCTGTTGTTTTGTACCCAACTTCCATGGGATCATTTCACGAAAACAGAGACATGGGATTGATAGGTGCTGCGAGTTGGTTTATAGAACAAGGCTTGGTTCAGATATTCTGTCCGGAAAGTAATGACAGGGACAGCTTTTATAATAAGCAAATCCACCCCCATCAGCGAATTCAAAATCACATTGCCTATGACCACATGATCCGTCATGAAATCGTAGAAAAAATCAGATTTAATACTTCAGTAGGAAAAGTGGTGATGGCAGGATGCAGTTTTGGAGGTTACCATGCTGCTAATTTCGGCTTCCGTTATCCAGGTTATGTCAGCCACATGTTTTCGATGTCCGGGGCTTTTGAAATCAGAAATTTCATGAATGGTTATAACCACGAAGATATCTTTTATAATTCTCCACTTGAATTTTTACCCGGAAACCATGATGGGGATCTGTGGAAAATGGACATAGTCCTGGGTACTTCCAATTGGGATATTTGCTATGATGCCAATGTGAAGCTGAGCGATTCTTTAGAAGGAAAGGGAATACGCCACTGGCTTGACGTCCGCAAAGACAAGCACCATGATTGGCCGATCTGGAAAGAAATGTTCCCCCATTATTTATCAAGAATCAAATTTAATTAACCAAATACCAACCATATATGAAAAAGATAGGAATTCTGTTTGGCATGGAAGACACTTTTCCCCATGCATTTGTAGAAAGAGTCAATGAAAAAAATGAAAAAGGAATTGTTGCAGAACCTGTTTTGATCGATAAGGTAATCCAAAACCAGCTTTCTGAGTATGCTGTCATCATTGACAGAATTTCTCAGGATGTACCTTTTTACAGGGCTTATCTCAAAAATGCCGCCCTGACAGGCACGGCAGTCATCAACAATCCCTTTTGGTGGAGTGCAGATGACAAGTTTTTCAACAATGCCCTCGCGGACCAATTGGGAGTCCCTCTTCCCAACACAGTGATTTTGCCCTCCGCGGAACACCCCACCGACACAACGGCTAAGTCTTTTAGAAATTTAAAAATGCCTTTGGACTGGCAGGGGATTTTTGATTATGTCGGATTTCCGGCTTACATGAAACCCTATGCAGGAGGTGGCTGGAAAAATGTCTACCGCTTGGAAAATAAAGAGGAATTTTTTCAAAAACATAGGGAAACAGGCCAATTGGTCATGCTGCTCCAAGAAGAAATCGTATTTCAGGAATATTTTAGGGTGTACTGCCTTGGTGGAAAAGCAGTGAGGATCATGCAATATGAACCCCGCAATCCCCACCATCTCCGCTATGTGATAGATGGGCCTCCCGCTTCCAAAAAGCTATTGGCAACAGTAAAGGATTATACCCTCAAACTTTGTCATGGTCTTGGGTATGATTTCAATACCGTAGAATTTGCCGTCAAAGACGGTGTTCCTTATGCAATTGATTTTGGAAACCCTGCACCGGACGCCGATATCAACTCAGTAGGTCAGGCCAACTTTGATTGGGTAGTAGAAGAAGCAGCCAAAATGGCGATCTCCTATGCCAAATCCCATAAACCCGGAAAGATCAACCTTACCTGGGGGACTTTTATGAAAGATGCAGTGAGTTCGGCAAAAAGATTCTGATCTATGAGAAAACTACCTGTTTTTACATTGGGCGTAGAGGAGGAATACCAAATCATTGACCCCAACACAAGGGACCTGAGGTCCCATATGTCAAAAATTGTAGATGGCGCCAAAATCATACTGAAAGAACAGGTCAAAGCAGAAATGCACCAGTCTGTAGTCGAAGTAGGAACAAATATCTGTCAAAACATCGCAGATGCACGAAATGAAGTTTCTTATTTGAGAAAGAAAATCGTAGACCTTGCCTCCGAACAAAACCTGATTGTCGGGGCATCAGGAACCCATCCTTTTTCAAAATGGCAGGAACAGCCCATTACTGACGATCCGCGCTACCATATGATTGTCAAAGAACTTCAGGATACCGCAAGGTCTAACCTGATTTTCGGATTGCATGTACATGTGGGGATCGAAAACAGAGAGTTGGCCCTTCAAATCATGAATCAAGCCTGCTATTTTCTTCCGCATATTTACGCACTTTCGACCAACTCTCCTTTTTGGGAAGGTCGAAATACAGGTTTCAAGGCCTTTAGAGCGCACGTTTTTGCCAAATTCCCAAGAACCGGCTTGCCTGAGTATTTTGATTCGGTACAGTCTTATGATAATTTCCTGGAGACTTTGGTCAAGACAAACTGTATCGACAATCCAAAAAAAATATGGTGGGACCTGAGGATGCACCCCTTCTTCAGTACCATTGAATTCAGGATTTGTGATATGTGTCTCACTGTGGATGAAACGATCTGTATCACGGCATTGATCCAAGCTGTAGTCGCCAAACTCTACAAAATGAGTATGATGAACACGAGCTTCAATATCTACAGAATTGCCTTGATCCGTGAAAACAAATTCAGGGCGGCAAGGTACGGTACCGACGGTCTGATGATTGATTTTGGTCAGAAAAAAGAAGTCGCTTACAAGGAACTCATGATAGAGCTCCTCGAATTCATCGACGATGTAGTCGATGAACTTGGCAGCAGGCAGGAAATCAATTATGTCTACGAGATCCTCAAAAACGGAACCGGAGCAGACAAACAATTGGCTGTATATGAAGAAAATGACCATGACTTGTCCAAAGTAGTGGACTTCATCGTGGGAGAATTCACCAAGGGAATCTGATGCAAGAGGAATATTGAATGTAAGTCAGGAAAAATATTTCTCCTGTCTGCATTCAATAATCCTTAACTTTCAGCCCAAAAAATCCAACAATCACCATGCAAGAAAAAATCAAAGTTGCCGTATTGGATATGTACAATGGAAAAGCCAATCAGGGCATGAGATGTATCCATGATATTGTAGGAAGATTTGCAGACGAACTCAGCCTTGAGGTTTTTGATGTAAGGCAAAACGCCGAGGTTCCCAATATTGAAGACTTCAACGTCTACATTTCTTCTGGTGGACCAGGAAATCCTTTGGAGGGTGATGGGATTTGGGATACTAAATATTACCAACTGATTGATGATATTTGGGTTTGGAACCAAACCAATGAAAGGAAAAAGTATGTCCTTTTCATTTGTCATTCTTATCAGATGGCGGTACAGCATTTTGGCTTGGCAAACGTGACTCGAAGGAAATCCACTTCCTTTGGGGTGATGACGATACACAAAACCGATTCAGGTTTCACCGATCCACTCTTTGAGAGTTTGGACAATCCATTTTGGGCAATAGATTCCAGGGATTATCAGGTTGTCCAACCCCATCAAAAAAGATTCAAAGAATTGGGCGCTGAAATCATCGCTCTGGAAAAAATCCGAAACCATGTAGAATACGAAAGGGCCATCATGGCAATTAGATTTTCACCTGAAATGGTGGGAACGCAGTTTCATCCAGAAGCCGATCCTGTCGGTTTTTTAAGCCACCTCAAAAAACATGAGGTACGGGATGAAATCATTGACTTGAGGGGAAAAGCCAGATATCTCGCCATGTTGGAACATATTGTAGAGGAACATACCATCTACAAGACCAATGAAACCCTGATCCCGAATTTTCTAAGCCAATCTATTGGCTTCATAAAGGAACAACAAGCCATATTACATTAATCTCTAACTTATGATTCATAAGCACCGGGAGTTTTTTAACCAAAACTTCAATGTGGAAAAATACCAGGCTTTTTTAAAAGACCTTGCCTCAGATTTTGACTATTTACCGACATTCAGAGTGGCTGAATCCCCTTTTTTCATTCCAAAGGAACTCAGTCAACAGCTTTTGGAAGGGTGTCAGCATGTAATTGATTTTATAAAAAGGGAGGATTTCAATTCCCTGACTGAAAAATCACTGAGTGTCAATTTCAATGTCCCCAATCAGGATCACCATACCCAATTTCTCGCCATCGACTTTGGAATCTGCGAAGAGGAGGGGAAAATTATTCCAAAACTGATCGAAGTACAGGGTTTTCCATCTGTATTTAATTTCCAATACAATCTCTTTGAAAAATTAAAAAAGGCCTATCCTTATCTCAGTAATTTTACCCCATATTTCAACAGCCTGAATCCTGATAGTTATCTGTCTATATTCAAGGAAACAGTCCTGAAAGGCCACCTTCCTGAAGAGGTCATCCTTTTAGAGATTGAACCCGAAAAACAAAATACAAAAATTGACTTCTATTACTGCCAAAGAGATCTTGGGGTGCCTTTTGTCTGTGTAACGGAAGTGACCAAAAAAGGAAAACAGCTTTTTTACACCAACAAAGAAGGCCGTGAAATCCGCATCAAAAGAATTTATAATCGGGTAATTTTTGATGAACTTGAGGCAAGAAAAGACCTTAAGATGGAATTTTCATTTTTGGAGGAATTGGATGTAGAATGGGCAGGCCATCCAAATTGGTTTTACCGAATCAGTAAATTTATCCTTCCTTACCTCAAAGGACCTTATTTTATAGAGACTACTTTACTGAGCGACCTGAAGGAAATTCCTGAAGATTTGGAAAATTATGTTTTGAAACCTTTGTTCTCCTTTTCGGGAAGCGGGGTGATTTTTAATGTAAAAAAATCAGACATTGAGGAAGTGGTGGACAAAGACCTTTATATACTTCAGAAAAAAGCCAAATATGTCCCTGTGCTTCAAGCTATTGAAGGAAAAGTGAAAGCTGAAGTGAGGATGTTGGCTGTTTGGCCTGAAAAGGATGAAAACCCAACCCTCATCGGTAACTTGGTAAGGCTAAGCCGAGGAGAAATGATCGGTGTCAAATTCAACAAGGACAAAGATTGGGTAGGCGGTACAATTGGCTTGTTTGAGAAATAATTGCGTTGATCTTATTTCAGCAATTGATCCAAATCCACGATTTCGTATCCTGACTTTTGCAGGCCTTTGATCAAATCGGGAAGGAGTTCGTAGAATTTATCTGTGCGCTTTTCCCCCACCCCAATGTGAATTAAGATAATAAAACCATTCAATCCATTTGGATTTTTGTATTCGCATTGCCAGATAGTCTGCAAAATTTCTTCCGAGCCGATGTAATTTTCCATCTCCGGATCTGTGTAATCGGCATTTGTCCTTGGCCCCGGCGTAAAACTGATCAGGTCAAAGCCAAGTTTTCCGGCCCATTCGCTGATATTTTCATTATACCATTCATAAGGAGGTAAAAAATACTGGGCATCTTCCTGTTCGATCCCGAATCGCTTCATTTCAGAATAATTATCTAACAGGTCTTTTGAAAATGTATACCTGTCAATCAATGGCTGGGACCTGTCATCCCATGGACAGTAAAGAAGGTGCTTGTCAGAATGGGCTCCTAAATAATGACCTTGGGTTTTGAGTGACTTGATCAGGCTTTCAAAATCATGGTTCCTGTAAAAATCCCCTGTGAAAAAAAATGAGGCCTTTATTTTATTTTTCTCCAAAGTTTTAAGGATATACCATCCTCCCTCTGCATATTCATGGCCGGTAAAGACTAAGGAAATCTGTTTTTTGGATTGGTCGCCCCGGACGATACCATCGTGTATATATTGGTTTTGACCAAAGGATTTCTGAAAGAAAAAAAGAATGATTGCCATGAAAAGGCCTGAGATGACTGACTTTGTGCTCATGATTGCTAGGGCTTGGTGTGGTGCTATTTGGGATTATTCCAAAAGCCATACCCTGTCCAATTGGCATTGAACAGGAATTTAATTGTGGTTTAAATTGATGTGAAATAACCGTATCTTCCATAGAAGTCATACAGTCGGAACTAAAAACCAGTCATTGCTAAATGAATTGTTTGGGGTGATTTTAATTTACTTGCGAGATTTCGTACAATATTCCAATAAATTCGGTTAAATCAAAATAAACAACCACCGCCTGATCAAAATCACTTTATTTTTACAATCTTTTTGATAGTTTCAGGTCTTCAAATCTTTTGAGCATATATTTATCGCCATCACATTTCCATACAATGATAATAGGGATTTTAAAAGAACCCCAAGACGAGTCAAGGGTAGCACTTTTGCCGGAAGCGGTAAAAACACTCCTTAGCTGGAAAGTCTCGGTTTGGGTAGAAACAAATGCAGGCGCAAGAGCCTATGCATCGGATGAACTCTACAAAGAGGCCGGGGCAGAAATCCACAGCAGACAAGAACTCTTAATGCAATCAGATTTGGTGATCGGAATCCAGCCGATTTCCCAATCGGAAATCAGTGGATTGAAATCAGGGGCTGTCCTGATGGGGCAAATGGGTGCCTTATTCAACCCTGAACTCACAGGATATCTAATCAAGGAGAAAAAGACTGCATTCAGTATGGAATTGGTACCTAGAACAACAAGGGCGCAATCCATGGACGTGCTTTCCTCCATGGCCACTGTTACCGGTTACAAGGCAGTCCTGATGGCGGCCAATCTCTTGCCGAGATTTTTCCCGATGTTTATGACTGCTGCGGGAAGCATCACCCCTGCAAGGGTATTGATCCTCGGAGCAGGGGTGGCGGGATTGCAAGCGATCGCCACTTCAAGAAGATTGGGAGCTTCGGTGTTTGCATTCGATGTCCGGCAGGCTGCCAAAGAGGAAGTGCTTTCATTAGGAGCAAAGTTTGTAGATGTGGAAGGTGCCAAAGAAGATAAAGGTGCAGGAGGATATGCTGTAGAACAATCTGCGGAATACCTTCAAAAACAAAAAGACACCATTCATGAACATGCTTTAAAGGCAGATATCATCATCACTACAGCCCAGATCCCGGGACGAAAAGCGCCTCAATTGGTAGAAGAAAGGACGGTAAGGGCCATGAAACCCGGTTCGGTCATCATCGACCTTGCTGCCTCTTCAGGAGGCAACTGTGCTCTCTCCCAACCAGAACAAACTGTAGAGGTCAACGGTGTTCGTATCGTCGGGGTAGGTAACCTAGCTGCAAGCATGCCTCAGGATGCGAGTAAAATGTATGGCAAAAACTACCTCAACTTCCTCAAACTGATCATCAAAGACGGAAATCTCCACCTTAACTTTGAGGATGACATTGTCACCGGAACATGCGTGTGTCATGCCGGTAATCCGATAAGTCCAAGAATTATTCAAATGCAAAGCAACTGACCATGGAACAAGTGTTAAGTTATATAGGTGAAAACATGGAAATGGTATATTTTCTGTTATTAGCCATCCTTTTGGGAGTGGAAGTGATTTCCAATGTACCCGCCATCCTACATACCCCGCTCATGTCCGGAGCCAACGCGATCCACGGCGTGGTGGTAGTTGGCGCGATCATCGTGATGCTACAAGCTTCCCCTGACAATTACCTTGCTTTGTCAGTAGGCTTTCTTGCCGTTTTGGTGGGGACATTGAATGTCATCGGCGGATTTGTAGTGACCGACAGAATGTTGGAGATGTTTAAGAAAAAACCTAAGAAATCATGAGCCTCAACATATTGGAAATCAGTTATCTCATTGCATCCCTGACTTTTATTCTGGGATTGAAAATGCTCAGCAATCCTGATTCTGCAAGAAAGGGAAACCTGATAGCAGCAGCAGGCATGTTGATCGCCATCATTGCTACTATCACTTTGTATCAGGATTTTGATTCGGAAAAGCTGGTCAATTATGGTTTGATCTTTTTGGGATTGATCATCGGTACTGTTATCGGTACCATTATGGCCAAAAGGGTTCAGATGACTTCTATGCCTCAGATGGTATCTTTCTTCAATGGAATGGGTGGTGCCTGTGCGGCATTGATAGCCATCATAGAATTCCAACATCACCAACACAGTACTGTGACTGGTTTTGATGGTGAATTGTTGGTGATGCTTTTGGGCTTGCTGATCGGTTCTGTCTCTTTCTCAGGTTCTATCATTGCCTATGGCAAATTGGAAGGAAAAATCCAGGACAAAGTTTTGCCCATGAACCAAGTGATCAATATGGTCATTTTGGGAGCCATCGTGGTTCTGATTGTTTACCAGATGGTCAGCGGGTCAGATCCCCTCTTATTTTATGCCCTTTTAGCAATTGCTTTGGTATATGGGATATTGTTTGTAATGCCGATCGGTGGTGCTGACATGCCTGTGGTCATCTCCTTGCTCAACTCCTTTACTGGTATGGCAGCGGCTTTTGGAGGTTTTCTTTATGGAAACAAAGCCATGTTGACAGGAGGTATTTTGGTAGGTTCAGCAGGCACAATCTTAACCATTCTCATGTGTAAAGCAATGAACAGGTCACTGACCAATGTGTTGCTTGGGGCATTTGGAGGAGCAACAGCCGGTGGAGCAAAATCTGCAAGTGGAGACCAGACAGTAAGGGAAATCAATATTTCAGATACTGCTGTATTGCTTTCTTATTCCCAAAGTGTGGTAATCGTCCCTGGCTATGGCTTGGCGGTGGCGCAGGCGCAACATATCTGCCATGAGCTTGAAAAACTATTAGAGGAAAAAGGTGTGGAAGTCAATTATGCCATCCATCCTGTGGCAGGACGTATGCCGGGACATATGAACGTGCTCTTGGCAGAAGCTGATGTGCCTTATGAAAGGATGCAGGAAATGGAAGAGATCAATTCTAAGTTTGCCAATACCGATGTAGTAGTAGTTATTGGGGCCAATGACGTGGTCAATCCTGCTGCGAAAAATGACCCTTCCTCTCCTATTTATGGCATGCCGATTCTCGAAGTCGATCAGGCAAAAAACGTCATCATCCTCAAAAGAGGGATGGCGGCAGGTTATGCCGGTATAGAAAATGAACTCTTCTTCTATCCTAAAACCAGAATGCTTTTTGGTGATGCTAAAGCTACACTTCAGAAATTGACTGCTGAGGTTAAAGAAGTTTAGAAAACTTATCCAATTTGATTAGAAAAAAAGCCCATGCTTTCAAGCTTGGGCTTTTTGCTTTTCGAATAATCAGACAATAGCATCAATAGTGGTTGGAATTTCAAATGATACTCCTGATGGGCTATTGATTGCACAATACTCCAAAAAATAAAACTGCTTTCTCCCCGAAGATACATCAACGAAGAAAAAGCAGTTTTAATAAGGATTCAAAAGAGGAAGAAACGTTCAGGAATACTAAACAAATTGAAAAACAGATTAATTTTTCAAGTCTTCTATCGATTCTAATTTATAAATCAATTTATCTATTTCCTCTTCGATAATTGTCCAAACTATTTCATAATCAATACCGAAATATTCATGCACAATTCTGTTTCTAAATCCCCTTAGTTTTTCCCATTCTATTTCAGGATGCAAATTTTTGAAATCCGGTTCCAACTTATTTGCAGCTTCTCCAATTATTTCAAAATTCCTAGTTACTGCATCTACCGTTTTGTCATCTTCTACAAAATCCTCGAACTTGTATCAATGGGTATATCTTTTGATTTTTAAAGCCGAATCAATCATATCCTGAAGCAGCAATATTGAATCTCTTTTAGACATATTTCAATTCATTTTTAATGATATTGAAATACTTATCCTTTATTCCTTTCCTCGAAACAAGGTCTACTTTTACTCCCAGGAAAGACTCTAATTCATCAGCCAAATCGATAAACTGACTACCAATTTTACTATTAAATTCCACCAAAAGATCAATGTCACTTAATTCCGTTTGCTCCTCTCTGGAAAAAGATCCAAAAACAGCAAGTGATTCAATTGGATACCTTTCAAACAAACTCTTTTTTTTGCCTTGTAAAGCATCCATGATTTCTTTGAAGGTTTTCATAAACTATAATTAGATATTATTTTTTCCGATTTCACAAATCTACCTTACCCCAAAAACATACTCAATCTTATGGCTGTAAGTTTCTCCCGGATTCAACCTTGCTGATGGAAAATCAGGTCGGTTTGGAGAATCGGGAAAAAATTGAGGCTCAACACAGAATCCGTAATTTTTTACATAAGTCACCCCGTTGGTAGTCTGCTTGCCATCAAGAAAATTACCTGTATAAAACTGTACTCCTGGCATATTGGAATACATGGTAAATACCCTTCCTGTGCCCGCATGATAAGCCTCAGCCATTTTTGCCAACTGACCATCATGTTCTTTTTTCACCACAAAGTTATGGTCATAGCCGCTTCCTGTGTCTGCAATTCTTTCTCCGATTTTGTGAGAAGTAGTAAAATCAAATGGCGTTCCCGCAACAGGTGCAATCTCTCCCGTCGGTATCAGACCGGCATCCACAGGTGTATAGTAGTCCGCAAAAATCGTCATTTCATGACCTAAGATATCTTCCTTCATATCACTCAGGTTAAAATATCCATGCTGCGTGATGTTTACAATGGTGGGCTTGTCTGTAGTTGCTTCAATATCAATAGTTAGCTTATTGTCTTTTGCAAGGACAAAAGTCATCGTGGTCGTCAATGTACCGGGATAACCTTCCTCCCCGTCGGGACTGACATAGGTCATTTTGACTCCTACGGCATTTTCCAATTCCATCATTTCTGCATCCCAGATTCTTTGATTGAAACCGACTTCTCCTCCATGCAGGTGGTTTTCGCCATTATTGGTGGCCAATGAATAGGCCTGCCCATCCAATTCAAATTTACCTTTTGCGATTCTATTGGCATATCTTCCTGCAGTGGCTCCAAAAAAGTAACTGTCAGTGAGGAAGTCCTCTACATTATTATAGGTAAGCATAATGTTTCCTGAATTGCCATCCCGGTCAGGCACGAGAATCCTTGAAATTGTTGCACCATAATTGGTCAATTCCACTTCCATACCATTACCGTTTTTCAGGTTAAAAACCTTGGCATCTTTGCCGTCCATTTTGATATTTTTTACCATGACTTCAAATTTGATTTGTTCTTCTGTCTTTTGTTCCTTGGGCGCTTGGCAGGAAGCCATGCAAAAGAACAAGGTGAGTGTTAGGAAATAGGTTAGGTTTTTCATTTTTAGGGGTTTATTAAGTAATATAAAACTAAATACCAGAAAATGAGCCCTATTTTTAGTGAAAATCAATATTGGCATTTTCAGTGGCTTCATTTTTGGAAGTAAGGTAGAAAAACTGTTCCAACTATGAAAAAAATCATCTTATTATCATTGGCTGTAGCCACTTTAAGTGTTTCATGTGTTTCTAAAAAGAAATATGTAGAACTTCAGAATGACAAATTTCAAACTGAAGCCGCTTTGGCAGAAACAAAGTTGCAAAAAGAAGCCTTGGAAGCTGAAAAGCAAGTTTTGGAAGACAAAATGGGAAGGATTGAAGCCCGAGTGGCTGAATACAACAACAGAATCAATTCTTTGAAGGACGAAAGCGATTCCAAATTCACTTTGGACGGAAAAACTCCAATGTCTACCAATACTAAAAGTAAGCTCAATGCGACTTTGGCAAATGTATCTGCAGAAGAACTTCAGGGGGCAAACAACCTGGAAGATTCTATCAATGTGGCGATTTCGCATAACCTGAAAAAATCCATCTCTGATGGCACATCCGAACAGGATGACGACATTCAAATCACAGTAGACAAAACGGTTGTCATGATCAATGTGTCAGACAGGCTATTGTTTAACACTGGAAGCTATCAGGTGTCCAAAAACGCAGATGGTCTGCTCAAGAAATTGGCTGAAGTCATCAATTCTGAACCTTCACTTGAAGTAATGATTGAAGGGCATACTGACCCTAGAACCATTCAGACAGGCGTACTCCAGGACAATTGGGATTTGAGTGTCAAAAGAGCAACTTCTATTGTCCGAATTCTTGAAACCAAATACAATGTTGCTCCTGAAAAATTGATCGCAGCAGGAAGAGCAAGCTATATTCCTTTGGTGGAAAATGACTCCAAAGAAAACATGGCAAAAAACAGAAGAACCAGAATCGTCCTTATTCCGGACATGGACAAGTTTTTTGCTATGATTGAGAATTGAGACGCTACATAAAACTAAACCATTTACCACAATTAAAATCAAAAAAGCCGGGGACATCCCCGGCTTTTTTTGCTTAAATGTTGTTGGTTTTGACTTCACATGGTTCCTTTCGGTTCTTTCGCCACATAGGGTTCATACAGGTAATTTCTTGGCAAAACCTCCACACCTGTTGTAACTTTGATCGGAGCCTCACCCGGATAGGTGATTTCCACAAAATATCCTTTGAATCCCTTTTCAGGTTCCTTGATTTCCACTTCATACCTACCACTTTCATTCACCAATATTTCAGTCGAGGTCCACTTTGGTCCCAAGGCATAAATCCTAAAATCCCTGGCTTCTTCATTGTGGGCAGACCAAAGTTTAATGGATACAGGTTTTTGGCTTGGGTCTGTGGTAATCAGTATTTTTTCTCCATCAATCTTCCACTCATATTTTGGACGTGTGGTTTTATTCAAAACCGATGCATAAAAAGAAATCATATTGGGCAAAGCATCTGACTCACTCAGGTCATGCCCAAAGTTGGGCACATATTGGATATGCTTTTCTCCCGGCAGGCTATCCCAATAAAACTTCCAGCTGTCAGGTAAAAAGAATTCATCCCCGGCTGCATTGATCATCAATTTTGGGATATCATACCGCTCCCGATAGGAATAAGGTTCTGTGATTTCAAGAAGTCGATCATACTCTGCTGAGCCCTGCCACTCCATGATTCCCTCTCTTACATAATCTTCCACCGCAGGAGACCATTCTCCATAATTTCTCCAATGGTGCTGAAAGGACGGGACGACATTGAGCAGGTCAATCACTATCGGTACAATAGCCACTACCCTGTCATCAACTGCCGCTGTGGTCCAAGTGGTCCATCCTCTTTTAGAGGCGCCGGCCACCACAAATTTGTCAAGCTTTTTGTTGTGCTCTATTTGAGAAACTTCTGTGACGACATCCATCGCCAACTTAACAGCTTTAGTCATCGGCAGGCGTGACAGCCAAAAAGCGTCCTCATCTTTTGCTCCACCTTCCATAAATTTTCTCCAGCCATAGGCAATGATGGCATCTTCATACCTTTCACCAAAGGTGTCATTGGCAAAAACCAAAGGCTGAAAAGGAACATTGTGGATCTGAGCTACTATAGAATTAGTTTGCATGGCCGCTGCCAAAATCAACTCATTTGGTTCAATAGGCATCTTGGAGTTTTTGCTTCCCCCACCGATATACATCATTCCGGTGTCAAACGGTGTATCTTTGGGAATCACCACTGATACGTAATGCCACCACTCTGTTTCGTCGACAATGTCTTTGGTCAGCCAATGCTGGGAAAACATCTTTATGACATGGTAATCATACCCTTCTCCCTCGGCAGTATGAATGATTTCGTAGCGGAAAACAGAATCGGGTGCATGGACATAATCTTGGAGAACAGTATCTGATTTTTCTGAATTAGCGACCACTTCCTCCTGCTTGGTCTGACAGCTGCTGCTGACTGCCCCTAAAATCAAGGATACGGCAAAAGCCTTAAAAATCAATTTCGACAAATATTGGTTCATGGGTATTTGGGTTTGGATGTTACAACCAAAATATAAACAAAATTTTATTTACTCCCTACTATGCCGTTTGTCTCAATATCAAATCTCATTAAAATATCAGATTGCCAAAAATCAGCGGGTTAATTCAAATAATTCCTTTAGTTCCCAATCCTTTAATTATTGATTTCCTCGATGGCAGTTTCTAAAGTTTCATCTTTTCCGGCCAATACATCAGGAAGATTGTTTTTGACAAAAACGTCAGGTGCGAGGCCGATACCCTCATAAGACTTGCCATCAAACAACTCCACTTTTTGGGGAACTAATGAATAAAACCATCCATTCGCCAGTTCCCTTCCGATCATGGTCCCATGTGCCCCATTGGTGGTGTCACCCATAGTCAATGCATTGGGCAATGTCATAAATGCCATCACCATCCTCTCCCCTGCACTGATTGTAAACCGGTCTGTCAATACCACAATTGGGATGTCTATAAAATTTCCTGAAGGATGGATACTCCAATCAAACCATGGAGTAAAATCATTCTGCCCTTTCCCATTTTTGGTTTTACTTCTAAAAACCAACCGGGTCTGATCCACCAATCTTCCGATTTCTGAAAATGCATAGGTAAAATCTCCCCCGTCATTGTGCCGCATGTCTATGATCAGTCCATCAGCGTTTTCATTTTCAGCCAAAAAATCATCCATTACAAACAGGTTGTCGGATACATAATCAAAAAATATATAACCGATATTTTGCCCTTTGATCTTGCCATAAATAAAGCTTTCCTCATCCCCTACCCTAAAACCCGGCTCCAGGTAATTGGATCTGATCATTTCAGTATCAAATAAGCCATCATCAATTTTTTCTCTTCTGATTTTATTGGACACAAAAAGGTTTTTGTCAGGCGCTGTCAAAGTCACATGCCCATCATCCAAAGTCTCTAACATCCCTGAAATGATATCAAAAAGCTCATCCTCAGAAGTTGCAGAACTGACCATAGGCCGGAACCTCTGGTATTCTGCCTCCCAATCGACATTTCTTTCATCAAAGGGAGCATATTCTTCTTCGAAAGTCTGCCAGATATTTTCAAATATTGCTTCGGGATTGGTGGCAGGTTGATCCACCATCATGGATTCGCAGGAAGTAAATACTATCAATGCCCCAATTTGTATTAACAGCTTTTTCATGGTTCAAAAGGAGTAAGTGGCCTGAAATTGTAAGGAATTTCTAAAAGATGTGAGCGGGCGGGGTTTGCTGAAATGGATAAATTCAAACCAATACCTGGCACCAAAAGTCCATCTTGGGTTAAGCTCCAGATCATATGTCAGATCAAAATCAAAATACTGGATCCTATTCCAAGTGGCAAATTTTCCATCTCCAATAAAGGCCAGAAATGTCTTCAGCCCCGAATGCGAACTGATGTTATCGATAAATTCATCATCATTGACAAGATATGGCGACCGGGCTACCCAAGAGAAAACCGGCAGCTGAAGCCCTGCTGTCAAGGTACTTTTTTCCCCAAGCCGATACCTGAATTGCCCAAATCCTCCCAACCCAAAAGAAGCAAAATAACCGAAACTGCTGATCCTTCCATAGACATAATTCAGCACCTGAACTTTGGAACCAAACATGCCACCATAGGTAAAACTTGATTTTCCATCCAATTTTTTCTCCTTTCCCAACAGATAATCCAGATCTATAAAGGTAAAGTAATGGGGATATGCGTTTTCTTCTTCACCATCAAAAATGAAAGTAAATGGCTCCGATACCATCGGATCAAATCCGGCATATTGGATCCCAATATTTTGATAAAATTTACCCCTCCTCGAATATTCAATTCCAAATGCCGGAAAGGTCATGTCCCGATGAACCATAGGGGAAAATATCAAGTCCTGCCTGATCAGATGGCTGGGCCCAAAATAAATGGTAATATCATTTTTCTTTTCATTTTCCTGACCGTAAGCAAAGAATGCCAAAAAACAGGAAAGCACGAAAGTCATACAAAAGGTTCTCATAATAATAGTTTGGCCAATGGTGAAAATGACAACTCACACCGCAATCAAGCAAGTATGAAAAACTGCCCGATTCCTATTTGCTAAAGGATGCAAAATTCCGTCTTCAGGTTTCCATTTGCTTCCATATTTTTAAACAAAAATTGTCAATCATGGAAAATATGGGCTGAAGTCAGGTAAAAATCACTTCACTCCAAGAGCCAGTTTTTGAAATCCTTCGCTTTTTTCTGACTGATCTTCACTTGTTTTTGATGCGGGATTTTTAAAGTCAGGTTCACCTGTCCTGACCTTTCGGTATCATACCCCATACAATTGTCACGGTGCACGATGGTCTGTCTGTTTGACCTAAAAAAATTATTTGGGGCCAGTTTACTTTCAAGTTCCTCCAAGGTACCATAGTAGACATACCTATCCCCGCTTTCAAGGTAAAGAAAAGAAATGGATCCTTCTTTTTCTATATAAATAATCCTTGTTGGATCTATGGCTATCCTGGATTTTCCTGAAAAACCAATAATTTTTTGGGGCATAACTACAGCATTTTCCCGGCTTACAGCAGACTTTTCTTTGTCTACAAAATATTGGATTACAAAAATCAGGTTAATTACAAGTATAACCACGATACTGATCGGCAACTCATATTCAAAGTAAGAAGTCTCCACAATAGACAGACACAATACAAACTCCATATACACAAAAACCAGAAAAAAAGACACTCCAGTGACCAAGAGTACATTGAAGAGGAATTGCAAAAGCAATCTCTTTTTGAAGTCACTGTTCCAGGGATATTTTCTTTCCAGGTAAGTATTGATCCTTGACATCAGGTATGTGACCAAGAATACTATTAGCACTACACAAAACCAATCAAAATAAAACTCCCATCTTCCAAACAGTACGAAAAGTGAAATATCCTGTCCGATAGCCACAAAAAAGAACCCAGTCAAAATACTGAATACAAACATTTTTAAAAGTGAATTCATAGGCTGTCCCTGTACCGGCTGTTCACCCAAAATTACAATTTTGATCAAGAAACACTAAACAGAAAAAGCCGGATTTCACAAGAAACCCAGCTTTTCAAAATCCAATCAACCTTTATCTATTTGTCTTCCGGTACCAGAACTTTATCAATTACGTGGATGATACCATTGGAGGCCGAAACAGTTCCGATAATTTTGCCCCCATTGATCAGGATGCTTCCATCTGCTGTCATTTCCACCATCAGTGACCTGCCATCCGCTGTTCCCAACTTTTTATCATTGAGAAAGGTTTCAGGTTTGTAAACGCCTAACAGCACATGGTATTCTAGGATATCCCGCAGAGTCCTTTGATTTTCGGGTTTGGTCAGGGTTTCCAATGTTCCTGCTGGCAATGCGGCAAAAGCGGCATTGGTAGGTGCGAAAACTGTAAAAGGACCAACGTTAGTCAAGGCATCCACATATTGGGCTGCTTTGAGAGCTGCTACCAAAGTGGAGTGGTCGGCTGATCCCACTGCCACCTGTACGATGTTGGGATTGGAGATATCATCTTTTACAGCTGACTGTCCTTCTGATAACATGGCAGATGTATCAGGGGTACTTTGTTGCTGCTCACCGGAACCGCCGCAGCCCGCAATCATAAGCGTCAAGACCAATAACGGAAAATATTTAATTATCGATTTCATAATGTTTTGGGTTTTGAATGTAGGACAAAAATAATAAAGGATAATATTGTCTTTTATGATAAAAATCATGATTTCCCTAAAAGTGGCTTTAAATCAAAAAACTTTTTAAATCACCTTAAATCAAAAATTTACAAAAATATCAGGCAAACCTCGCCAAGACAGTCGTGCCATCACCAACTTCCTCAGCTAGCTGTTTCAGACTTTTTACAGTCAGCATGTGGATAATCTTGGTACGGACATTTGAGATTTCAAAATGCAGGGGACATGGGTTTACTTCAGAACATTGTTTCAGCCCCAAACTGCAACCATGGAATAAACCGTCACCGTCAATGGCCATAACAACATCTTTCAAGGTTTTGGATTCATGGCTCTTGTCAACAAAAAAACCTCCTGTAGGGCCTTTGAAGGAACCTACCACCTGCTGCCTGACCAAAATCTGAAGAATCTTGGCAGTGAATGCATCAGGCGCATCTATCTCCTGACCGATCTCTTTTGCTCCTACTTTTTTACCCTCCAAAGATTGTTTGTGGATATAAATTACTGCTTTGATGGCGTACTGACAGGTTTTTGAAAACATATGCTGAAGGAATTTAATGCAGGTGACAAGAATAGGAATTGAAACCCAAATAAAAGATATTTTAATCTTATTATCGGTAATATTTATTACAGAACTGATTGGGTTTTTTTTAGAATTTCGAAATATGAATCAAACCGGAAAAAACCTATATGACCAAAATCAAGTCATCTCGAGTTTAGATAAATTGAAACATTGGGAGAAAATTTACCAAACAAAGGATTTTACCGAAGTGGGTTGGTACCAAAAAACACCAAAAGTTTCTCTTTCCTTTTTTGAAGAATTCAAAATCCATAAAGAGGCCAAGATTTTGGACGTTGGTGGCGGAGATAGCTTTTTAGTCGACCACCTTTTGGATTTGGGTTACTTGCATGTGCATGTCTTAGACTTATCTGCCAAAGCCATAGAAAAAGCCAAAGAAAGATTGGGAAAAGATGCCTCAAAGGTTACTTGGATCAATACAGACATTTTAGACTTTGAGCCAAAGCAAAAATTTGATGTTTGGCATGACAGGGCAGCTTTCCACTTTTTGCTTGAATCAAAAGAAATAGAAAACTATGTACGAATAGCCAATGAGTCCATTTCCGAAGACGGATTGATGCTTATCGGGACTTTCTCTGACCAGGGCCCTACACATTGCAGCGGACTTCCGGTCACCCAATATTCTATCGAGAAATTGACGGAAGTTTTCAGTCCATATTTCCAAAAAACCAATTGCTTCCAAACCGACCATATCACCCCCGGAGGCGTAAGGCAACATTATACTTTTTGTTCTTTCAGAAAATATTGAAAAATAAGAAACCGGTTCATTTAAAAACCTTCTTTCCAAACCAATCAAACAGCTCTAGATTTTCTTGAAATAATACTTAAAAGCGAAGGAATTTTCCTAGGATCAAAGTCCTTGATGACCAAACTATATTCCTTTCATTTCTCTGAGACCTGAAACCATTTTAACCGAAATGACAAAAGCCATCAAACCAAACATGCCCAAAATGGTCCATCCATTGATCATTCCAAAGTAAGTCCTCCACTCGGGTAAACCTATCAGACTGACTAGGATTCTGCCCAACAAACTCAATTGGAAAACAATCCATCCTACCCACAGAATGGGATGATAGGGAGTATGCCTAATATTCAAGACCATTGGAAGTATGATTGGCGCATGGGCCCAAATCATCGAAAATGTAAATCCCAAAAAGAAAGTATGGATGTACAAATCATAATACAGGGCATGCGGCTCAAGGAAACATAGTGCAATCCCGTGTAAGGTCAACCAAACATATCCTACCCGAAGACCAATGCCTATGTATTTGAATTGATCGGCTTTTTTGGCAGCGATCTTGGCCATGTCGAAATGGAGTAGCCAAAATGAAATCATCATGGCACAAGTACCCATAAGCCAATTGCCATACCGATGGAATGGAATCCATATCCCGATAAAAAACAAAGTCAACAACAGCAATAATCCACTTTTTGCAAGGTTGGGCGTGGGAAGGAATTTGCTCAACTCCAGCCTCTCTCCCACTATCGTAAACAAAATAAACCCAATCCACCAAGGAACAGCCGCCGGTACAAATCCGGAATAAAGCAGCATGAAATTTCCCGCCATCCAAAGTACAGCCCCCATCGTCATCACGTACTGATAGATAACCGGATGCCTAAGGGATTGGAGATACATAATGGCCATCAAACCGAGACTCGCCACAAATAAAAGGCTGTGGCCAAAAGCGGGCCATCCCGGTACCAACAACAAAACCGGGATGGAAAGCCCACTAATGAAGGGAATAAGCAACCATATTCTGTTTTTCATGACCATTGCCCGCTCCAAAGAAATCAGCGTACCCAAAAACCCTCCTACCATCAAAATCCCATGGCTTGCTGCAGTACCGGGGATGGGAAATCCTACATACCCCATTCTGATCCATCCACCTGCGACTCCCATCAACAGGGCTAGAACAACAAGAGGAAAAAGATAAATGGGTTTGATCAGCTTCATTATTAAGTCGGATTTTTGGAGAAAATTAAGTCCGCTAGTGGTCAATGAATTTGATTTGGACCTTTGTGATCTACCCAAGTCAGGTCATTAAGAATGGCTTCCGCCATGTAGTCCAATACCAATTCGGGATTGATTTGATTCTTGCCGCATACCTCTTGCAATGTTTTTTCTTTACAATTGTCATAATCAATTCCAAGCTTTTTGAAAACTCCCATCGCTCTCAAGTCTGTCTTGACTATCTCCCTCATTTTAAATTCTTTGAAATTTTTCATAATTAACCTGTTTATAAAAGGATATAACCATCCTTTATTATTGGAAAATGAAGGGAGCTTTTGCTCCCCATTTTGCTAGACAAATATAAAAGAAAAATATTATCGGACAAATATATCCTTTATTATTTTTACTATGCTTTGACCAATTCCATGGAGCTTATTTTTTCTTTCAATTCTGAAAGCTGATTCCTCATTTTCTCCACTACCTCTTCTGTATCAATTGGAAAAGAAGCAATCAATTCCTGGTAATAGGCAATTCCCTGAGAAAGGTTTGCTTTGAATTTATCCACATAGGATTCAAACTTCTGCGTTTTTTCGGGAAGGGATTTGCTGATTTCATGTTGAAGGTGTTGTACATACAATTGCAGTTCCTTTACAAATACCTGTGGCCTTTCAGGATCAAGTATGATATTGGCTTTCCCATATATGTGATCTAACATCTCTTTAAGGCTAAAAACCCCTTTAAAATAAGCCAGATTGGGACCCGGACATATGGTTACAGCCCTTAGGTTTCTTTTTGGTTCTTCTCCTTGGTTTAGGATGACTGAAGCACTTAGCCCTTCACAAAGACAGTCTTTTTCCAATACCTCCTCCAATACCGGTAAGGTAGTGTCTCCGGTCGCAAATTGTTTCAACTTGAGGTTTTGGTATTCGCGCGATGCAGTGCAGATGGGTTTCGCAGAAAATTCGGTACTGAAAGAAAGAAACTTCTTATAACATGGGCTTCCCGGTCTGTTTTTTTCAATCCTCGAAAGCCGCTGTTCCTCCCCGCTGCTGTTGCGGAGGTTATTGAAAGGCACACCCAAAGGCGAAGCATGGCTCAGGTAATAATCTGATTTTCGGGATTGGATCAACCTGTCCAAAGTATCCTTGTCCACACTCGTCGCTTCAGGTACGAGCAAAAAAGGGCTTCCCCAACCTGTACCATCGAGTTGGTAATAATTCATCAGGAATTTGTCTTCAGCTGCAGTACCAATGCCACCCTGATAGGTGATTTTCGGCATGATAGCTTCAGGAAGAAGATGGGTTGCTTTATCAGTCAAAGCCTTTTGGCAAGTATCAAACAATACCTGTCTCAATTCCTCCTTGTTGTTTTTGAATTCCTCCAAAATCGGGCCGATCAACAGACCGTCTGTGGCGAAGGCATGACCCCCACAGTTGAGTCCTGATTCTATCCTGAATTCCGATACCCACAATCCTTTCTTTGCCAAAAACCTTCCCTGAATCAAAGCGGAACGATAATCACTTACTTTCAGGATGATGCCTTTTTTGATTTTTCCATTTTCGTCAGGAAAAAAATCTTCGAACTGCTCAGCATAGCCATAAAGCGCAGGATTCATCCCTGCAGAAAATACAACGGAAGATTCCAAATCACTTTCTGCAAATCCCCTAAGGGCAGAGAGGGCATCTGAATATTCCCTTGGCAGTTCATTTCCTTCTTTGTCAAAGTTGATTTTGTCCACTTTGGTCATGATGTTGACATCAATTTTGCCGGGGGAAATGGCGGCTTTCAACCTGTTTTGGATGGCTTCTTTGGCTTCTCCGACCTCTTGCTTCATTCTTTCATAAAGCACTTTCAGACCATGGTTTTCTGGTAGCAGAGTGAAATATTCATTGATGGCTACACCGTAATCAAATGATTGGGATTTGAGTTCTTCTATTTGCTTACTCACAGCATCGTGTATCAAATTGAGGTAGGCTTTGATCCTGTTGGCACGGGAATCATCGGTTTTGTCGGAAATCGGTAGGTAAGGAATCTGTAATTTTCTGCTGTAAATGCGCCTAAGGTCTTCCAACATGTGGTCATCCATGATCGAGACTACCGAGGAAATACCATATTTGGCTACTTTGATCGGTGTATCAGCGGTAAAACCCAATCCCATAACAGGGATATGGAAACTGTGCGTAGTGGTGTGGGAATTGAACATAAGCGGGTACTTTTCTATTTTTTTTAATTGTAAAGACCAATTGAAGCTGGCAAAGCTAAAAGCATTGACAGCCCGATTAGGAAACCCGGATCATCTCCCTATATGATTTTGGTCATAAAAATTGAGAAATAAATCAAACCCAATCCAAGCAGGCATATCAAAAACCCTTTAAAAACTGAAAGCTTTTGATATAAAAAAAGGCAGTCTATCCAATCAAAAACCTAAAATGTAAAAACTCCGTATCATTTTTGGCTATTCTTAATTTTCATTTGTTTATTCGACCAAAATTGTTCTTTTATTTGAACCCCAATCCCACACTCAATCAAAACTATGAAAGCAAAACACCTCCTTTCCTCTGCAGTTTTTCTTTTCATCTTGACTCTTTCACTTTTTTCCCAAGCAAATGCACAGGGCATTTATACTGCCAGGGGGTATTGGGAAGAATCCAACAAGGAAACTTACAGGATCATCAAACAAAAAAGCAATACAGGCATCGTCCTATCAGCTGATGAATCCTCTTACCTGAATGATTATGAAACCTACCTTTCCAATTATTTCTCTAGGCTTACGGATGATGAAAAGTCGGTTTATGAAAAAATGAAACCCCAATGGGACAGGGAGATATTTGGACCCCAACAAACAGCCATAGTCGAAGAGGAATTTGAATGGAGAGGAAGAGATTATGCTACAAATATCTTATATGGTGCTTATTATGGCGCCAGTTTGGTAGCCGTTACGGAAATCAGCAGTGCCGCTGCAGTCGGTATTCCCTTATTGACAGGAGGACTATGGGCTTTAGGACCGGTAATAGTCCCGAAAAAATATGAAAATATCAACCGCTCTGTCATCCGCGCAAGCAATACTGGAAAGTTTCTGGGACTTGTTTACGGTGGATCATTGGCATTGTTGGTTGCAGGCGAATCTGATAACATTGGCCAAACAGCATTAATTCTTTCTTCTTTGGGAAGTATTGCCTTGGGAGAAGTGGGTTTTAAATTACAGAAGAAAAGAAACTTCTCTGAAGGACATATAGAATTGGTCAGTCATTATGGAACCATAGGTCCATGGATTGCCGGGGCTACTTTAGGAGCTGCAGGATCCGAAAATCCCAATCTTTATGGTGCCGCCTTCTTGGCAGGTGGTGTAGGCGGAATACTTATAGCAAATAAAGTTTCTAGTAAATATGATTATACCAAAGGGGATGTAAATAACATTTCGGCATTGTCCCTGGCCACAACGGGAGTCGGTTTTGCGATTTTTGCCGAAACCCTTCAAAATGATGTTTCAAGTGCAGTCCTTCTCATTCCCGCTGCAGGTACTGTCATCGGTACCATGCTAGGTCAAAAAGCCGTAAAAGGAGTATACCTCAACAAAAAGCAGGGAAGTACTATTGGACTTTCCACAGGTGGCGCAGCTTTGGTAGGTCTTGGACTTGCAGCGATCTTCGAAACTGACTCCCCTACTCTGTGGGTTGGTATCCCTTCTGTATTGGCTTTGGCGACACAACAGATTCTATTCAACAAGTATAAGAAAGACAACCTAGCCGGCAACTTACTTGGCAAAATCAACAAGGATAAACCTTACAGATTTTCCATGAAAGTGACACCTGAAAACTATTTTGTCAACCAACAAATGGTTGTTCCTGCCGGTATTCTCAATCCCAATGGCAATATCTCGAATCCTTTGGTCAACCTGAAACTGGCTTTTTAAAAAATTCTTATTCCCAACCTGAAATCCTTAAAAGAAATTTCTAAAACTCAAGAAAGCCGCAATCTTTAGAAATCTCCAACCAATCAACTGAGAATTTCTAATGGTTGCGGCTTAATTTTTTTTATTAAAAATCCACTAAACCCAAATTCCAAAAAATTTGTTTCGTGCCATTAGTCACACCAAATAGGTTAAATTGTCCGTAAACTTGTACTTTATTAAAAGATGGACCTGTATCAAAAACCTGCTCCCTCTTCTTTTATTCAAAACATTAAAAAAAATAAAAAGAAATATGTTCTTCGAATTAGTTTATGACAAAAGTCTGGCGCAAGCGAGTTACGTGATCGGTTGTCAGGCGAGCGGCATTGCAGCTGTAATTGACCCAAAAAGAGACGTGGACACTTACCTCAACATTGCCAAAGCCAATAATTTTAAAATCACCCACATCCTGGAGACGCACATCCATGCAGATTTCCTGAGCGGTTCAAGAGAACTTGCTGCATTGACAGGGGCCGAGATGTACCTATCGGATGAAGGTGACAAGGACTGGAAATATGAATTTCCACACAACAAAATCAAGCACGGAGACATCATCAAATTGGGAAACATCACCTTTGAGGTACTCCATACCCCAGGTCATACACCTGAGAGTGTCAGCTTCCTGTTGACTGACCGACCGGCTACCACCGAACCTGCAATGCTCTTTACCGGGGATTTCGTGTTTGTGGGAGACGTAGGAAGACCAGACCTCCTAGAGCAGGCAGCAGGTATCAAAGGCACCCAGGATATCGGAGCCGCACAGATGTATGATTCCTTACAGTCTTTCTCCAAACTCCAGGAATATATTCAGGTTTGGCCAGGTCACGGCGCCGGTTCGGCCTGTGGCAAAGCATTGGGTGCAGTACCGATGACGACTGTCGGCTATGAGAAAATCAGAAACTGGGCCTTGAACCTTTTGGACGACAAAGCAGCATTTTCAAAGGAACTCCTCGCTGACCAGCCCGAACCACCAAAGTACTTCGCTATGATGAAGAAACTCAACAAGGTGGACAGAAAGCTATTGACTGAAGTACCAAAGATCAAAAACCTGACAAAGGATGAATTTGTGAAAGCCAAGAAAGAAGGCCTAAAAATAATCGATGCCAGACCTTGGGAGGATTACGCAAGAGGATTCCTAAAAGGTACCTTGAACATCAGCAACAACAACTCTTTCTCCACTTGGATGGGTTGGTACCTGAACTATGAAGAGCATTTTGTTCTTATCGCCAACGAATCCGAAATCGAAGACCTGACCAGAAAATTGATGCGGATCGGTTTGGACAATATCCACGGATTTATCACTCCTGATCAATTGGCTTCCTTCGAAGCAGGAAATCTGGAAAGCTACAATCCTATCGACAAAGAAACTGTCAAAGCCAAACTTGAAAAAGGAAACGTGCAGGTAGTCGATGTCAGAGGGGTAGCGGAATACAAAAAAGGAAAAATCGATTCTTCAGATAACCTGTTTGTAGGTAAACTCAACCTGAACCTTGACAAAGTATCCAAAGACAAACCGGTCATTATCCACTGCCAAGGCGGTGCTAGGGCAGCTATTGCCTACTCCATCCTGAGAGCCAACGGATTTGACAATATCCTGAATTACTCCGGCGGCTACAACGACTGGACGGCTTAATATAATTTAATTCCCAAAACCAAAACGGAGGACTGAAAGGTTCTCCTTTTTTTGTTTTATGTGGGAAGGGTGGATTTAGAATTAATGGATATGAAACTCCTCCCGGGAGACTATTCAATTCATGGTATCAGGTCATCTTCCCCTACCCCTCAGGTATAGTCCCGCCCACCATGTCCTATACTCCCCCTACCCATACTCCGTGTCTTAGCTACCCATACTCCGTGTCCTAGCTAGGGATACTCCGCCTCTGGGTTACCCTTGAGCTACTTCCCATCTTCACTATTCCTTGTAGTCCCATCCTAGATTACCCCTACCATTTCGGTATTGAAGATTCTCTTATTTACAAAATCCGTGACCGAAATAACGCGCTAATGCACTTCTTTTTTCCATGGGCTGAGGTGCATGGCAATTCCAGGTATTATGAAGATTGTTTTAGCACCTTACCCATGGCTTCTAATATTTCGCTCCGCCGCGGCGGACTGTTTGTTTGTAGACCTTCTGCGTCAATCTGCAATATCTGCGGGAGAAAATGATCTACTATTCTCTGCGGCCTCAGTACGCTCTATGGTAAAATCAGTTAATCTGCATTGGGACCCATTGCGAAACCTTCGTGTCCTTAGCGGTAAAAGAAAAATTATCTCATGCAGAAGATAAGAATGTTTGTGAGGACACAAACAAGGGCGGAGGAGCCTTCTGAGTCAATCTGCGATTTCTGTGGGAGAAAATAAAAACCTACTATTCTCAGTTAGCTCATTGGTGAAATTTTAATAATGGCTATAATCTATTGGGTGATAAATGTCATAAAATGCCGGAGATGGTTTTTGTAGCTTTAGTAGTTGGGTTAAAGCAAAATAATTGCAAAAATACCATGGTAAAAATCAAGAAAAACATCGCCATCAGTGATTCGGGATTTGTGTTTGATCCCGGTTCGGGAGATTCTTATTCACTGAATCCCAGTGGACTGGAAATTGTCCATCTGATCAAATCCGGTAAGGATTTTAAGGAAATATTGGAAACTGTTACCGAAAAGTACGAAGTGGACAGCGACAGTTTCGAAAGGTATTACTATGATTTTGTTGCCACTTTGGACCAACTGCATCTCACCGATCCAAATGGAAAAGATTAAACTTACCATCGCCCTCTCGGGACTGAACAATATCGACAGCCCAGGTCCCGGAATTCCAGTGGTCAGGGGCTTGAGGGATTCCAAGGAAATCGATGCGAGAATCATCGGATTGGTCTACGACAACCTCGAGCCGGGTCCCTACATGCATGACTTGGTGGACAAATCCTACAAAGTACCCTATCCTTCTGATGGGGTAGAGCCATTTTTGGAAAGAATCCGCTACGTCCATCAGGTAGAAAAGATCGATGTCCTCATTCCCAATTTTGATTCGGAGCTTTTCACTTTTATGAAATCCGAAAAAATCCTGCGCGAAATGGGCATCCGCACTTTTCTCCCTACCCTGCAGCAATTCGAAGAAAGACACAAATCCAACCTTCCGGAATACGGCAAAAAGTATGGAGTCAATGTTCCCTTCAGCGCACCGATTACAAGCGTGGAAGACTTCAGGAAAATGCAGGACAAGTTTGAGTTCCCCGTCGTAGTCAAAGGTAAATTCTATGATGCTTACATTGCTTATGACATGGATCAGGTGGCGCTGTATTTCAATAAAATAGCTGCCAAATGGGGTCTTCCCATCGTCATCCAGGAATTTGTCCGGGGTACCGAAGTAAACGTGATCGCTTTGGGGGATGGTAAGGGCAATACCATTGGTGCAGTTCCCATGCGTAAAACTTACATCACGGACAAAGGAAAAGCCTGGGGAGGAATCACTTTGGAAGACCCGACCATGATGGACCTCACCTACAAGATCATCTCCAAGACCAAATGGCGTGGAGGAATGGAACTGGAGCTTATCCGTACCAACAAGAACGAACTCTACATGATAGAAATCAACCCGAGACTTCCGGCTTGGGTTTACCTCGCCGTGGCAGCGGGCCAAAATCTCCCTGAGGCCTTGGTCAAATTGGCCATGGACATTCCTGTTGCACCTTTCACCAAATACGATATCGGCAAAATGTTTATCCGCTACTCATTTGACCTGATTGTTGAATTAAATGAATTTGAAAAGTTGTCCACCAAAGGGGAACTCTGAATCAATAAGACTTAAAAACCCATGACAAAGTTAGCTTTTGAAAGACCGATTATACAGCGGATCAATGCCGGTTTGCCAAGCAAATACGGTATGTCGCACCGCTTGGAACCGCTCAGCCACATCGATGGCACACCGATCAAGGACCTGATCGGGGAGTTTGGTTCTCCGCTATTTGTCCTCTCTGAATCCACAATCCGCAAAACCTACAAGGAAGCCCACCGTGCCTTCAGCAGCCGATACCCCAATGTGCAGTTTGCCTGGTCATACAAAACCAATTACCTCAATGCCGTTTGCAATGTCTTCCATCAGGAAGGCGCTTGGGCGGAAGTGGTCTCAGGATTTGAATATGACAAAGCAATCGCCAACGGTGTTCCGGGTGAACTTATCCTCCTCAATGGTCCGGACAAAAGTACCGAAGACCTCCAAAAAGCCATCCGTAACAATTCCTTGATCCATATCGACCACTTTGATGAGTTGTATGAAATCATCCACCTCAGCAAGGAAATGACCGAGCGGCCCAAAGTCGCCATCCGTGTCAACATGGATACGGGCATCTACCCCAAATGGGACAGGTTTGGATTCAATTATGAAAACGGGGAAGCTTGGGATGCGCTCAACAGGATCATGGCCAACAAAAACCTCGACCTGATGGGACTGCATACCCATATCGGTACCTACATGATGAGTGTCGACGCTTACAGGATTGCCGCAGGCAAATTGGCAGACCTTGCCATCAAACTGGAGCGAAAGCATGGCCATGTCCTCAAATACATCGACATGGGCGGAGGCTTTGCTTCCAAAAACACGCTTCGCGGTGCCTACTATCCGGGTACAGACACAGCACCTTCTTTTGATGATTTTGCCGAGGCCATCACCTCCGTCCTCATGAGCTCAGACATCAAGCCCGACCATCTTCCTATGCTGATCCTCGAAACGGGCAGGGCCATGATCGATGATGCCGGCTACCTTGTCGGCACAGTCATCGCCAATAAAAGACTTGCAGACGGTAGAAGGGCCACCATCCTGGATGCCGGGGTAAACCTGCTCTTCACCGCCTTTTGGTATGAGCATGACGTCAGGCCTGTCCAACCGGTATCCGACCAAACCGAAGACACGACCCTGTACGGTCCACTCTGTATGAACATTGATGTCATCCGTGGCAATGTGATGTTTCCCCTTCTCAAAAAAGGTGACCAATATGTGATCAAAAGAGTGGGCGCTTACAACAATACCCAATGGATGCAATTCATCACCCTCCGGCCAAATGTGGTCATGCTCGATAGCAAAGGCAATCCCCATTTGATCCGAAAAAGAGAAGTGCTCGAGACCATCAATTCTCAGGAAGTGATGCCCGAGCACCTGAAGCAATTCAAACTCTAAAAGTTTCCTCAAAAAGCCAAATCAGCTTCCATGAAAAAGTTTGAGTGGTTAGGTCAGTCCCTGTTCAACAGTTATGCGCAGGTATTTTTCTCCAACAACAAATGGTTTGGGATCATCCTGCTATTCATCACTTTCGTGGATGTATATGTCGGGTTCTTTGGGTTGACATCGGTCTTGGCTGCTTTGTTGACTGCCTATTTTATCGGACTGTATGAGCCAAACATCCGTCAGGGATATTATGGATTCAATGCCCTCCTTGTCGGGGTGGGACTTGGAATTTACTTTGAGCCAGGACTCCTGCTCTTTGTTCTAGTATTGATAGCAGGGATTTTGACTGTCTTTATTGCTGTGACGATGGAAGGGGTTTTGGGCAAATATGGCCTCCCCTACCTGAGTATCCCTTTTATCCTTGTTTTTTGGATGGTCAGGCTCGCCACGCGGGAGTTTGGGGAATTGGGACTGAGTGAAAGAGGAGTTTATGTCCTGAATGACCTCTATCTCTTAGGTGGCAGATCTCTCGTCAACATGTACGAATGGTGGAACCAACTCCCCATGCCGCTTTCCCTCAAAGCCTATTTCCTTTCCCTTGGAGCCATATTTTTCCAGAGCAATGTCTTTGCAGGAGTCCTCGCAGCCTTGGGAACCCTGATCTATTCCCGCATCGCCTTCACACTCTCCCTGTGGGGATTTTACCTTGCTTATGTCTTTTACCTGCTTTTAGGAATTCCATTTTCCGAAGTATC
Organism: Aquiflexum gelatinilyticum; assembly: GCF_024813435.1. NCBI lineage: Bacteria > Pseudomonadati > Bacteroidota > Cytophagia > Cytophagales > Cyclobacteriaceae > Aquiflexum > Aquiflexum gelatinilyticum. The sequence continues at coordinate 823,439 of NZ_JANAEZ010000001.1, forward strand.
CTTCAGCTATATCGGATTCAATTACATCCTGACAGCCATTGCCCTCGGGGGATATTTCATCATCCCGAGCCGCAGTTCTTACCTTGGCCTGATCGCCATTATCCCCGTGGTCACGATTTTGAGCATTGCACTGCAGCAGGTTTTCAACCTGATTTACCTACCGATCCACTCTTTTCCATTCAACCTCGCAACCCTGACTTTCCTCTATGCGCTGAAGTTCCGGGTGGACAACAGGATCGGTCTCAGCACGATCTTTTGGCAGCAAAACTCTCCCGAAAAAAACCTTTACAGCTTCAGCAATTTTCAGAAAAGGTTTGGGGATGACAGCCCGGTGCCCATTTACCTTCCCTTCTTTGGAGAATGGACTGTCACCCAAGGACACAATGGTGCCTATACCCACAAAGACGCCTGGCGATATGCATGGGATTTTGAAATCAAGGACGAGCAAAACAAGACTTTCAAGGAAGAAGGAGATTTCCCTACAGACTATTACTGCTTTGACAAAAACATCCTCGCTCCTGCCGACGGGACCGTGGAAGCCGTGGTCAACGACATTCCCGACAATCCCATTGGAGCAAATAACCTGGAGAAAAACTGGGGGAACACCATCATCATCAAGCACGCTGACTTCCTTTACAGCAAACTGAGCCACCTCAAACAGGGCTCCATATTACCCAAACCCGGGGACAAGGTCAAAAAAGGAGAAGTTATCGGGAAGTGCGGCAACTCCGGAAATTCACCCTATCCCCACCTCCACTTTCAGATCCAGGCAACCCCCTATATCGGGTCAAAGACCATCGACTACCGGATTACTGATGTGTGGATGAGGGTCAAGGGCGAAGAAAAACTGATGTCCGCCGCCAATCCACCGGTGGATGCTGTGGTCAGTTCGCTTATGCCTGAAAATGACCTGAAGAAAGCTTTTTCCTTTGTCGTAGGAAACAGACTCCTCTTCGAAACCCAAGACGGAAAGCGGCATGAATGGGAAGTCAAAAGGGATTATAGCCTGAACAAATACCTCGAATGCCAACAGACAGGCTCCAAAGCCTACTTCAAACTCGATGAGGCGATGCTTCACTTCACACACTTTGAGGGAGATAGAAAATCCCTCCTCTATGCCTTCTATCTCTCTGCCTTCAAGGTAAGCTTCGGCTTTACAGATGGACTCAAACTCAAAGACCGCTTTCCGGTCCAGATGGTATTCAATATCAACACCATTTTCCTTCAGGATTTTATCGCCCCTTTTTACCAATACCTCAAAGGGGAATTTACCCTGACCTATCCTGAAAAAAACAAAGGATTTTCCTCAAAACCCCTTTCTCTCAAAGGCCATATCCTCAAAAAATCATGGGGAAAAACCTTGGCTGTTTCGGAGTTTGAATTTGTATTGGACGGCGGCGGACTCAGGACATTCAGATTTAAAAACAACAAAAACCAAATTCTGGCAACATGTATTTACGACAGTTAATGCCCGGAATCATTTTGCTTTTGGTCTGTACTTCTTTGGCACATGCCCAACAGCAAAAAAGCCTCTCCCAAGTGGATGCTGAGACCTATTCCCTTTTCCAAAAAAAGGAATGGCAAGGCCTCATCAAGGAAGGCAATGAAGCGCTTCAGGACGGCATCGACTATTACTACCTGCGGGTCAGGATGGGGATTGCCTATTATGAAACCGGCAATTACCATTTGGCTTCGACACATTTCGAAAAGGCAATCAAAATGAACAGAAGTGAAGAGTACCTTCAGGAATACCTTTTCTATGCCTACCTCTTAGCGGGAAGGTCCGCGGAAGCAAAAATCGTTGCAGCAGATTTTTCTCCTGCTATGAAGCAAAAGATAAAAATCGGCACTGTCAAATTCATCGAAAAGCTCGATCTCGCCTACAACTATACAGGCCTTTCCGACCAAAATGTGACAGATGGATTTACCGCTTCCCTTAGCCCCGATTTGGAAGGAAGTCAGTTTATCCCAAACCAGCACCACTATTTCTACGCAGGTCTTCAGCATGGATTCAGTCCAAGGCTGACACTGTATCACGGTATTTCGGCCCTTCAGGTAAGCCACCTGCTTTACAGCCAATCCGAAGGAGAAATCCTGCTTAACAGGGATTATCAATCCAGTCTGTTTCAATATTACGCAGCTGCCAATGTGCTTTTGGCAAAAGGACTCAGCCTGATGGGCGGACTTCATTACATCAATATCAACTACTCCCTTCCGGTCCAAAGTCAGGTGGGTCAAGGTCCCAATGTGATTACCCAAGAAATAAACCAAACCGACACCGACATGGTGTACTTTGGCTCGCTTTACAAGAGATGGTCCTTTGTTACCCTAGGAGCATCCTATTATTACGGCACCCTAGCCAATGCACGGCAGGACCAAAAGGACCTCAAACTCATCCTCTATCCCAAGGGAAACCTGAATCTCTACACAGTTTCGGTTTTGTCCCACCAAAGACAGCAAACCGCCACGCAGCCGACGACCAACCACTTCGTCTTTGAACAGCAAATCGGAACCAAGTTCAACGACAACCTGTGGCTGGAAGCATATGGCAGTTTTGGTGAAATGGAAAACTTCCTGCTCAATGACGGCATAGTCGTTTTCAACAGGCTGGACAAAATCACCCAAAGAATCGGTGCTAGAGCCATTATCCTCCCCAATCCCCGATGGAGCATTACCCTGGATTATACCCTCTTCACCAACCAAAGTGAATTCAAAACAGGAGGGTCCGAATCTGAACCCCTCAACTTACAGGAATACAACATTCAATCCCTAACCGGCATCTTATCATGGAGATTTTAGCAAAACAACCAAGACCCAAAACCAATTGGATCCTAAAAACAGAAATTCTTGTTTTGGCATTTCTGATCGCACTCCTCACTGCATTCAATGCGCAGGCACAGGACAAGGTCACCGAGGCATTTCGAGAGAGCTACTCCCTCGAAAAATCCCAAAACTTCAATGCTGCCATTGACAAATTGATGGCAGTCTATCAGGCGGATTCCTATGAACTCAACCTCAGGTTGGGTTGGCTACACTACCAGGCTTCCAAGCTTGACCAAGCCACAGGATATTACAACAAAGCAGTGGCCCTGAAACCTTACGCCATCGAACCCAAGCTTGGCTTGGTTCTCCCGCTCTCCGTACAGGGCAAATGGGACGAAATCCTTGATATCTACCGACAAATCCTACAGACTGATCCACAAAACAGTCTTGTCAATTACCGCGTGGGATTGATTTACTACAACCGTTCGGATTTTGCCAAGGCTGATCCCTTCCTTGAGAAAGTCGTCAACCTCTATCCCTTTGACTATGACGGACTGCTGCTCCTAGCTTGGAACAAACTCAGCCTGCAGAAATCCAGGGAAGCCAAGGTCATGTTCCAAAAAGTACTGCTGAACAATCCCGGTGACGAATCCGCCTTGGAAGGACTGAAGCTGATCAAATAATATTTCTTACTCCGACATCCATTTTCCATGTAAATGATTCTGTCTATGATTACCAAAAAACAAATCATACTTTCCCTACTGCCTGCTTTGCTGTGGGTCGTCATTCTCTTCTATTTCAATCAGGAAAAAAAGAAAGAAATCCATATTCCTCTTCAAAATACCAAACAGAACCTAGATGGCATGGTCTTGATGGACCGGTATTGCTTTACCTGTCATCATCCCGAAATGACCGGAGGACCTGCCTCAAGAACAGGACCGCCGATGTTCAAAGTACGAGAACATTATTTCAGGGAAGGGATTTCGAGGGAGGATTTTGTCGATCCTATTATTGCCTATGTACAGCATCCCGATCAGGACAAATCCAAAATGCCCGGAGCCATCCGGAACTTTAGGTTGATGCCTCCCCTGTCCATTGACCAAAAGGACTTGGCCATCATCGTCAATTACATCTATGACCACGACCTTTCCTCCCAAGAATGGATTTCGGAATGGAGAGAGTTTAAAAAAACAGACTGATCAATGTTAAAATAAATCCGGAGTATCGGAAAAAAAATAGCTTTCAAAATCAACCTTAGACCAATTCTGATTGGTCTCAAAGGAGAGCTCGGATCTTTTGTCAAACACATTTTTTTCGCCAAAAAAAACAGGAAATCCCTGCAATGTGACAGGACAATTATAGGTATTGATCATTAAAAATGAGGAAATTGAAAATCCAATACCACCAAACATAATCAACATTGGCATGAACTTTTAAAAATCAGACATCAATCCACAATGAATTTGATCATTTCAAAGCGCTCTCCCACTTGAACCTCAAGGATATTGATTCCTTTAGGCAAATTGCTCACAAGTCCTGAAAGCACCTCGTTCATTTCCCCTTCACTCGAGACAAAGTATTCTTCAGTACCTCCAAAAGTATTGATGATCCTAAACCGTATAGATATCTCCTTGCCGGGCAAGATTTCCCCTAATCTCACCATAAGCTTAATCCCATTGTTGGGATTGGGATAGAGGTACCAACTCGAGAAGCTTTTGTGAAGACTTAAAGGAGTGACAGTCATGAGTTTTCCATAAGAATGCCTTCCATTTGCATCCACCTGTCTAATCCTGTAATAGAGCTTGTCTCCTGTCATGGGATAATCCTTATCCTCAAAGCTATAATCGGCTTGTTCATTGGACCAACCTGCTCCTTTGACAATTCCGATCTGAACAAAATCTTCGATCCCCTTTACAGACCTTTCTATCTCAAAATGGCTGTTCTCCCACTCTGCTGTAGTAACCCAATTTAACCTGACAGTGTTGCTTTCTTCTAGATACAACAATTCTTCTTCCAACAGTTTGATCGGTAACTTCCGAAAACACCAATCCCCTGTAAATTCATCCCAATCCTCCTCGGCCGAAATCAAAGTATATCCCGCTGTACAGCCTCCGACGGCAGTAGTAGGCAGCGCTACTTCTGTTCCACATTTAAAAATCTTTGCAGATCCTGACGTCTTCGTAAAACTCTGATTGTCAAACTGAGATCCTGCAAACATCCGCATCCATGAATCGCCCAATACTGTCATTGATTTGATTTGGGTTGTCCCGTAAATGTCAAACAGAGCAGATCCAGCTAATTCCAAAGACACAAGGTTCAAAGCTCCTCCTGCCTCCACGAGGAGATAGGAATCTCCCTTGATATTGATTCCGGAGCATACATTGGAACTTCCGCTTCCTTTGACTACAAGGGCATTCTTTGAAGCGATTGCTGTCGGCGTAGTCCCAGAGTTTCCGGCATCGAGATTAAGCTGCATGACTTCAAAAGTTCCCTCGACGATCACCTTATTGCTGTTTCCGTTGGTAAACGAAAGTGTACCGCCTATCCTTAAGGTAGCTTGTGGATCTACCTGAAAAAGTATCCCTTCATATTGGTTAGTTGATGGATTGAGGACATTGGTTACTTCTAAGGTTGTCCCGTCTCTCAGATTCAGATTGGCCTGCTTTTCATAGTAAATATTTCCGTCAATGTTGATTTGGGCCGCACCTGTACCTGAAGCATGGAGAAAAGTCAATACACCTCGCTCCAATAGGTAAACATGCCTTGGGATATTGAGGCTGACCCCCTCCGCAAGGGTAATGTTATAGGCCGGGCCCAAAAAAGCAAAATCAAATCCGGGGTCAAGGGTAAGGTGCTCATTGATGATCACATTTACAGTACAATTGTTTTTGATGGAATTGTATCCGGGCAAAGAGGCAGAGGAAACCAAAGGAGGATAGGTGCTACCGGAATTGAACGAACAGCCAACGATGTTCACTTTGTCCCAACAATTGCCATCAGTCCAGGAATTGGAACATCCTGTCTTGGTAGGATTGTAGGTGTAAGTCTGTCCAAGCAAAGGACTAGAAACGAACAACAGTAATAGCGTAATATAGGAGATAGATAAGCCTTTCATTGGAATCGGGTGATTAACGCAATAAGAAGGTACTTACAAAATACTTTTTTCAGATTTACAAATACAAAATGATGTATCTATTGAACTTTACTTATATTTCATGATACAATATCAATAAAATATCAATAGACAGCAAGATATTTCTGATTTAAGAAATAATGGAAGTAGACAATTACTGAAGAAAAAACTCAATAAAAGGGGGCTTGAAATTAGAAGAAGGAATCCAAAAAGCTTAAAGAAATTGACCAATTCGGTTGACTAAAAGACCCTGTCCCACAAAGACACAAACCTTAAACTCCCGCAAGGCCACAAAGAAAAAAACCTAAAACCCAGAAAGAAAAACCATCGCGTCCCTTGCGAAACCTTCGGGTCCATCGCGGTTAAAAAAATTTACCTCCTGCCAAGCCGCCAAGAAAAATCTGAATCTTCCATATTTGTGTAGACCCCCTCGTAAATCGTAATTCGTAAATCAAAATTCAAACATCCCAACCAATAAACCATTAACCAAACAACCCCTAACCAATTAACCATTAACCAATTAACCATTAACCAATTAACCATTAACCAATTAACCATTAACCAAATAATCAATCCGGCCTAAACTTCATCTGAATTCCTCTCAAAAAATTCCTCAGAATCTGATCCTTGAGCAGGCGGTATTGGTCTTGCGTAGGTTTGCGGAAAAAAGCACTCAGTTCATGCTTACTGATATTGACATTTACCTTGGCTAATATCTCGAGGATCTCATCATCTTTCATATTCAAGGCAATCTTGAGCTTTTGGAAGATCATGTTATTAGTCAGGGTCTTCTCTGCCACCGGCTCCACGCCTTCCCGCTTGCCACGGCGGTCAATGATCAGGCCATTTAGAAAATACGCCAAGTCCTTGTCATAAATCCCCTTGTACTCAGGGTCTTCCTCTCGCTTCAGCCAATTACTCACCTCAGCCCTTGTGACGATCTTGCCGCCCAAGCCAAAAAGCGCAATCATCTTGTCATCTCCAAAATCAAAAGTATAACGCAGGCTGCGGAGGATATCGTTGTTGGTCATTTTCTTTAATTATTAATTCAAAATTAAGAATTCAGAATTCATATACGGGTAAAGATGATGGATTGGAGGAAGTTTTCCAATCCATTTTAAAACATTAACCTGCCAAATTCACTTCTTACAATATGTGGCAACTTGTCTTTTTCTTGGTATTTTACTTTTATTCGAATCCCTTTATGAAAAAAGATACTTTATTATTTGATTTTGGGGTAGGAAAGGATTTCGGAAATTGGTCCATCGTCAACGATGGTGTCATGGGTGGACTTTCCCAATCCAAAGCGAGTCTGGAAACAGACGCACTACTTTTTACAGGAAATGTTTCCCTTGAAAACAATGGCGGATTCGTTTCCCTTCGCAGTCCATTGGGTAGCTACGACCTTTCGTCTTACGGGTATTGTGAAATCCGTTTCAAATCAGATACCCAAAGGAAGTTTGAGGTGTTGATTGAAAAAGACACTCCATTTTACCTTCCAAAATTCAGGGTAAAGTTTGGTGCCAAAGGTAAGGATTGGGAAACCGTCACCATCCCGCTTCGGGATTTTGAAATCAGCAGAATGGGTACCACGGTCCAAAAGGGAATTGACCCGGAGGTCTTAAAAGAAATTCAGCGGATTGGGTTTATTTTGGCTGACAAGCAGGAAGGTACTTTCAATTTGTGGATCGATTATCTTAAGTTCTATTGATTTTCTGATCATTTCAGGAGGGGTTTACCCTTCTTCGCCTTAAGCTCCGGTCTGCGTAAATCTGCGATATCTGCGGGAGAAAATGAATCCTTTTTCTCTGTGCCCTCTGTGTGCTCTGTGTTAAAATTAAAGACCCTTTGCGACCATTGCGAAACCTCCGCGTCCATTGCGGTAATTAAACATTCATTTGGAAAAACACCCCATTTGGGACATATTTACCCTTTCATACTACTTCCATTACTAACCATCACAACATTAAAATGACCAATTCCTATTTCAAAAAATGCGCAGCCCTCCTAGGCTGTGTATTACTGACTGGATTTTTTGGCAATACTGCCCTTTTTGCCCAGCAGACCGTCATGCTGAAAGACCTCTCCGCTTTCAAACCCAACAACGGCACCTGGCAGATGGCAGGCGATGTCTCGGGCGACCCGAACCAAGATAACTTCCTTAAGGTCTCCAAAGGTGAGGCCATCATTGTCAACCTCCCCACCAAAAAGAACAACGGACAAGATCTCATCTCCATCGAGGAATTCGGAGACATCGACCTCGAGCTTGAGGTCATGGTGGCTACCCATTCCAACTCCGGCGTATACCTCATGGGCCAATACGAAATTCAGATCCTAGACAGTTGGACCAAAACCACCGTCAAACCCGGAGACATGGGCGGCGTCTATGAGCGATGGGATGACAGCAAACCCGAAGGACAAAAAGGATATGAAGGCTATGCTCCAAGGCAGAATGTAGCCCGAGCACCGGGAATCTGGCAGCAGCTTCGAGTTTCCTTCCAAGCCCCTAGGTTCAATGCTCAGGGAGAGAAAACCCAAAATGCGAAGTTTCTCTACATCCAACTCAATGGCGTGACCATTCACGAAAACCTAGAACTCTTCGGTCCTACCCGCGGTTCACTGATGCCCAACGACATTGCCAAAGGTCCGCTGCGGATCCAAGGCGACCATGGAGCGGTGGCTTTCCGCAATATCGAAATCACGAGATTTGATACACCGGCGCCTACCCTTTCTGACCTGAAGTATGAGACTTACAAAGGATTCTTTAACCAAGAACCTGATTTTTCAAAAATTGATGTGGCATCAATAGGTATCATCAAAGACATCAAAGACCCAATCCAAACCCCGACAGGGCAGAACCTGACCCGGTATATGGGAAATTTAAACGTTCCCGAAACTGGTGAATATACATTCCATTTTCTTGTTTCTTCAGGTACCGGTCAGCTTACCATCGACGGCAAAAAAGTCACAGGGATGGGCGAAGAATACCAAAGGGCAAATGTCTCCCTGACCAAAGGAACAGTTCCTGTTCAGATACTTGTCTCCAAGACCAAAGACTGGTCCGACACGGGACTTAACCTTTATGTATCAGGGCCGGGACTGCGCGAAATGCCTTTGTCCACAAGTGCCACAAGACAGCAATGGATGGTAGACCCGATCCTCGTCGACCAACAGGATGTGCCAATGCTGAGGAGTTTTATGGATCTGCCTGACGGCAAAAGAATCACGCATGCTTTGTCTGTTTCCAGTCCGCAGCAGGTACATTACTCTTATGACCTGAGCAAAGGCAACCTGTTGCAGGTATGGAGAGGTGGTTTCCTAGATGCCACGCCTATGTGGAATGATCGTGGAAACGGCGCATCCGTTCCACTCGGAGCAGTCGTATTCATCGGCAATCCTGAAAAGAACCTTCAGGGAATAGAATTCCAGTCTAACAATCAAAACTTTGATACGCAAGGTTACCAAACTAAAAACGGGGGTGTGGAGTTTCTTTATGACATGCAGGGGATTGCCTTCAAGGACTTTATCATCAGCAGGGCTGACGGCAAGGGATTGGACAGGACACTTTCCGCCAGCGGAGGCACGGCCAACAAGCAATATGCGATCGCAGAAGGTGCAGACATCAAGCTGATCAAAGACGGATTGTATTGGGTAACGGACAAAGGCTTCTACATCCAGGTAGACCCCAAGTCAGCCAACAAACCAGTAATCCAAAGCAGCGGTGACAAGCAGCAGCTTTTGGTTTCTCTCAATTCCCAAATCCAATATGCCATCTTATTTTAACTTATTGACAATTAGAATATGAAGACCATTTATTCAACATATATTACTGTCTTGGCACTCGGAATTTTGGGATTGTTTTCCCGTCCGGCCATGGCACAGGAGTCTCCATTAGAGGAGGATTATTACAAAATCATGAAGGTAAGCAGTCCGGAAGGAACGCTCCTTGAGGTGGGCGGATTGGCTCTGATGCCAAATGGTAACCTTGGCGTGGCTACCAGAAGAGGTGATATTTTCATCGTAGAAAATCCCACAAGTCCAAGACCTTACTTCAGGAAATTTGCTTCAGGGCTTCACGAAATCCTCGGATTGACCTATCAGGACGGTTCATGGATCTGTGCCCAAAGGGGTGAACTCACCAAAGTCACCGACACAGACAAAGACGGATACGCAGACAAATACGAGACGATCTATGCTTGGGACATCTCAGGGCATTACCATGAATATAGCTTTGGGCCCAAAGTCAGCACCGATGGAAATTACTTTGTTTCCGGCAATGTGGCCTTTGGCAATGAAGAATGGTGGAGAGGTGAAAGCCGCGTGCCGTACAGAGGTTGGGTGATGAAAATCTCCCCTGATGGCAAAATGGAGCCTTGGGCCACAGGCATGCGCTCTCCCGCAGGATTGGGCATCATAGACGGAGAATTATTTTACACCGACAACCAGGGTGATTACATGGCTTCAGGTGGTTTGTGGCATTTGGAAAAGGGAGATTTTACCGGACACCCTGCAGGCTTGGCCTGGACAGGATTGGCGGGACCACCCTTCAAGCTGACATCTGAGCAATTTGACGCAGTAGTCGATCCAAGGAAAATCAAAAACACTTACGGCCGGTATATCAAGCCTGAAAATGTGGTGGACGAGGAATTCATCACACTCTTTGAGGCCAAAGAAAAAATCCCATCCATCAAGCTTCCGGCAGTTTGGTTGCCACATGGCATCCACGGCATCTCGAATTCTGAGCCATTGCAGATTCCAAAAGGACATTTGGGTCCATTCGAAGGTCAGGTCCTCGTAGGAGATCAGGGTCAGAGCAAGATCATGCGTGTCATGCTGGAGAAAGTAAACGGTCAATATCAGGGTGCTTCCATTGACTTCAGGGCAGGCTTCCAATCCGGCGTGATGAGAATTGCCTTCGGAGCGGACAAGTCGCTTTTTGTGGGCGAGACCAACAGGGGTTGGGGTTCCGCAGGCGAAGCCAATGAAGGCTTGCAGCGTATGGTATGGAACAATGAAATCCCTTTCGAAATGAGAACCGTCAAGGCCATGCCTGATGGTTTTGAGATAGAATTTACCAAGCCTGTCAATATCAATTCAGCAGAGGACTTGGCTTCGTATGCCGTTCAGAGCTTTACCTACAAATACCATCCGGTCTATGGAAGTCCTCCTGTCAATATTCAGGATAATGTCATCTCGGGAGTAAAGGTATCGGCTGATCGCATGAAAGTAAGGATTGTAGTCGATGGCTTGAGAAGGTATCACATCCACAAAATATCCTTGGATGGCGTCCGGGAGAGTATCGAATCCCATTCGCTGGTTCATGGTACGGCATATTACACACTGAACAATATTCCCGAAGGGGCAAAGTTGGCAGAGGATGAACTCAGTAAGTACAACTCCGTAGCCGAGAAAGCAAAACAGGAAGCTGAAGCAGCGAAGAAAGCCGCCGCTTCTCCAAAGAAAGCACCTGTTGCAATTGCCGCCAAACCGGTAGCAGCGGCCAATGAAGTTCCTTCACTTGAGGTTATCAATGCCTTGCTTGCTAAAAATACCTGTACCGCCTGCCACAATGCCACCAAGCGACAAGTTGGTCCAGCTTATGCAGAAATAGCCAAAAGGAAATATTCCAATGAGAAAATCGTGGAACTGATCTACAACCCAAAACCAGAGAATTGGCCGGATTATGCCACGCCGATGGCAGCGATGCCTCAGGTTCCAAGAGAGGAAGCTTTGAAGATTGCGGCTTGGATCAATTCGTTAGCAAAGTGATTTAATTGTTCTATTGGTTGTATTTGTTGTCATGGTTCTCTGTTTCGCGTTGTCAGGTTGTCGGGTTTTCGAGTCCGTCACCCTGAAGCACGAAGGGTGGTCCCTGAGCGAAGTCGAAGGGTCTCTAGGGGATTGGTTCTAATTGTTCTAGTGGTTGTAATAGTTGTATGCTTCGTCTTATCAGGTTTTCAGTTTTCTGATAATCTGCTTCGCATTGACGATTGAATCTCGACTGATCACTGCCTGCTGAGACTGGCGACTTCCTAGAAACTTGATACTTTTCATTCTCGCTTCTCGGTTCTCGCCTCTCGTCTCTCGTCTCTCACTTCTTGAAACTTGGTTCTTGATACTTGATATAATTCTCCTTTTTATTCTAATCAAATCTTGGCAAATTTGAATCTGACAGAAAAAGACTCCTCTTTTGGAAAAGCTAATTGACCAACATAACAGAATCCACAATTACCTCCGGATATCGCTGACCGATAGCTGTAACTTCCGTTGCGCCTATTGCATGCCCAATGAGGAAATCGAGTGCCTGCCCAATTCCAAACTCATGTCCACCTTAGAGATTGAACAGATCGCCAAGACTTTTGTGGACCTCGGAGTTAAGAAAATCAGGTTGACAGGTGGCGAACCTTTGGTCAGAAAAGAGTTTCCTGATATTGTACAGCGGCTTTCCAAGTTACCGGTAGAACTCACCATGACCACCAACGGTGTTTTGGTGCACAAGCATTTGCAGCTTTTTAAGGATGCCGGAATCCGTTCCCTCAATGTCAGTCTTGACACCCTGAATCCCGAAACATTCTTCAAACTAACCAAAAGAAACCAATTCCAACAGGTTTGGGATAACATCCTTCTGTTACTTGAGCATGGTTTCCGAGTCAAGGTCAACGCCGTAGCTCTCAATGGAATCATTGAAGATGAACTCTTGGACTTTGTAAGGATCACTGAAAAACTTCCACTTCACGTCCGCTTCATCGAGTTTATGCCTTTTTCGGGCAACCATTGGAAAAGTGAAAAAGTCATCACCGCTAAGCAGATGCTCGAGGTGGTGCAGGCCGAAATGGAGGTCGTCAAACTGCAGGATCAGGTCCATGATACAGCCAAAAAATATAAAGTGGTAGGTTATGAGGGGACTTTTGCCTTTATCACCACGATGAGTGAACACTTCTGCGGCGACTGTAACAGGATGCGGGTCACGGCAGACGGCAAGATGAAGAATTGCCTTTTTGGCAAAGAGGAAATGGACCTATTGGGGACGCTTCGCAAAGGTGAGGACATCTTGCCCCTGATCAGGCTTTCCATTTTCCGAAAACATGCCATGCTCGGAGGACAGTTTTCACCTGACTACCTCAAAGCCGAAGCAGACAAAATCGAAAACCGCAGCATGATCAAAATCGGCGGTTAGCCTTTATGTATGATTTCAGTAAGCGAAGCAAAAAAAATCCTCAACAACCACCTGATTCTCGGCAAAAGAATTTTTGTTGACCTTGGCGCTGCCAACGGTTTGGTATTGGCGGAGGATATTTTCTCCCCTATAGATATTCCTTCTTTTGACAATTCAGCCATGGATGGCTATGCCATTTTTTGGCAGGAAGGCAATCCCATAAGAAACCTCCGTCCGATCTCCAAAAGCAAAGCCGGAGATATGGAGGTGTTGACTTTGGATCAAAATGAGGCCATCCGCATCTTTACCGGGGCCCCTGTACCTTCTGGCGCAGACACGGTTATTCCTCAGGAGTGGGTAAAAACAGAAAACGGACAATTGGTATTTGATCCTGAGAAATTCAAAAAAGGCGCCAACTTCCGGGCAAAAGGAGCCCAAAATAAATCTGGCGACCTCATTGCCAAAATAGGTAGTCCCATTACTCCCGGAATGGTAGGCTTGTTGGCATCGGTCGGAATGGAAAAAATCCCCGTTTACAGTCCGCCTGCTATTGGGATAATCCTTACAGGTGATGAATTGGAGGAAATCGGAAAGCCTTTGGCGTTTGGAAAAATCTACAACGCCAATGGACCCATCCTCGAATCTTACCTCCATCAGCTTGGAATCCATGCTATTCAAATCGGCAAAGCCATCGATGAACCTGAAAAACTGCAGGAAAAAATCAATGACTATTTAGGGAAATATGACATCCTGATCCTATCGGGAGGTATTTCGGTGGGTGAATATGATTATGTCAAAGAAGGATTGCGCCAAGCTGGAGTGCAGGAACTTTTCTATAAAGTGAAGCAAAAGCCCGGTAAACCGCTTTTTGTAGGGCAGCGGAAAAACCAATGGATTTTTGCTTTGCCGGGAAATCCCGCTTCTACCCTTACCTGCTTCAACCAATATGTCAAACCCTGCATTGAGGCATGGATGGGAAAAACAGATATTTGGAAACCAAGCGGTACCTATCCCTTGGCTGATAATTTTGAAAAAACTAAAGGCCTCACTTTTTTCCTCAAAGCAAAGCTTGAAAACGAAAAAGTGATCATCCTGCCCGGTCAGGAATCCTTTAACCTGATCTCGTATGGTTCCGCCAACTGCATCTCTGAAGTCGGAGAGGAAGTGCAGTTTTTGGAGAAAGGTACCAAGGTCAATATCTATGAATGGTAAAGTATGACAGAAGGATTGAATGAACTTATACTTTACCTCATACTTCCCATCGTGGCTTTTTTGTATGCCTCCGTGGGTCATGGTGGTGCAAGCAGCTACCTGATGGTGTTGGCTTTGTTGAATTTTGCACCTGAACAAATCCGTCCCACAGCGCTGATCATGAATATGTTTGTCTCGCTGATGGCTTTTCTTTCTTTTCGGAAGGCAAGCACTTTCCCGACTTCCCTGTTTATCTCATTGGTCATTTTCTCAATACCCGCTGCTTATTTTGGTGGAAGTATATTGGTGGATACTGTTTTGTACAAAAGGATTTTGGGGGTATTGTTGTTTTTCCCCATCCTAAGATTCTTGAATGTTTTTCCAGTATCTGACCGTCCTGCCACGGAAAGGCAGTGGTGGATGGGACCAGTCTTGGGTTTGGTTATTGGCTTCTTTTCCGGTTTGATAGGCATAGGAGGCGGAATCATTCTTTCTCCTATCTTGCTGATGCTGGGTTGGACCAATATGAAAGAAACCGCCGCCGTTTCAGCGCTGTTCATCTTTTTCAACTCTGTATCGGGGTTCCTTGGAGCAGATGGTTTTCAGGTGGAGATCGACCGACAACTTTGGATCGTTATGCCGCTGACCATTGCAGGAGGAGCATTAGGCGCTTACCTTGGTGCAAAAAAATTCAATCCCGTCATGATCAAATACCTCCTTACCGTAGTATTGTTCATTGCAGCGGTAAAGTTGATCTGGCCGGGCTGAAAATCTAATTATTCCAATTCTAATATGTAAATTAGAACCTATGACACTTACAAGTATCCGTGTGGTTGCATTCGGAATGATTGCCGAAAAAATCAAAATCAATCAATTGGAATTGGAATACATGCCGGACACAGAAGTCCTGTTAGGCTATCTCTACCAACAATACCCCGACCTTCAGCATACCAAGTTTAGCATTGCAATCAATAAAAAAATGGCAGTCGGAAAGACAGCCATTCCTGTCGGTGCAGAAGTTGCACTCCTCCCTCCTTTTTCCGGAGGTTAATAAAAAGATGATATGGACCGCTTCGAAAGACAACACATCTTACCGGGATTTGGAAAAGCAGCACAGGAAAAACTGTTGCAGGCCAAAGTCTTGGTGATCGGCGCAGGAGGTTTGGGCTGCCCCGCCCTACTCTACCTTGCCGCAGCCGGAGTCGGGAAGATTGGCATCATTGATGGAGATTTGGTCTCCATGTCCAACCTCAACAGACAAGTGCTATTTGGAGAAGGTGACCTTGGGTTGAACAAAGCGGAAACATCCGCCCACTTTCTCAAGTCAAAATATTCTGACATTAAAATCAAATGCATCCCGGAATTCATCAGTACAGATAATATCAGGGCCATCCTTTCCCAATTTGACCTCGTCATTGATGGTTCCGACAATTTCCCCACGAGATATTTGGTCAATGATGCCTGTGTGCTGATGGATAAACCATTGGTATTTGGAGCCGTGTATCAAAATGAGGGGCAGGTCGCTATTTTGAATGGCAAAGGACAAGGGAGCATCAATTACCGGGATATTTTCCCTGATCCTCCAACAGCTTATGAGATCCCAAATTGCTACGAAACAGGAGTTTTGGGTGTTTTACCTGGTATCATCGGCACACTACAAGCTGCTGAAGCCATTAAATTCATCACCGGTTACGGAGATACTTTGGTCGGCAAAATGCTGTTTTACAACCTTCTCAGCCATCAATCCTACACAATGGAGCTTAGCAAAAATCCGGATTCAAAGAAGGGGATTCCTTCCTCGATGGAAGCTTTGGAGGCAACAGATTATGCCGTAGTTTGTGGAGATGGTGACTCTATTGATTGGGAAGAAGCATTTACTTTATTGGGCAAATCTAAAAACGGGACTTTGATCGATGTCAGAGAAGCTGATGAAATTCCAAAGCTGAAAGGATATCAATACCAATCAGTTCCTTTGGATTTACTGGATGAAAAGCACCAAGAGTGGATCAATTCGGAATTGATTCTGTTGTTTTGTCAAAGCGGAGTCCGAAGTTTGAAAGCAGTCAAAATGTTGGAGAAATATTTTCCGGGAAAAAAGATTCATTCAATATCAGGTGGCATAGAAGCCCCTGATTCACCGATTTATAAATAAGTACATGGAAACCAAAAGAAGCCCAAAAAACATCTTTGTTCAGGGACCTATTTCCCCAGAATCCATCGCCAAGTCTATCGCCAACCACAGTTCCAAAACAGATATCGGCGGACACAGCATCTTTCTCGGTCAGGTAAGGGCCGATGAAAAAGAAAGTGGAAAAGTCACTGCGATTGAGTATACAGCCTATGAAGATATGGCGTTGGAAAAGGCCTTTGAGATCAGGGAAGCTATATTTGCCAAATACCCTTTGAGCTGTATGCATATCTACCACAGTCTCGGAGAGGTGAAAGTCGGTGAAATCTGCCTCTTTGTATTCACCTCTTCCAAGCACCGCAAAGCAGCAATCGATGCCTGTGAAGAATTGGTGGAACGGATCAAAAAAGAAGTCCCTGTCTGGGGAAAAGAACTGATAGACAACGACAGCTCGGTCTGGAAGGAGAATGTTTGAAGGGTTATAATGGTTGTAGTGGTTGTAATGGTTGTCGGGTTGTTGAAATTGGTTATTTGATTATTTGATTAACTGATTTCCAAACCATTACCTGAAACCAGTCGAATTGTAATGGTTGAAGGCTTGTGTGCTTCGTGTTGTAATTTTTGATGCTTAGGCTTCATACTTTACTCCAAAATCTAGCTTCTCGGCTCTCGCTTCCCGCTTCTTAAAACTTAACCAATGCCAACTGCCACTGCCAACTGTGACTCCAGAATCTCGCTTCTCGGCTCTCGTTTCTCGCTTCTGTTTACTTGATACTAAAATCTTGATACTCTAAAAAATGGTCGACATTACCCACAAATCCCCTTCTCTCCGCAAAGCCATTGCCCAGGCAATTGTCTCAGTGAGTTCACAGGAAACCATCGATGCCATCGTACAGCGGAAGGTACCCAAAGGTGATGTATTCGAAATGGCAAAGACTGCGGGACTTTTTGCTGCCAAACGGACTTCGGACATGATACCGGATTGTCATCCTCTCCCGATCGAGTTTACTTCCATCAGCTATAAAATCGAAGGATTGGATATACACATCCATGCGGAGATCCACACCATCTACAAAACAGGCGTGGAAGTCGAAGCCATGCATGCCGCTTCTGTAGTAGCACTGACGATGTATGACATGCTCAAGCCTATCGACAAGGGTATCAGCATCAATCAGATAAAATTGCTGGAAAAGAAAGGAGGCAAGACGGATTTTGCCAAAAAGGAAAATCAAGGACTCAATGCTGCCGTGGTGGTCTGTTCGGATTCTATATCAAAGGGAACCAAAGAGGACATGGCAGGAAAGGCCATTATCGAAAAGTTGGAAAAACAAGGTGTCATCATTGGAGACTATATTGTGATTCCTGACGAAACTGCCATCATTCAGGAAAAATTGAAGCTGTATTGTGCCGGAGGAATGGACTTGGTGATTTTCACAGGGGGAACAGGTTTGTCTCCAAGGGATGTCACTCCGGAAGCGATTAAGCCGCTTTTGGAAAAGGAAGTTCCGGGCATCGAGGAGGCAATCCGTGCCTATGGACAACAGCGGACTCCCTATTCCATGTTGTCTAGAAGTGTGGCGGGTTTGATTGGTAATACTTTAGTGTTGGCATTACCCGGTTCGACAAAAGGAGCTGCAGAATCTATGGATGCCATTTTCCCTGCTGTTCTTCATATTTTCAAAGTCATGGAAGGGGCAAGACATGACGAATAAAAAATCTGAATAAAAAAAACGGGGAATTAATTTCCCCGTTTTTTTTATTCGAAAAGGTCTGAATGTTTACTTTATTGGGTAATTACCACTTTTTCTAAATCCTTTGTTTTTTGTTGCTGAAATTCAATTTCAATTTTAGCGTCAATATTTAAGCTATATCCGTTTTCTTCAGCTTCCTCCATGATTTCAAGCATTTTTTGCATGCTTTCTTTCAGTTCAAGGATCCTAGCTTGGGAGCGAGCATCTTTTTCTCCGTATTTCAATTCAGAATTGAAGCTTTTGATCTGATGAAATCTGATCTTAAAATCGAGCAGGTTTCTCAAAATATCTTTTGCCTCTTCGGTTTCAAATTCCCCTTTGATCAAAGTAATGTTCTTATTCCTGCTCATTTTTGTAACGTTTAAGGTCTGATTCTTTTGACATTACAAAATTGCGAAGAACTATTCATTAGTAAGTATTTATATTTATAATCTTATATATAAAATATATTTATGAAAAAATCATTTAAACCCACAATTCAGTAAAGTATAAAAGGATAAATCAAACCCCACATTTATCGCAACCTGGACCGGATTGGGATTTTTTTGGTTTTCGTATAAAAGTCCTGAAAACCCAAGTTCCCAAAACAAAGGCAAACAATCCGAAAACAACAAGTTCCTGCCACATAATTAAGAGAAAATCTGATAAGTGATAAATGCTGCCAAATACGCAATTCCGGTCATGACCACAGTCTGAAGGATAGGCCATTTCCAGCTTTTAGTTTCCCGGTAGACGACTGCCAAGGTACTCATGCATTGCATCGCAAAGGCATAGAAAACCATTAGTGAAAATCCAGTTGCCTTATCAAAAACCTTTTCTCCGGTATCTGAATGGACTTCTTTTGCAAGTTTTTCACGAATGGTCAGCTCGTTTTCGACATCTCCTCCAATACTGTATATCGTTGCAATCGTTCCGACGAAAACTTCCCTTGCTGCAAAGGATGTCAACAAAGCAATCCCGATTTTCCAGTCATATCCCAAGGGTCTGATTGCAGGTTCTATGGCTTTGCCCATAATTCCGATAAAGGAAGTCTCGAGTTTTTTGGAGGCATAGATCTCCTCAACAGTGGACCATCCCGCTTCGGGAGTATTTTCCAAGATTGCTGTTTTTTCATTTTCAAGCGCTTCCATTTTTCCAGAAGGGCCATAGCTCGCCAAAACCCAAAGAACAATAGATATGGATAAAATTACCTTACCTGCTTCCAACACAAAAATCTTGGATTTATTAAACATGGTGAGCAGGACTGTCTTCCATCTCGGCAACCTGTAAATCGGCAATTCGGTAAGCAGATAGCTCTTTTCTTTTGTCTTTAAAATAAACTTCAAGGCCAAAGCTCCCAATAAAGTAAAAACCACACCCAAAAGGTACATGGCCAATAATCCCACTGCCTGAAGGCTGACTCCCATCCAAAGGGTATCAGGAACAGTCAAGCCAATCAAAATAATGTAGACAGGAAGCCTTGCTGAACAACTCATCCAAGGAGTCACCAAAATGGTGATTAGTCTTTCTTTGGAATTGCTGATATTCCTTGCCGCCATGATACCGGGAATGGCACAGGCCATACCGGAGATCAACGGTACGACACTTTTGCCATGAAGGCCAAAAGGACGCATCAACCTGTCCATCAAAAAAACAACCCGAGACAGGTATCCCGTATCTTCCAAAATGGCCAAAAATCCAAAGAGCATGGCAATCTGAGGAATAAAAATCACAACACCACCTATGCCGGGGACAATCCCCTCTGCCAGCAAATCCGTCAAAACTCCCGCGGGAAGATTTTCATAAATCCATCCACTCAGTCCCGCAAATCCCACATCAATCAAATCCATCGGAAAAGACGCCCAAGCAAAAATCGCCTGAAATATCAAAAGCATGATTCCAAGAAAAATAACAAAGCCAAAAACAGGACTCAGGAAAACATTGTCTAAAGAAATCGTCACATTGCTGGATTTGACTTTGTCCCTTGAAACAGCCTTTTTTAATATTTCCGATATTTTCACATACCTCGCCTCTGTTTCCCGGACTTGCTGCTTTTTGCTATCAAAGTCAAAAACATTGGATTTTTCATTCAGCCAATCTTTGTCTGCGATGGAAAGGGTCTTGTCAAATTCGCCGAAAACCAACAATTGAAATGCCTGATAGGAATTTTCAAAACCAAACCTTTGCTTTACTTGATTGAGCAGTTCCGGATTGGCATAATCCGCTGAAACCAATAGCGGTTTGGGTGATTCAAATTTTTCTTCAGACATCACCTGACGGATGGAATCCATCCCTTCATTGTTTCTCGCATCTGTCAAAACCAAGGGTACACCCAAGGATTTATACAATTCAAAAGTCTTGATGTGTATGCCTTTTTTGTGGGCCAGGTCTTTCATGTTCACCACAAAAGCCATCGGAATACCCAAATCCATCACCTGTGTACCAAGCAGCAAGCTCCGCTCCAAATTACAGGCATCAAGGATAACCAATGCAAAATCAGGTTTTTCTTGACCCAAACCATTCAGTACCCTGTGAGCAATGACTTCATCTTCTGACTTTGGGTAGAGACTGTAAGTACCCGGTAGGTCAATCAGGTTAAACTCTTTATCTCCAATGCGGATAAAACCAACCGTCTTGTCCACAGTTACTCCGGGATAGTTTCCGATTTTTTGGTTCAATCCTGTCAGCTGATTGAAAATACTGGATTTTCCCACATTGGGATTACCGATAATTGCGATGGTTTTTGTTTGGGTGGCAAGGATAGTTTCCATTCAGCTTAGGATTTTAAATTGATCAAAATGGCTTCCTGCTGTCTAAGGGCAATGATGTTTTCTTCAATCAAAAATGCCATGGGTCCACCAAAAGGAGCTTTCTTCAACAATTTTATCTCTTTTCCGGGCAATATCCCCAACTCCAAGAAATTAATGGAAATATCAGTATCTCCGATACTATCTATGAAGGCTGATTGCTGTAAGGTGAGGTTTGCTGCGGTCATTTTATTACTCTTTTTTAAGAGGGCGAAAATTAATGGATTTTATCAAAGAAACCCATAATTTATTTATATTCAATCTAAATAATTATGTATTTGTTCCAAAAATTTATCACCCCAAATAATAATTGATTCCAAATCCAGAATTTCGTGAAGAATCATAAGTAATGAAACCTCAAACAGGCCCTTTCCGAAATTAAATCCCTCAGCTCCCACCTGGACACTATTCCAATTTTTTAAAAAATTAATAAAGGATATTTTTGTCTTTAATATAAAAAGGATATATTTGTCCTGTATTAAAGAATGTATGTTTTCGAAAGCCTGTAAATACGCCATCAACGCCATGATCTATATGGCAACACTACCACAAGGACAAGAAAGGGCAGGATTGAAGGAAATATCCAAAGCAATCAACTCCCCGGAAGCATTTACAGGAAAAATTTTACAGGACTTAGTCAGGCATAACTTGCTCCATTCAGTCAAAGGACCAAATGGTGGATTCCATGTTCAAGGTGATCCAAGCAAGATCTTCCTTTCAGAAATTGTAGAAGCAATAGACGGGGAAATGTTGTTCACAGGCTGTGCATTGGGATTGGAAAAATGCTCAGAAGACCATCCCTGCCCTGTTCACCACAAGTTCAAGGCTATCAGAGAACACCTGACTGGCATGCTGATGACAACAAGCCTGAGAGATGTGGCATACAGGGTGAATATCGGAATCAGCTTTTTGAAGTATTGAAAAAAATTTAATGAATTAAAGGATAAAAGTGTCTTTAAATATTATAAAAATGGAAAATCTATCGAAAAGAAAAGTTGGAGGAATCGTAGCTGAAAACTTCCGTGCGGCAAAAGTTTTTAGCGAGTATGGAATTGACTTTTGCTGCAAAGGCGGAATCACTTTAGAAAAAGCATGTGAAGTCAATAATGTATCTATGGGTAACATCCTGCAGGATCTTAAGAACGCTGTGAAAACACCGGAGGAAGTTCATTTCACAGATTTTGGATTGACTGACCTGATCAACCACATCACCACTACCCACCACAGATATGTCGAAAACAGCATTCCTGCGCTGAAGACTTATCTACAAAAACTTGTCTTGGTACATGGTGGAAAGCATCCGGAATTGATTGAAATAAAGGATGAATTTTTCAAGGCAGCCGATGCTTTGACATCGCATATGAAGAAAGAAGAATTGATCCTTTTCCCCTATGTCAAAGCCATGGAAGAAGCCCAATCCAGCCACTTCAACCTTTCAAAACCTCATTTTGGAACCATCGAGAATCCTATCCACATGATGGAAGATGAGCATGATACAGAAGGTGAAAGGTTCCGCCTTATTTCCGAACTCACAGGTGGATATATGACTCCTGCCGACGGCTGTCAGACTTACAAAGTAGCCTTTGCCATGCTTCAGGAATTTGAAGAGGATTTACATAAACACATCCATCTGGAAAACAACATCCTGTTTCCCAAAGCTACCGAACTCTTTCACAAATTGAATCCCTGATAAAATGAAAACCGCACCGGAACTTATAAGCCAAAAACCTACTGCCTCTCCCATAGAGCGGCAATTGGCAAAGCCGTGGATGTTCTGGGCGGTTTTCTTCTTTTTGATGGCATCGCTTTTTGGGCTTTTGATGAGGTATTTCCATATCGGTGAAGTCAATTTCTTCGAGTACAAGCATGTACTTCACACCCATTCTCACTTGGCTTTGTTGGGTTGGGGATATTTACTGGTCACAGGGTCTTTGGTTTTCACCTATGTAAAAGATGCCAAAAGGCTGCTGACTTATAAAGTCATTCTTGGTATTTCGGTCCTGAGCACGCTAGGCATGATGCTGAGTTTTCCTTTCCAAGGTTATGGCCTTTATAGTATCACATTTTCATCCCTGCACCTGATTACAAGCTATTTCTTTGCTTTCTTCTTCCTCCAGGACCTTTCCCGGCACAAAGAAACTACCCCTACCCGATTGGTAAGATTTTCCATCATTTGGATGCTTGTTTCAAGCCTTGGACTTTGGGCGATCGGACCTTTGGGAGCTGTGTTGGGCAGGCTTCATCCCCTGTACTTCATGAGTGTGCAATGGTTTCTGCACTTCCAACTCAATGGCTGGTTTGTCTATGGATTTTTGGGATTGTTGGCTGCTTACCTGCTAAAAAACGGATGGAGCATTCCTGTTTCCAAAAAAAGCGAATGGATCCTTCATATATCCCTATTCCTGACTTATGCTTTGGCAGTTTCTTGGAGCACCCCTATTAAAGCCCTGTTTTTCATCAATGCTGCAGGTGTAATCCTCCAAGTCATCGCCTATTCCCGGATCCTGAATCCTGCTTTCACCCAACTCTTTCAGGGACTCAAATTTCCCAAAAACTGGATAGACAGGATGCTTTACATCGGAATGATGAGTTTGGTGGCTAAGGCTTTGATTCAGGCTGCGCTCATCATCCCTGATGTGGCTACTATCGCCTATACCATCCGCATGTATGTCATCGGATTTGTCCATTTGGTAATGCTTGGTTCTATCACTTTTGGCATTGGAGCATTTGCTTTGAAAAACAACTGGCTTACCACAGACAGGTTTTCAGGTTTGGGTTGGCACTTTCTGGCTTTGGCATTCCTGGCTTCGGAGATTTTACTTCTTGGACAAGGCACCTTGCTTTGGGCGCAGCTTGGATTTATCCCCCACTTCCCCCTGATTCTATTCATAGCCTCTTCCTTATTTCCATTTGGTCTGTTGCTGATTTGGGTGGGATTGTGGCGCAAACCGGCTTTCAACGAGACCGAAATCACAATTGAGAATACTATCAAAACCCAATTACATAAAAACACAAAAACTATGAAAAGTACGATGATCATGACCATGGGAGCAGCTTTGCTCCTGATGGAAAGTTGCGGCGGTGGCGGTGAAAACCAGGGTACTTATACCCCACCCAGCGCAGAGGAAAAAGTGAAAGAAGCCGATCCAAAAGGTGTAGGCGAAATCAAAAGTGTAGAACTGGGTGCAACTGTGGATGAGGCTTTGGCCGAAAAAGGCAAAGCCATATTGGACCTCAAATGTACTGCCTGCCATCAGCTAAACGACAAGAGGCTTGTAGGACCGGGTTTCCAAGGAGTAACCAACAGAAGGCGACCGGAATGGATCATGAACATGATCACCAATGTCGATGTGATGCTGGATGAAGATCCTACCGCACAGGCTTTGTTGGAGGAATGTCTTACCCGAATGCCAAACCAAAATATCTCTAAGGAAGAAGCCAGGCACATTTTGGAATTCATGAGAAAAAATGATTTAGAAAAAACCGGCAGCATGGATGCTGCTGCACAATAAACAATCCAAACCCCAAAGAAAATGAAAACAAGATTATGGTTGATGGCAGGAGTAGCTGTTGCAGTAGCTTTTGCCTATGGTTGCAAACCCAAAGGTGCCCAAACCGCCATTTCGGGAGACGCTGCCTCCAAAGTATACGTAGCACCGGGACAGCATGATGAATTTTACAACATCGTTTCGGGTGGTTTCAATGGACAGATGTCCGTAATGGGCCTTCCTTCGGGAAGGGTATTGAAGATCCTTCCTGTCTTTTCGGTTCATCCGGAAAATGGATGGGGCTTTTCGGAAGAAACAAAACCGATGCTGAACACTTCCCATGGGTTCGTTCCTTGGGATGATTTGCACCATATCGCCATCTCTACGACCAATGCAGAGCATGATGCCAGATGGGCTTTTGGAAATGCAAACAATACTCCCAGAATCGCAAGGGTGGACCTGACAAGTTTCAAAACCGTTGAGATCATCGAAATCCCCAATTCAGGCGGTAACCACTCTTCCCCTTTCATTACTGAAAACACCGAATATGTGGTAGCAGGTACCAGATTCTCTGTTCCGACAGGAAATGATAATGACAGGGATGTGGGGATAGACACTTATAAGGACAATTTCCGGGGTACGATTTCTTTCATCAGCGTTGACAAAGACCATGGGGACATGGACATTGCTTTCCAATTGGAAGCACCTCCATTCAACTTTGACCTGGCAAGGGCAGGAAAGAAAAAATCACATGGCTGGTTTTTCTTCTCCACCTACAATACCGAAATGGCTCATACGCTTTTGGAAGTGAATGCTTCGCAAAAAGACAAGGACTTCATCATGGCGGTCAACTGGAAAAAAGCCGAGGAATACATTGCAGCAGGCAAAGGGAAAAAAGTCCCTGTGAAATATGCACACAATAAATGGGATGAAAGTACCCACACCGCTACTTCTACTATTAGGACCGAGGTGCTTTCCTTAGACCCAAGAGAATTGAAGGACATCGTTTACTTTATCCCATGTCCAAAATCTCCGCACGGCACTGACACTGACCCTACGGGTGAGTACATCATCGGAAGTGGAAAATTGGCTGCAATCATCCCCGTGTTCTCCTTTACCAAAATGCTGGCAGCGATAGAAAAGCAGGATTTTGAAGGAAACATCGATGGCATGCCGGTTTTGAAATATGAATCAGTATTGCACGGTGAAGTCGCAAAGCCAGGTCTTGGACCTTTGCACACCGAGTTTGACGGAAAAGGATTTGCTTACACTTCCATGTTTGTCTCTTCTGAAATCGTGAAGTGGAACATCGAAACATTGGAAGTGGTAGACAGGGTACCTACTTACTATTCGGTAGGACACTTGAGCATCCCCGGTGGACCGACAGGCAAGCCTCATGGCAAATACATGATCGCTTACAACAAAATCACCAAAGACAGATACCTTCCAACCGGACCGGAATTGGCCCACTCCGCACAGCTTTATGACATCTCAGGTGATAAAATGCAGTTGCTTCTTGACTTCCCTACCATCGGTGAACCCCATTACGCAGAAGCCTTCCCTGCTTCTCTGATCAAAGACAAGCAGGTGAAATTTTATAAATTGGAAGAAAACAATCACCCACACGTACTCAAAGGCATCAATGATGCAAGGGTCGAAAGAGATGGTAACAAAGTCCACATCTACCTGACAAGTATCCGATCCAATTTCAGACCTGACAATATCGAAGGAATCAAAGTTGGAGATGAGGTTTACTTCCACATGACCAACCTCGAACAGGATTGGGATGTACCGCACGGACTTGCCATCAAAGGTGCAAACACCGCTGAACTGCTCGTCATGCCCGGTGAAACAGCCACATTGAAATGGGTCCCAGACAGAACAGGAGTGTTCCCATTCTATTGTACTGACTTCTGCTCGGCATTGCACCAAGAAATGCAAGGCTACCTCAGGGTATCACCCGCAGGTAGCAATACGCCTCTCAAGTTTTCTACAGGAATTGCAGAATAATTGCTTCATTATCCTCACCGCCGGGATCAAAACCGGCGGTGATTAAAATCCAAAAAGATGAACAATATCAGCCCAACAAACCGGATTTTGACACTCATCGCAGCTGCCCTGATGGTTTCCGCGTACTTTACTCCTTTGTGGCAGATCAGCCTTTGGGCTCCGCAATACCCCGAAGGATTGAATATGAAAATATGGATAGACCGCCTCAGCGGAGATGTCGAAATCATCAATGGAGTCAACCACTACATCGGCATGCAGCATATCGGAGAGGAGATGTTTCCCGAATTTACCTACCTGATCTATGTCTTTGGATTCATTATCGGATTTGGGATGCTGACGGCTGCCATAGCCAAAAGATGGGCTCTTTATTCCTTCTTTGTGATGATCATCCTGCTTGGAATCGGGGTTTTGATCGACATGTACCTATGGGGATATGATTATGGCCACAACCTTGACCAAACAGCTGCGATCAAAGTTCCAGGAATGGCTTACCAACCTCCGCTGCTCGGATACAAAGAACTCCTCAACTTCCTAGCTTATTCAGGTCCTGATACGGGAGGATGGATTCTTGGAGTTTCTGCCTTGCTTTTGACAATTGCGGTATTTACCGAATGGAGGAAAAAAAAGAAAACTCATACATTCTAAAAAAAATAAACCACACCGATCATGAAAAATGCACTCAAAATACTCTTGATCTCTATGTTGATCTGGTCTTGCAATGCAGAACCGAGACCCATCAGTTATGGAAAAGACAATTGTCACCACTGCAAAATGAAGCTTATGGATCCTGTCCATGGGGCTGAAGTTGTGACTCAAAAAGGGAAAATCTTCATCTTCGACGATGTCAATTGCCTGATGTCATTTTTAGAATCCGATGAAGTCAATCAGGAAGACATCAAACATATCCTCGTCGCTGACTATACCAAACCCGAAAGCCTGACTGATGCTACAGTTGCTTTTTACCTGAAGTCTGACAAATTCAAAACACCAATGGCAAGCAACATCATCGCCTTTTCCGATTATAAGACTTTAGAGTCATACAAATCCGAACATGGAGGAGTGTATTTGGCTTGGGGCGAATTGGTCACACAATTCAAGTGAAAAATTACTCGGACTTTAAATCCAAAAAAATGAAAACTGTAAAACTCCTTTTCCTGACCCTTTTTATCCTGATGACAGTTTCCTTGGAAGCTTCAACCATCAGGGTCAAAAACGGTCAATCCATTCAATCTGCTGTCACTCTCGCAGCTGAAGGTGATACCTTGATCATCGAAAAAGGAACTTTCGCTGAAAATGAAATTACCATCCGAAAGCCCCTGACACTGATTGGCGAGTCCTATCCAATTATTGATGGAAGAGCAAAAGGAAACGTTTTTTTGATAGCATCAGAAAATGTGCATATCCGGGGTCTTAAAATCATCAATACCGGAATGTCAAATATGGACGATTCTGCAGGAATCAAGTTTTTTGATTCCAAAAACTGCACTGTGGAAGACAACATCCTGGAAGAAACATTCTTCGGCTTACACTTTTCCAATTCCTCCAACCTAACCATAAAAAACAACAGGCTTTCCTCCCATGCCGAGCGGGAATACCAAACCGGCAACGGCATCCACCTCTGGAAATGTCGTGATTCATTCATTGAGGGAAACACAGTAAGCGGACACCGGGATGGCATATACCTGGAGTTTGTGACCAATACAGTCAGTACCAGCAACATGATCGAGGCAAACAAACGGTACGGGCTGCACTTTATGTTTTCCCATGACAACAGTTATATCCGAAATACTTTCCGAAAAAACGGCGCAGGCGTGGCTGTCATGTACACCCGAAATGTCCTCATGAAGGAAAACATCTTTGAACAAGGCGAAGGGGCAAGTTCTTATGGGATTTTGCTCAAAGACATTACCGACAGCGAAGTAGTCGGCAACATTTTCAGGAACAACACCATCGGGATTTACATGGAAGGATGCAGCCGGAGCACATTCAAAAACAATGCTTTTTCACAAAATGGCTGGGCCATCAAACTCATGGCAAGCTGTGACCAAAACACTTTCGAAGAGAATAATTTTATAGCCAACACCTTTGACATCAGCACCAACGGCAGTGTAGTCTTGAATACTTTACAAAATAATTATTGGGATAAATACGAAGGCTATGACCTGGACAAAAACAGAATAGGTGATATCCCCTACCGTCCCATTAGTTTATTCAGCGTCATCGTAGAAAAAATCCCTTCTGCAGTGATTCTATGGAGAAGTTTTCTGGTGACGCTCCTTGACAGGATGGAAAAAGTGCTCCCTTCCATCACTCCCGAAAACATGATCGACAACTCCCCAAAAATGAGACCTTATGATTTCCGTACAGCAAATACATAAAAAATTTGGCAAGCTTGAAGTCCTGAAGGACTTTAACCTGGAATTTGAATCGGGAAAAAGCTATGCACTGATGGGTCCTAATGGTTCGGGAAAAACCACACTGATCAAAATCATCCTTGGCATGGTCATCCCAAATGCGGGAGACATCCTCGTCAAAGGCAATTCCATCAAAGGTAGCTTTGCCTACCGATCCGATATCGGGTATATGCCACAGATCGGAAGGTATCCCGACAATATCAAAATCGGCCAGCTGTTCTCGATGATGCAGGACATGCGGCCGGATATCAAAAAATATGATATGGAATTGGCCTCTGAGTTTGGCTTGATGGACATTTTGGACAAACCCATGCGAACCCTTAGCGGGGGAACACGCCAAAAAGTGAGTGCTTCCCTGGCTTTTATGTTTCGTCCGGATATTCTGATTCTCGATGAACCTACTGCCGGACTAGATCCTATCGCTGTAGAAATCCTGAAAAACAAAATCATCCAAGAAAGGGAAAAAGGAAAACTCATCCTGATCACTTCCCATATCCTGAGTGAATTGGATGAACTGACCAACCATGCCATCTATATTCATGAAGGGAAGGTATTCTTCAATGACACGACTGAAAGCCTCAAGGATATCACAGGAGAATCCAAGTTCACCACCGCCATCGCGAGGTTGATGGAATGGAGTTTAAAAAAAAAGCAAATTAAAACTGAATTGAGCCATGTTTAAGTTATTGAAATATGCCCTGTATGATATTGTAAAGTCTAGGTTTGCCTTACTTTATACCCTGTTTATGGTATTGGTAGCGATCTCCATTTACCAGGTTTCGGAAGACATGAGCAAGGTTTCCCTCAGTCTGCTCAACATCATGCTGATGATCGTTCCTCTGATTTCGGCCATCTTTGCCACGACCCATTTTTTCAATAACCTGGAGTTTACCGAGCTTATGCTCGCCCAACCTGTCAAAAGAAGGGATGTTTTTCTGAGTCAGATCCTTGCGGTCATGTTTGTCTTGAGCTTGGCCATTGTAATAGGTTTTGGAGTTCCCATGATCCTGTGGGGAGCGGATGCTTCGGTGTTGATCTTGCTGGGAATCGGCATCGGTCTGAGTATAGTTTTTGCCGGATTGGCATTTTTAGCTTCCGTTCTGACGAGAGACAAAGCCAAAGCCATTGGCATCAGCCTGTCGTTTTGGATCTATTTCTCTTTGGTTTATGATGGATTTGTTTTGTACCTGATTTATAGCTTGGCGGATTACCCATTGGAAAAACCGACCTTGGCTTTGGTATTTTTGAATCCAGTGGATTTGGGAAGAATCATCATGTTAATGCAATTGGACATCTCCGCTTTAATGGGATATACCGGAGCCTTCTTTCAGGATTTCTTTGGTTCAGCAAAGGGAATCCTACTGTCATCCGCAGTGATGTTTGTTTGGATGATTTTGCCTGTTTCCGCAGCCATGAGGGTATTTAAGAAAAAAGATTTTTAAGTGAAATTTCTCCTTCGTAGGATTTTAATTGGTAAGCGTACTTTTCTTCAATCTCCTACTTTAAAATAACCCTCAACTGGAACATCCGCGGGGAGGAAGCGCAATTCCGGGACGGCGGTAGCCTAGTGTGGGGGAGGATTATTGCGCTTGAACTTTTTGGTTACTTTTTGTTTCAAGACAAAAAGTGACACGAGAAAGAAGCCTTAAAATATTAGCAATGGATTGAAATAGGAAAGAGTTATCGAAACTTATCTCAATAAATTAGAATCAAAAACAAAAATATCAACCATTGTCCTCTAAGAGCTCTTGAAGTTTAGCTTCTGTCAAACCATTCTTTTCTACCACGCTCGCAATTTCATCTAAAAATGCAAGGTATTCTTGATAGTTGCTTTTATTTACGGCTTTCTTCAAGAGAAGGTTTATAGCAAAATTAAACTGCTTTTTAGCTTCAGGACTCATTTGGTTATATGCCTTCTCCGAAACTTTATCCACCTCAATCATTATCTTTTCCATTTCCGCTTCATTTAGAAACTCCAATTTACAAAATTACTTTGTAGAATAAACGACATTTTGAGACTTAGAGATTCTCGGATTTATCACGCCACATTTTGTTTGAGGTTATTGAACCGAACCTAAACCTGCACCAACTTCCACTTTCCTCTATTAAATACCCAAGTACTCACGACAGCATGCAATGAATGGCTGACAGCAATGGCGATAAAAACCCCGGTTGCTCCGAATCCGAAAGTCTTGGCAAGCAGGTAGGCAAAGGGAATCTGAAAGCCCCAAAGTATGGCCAAGTTGATGATCGTAGGCGTCTTGGTATCTCCGGCACCGTTGAGCGACTGACTCATCACCATCCCATAGCCAAAGAAAACATACCCCAAGCAAATGATGGTCAGACCCATTGTCCCAACAGCGATAACTCCTTCTTCCTGATTAAAAATCCCGATAAAAAACCCTGCTCCGGCGATGAAAATAATGGCACAAAACCCAAGAAATATGGCTGTAAGATGGGCCGCCAACCAAGCAGATTTTTCAGCCCGACCTGGTTGAAGGGCACCGAGGTTTTGTCCTACCAAGGTCGCAGCGGCATTTGAAAGTCCAAAGGCAGGCAAAAGTGCAAAGATAATCAATCTCACCGCAATCGTGTAGCCTGCCAAAGCAACAGAACCGGATTCAGAAATAATCCGCATCAGGAAAATCCAAGATGCTGATTCGATTAGAAATTGACCCATTCCACCGGAAGCTACTTTGATGATCGTTAGGACGGTTTTCCAATTCATCTTGAGGCTGTCCCAATAGAACTTGATGATGGATTTACCATTGAACAAGATATAAAACTGGTAAATCACACCGATTCCCCTGCCTGTAGTAGTCGCCCAGGCCGCCCCTTCCAATCCCATAGCCGGAATCGGTCCCAACCCAAAAATCAAAATGGGATCCAAAACCATATTTATAGCATTGGCAATCCATAACGTCCGCATGGCTACTGCAGCATTACCGGCTCCTCTGAAGATTCCATTGATCAGAAAAAGCAACATCACACAGACATTACCTCCAAAAATTATCTGGGTATACCGGTAGCCCTGCTCAATCACTTCCGGTTCTCCCCCCATCAAGGCAAGCATTTGCTTGGCATACACTACCCCAAGAACTGCCACTGCTACCGCAAAAAGGGAACAAACCAAAATGGCCTGAAAAGCAGCTGCGGAGGCTTCTTTAGCCTTTTTCTCTCCAATCCTCCGGGCTACTATCGCAGTGGCAGCCATGCTGAGTCCTATTGCAATGGAATAAATAATGGTGAGGAAAGATTCCGTAAGCCCAACAGTGGCCACTGCATGCACGCCCAGTTTTCCTACAAAAAAGATATCCACTACTGCGAACAAGGATTCCATCACCATCTCCAAAATCATCGGAATGGAAAGGTAGAAAATCGCTTTTTTGATACTGATATTGGTAAAATCTTCTTCAAGGCCCTTTACAGCCTGACGGAAATGATGGATAAAGTTCTTGATGGTCATATATGAAATAGCTATCCCGTAGGGAGGTGAAAATTATAGGCAGCAATCCCTAAAAGGGCTGGGCCAAAACAAACCGGAGAAAAATTAAGCCTTCATAATGACACAAAAATGATAAAAAAATCAAAGAACCCAAAAAGGAATTAAATAAGTAATAAAAAATTAACGGTCTGAATATCCAAATGAGAATCCTATAGAAAAATATGCCCTAAGATTTTTATCTGAATTGTTCTTCCCGATTCCCGCTACAATGGGTCCCAAAATGGATTTATATGTAATGTCTGCCCCATAACCGAAAATATTGTTTGATTGCATTTCAGAAATGATGGTACCTTCCCCTCCTTTTAAGGGAACATGCCCGCTATACCCGACAATATTGGCCCCTGTCCTGAGAAAGATATTATTAACCGGGATGAATTGTAATTCAAGTCCCAACTTGGCAAAGTTGGGAGTTTCCAATTCCCGGTAGTTCAATCCCCAAATCCTGGTGTCATTGAACCTGATCCGCTGATGCCCTCCTGCAATAAAACCGTCAAATACCTTAAAAGCACCTTCATTGGAAAGCGTCAGACCTGTGGCCGCTGTCGGCATGACCTGAAAGTTTCTTGCCAAAGGGAAATATTTGAGGTACTTGAAATAAAATGCGAAATATCCTTTTGGAGTCAAGAGATCAACAAAAAACGGAAGTTGGTTGGCAGGTATCCCAAACTGACCTTCTCCCTCACCCAAAAACAAGGTGTCAACCCCGGCATTGAGGTTGATCTTGATATTGTTATTGAACATGAAAACAGGTTCCACAATCGCCTCTGCACCACGGGTAGCGTAGTTTCTGTCATTCAAGGAGTTTCTGTAATACATAAACCTCAGTCCCAAAAAATTTCTAGTGGCGTTTTTGATATCTGATGGAGTCGCAACATTGAATCTGGATTTTGATTGGTTGTTTTCCCAAAATCCTCCAAAAACAAAGGTTTCTTTCAGGGATTGGGTAGACATGATATGTGCACTTACCCTACTTTCCCTGTTGACATTGATATCGGTCACTTTACCTTCCTCATACACAGGAGCTTCTTGGTTGAGGTAATTCAATTTCATATTTAGGGCATACTGCTTCTGCTGACCGATATATTTATAGTAGTCAAACCTGAACTTAGGATTTTGGGAAATGTCTGCCAAAATGATAGAGCGGGATGATTTGCCCAAAACATCCCTCATGGTCAGGTTGAGGAGGATGCCTGCCGAAAATTGATTGTCATAATGGACAGAGGCAAACAGTAAACTTTTAGGTTTCTCATTTGCCCTGATTACAAGGCGGTATTCATCATCCTGAATTTTGATCAAAGAATAATCCACATTATAAAATCCGTTGATCCCAAAAACCCGCGACATACCTTCTCTCAATTCTCTTCGGGAGACGGTTTCACCTTCCTTGATATCCAGCTTGGATTTAATCAGGACATCAGAAAACAGGTAATTTCCACTCACGTCTATATCACTGATAGTGATGGGTTCTACTTCAAGTCCTATACCTGGAGTTTCTACAAAAACGCCCAAACTATCAGCAAGGTCTTTGAATCTTTGGGCATGCTTTTGTCCGGCCAAATCCCCCAATTCCAGGATTTCGCGAAACTTGCTAAAGCTACCTGTTGAATAGTTTTTCAGGTCCGGCTTGATGTAAATATCCGTATCCTGAATATTTTGCCTGAGTCTGCTGTATGATTTTGACATGGCGATCTGCATCAAGATCCCTGAAAATGAGCCGATATCTTTGGGATTAAGAAAGTCTTCATCTCCCACATTGACACCTATGACGATGTCAGCGCCCATTTCTTTGACCACATCCACAGGAAAATTATTGACCACGCCACCATCGACCACTAAAGTACTGTCCATGTCAAATGGGGTAAAAAAAGTCGGAATCGCAATACTCGAACGCAATGCATCATGGAGATAGCCATCCTTAAGTACAATACCTTCCCCAGTCTTCACATCGGTGGTAATACACCTGAACGGTATAGGGAAATCGTCAAAGCTTTTTATGTTATTCGCAGGCCAGGTATAATAATGCAAAGTTTCAGAAAGCATCTGACCATGAATCAGTCCGGAGGGGAGCGAAACTTTACCTTCGATCACCGGCAATTCGACCAAATATCTGTTGTAATATTCTTTTTCTTCAAAAGCAATATCGTTGAATCCAACCCGGTTGGTAATCAAAATATCCCAATCGATATTCAGGATAATCTGCTCCAATTCATCCGCACTGTACCCCAAAGCATACAAACCTCCGACAACCGATCCCATTGAAGTTCCGACTATAAAATCCGGTCGGATGCCGGCCTTTTCCATGTACCGCAAAATTCCCACATGGGCCATTCCTTTGGCACCTCCACCACTGAGAACAAGTCCGATTTTGGGTCTGTCGGTATTTGCTTTTTCTTGGGCCTGCAGTACAAAAACTACGGATATACCGATCAGGAACAGTAAAAATTTCTTCATAGAGGTGTTTGGGGGAATTTTTTCTATTTCACCAAAATTAAAATTTAATTCAAGATTTTAATAATCAGGAAGGTCCAATACCGAAAAATGAGTCAAGGGAAGAGGAGAAAAGTGGAATTTTCTAAAATTCATTTTTTCATCTTAGTCCTGAAAGGGCAAGATAACTCAGGAATGGGTGCAGGCCATCCCAAAAAAATCAATTGTGTCAGGTCAGCCCTGAAGGGGCGAAATAACTTCTAATTTTAAAAAACCCTCCACTTGATTTCATTTTGGATATACAATACCTTTAGGTTCTGCCAGATTGCAAATTTTTAGACTCAAACTACAGATAAAAATTATGAACACAGAAAAACAACTGTTGAAGTTCTCTGTTTACGGTGCACTACTTTCGGCACTATTGGCGGTCGTATGGGGAATCGTTGAAAACTCCAAAATCATCCTTTTTGATGGCATTTATTCTTTGATCAGTGTCGGACTTTCAATGATTTCATTGATCACAGCTTCCTTTATGGCACGGCAGGATTTTGACCACTTCCCTTATGGCAAAGAGATGATCGAACCCATCATCATCCTTGGCAAGTTTCTTGTCATCACGATCCTCTGTCTTTTTGCGCTTTTCTCAGGGATATCTACACTGCTTTCTGGAGGACAAGAGGTCAATGCAGGTTCGGGTTTGATTTATGCTTTTATTGCAACATTGAGCTGCTATGCGGTCCATTTGGTTTTGAAAAAGAAACAAAAAACCATTCCTTCAGGTTTGATTGATGCAGAATCCAAACAATGGCTCATGGATACTTTCCTCAGTCTTGCGGTTTTGGTGGGTTTTTTATTGTCAATCGGATTGGGTTATACCAAGTACAGCCACCTGATGCCTTACATGGATCCGCTAATGGTGATTGTGGTGTCGGGATATTTTCTCAAAGTGCCGATCACCAATATGGGATTACAAATCCGAGAAGTACTCGATATGAAAGCGGATGATAAATACCTAGACCTTTGTCAGGAGATCGTCGCAGACATTGAAAAAGAATACCAATTCATAGAGTCTTTTTTGAGGGTATCTAAATCAGGACCCAAGCTTTTTATCGAAATTGATTTTGTGGTATCTCCGGAAGGTTGGCAACCTACTTTGGCCGAACAGGACAATATCCGGGAGGAAATTATGAGCAAAATGAAGCCCATCTCCCTCAAAAAATGGCTCAACGTCGCCTTTACCAATGACAGAAAGTGGGCGGTGTAGTTGGAACCGTCACACTGAGGAAAGAAGGGTCTCTTGGAGGAAAGTTGTAGTGGTTGGAAATGTTGTAATGGTTGTAGTAGTTGTAATTGTTGTCTGTTGCGCATTGTCAATTGTCAAGCGTCACCCTGACTCCCAAACATTTTTAAGTGTTCAGAAAAGGAATGACTTTGAGATTTTTCTAATTTGGCCTCGGCAAGCTCGGCCACCGAGTTTTTTTAGGTTAAGGGGTGGGGAGGAAAAAGCGGCTGCGCCGCTTTTTCCTCCCCACCCTCAAAGGCCCAATATTCCGTTCCCCGAGCATGCCGAGAGGTAATTTAGATTTACTTCATTGGTGGTGCCCAACATTTTTAAGTGTTCAGAAAGGTAATGACGGTTGGTGTTGCGTCATCTTGAACCTGAGGTACGAGGATGAAAGATCTCAGAATAAAAGAGACTCTTCTCCGCCTCGGCGGATCAGAGTGACGACCCGGATTATCATGTAATTGGTAACCGCAGGTTGGGAAGATGAAAAAATTCCCAAAACCTAGACACTTCACTGCATTCAGTGGGAGAACCCAAATATTCACGTCATTGGAGTAATCCTTCCTTACATATTCATCATTAGGGATTCTTTTAATAGTCATTATACCTGCCCATTTCAAAACTCGGCATCAGTCCTATTTGGTCAATCATAAGAGCACCTTTTTCTGATTGGTCAAAAATAAACCGAATCTGTTGGAGACTTTCAACTCTGAATTTGGGGTTTTTGGAGGCCAATTTTTTCAGATCAAACTGATAAAGTTGAAATATTGGTTCGGTGTCATCCTTTTCGTCCAAAAACTGTATTTTAAGCACACGGGATTTAATAAGGCGCTGGACGGGAGAGAATTCACTTGCAAGAAAAGTAATCCGTTGGCCTTGTTCATCCACAAGCTCCAGGGTAAAATCAAGGACAGGTAAGGGTATTTCATCTTCTTTTAAGGCTTCTTTTTTGTTCATGGCTTCTAATTTGGTTTTGGAATCCTTATCGCCTTTTTCATTACTTTTTGCAATCTTTTTCCCTTTGCCTCTTGGCTTGGGGGATTCACCGGATTCTGCTAAAGAGAAAATAAGGACTGAGCTGGAATCCGGCATAAAGGTTCCTTGACCAAGCATTACTGTGTAGTTGGCAAGAATAGTCTCTGGGAGAATCGGCTTATTTGGAGCATCCCAATCGAGACTTTCGGTACCGAATTCTCCATAATTCCATCCCAAGTACAGCGCTCTGGTTCCTCTTGAACCATATCTTTGCCAAACTTCTCCTTCTCGCCAGATAGAAAGATTTTTTCCCTTTGCTGATTGCGCATTGGACAAAGTCAGAACATCAAAGTCCTCCTCAAATCCAGCCCAAAACTGACTCTTTGAATCCTGAAACTGGCTGAGATAAATAGTTTCCGGCAACCAGTTTCGACCCTTTCTTGGATCTGAAAAGAGGGGAAGATAGTCGTCTATTTGATGAATTGTCGTTTCTAAAAACGCGCTGATATAGACTTTGGCAATGGTTTCTTGATCTTTTGCCTCCATGAGTTGCTTTTTGTTAAGCAATCCTGAAAACGAAGCATGGGCATCGTTGTCTCCCCAACCGGAATTGAACTGGCCATGATTGGCACCGGAGATATAGAGTCCTGCCTTGAACCTATATACAGAATCCGTGAAGGAAACACGCTCAAATTGCTTGAGGCCTTCATAGGAAAAAACATCCTGATCCTGTGCTCCGTGCATTGTAAGATAGTTTACATTTTCAATTTTGGTGAGACTTCCTCCGGGCCTATACTGCCCGTCTACTGGTGCAATAGCTACAATCGACTGAATGTTGAAATGATATCCCAGCGGGATGGTAGCATCGTCCGGGTGATAGTCCAGTCCATTCAGCATGACTGCATGCGCCACAGCCTCTCCTCCTCGGGAGTGTCCGACTAAGGCCAGCTTGTCAAAGTCAACTTGTCCAAAAAGAGGATGTGCCGTATCCTCATTCCATTCATTCCACTGCCTCAGGTGCTCCAATAACATCCAGCCTCTAGCATCATTTTCGTCTTCCAAAACCTTCCTTCTGCGAATTAAAGAGAAGAAGTTGAGAAAATTTTCATCCACTGATGTAACAATAAAACCTCGGGAAGCCAGAAGTTCACCGAGATATTTGTACCCGGTATCCGAAAAATCCAGCATGGGATGATTGCCATGGACAATCAGGACCAAAGGAAATGGACCTTCCCCTTTGGGTTTCCATACCCGGCCATTGATGGGCAATTCTTTAAAATCAAAACCCCATTTATGGGTTCTATACTTGCCTAAAATCCCATTCCAGTTTTCCAAAAACGCAGTTCCATCCACAGACTTGGTCTCAAATTTCACTCCCTCTCTAAATTCCTCCCTAAGGCGATCTTTGCCGGATCCGTAGGTAAAAAATTCCACTTCATATTGTCCGGGGGTCGCCGGCGATTCGAAAGGAAGTGGGGTGATTTTGTCCTCAACAAGTTTTGCTGCATTGAGGATCGGCTTTACCTCCAAACCCCTGATCATCAAAAAATAGAGAGCAGCCCCTGCCCCAAACAATCCAATTCCAAAACCCAATAAGGCAATCGTCTTTCTAGGCAAAGTTAATTTTCGGAAATGGGCAATATTAAAAATAGAAACTCCTGCTCCCAACAGCGAAAAGATCACTATCAACATCAGTCCAATTCTCTTTTCCAATAGTCCGACCATCATCAAAAGCGGTACGGAAATCAAAAGGGCTATTTTGAATCCCTTTGGTATTTCATTGGATTGCTCGATCAGCCAAACGATTAGTATGGCCGCAATAACAGATCCCAACAAAATCACCACTCCCAAGGCTAAAAGCCACGGATCTCTGTAGTTGTTTATCAAGCCTATTACCTCGAGCACGAATATTAAAAAAGACCCGATCAAAAGGCCAACTGAAGCCCCATTAAATGCCCTTTTCCCAGGCATTACCATTTTAATTTGCTTTGTAAGAAAAGAATTTAATCGAATGAAATGGTGCTTATGGGACATAGTCTGGAGTTTGATTTCTGAAAATATAAAATATTTATGGAAATAGCATTTGAAAACAATCCCCATTTTTTCTGGCCTTAATTATCGGCAAAGAAGCGGAGAATCGGGGATTACAGGTTAATTGATTAATTGATAAACCGATTTCTACCAGAAAATCTACCCTTTTCCCTGGAACCTAATTTTTTGGAAAATCAAGTCTCGTTTCTCGCTTCTCATTTCTAAAGATGTATTAACCTTCGGTGAATCAATTCTAGGATCTTAAGTCTTGTGTCTTAGGTCTTATGTCTTGCGTCTTGTGTCTTATATCTCGCCTCTCACCTCTTGATACTTGACACTTAATACTTAAATTCCTTATTTTCACCCATGCTTAAAACCCAACATTACCACCTACTCGTCTTTTTTCTTTTTTTTTCCATAATCCCCTCACCTGCTCAGACCGATTCCAAATGGTACCCTGTCTCAAAAATTATAGACGGTGACACATTTTGGATCATCAATGCCAATGGGCAGGAAGAAAAAATACGCTTGATCGGAGTAGATGCGCCAGAATCCCGAAAATCCGGCAAAAAAGAAATCGGTTACTATGGCAAGGAATCCAAAGCATACCTCACACAA
Source organism: Aquiflexum gelatinilyticum (assembly GCF_024813435.1). Lineage (NCBI taxonomy): Bacteria > Pseudomonadati > Bacteroidota > Cytophagia > Cytophagales > Cyclobacteriaceae > Aquiflexum > Aquiflexum gelatinilyticum. The sequence goes on from NZ_JANAEZ010000001.1 coordinate 863,100, forward strand.
ATCCTAACAGGCAATAAAGTCCGCCTGGAATATGATGTCAGCAAATACGACAGGTACAAAAGAACTTTGGCTTATGTGTATCTTGAAAACGGGACTTTCCTCAATGCCTTCCTGATCAAAAACGGCTATGCTTCGGTAATGACAGTCCCACCCAACGTCAAGTATGCTGACCTATTTGTCAAACTCCAAAAAGAAGCAAGGGATAAAAAGAAGGGACTGTGGAAGTGATTTTACCTACCTGCCAAATTTATAATACTTTTCTAGGTTATGCTTTTTCCCTTTCAGCATAGACACTATGATCTCCATCGCCTGAATAGAAAACGTGATGCCATTTCCTCCAAATCCCAGTACAAACAATGCGTTTTTATATTCGGGAGAGGCTCCGATGTATGGCAATCCATCTTTGGTCGATCCGAAAGTTCCTCCCCAACTGAAATCCTCAATAAATCCATTTTCGGGGATGAGTTCATCAAGTTTGGACTGTAATTTTAAATGTTTTCTTTCCTTGATCTGCTGTTGAAAAAAAGGAAAATTGGTGGAAGAATCCTCTCCTCCTACCAACAACCTGCCGTCTTCTGTGGTCCTCATGTAGAGATATGGGTCTGCTGTGTCCCATACCAAGATATCTTTTAGCTGCTTGGCACAAGCAATTCCCTGTTCGCTTACCGAAGCATAGGTATAGAAGAGTTTGGCTACTTTTTCTTTCAATAGGTCTGTGGATTCAAACCCGGTACAATAGATGACTTTCTTGCATTGAACTGAAAAACCCTCCGCAGTCTGAAGTACTACCCCATCTTTGCAGTGCTCGGTTTTGGAAATTTCGGTTTGATCGTAAACTTCCATCCCCCTTTTGAAACTGTGGCGGATCAATCCATGCGCCAATTGGTAAGCATCCACACTTGCTGCTGTTTTAGAAAGTATCGCACCAAATGACCTGACCCCAAAGGTTTTCAAAACTTGTTCGTCTGAGAGCCAACTCACTCCCATCCGGTGCTTATTGCGCATCTCAAATTCTTCTTTTAACCAATCAGCAGCTTTTATATCATGGGCTAAGTAAAGTGATTTTTTAAGTTCAAAACCACAATCCAAGTTCAGTTTACCCACCAAATCGCCGATCGTCCGGATTGCTTTGATTCCTGCTTTATAGCAGGTAACAGCTCCCTTTTCCCCAATCTTTTTTGAGAGTTCTACAAGCGGTTCATCGATTTCATATTGAAGCATACTGGTCGTCGCGGAGGTACTGCCTTGACCGATATCCCTTTTGTCTATCAATACTACCTTATGCCCGGCCTCCATCAAGGCATAGCTCACCAAAGCACCTGTTATACCCCCTCCCAACACCACTATTTCTGTTTCAATGTTTTTTTGCAGGGAGGGATAACTATTCAGAAGGCCGTTTTTAACTAACCAAAATGGTTCAAAAGTTCTGATTCTCATATTCTTCTTATTAACCGGCCTTTTCCAAAAAAATAAAATCCATACCTACATGAGGTATAGATTTTAAATCAAGGATTTAAGCCAAGGTCTTGTTTAAATCTCTCATTTTCTTGACCTGATTGTGGTCTCCACTGAGGGATACCCTTTGGTCCATGAGCACTTGTCTGACTCCCACGTTCATCTCTACATCTGAAGAAAGTGCCATATCATATGCTTTTAGCGCGGCATCTTCTCCGCCTTCACATGATTCTAGGATACTTGTCCTGTCGCTGCCCGAGAATAAAGATTTGATACTCATCCAAGAACGGAATATCTTACCGGAGGCTGTAGTCCCTTCTTCTATTTCTCCACCTGCTTCGAGGATTAAGTCACCAAGGACACTGACGTGGTCTCTGCTGTTTGAAATCATTTTGGCAAACAGCATTTTTAAATCAGCATCCTTAGTTTCCAATGAGTTGATGGCGTTCTGATAACCTTCGATCCTGTCATTATTGATCAAAACAAGGTCATTGAGGGTACTTGTCAATTCTTCTAAATGTGTCATGATAAGTTTTTTAATTGTTGGAATAATTTACCAAATAACTTAGCCCAACATTCAGACCATGTTTTGGATATTCTTTCAAATCAAAAACTCTTGCAACTATCCACTAAAACTGTATAAAAAATAATGGGGCTGAAGATCTTCAGTACGAAAATGTCAGTAAAAACCGAAACCAACAACCCCACTATTTATGAAATCTTCCTTCTCATTTCTTTCATTCTTTTGAAAAATGAAGGAGTCAGCCCCGTGACTTTCTTAAACTGATTGGAAAGATGGGCCACACTGCTGTAGTCCAATTGATAGGAAATCTCTGTCAGGTTAAGTTCATTGTAAAGCAACAATTCTTTTACTTTTTCGATTTTGTTGAAGATGATGAATTGCTGAATGGTGATTCCCTGAACTTCCGAAAAAACATTAGACAGGTAGGTATAGTCATAGCCAAGCTGTTCGCTGATATGCTCAGAGTAATTGATTGTCGGAGGAGCCTCGGCTTGGTGGATCATTTTGATCACCTCATTCTTAATTTTATCGATCAAAATGCTTTTTTTATCATCCAAAAGTTCGAGTCCGATTTTCTTCAGATTCAGCCTCAAAGCTTCCTTTTGGGAAGCAGTGATTTTTTGCGATACCTCAACTTCGCCCAAATTGACATTGGAATAGCGTATATCCAGATTCTTCAGTTCTTCCTTGACCACCATGATGCAGCGATAGCTGACCATATACTTAATATGAATCTTGTGTTTTTCCACTTTAATTGAGAGATAGGCAATTATTCGGCCACTAAAAGAAAGTTATCCTTATTGAAGGGCGGGTCTTGGTACACATTTGCGTAGATGATGGCTTTTTCCAATAATTTCTTTAATTTTTGAAAATCATTGGGCTTATGGATATAAACATTTGCCCCGTTGAGGAAAGTCTCTTGCATGTCATTTTCGGAAGAAGATGTTGAATATATCGCAACAGATACTTCTTTGAATTTTACATCTGCCCTGATTTCCTTAAGACATTCCAAGCCGTTTTTTCTGGGCATGTTGATGTCGAGAAAAAGGATCTGCGGAAGATTTTCGGCTTCGGTATTTTGCATAAGGTGCATGAGTTCGTCGCCGTCATTGACTGTTTCTACAGATGTGCCGACATTCAATTCATCAAAAGCCTCCTTAAACAACAGTCTATCTGCTTCATCATCGTCTGCTAATAGGATTTTAATGGATTTCTCGTTCATTTTTTGGCTGGAAAATAGATATCGAAGGTTGTTCCTTTATTGAGTTCACTTGTTGCACTTATAAAACCATTGTGGTTTTCTACAATTTTTTTGACAATGGCCAATCCAATTCCCGTTCCGGGATATTCATCCTTACTGTGCAGTTTTTCAAACACCTCAAAGATCCTTTTACTGTACTCCTGATCAAATCCTATACCGTTATCTGAAAACTGAATATGACAATAAAGTTTTTGACTCAGATCTTCGATGGTTTTGATAGCATCCTTTTTTACGATTTCTGCTGAGATGGAGATTTTGACGGGGATTTCCGGTTTGGAAAACTTCAAAGAATTACTGATCAGGTTATTGATCAACTGCCTGAACTGAAAAGGAATGACACTGACATCACACATCTTATTGATGGTGATTTTGGCTTTTTTGGCCTCTATCGCTTCTTTCATTTCATTCTGTACGTCTTTGATAATGTCCGCAAGCGGCAATGCTTCAAATTTTCTTTCGGCAGAATTGAGACTGGTAAAAGTAAGCAGCTCCTCTATCAGCTTTTGCATCCTATTGGCCGACTTTTGCATGTGCTGGAAGTAGACCTTGCCTGAAGCTGATAAATTCACCATTTCTTTTTCTAGAATCCGGTCAGCAAAGGTCTGGATCTTTCGGAGTGGCTCCTGCAAATCATGGCTTGATATGTAGGCAAAAGCTTCAAGCTCTTTGTTCATTTTTCCCAGCTCGTTGTTCTTTTCAGACAGGGCTTTATTGGAAAGGTCAAGCTGTTTGGTTCTTTCCAACACCGCCTTTTCAAGCTCGATATTGTAGTTTTTGGTTTTTTCTATGTCTTTGGTGTATTCTTCCAATTCATTTTTTTGGGTCAGCATGGCATCGGTTATATCATTAAAAGAAAGTAAAATCAATTGCTCCCCGTGGCTTTTTTGGATAAGTCGGCTTGCATTAAGTAAAAAAACTTTTTCGCCAATCCTTGGAAAGTTATGTGTTATTTTAAAATTGCTGAAAGAGGAGTTTTTGGGAATAATATGCTCAAGCAATTCCCTTAAACTTGGGATATTCCATCTCTTTTCTTCAAAATCAAACAACTTCTTCCCGTCTATCTGATCCTCTTTGAGTTGGAATATCCTGTAGAAAGATTTGTTTGCGGTCTTGATTCGCAGGTTTTTATCCAAAACAATCATAGGCTCATGAAGGGTAGAGATGATGGCATTGGAATAGTCATAGGATTCATTGAGCAGGTCATTTCGGGTTTGGAGTTCTTGGTTGGTGGTGACAAGCTCCTCATTCGATGATTCAAGTTCTTCTTTGGAGGTTTCAAGTTCTTCATTGACGGTCTGCAATTCTTCATTGCTCGAGACTACCTCCTCATTGGCACTTTGGAGCTCCTCTATGAATCCTTCCTGCTCTTGGGACAGCTCCATGGCATCCTTTTGGGACAAAGCCAGTTCGTCCTCAAGCTGTTTTATTTTTTGTTCCTTAATACTGAGAATTGAATCTTGGATCTCATCCTTTCCTTTTACTTGCTGGGATCCAGTAACTTGATCGTGTTGTGAAAAAACAACAAGCATCAACTTTTCTTCAAATTCAACAAGCAGCGGCGATACCTCGATACTGACGACAAAGGCAGTATTGTCGACATTCATCTCAATTCCGGTTTTCCGTACACGCTGATCGGTTTTGATGCATTTGGAAATCAGGCTTCTCAGGTGAAAAGCGATTTCTTTGCGTACAAGCTTCAGGATATTCAGGGAAGCTTTTCCGGAAAAATGGCTCAAATACAAATCTGTTTTTCCTCTGAATTGGAGGATTTCCATCTGTTGATTGATGACTGCACTTGGAGGTAAAAATTCAGAGACTATCACTGCATCAATAGCTTGGTCAAGGTTTTTGCTGTTTTGAAGTGCGGTGGTTTTGGCTGCACTGATCTTGGTATCAGCATCCATTGCATGTTTTGTATGTTGTGTTTCTCCTTTAGTCATTCTTGAAGTCGGTAATGATAATAGGCGTCCATCGGCGCTGCTTTTTCTTGAATAGATTCTGTACTTTTTGTTGACCTCTAAGAATAGATTTGCCGAAGAACTGATGGTCTCTGCTTTTCCCAGCATCAGATAGCCCGTTTCGTTCAAGGCATAATGGAAAGTTGACAATACTCTTTTTTGGGCTGCTGAATCAAGGTAAATGAACAGGTTCCTACAGCTGATAAAATCTATCCTTGAAAATGGAGGATCCTTCAGTACATTATGCGGTGCGTAGACACAGATGTCCCTGATCGTTTTCGAAATCCTGTAGTTGTTTCCTGATTTTGTAAAAAACCGCTGCAGCCGTTTTGGTGAAACAGATTCCAGTTCATCTTTGGTGTAGACACCAGCACGCGCTTTCCTGATTGCCTTTTCACTCAGGTCAGTAGCAAACATCTGAATGGGGATATGGGTCCCGGAATTTTCTTGAATTTCAAGAATCATCATGGCAATGGACAATGCCTCCTCACCCGAAGAACAGGCAGGAACCCAAATCCGAAAGGTCTCTTCACCCTTTTTTGACTTCAGAAGTTTGGGAAGAAGATCCTCCTTCAGGTATATATAAGAATCCGAATCCCTAAAAAAACTGGTCACATTGATCAGCAAATCCTGGTAAAGAATATCCAATTCTTCCTTTTTTTCACCGATGAGGTTTACATATGCTTTGAGGTCTTTTACCTTATTGAGCAGCATCCGCCTGAGGATCCTTCTCTTGATTGTCTTCATTTTATAGACAGAAAAATCCACGCCTGTGAATTTTAAAAGGCTATTGATGATGGCTACCAAGTCAGGGTTTGCATCGTCTATGAGGTCTTCTTCCCTGTGTTTTGTGCCTGATATCCTAATCAAGGGGTTTTGGCTGATCCTGTTCAGCTCCAGGGCGATATCCTTAGGCGACAATATAAAGTCAACCAAACCTGCTGTAATGGCAGATTTGGGCATGCTGTCAAATTTTGCTGAGGAATCCTGGGCAAATGTCAGTCCTCCTTCTTGCTTTATTGACCTCATGCCAATAGTACCGTCCGTGGCACTTCCGCTTAGAATTACCCCAATCACGTTTTCCCTATGGGTCTTTGACAGCGAGGTAAAAAGAATGTCTATGGGAAAATTGAATTTGGGAGTTTCGGGTCGAGGGGACAAGATTATGTGGTCTTTTTCCACCGCTATCTCCTTGTCCGGAGGAATGATGTAAAATGTATCGGGCTTGATCTGCACCTTGTTTTCAACCTCCTTTACCTCTATGGAGGTGATTTTGGCTAACAATGGCGTTAGCATGCTTTTATGGTCGGGACTGAGATGCTGTACAAAAATAAATGCCATGCCCGTGTCAGGGGCAAGGTATTTCAACAATTCGGACACCGCTTCCAATCCTCCCGCCGAAGCGCCTATAGCAACAATGGGAAAATCAGCTTTATGAGTAGGTTCCGAGGGTGAATCCTTTTCTGTTTTGTCTTTTTTGGATTGTCCCATGCCGTTTTTTCGATTTAATTTCGGTAGCAATATTCAGCATCAGCAAGAACGAGTGTGATGTAGGCAGACTCTACAGGATCAAGGTACCATTTGTTTGACCCGATTGGTAACCATTTGCAATATATAATATAAATACCACCTAAATATTTCCAATAATCCGCTATTTCTTCCAAAAACATGAAGGAACTGGCTCATTACCTGATCAAAATGATCCCCCCAAAGGCAGGGACATCCACCAAAACCGAATGGGCTTTGCCTTCAAAAGGTCCTTTTGCAGAAACGGAGGTAACCTCCGTCCCTGAGAAATTCTCGTCATAACCTTTCCAACTACTGTTGAATTTCACCCTCCATTTGCCACCGATCGGGACACCGAATTTATAATTGTAGTAAGTCTGATTCGAAAAATTAAGGACCATGATTACGGGTCGCTCACGGTGATCTGCATGGCTTCGACTGTAGGCCAAAACCAATGTGTCTTGGTTGAAGTGCAAGGTCTCGGTCAAGTGACCTGTCAGCCCCACCATCGCCTCATCCCTTCCGTTTCGCATGCCGATCAAGTCCCGGTACATGCCCGAAATCCCATTGAACATCGTTTGTCTTTCCCAATCCAAACCCACCGTATCCGAGAAATGCCCATAACTGATAAATTCCTGACCCTGAAACAACATCGGGATTCCCGGCGCTGTCAGGAGCGCAATGGCTCCCAAAGTGGATTTCTTTTTGGCATATTCACCGTTGGCATCTCCGGGCTGTATCTCCTCCGGCAACCGGGACGAACCGTTGGCTACCTCATCATGGGACTCTGTGAAAATCACCCTTTGGAACACATCATTGTTGAAGGCAAAAAAGAGTGACTCCACCACGAGCTGAAGGTTTCGGTGTTTGTCTTCTAACTCCAACAAAACCCTTTTGATCTGGTTTGCGAAGCCCAAACCCCATTGAGAATGGAAGCCGAGGCCGTTGAGCATGACCCCGGAAGTGACCACAGGATCTGCCTTAAGGTCTTCCGCAATCAGGATTTTGTGGGGAAAAATATCCCGGATCTCCCCGTTCAACTCCTGCAAGAATCGATATCCTTCCTCCAATTCTGCTTTGTTGTTGGTGTTTTCGCTATCTAGGTACCTGATGACTGCTGTGGCATCAAACCTCAAGCCATCACATTGATAGTCATCGAGCCACATCAGCGCATTGTCACGGAGGTAATTTCGGACTTCCTTCCTGCCATAATCGGGGCGGTTTTCACCCCAAGGCGTCTTTGCCCTGTAATCATTATAGAAATAAATGCCGCCGAGGTCGTTTTCCTGCCAACCGTCAAACTGCCATAAATCAATATCTGAAGGGCCGAAATGGTTGTAAACCACATCCATGATCACCGCAATTCCTCGGGCATGGGCTTCAGATATAAAATGCTTCAGACCTTCCGGACCGCCATAACCCGACTCTACGGCAAATGGATGGGCGGGATTATATCCCCAGGAATTATCCCCGGCAAATTCCATCACCGGCATGATTTCTATGGCATTGATACCCAGATCTCTGATATAATCCAATCTCTGTACTGCGGAAAAAAAGTTTCCAACACCCCCATTTTCAACCCCGTCCCTGTTGAATGTACCGATGTGCATCTCATAGATGACCAGCTCATTGAACGAAGATATTTGAAAATGATGCTCTTCCCTGTCTTTTCTAAGGTCTATGACAACGGAATTACCCATGCTGTTGGTCAGTTTCCGGGCATAGGGATCGTTTTTAGTGATTTTGTTTTCTCCGTTGTAAAGGACGAATTTATACTCATCACCATTGTTTGCCAGATCTACATGTACCGCCCAATAGCCGTCATTTTCATGTTCCAATGGGTATTCATTATCTCTCCAGCCATTGAAGCTGCCCATGACAAAAATACTGTTGACATTGGGCGCCCAAACCCTGAAGGTCACGCCTACTAAGCCTACGATGGCCCCCATTCCTCTACTGCCTATCTCCTTCATTGCTATTGTATGGTAAAATATTTGGAAAAAAATGTTCCTTATAAAGAAGGAGTCGAAAAAACATCACTATTCTACCATAAGGTAATATATACCTGTATAGTTCAAATTGTCAACCTTCGGTTTTTATTTCCTCGTTTCCTTTCTCGATGATGATTTCCTTTTCGACGACTTTCATCGCAAAATCAGAAGGATGAACCGCTGCCTCATACTTCTCCGCATACACCCTGGTAAATGCCGCCCCAAAGAACAATATCAAACAAGAATAAGATACCCAAAGTAAAATCAGCACCACAGAACCTGCCGCACCATAGACTGAAGCCGGATCTGCAGCCCCAAAATAGAGGCTGAGCAAAATCTTCCCCAGATTGAACAACAGGGCCGTCATAAATCCTCCCAACCATACCGACCTCCACCTGATCTTCATGTCAGGCATAAACCTGAATATCAACACAAACAAAAGCCCAATGACAAAGGTGGACAGCGCAAAATCAAAGAACTGGGCTATAAACAGGTAAGCAGGCTCCCAAAGCCCGGCCAGAAAACTGCTCAACAGCGTCAGTGCTGTAGAAACCACAAAACTGATGATCAACAAAAAAGCAATGACCATCACAAAGGCAAGGCTCAATGCCCTGTCTTTGACGACTTTCCACCAACCGGCTTCAGGGTCCACCTTGACACTCCAGATCTCATTCATGGAAATCTGAAGCTGGTAAAACACCCCGGTGGCTCCAAATACCAATACTGCGACACCCATGATGGTAGCAAAAACAGTCCTCTTATCTTTACTCGAATTTTCGATAATGGAGACGACAGACTCTGCAGCACTCGGACCAATGGCCTCCGAAATCTGCCCCGTAATCTCCCCTTGCACGATCTCCTGTCCCCAAAATGCCCCAACGGCACTGATAATCAACACAAGCAATCCCGGCATGGACAGTACCGCATAGTAGGCCACGACAGCCCCCAATCTCCATGGATTGTTTTTATTCCAAAGCTTCCCCGCCTCCCACAACAGCCTGGGCAGGTGTCTGATCCTGAATTTATTATCTACTATCATTCCCTCTGTCTTTCTAGTTTTCTTAAGGCCAAAAAAATCCATTCCGGCCCATGGAACGCAATGACCGCATCAAACTAGTGCATTAACCGTGCCCTAATGGAAAAAGGAAGTGAATTTGTGGGGGATTGCAGGCTAAAAAGAAAAAGCGGCTACCCGAAACCATTCAGGATAACCGCTTTTTGAAAATGGTATTTATGTAAAAACAGTCTTAGGGGATATTGATAAAAATACAGGGAAGGGAGGGGGAAAAATAGGCAATAAGTTTTGGGGAGTCACTTTGATTTCGCTCGTAAGGTTAATACTATTGATTCCCAATCTTATTTCTTAAAGAAATTAACCTGAACCAAATACCTTGTCGCAAGCGAAAGCCTTTTCGTTTCCTTGTTTGTTTGTAGTTCGATCAGGAAATCAATTGGGATCATTTTTTTGGGTGGGTGTTGGGTTGTTAAAAAAATAAAATTTAACGGCAAATGGTATCAGTAGTGGCAGATTGAGTGGTTGATATTATGAACTGGTTTCAAAGTTTGATATTTAGCATTTTCTCCTGCCATTATTCAAACAAATGTTGTGGGTTGTCTTTTCATTCTTTCCTCACTATTTCTCTTAATATATTGTTGAATCTTTCCGGTTCGTCAAAAATTGGGCAATGTGCAGAGTTTTCAAAAGTAAAAAATTGTTTTTCGGGGGCTTCCAATTGATCATAAAACTCTTTTGCAACAATATATGATGTTTGATAATCAAACACGCCCTGGAAGAAATAAACAGGAATCTGAACACTGTCGATGGTTTCAAAAAGGTTGTCGGTAATTATGTCATCCCATAAATGATCTAATGAAAATAATGCACCTAATCCATAATTCATTTTGTCATGTAATGTGTATTCCTTGGCATTTATGACTGGCAATAGCATATACAGAGAACCCTGGTAATCACGAAAAACCCCTCCACCAAATTTATCAACATAACTTCTCTCTGCCATTAAAAACTTAATCCATTCTTCACTACTCGCATTGATGTCAGGAAAATCAAGCGCCCCCAGTTCCTTTATGGCTTTCTTATCTTCTTTTTTCTCTGCCTGGTATTTTACCCATTCATAAGATATTCTTTCACTTCTGTATTGGTCTGCTACTTGCCCAATCCCAATAAAACAATGGAATAATTCTGGGTGTTTTTCAATAGTTTTTATTCCCAGATAAGAACCCCAGGAATGTCCCATCAAATAGATTTTGTCCTTATTGAAGCGATTGATCAGATATTCACTTAAATCTTTGGTGTCTGATATAAGTTGGTCAACAGTCATACTTTCTACCGAAATATTTTTATTGTATGATTTTCCTGAACCTCTTTGCTCCCAATGTACTACCACAAAATCGTGTTCTAAATAGGGGTTGAACTTTTTTACGTGGGCTAATTCCGGACTTCCCGGTCCTCCGTGTAGGAATAGCAATACAGGTTTGGTCGAATCTATACCACCTATTATTAGATATTGCCCTATTCCTCCAAGTTCAATTCTTTCTATCGTGGAAATACTTTTGCTTATTATCTCTCCATTCTCATCAACGAATGGATTAGCTTTTCCTGGGCTTTGTAAATGCAAAAAAAGCAATGCTAACAAAAAAAGTGTAATTAATCCTCCAAAGAAAATCAATAAATACTTTCCAGCTATTCTTGTTACCTTCTTTATATTCATCAATGTGTGGCTTTGGTATTCGTCTCTTGGTGCAATATCATTTACTCCACCTGTGTGAAGGCAAACGCCTGATACTGGGACTTGGTGGAATTTGCCTAAACTGCACCTGGCCCAAGGCTAATTCTGATAGCTATCGGAACTTAAGGGATCATTTCTAAACGCCATGTCCTACCCTTTTATCCTTACCATCCACGATAGCCATCGGGATGTAAGTGGACCATCCGACTAAATGCTCAAACGAAAGATAATTCCTGATAATTTGAATTACAAATTCATTTTTATAGAAAAGCGTAGTTACAAACTACGCTTAGCGGAGGGATGGCAGGCTAAAAAGAAAAAGCGGCTACCCGAAACCATTCAGGATAACCGCTTTTTGAAAATGGATTTTATGTAAAAAAAGGAATGTTAACTTTCTAGGATCTTCTTTTTCTCAGCATCAAACTCCTCCTTGGTGATGACACCTTCGTCCAACAGTTTTTTCAGTTCTCTTAATTTATCTGCCTTGGTCTTATCCAAACCGCTTGGGATGGAATAGTAGTTGGTATCAAATCCTTCTGCAGCAGGCTGAAGCTCATAGGTCCTGAATGGCTTGTATTTCATGATCCAAAGAAAAGGAACCAACAAAAAGACCCCTCCTATCAAAGCGCCGACATCCAACTCCTCATCCCTTGAAAAAGAGGTATTAAAGGGGTTGTAGCCTTCTTTTTCCAATTTAACCAAGGTGGAACTGCCCACTACTTTGGTATCGCGGTAAGTGTAGGGCGTATTCCCCATATACTCGCCGTTCATATACAGCTTGGCATCTGATGGGATAGATTGGATCATGGTCGTACTGCCACAACTCGCAAAGAAAATAGCAACAGCCAAGAATAGGGCAATGGATTGGAGATAGATGGATTTCATTAAAATTTGAAATTTAGTTTTACAATATTAAGGCCTATTGTCAAAACTACAAGGAAGGGAGGGGGAAAAGTTTGGGCTATTTCTTAAGCTATAGGATGAGGAAATTGCCTTTCACCACAAAAGTTGATATGAGGTAGAATGTTCAATTAACCACTGAACCCGCTTTTTTGCCAAACGCCTGTTAGCACCAGTTTTTCTTTCTGTCGTCATTATGTCGTCTTGTAGATATACCAGCCGTTTCCAATTTCTTTTATCATTATTACTCGGTCAGAATTCATTTCGGGTAAGTCCTTTTTGTCTTGTACGTAAATGTATCCAACAGAATTGTCAACCATACCGCCAATTATAAAATTGATGCAGTTTCCAAATTCATAACCACCTGTCGATAAAGAAGAAATGAAGAGTTTTTGATAGTCAGCTTTTAAATTTTCAATAAGTTTTAAACTTCTCTCTTCATTTACTTTTTCCTTTTCAAGTTGCGTCAATGCAAGATTTTTAAGTATTTCAAATTCTAACTGATTAGTTACAAAATGTTTAGCAATATTGTCGTCTAATTCAAGTGTCAGCTTTGTATTGCCTAATTGAAAATTATAATCTTCTCTTGAAGTAAACATTGCGAAGTCGTCCTTTTTCTTCTTTTTTGATTTGGCAATAATGTCGTCCACTTGTTGTAAAGTCATTTTTTCAAGCTCAATTTTTACTTCTTCAATTATGCCTGTCATTGCTAATGCTCTGAATGCACTCATTTTCCAAACTGTGTCCTTCTCAAAATGTAAATAAGTGTCAAGTCCTTTGCCCAATGAGTCTAAAATTGTCATTGCTACAACCGCTGTTTTCACTTCCTGTCCGAGTAACGTGAACTTTGTCGTTGAGCCACTTTGCAAATCTTGTCCGTTTGGTCGCCCTTTATATTCTCCTGTGATAAAATTGTCCATGTTTGGTAAACTGTCCTTGCCGAATATCTTTTTTGCTAGGTCCAAAGGTTCATAAGTCTGTCCGTAAACAGTCGTTACAGTCAGAATTAGAATTGTAAATAATGTCTTTGCTCGTTTCGTCATAAAATTGGTGCTAACGCCTGGCTATAAATTCGTGACTTTTATCCTTAAAAAATAATTAATCAAAAGTAATGCTTTATAGCCGTTGTTGTAGGCCGTTGTTCATTCATCATGCTCAGTAAAGAAATCCACAACAATTTTGTCATCCGCTACAATGTGGTCAGTCACATGAAAAACATCTTTAATCCAGTCATGTTTCAATCCTTCTTCTCTGTTGAGAATTTGTCCTAAAAATGTTACGTGACTCCACGGTGACTCGTCAGCGTCAACCAGTCCCACTTGATAGTGTGATTCATTTGTCCAGATTTTAAAGGGGAAAGCAATTCTGTCATTAGGTTCCGAACCATCCCCCCATTCTCCTAGTCCCACAAGTCCATATGCTACTTTTGGAGAATGTCCGCGTGTAAAATTTATGTAATAAACTCCAAACGCATCGTTGTCCTGATATACAAACCGTGTCAGTCGAAAGATCTCTTGTCCGCAACAATCACATTTTTCAATCTGGGGTTCTTCAAATTCTATTTTGATCATTCTATTCTTTCCCTAACAATGGCCTACAACGTTTTGCAGCTACCCGAAGGGCGGGACTTTTACCACAATACTTGATTTGAAAGGCTAAACTTCCATTAACCACAAAACTGTCTTTGGAACACGAAACCCCGCCTTTTGGGTAGGTGCTGTTATGCCCTGTGCTTCTTTTCATACGTCTCATTTTTGTTGTCTGAAATTTATAAACTCTTTTTCTGTCCCAACAAAATAGTTTTTGTCCAATGAAATTTCTCTAATGTCAATTTCTCTTTTATGTTCGGTCGGCAAACTCCAATCACCCTCCCAACAACAATAGTATTCAATATTCTCTGTTAAGGTCAACTCATTTAAAAGGTCAATAAGTCGTTGTGGTGATTTTTTATTTGTTTGTTCGTCAGGGTTGTCAAAATTTTCACTTTCAAAAACAAGTCCGCAAGAACAACTTGTGTCTGAACCAACGTAATAAATGTTTGTCTTTGAGAATTTTGGTCGTAAAGCAATTTCTTCTTCTTCACTAAGTTTCTCAAAATATATGTCTGTCTGTTCAGCAACGAAAGTTCCTAATTCTAATTCTTTATTTGTCCCTATGTATACTGCAAAACACATTTGTCAATTTTATTCTTTAGTTGTTTTTGTTAGTCGGACTGTCCTCTTAGCATTGGGCATAACGGTAAAGTATAAGCGTAGTGCGGGGTTTCGGAGCGATTCACTGTCTGCCTACCGCAATGTTTATTAGGAGCAAAAATGCTCAATTTTCCACGTTCAGCCCGCATTACGCTTATACAATGTTGTGCACTGGCTTTTTTCATTTTCTTAATTACAAGTCGTGTATGGACTTGAGCATTGCATTTCAGGTTCAATCCATCCTTTGAATTCTTTGTCAGTCGTTTTCATAATCACATTTGCCCATTTTCCTTCGCAGTCAGTAATTGTGTAAAGCTCTGTGTAATATTTACTTATTGTGTCAGTCGGCTTTGATTTCAGGTCAGGGTTGGTAAATAGAAACAAGGTGTCATTGTCGGAGTAATTTCTTGCATAAGTCCCAAGATAATCTTCCTTTTCAATCCAACCTGTTTGTTGTTGTCCTTTGATTGCACGACCAATTTTTACTTTAAAGAATTCATCTTGGGAGTCGTAAATTGTAAAAGTCAAAAAGTCTTCGCCTTGAATGTCATGTGTTAAGGTGTTGATTACTTGTCCATTTGGTTGGTCGAATAGTTTGACCTTCACATCTTTTCGCCAATCTACAAGTCCGTCACAATTACACTTAGTTTTCGGTTCATTTCCGTACTGACCCTTCTTTGTTTGGCTTTGCGTGTCCCTGTCTGGTTCAGGAATTAATTCAGTTCTTTTATCTGTCTGATTTTGGTCTTGGTTTTTGGGTCCGCAACCAATCAAAATCAATAGGGATAATATTGTCGTTAGTGTCTTCATTTTAGCTTGTGCACAACGGTTTGCAGCTATACGCAGGCAGGGATTTTTACCACTGAACTTCCTACGAAGAACTGAACTTCAAATTTAGCACTTTCCTGTCCTACGAAGCACGAAACCCCTGCTTGCGTATAGGTGATGTTACAAGCAGGCCTTCTGTTATTTGAAGTAAAAGTCAAGTCCATCTATTGGGTTTGTTTTAAAATATTGTTTGTCCTGATGTGTATCGTTTACGAAGCTGAAAATCTGTTTTGCTCTTTCAATTTCCCCCTGTTTTGGTGTTGAGAATAGTCTTACTGCTTGTGTTCTCCAAATTTGTAAATAGCCAAACGCCAATTTTCTTATGTTCTCGTTTTCATCAATTGTTCCAATCATCAAGTCGGGAATTGCTGTCCAACCGCCAACTTTGTTGAAGAGTTTTAGCATTGACTTTTTTAGGTCATAATTGCCTGTTTCGTAAATGCTTTTTGCCTTTGTCAAAACTTCTTGTCTCGGAATGTGTGATAAAAATTCAATGATTACGTTTCTAAGTCCAAGATATTGGCTATCAAGGTTCATAAATGCAAAGTCATAAGCACTTACTTCATCAAGTTTGCAAAGAGCTAAAAACGCTGTCATTTTAACTCTTATTTTTTTGTCTTTCAAATATGCCTGAACTGTTTCCGAATACTGTTTACCTTCCGTTTCAGCAAGTCCGCTTAATGACCCAATGACTTGTTTGCTTTCTTGTAAGTTGTCATTGTAAAATTGAGAAAAGTCATTTATTGATTGTTTAAGCGTGAACCTTGCAAAATGTCTTATTGTAGCGGAATTGTCCGCTAAAAATTTCTTTGCAATTGTTTCAAAGCCGTTTTGTTCTTTTAAGCAATAAAGTGTTTGAAGTCGAACATTCGCTGATTTGTCATTCAATAATTGTTCGATTTCTGATTGACCAAGTTTATCAAAATGCTGTATTGATAAGTTCCTAATCAAAAAATGTTTGTCGGTTAAGAACAATTTTAATTCTTGTGGATTATCGCTAAGCGAATTTGAAATGTGCCTTGCTAATAAAATTCTTAGTTTGTCTGGATATTTTTTGAAGTTGCCAATTACATATGCCCTGTTTGTGGAAGCAATGAACTCAACAATGTCTTGGTAAATACCGCCAAGGTCTGTCCGTTCAACTTTTTGAAGCCACTCAAAAATTGGTAAATTTTCAATTAAGCTATCAATGTAGTCAGTTGTTTTATAGTTGTCAATCCCTTTTAGTGCAGCTTGTCGAACTGGCAAAACCCAATCGGCTAAACGATAGATTAAGAATTGTATAGCTCTTGAACTGTCAACCTGTGAAAGTTTTTTAACCGCTTTTTCTCTTACGTATCCACTTCCGTTTAATGAACTTATTGCCAATAACTCAACAAATTGTTCTTTGGGAAAATTGGTTTCGTAAAAGTCAATATCACTTTTTGAAATTCCGCAATGTTTAAGAGTGTCGTAATATCCTTTTTTGCTTTCAATCTTTTTGAACAAGTGAGTAATTGTCTTTGAAGTGGTTTCTCTTAATTCTTTGTTGTCGTCTTTTAGAAAATCTGTCAAGTTGGAAATAATACTTGGATAACCGTCATTGGCGATTTTGGTCAAGGCGTTAATTTTCTCTTCGGTGTTGTCCTTTGAGAAAAACCAAGTCTTGTTAGGTCGTCTTAAAATTTCAAAGTATTGCCAAATTTCCATTTCTTGCTGTGTCGTCTGTTAGGCTTGCTTGTAACGATTTGCTTCACGCAATCATTGCGCTTTGTATGCCATATGGAATACATAGCGCAACAGTTGCGGATATATTTCAATTATTTAAACTTAATCCTTTTTAGTTTTTCAAGCAAGAGGCTTTTTAGCTCATCAAAAATTAAATCAAAATATGGCAGTTCAAAGGTGGTAGCTTCTAAGTTTGTTAATCCTTAAGATTTTTGACTGCTGCTATATAAAAAACCTAATTCCAAATCGAAAAACCAATCAGCCCTATCTTAAAAGCTGAAATGGTCGTGATAATCAATTCCCATTTATCCACTTCACCCTCAAGAGAAATCCACAAAAAAACTGCTTAGGAAAAGGCTTGGTCGTATTTTGACCGGTCAGCCTCAATTCAGCCTACGTTCTTTCAGGGCTTCTTCTAAATCCTTGTTCACTTTTGGGTTTTTAACCAACCTGTAAATGATCACCATCGGAATTACCATGGGTATAAAAAATCCCAATCGTTTTTCTTCAGATAGACCCCAACCTACCAATCCGAAAATGAGGATTCCGGCAAGAAAGCCAATCATGGTGGCGTGAAAAATTTTCGATTTTTTCAGTTTGTCTTTTTCTACCAATAATTCGTCTTCAGTCATCTCTGTGAAGCTCTTTTTTTCCATATCAGTGTGGTTTTGAAGTTAGGTTAGATATTACCGGTTTGCTACCCAAAATCATGGCGCCATATTCGCCTATGACATACATGGCACGAAAGTTCCGGATAAGTTTCAACTATTTAAACTTAATTCTTTTTGGTAATTCAAACAAGTCGCCAAAAGCCCATCAAAAAAAAATCAGGGCAATAAACCTACCGGCAGACTGAACCAAAAAATACCTTCCCAAGTATGGCTGAAGGTATTTCCCGGTCTCATGTTGATGAATTTTTCAAAATCAGGAACCAAGCTGCCAATGATCAAGCCGGTCATGGAAGTCCATTTTTTGAAATCCCATTCGATATAAAAAACAAGGGCAGCGTGGAAAAAGGAATGAATGAAGGATTTAATGTAAAAATAGTCTTGCTTGATTTATTTACGAGCAAATGCATTTTGGCTGACTCAAAATCATTTTGCAATTCCTACTTGAATTCGATTTTTGTTGTCGCTACAATCCATTTTTGAAATCCTGCCTTGAGTATTCATTTTGTTTTAAGGCATCCCAACAATTTTTATTCATACAATTCATATTGCGCTAATTAAACTATGATACCCAACCCATTGTGATAAGGGTAATTGTATGCATTCTTCCCCGTTATTTTGGCAATATCAAAAACGGCACGTCTCACCTCAGGAAAACTATCTGTATCATGAAAAATACAACATTTGCTGTGTTTTACTGCCCATAAGCCACACTCATATGTTTCTTTATAATTGTGGACAATATCGACATGGGCAAAATCATACTGATCATTATCTTTCTTAATCCATTCTTTATAATCAGACCTAACCAATTTAATGTTTTCAAATTCAGATAAGGATTTCTTGGTATTATCGTAATGATCTCCCTTAAATACCGTATGCTCATCCCCAAGAAATATATCAACACCGGTTACATTTTTAAAATAATTGGAGAAGACCACGGCCGAAAATCCAAATTCTACACCAAATTCGATACAACTGTCCCTTTCAATATTAAATTGATCCAAGATATCTTCAATAATTAATTCCAATCCTTTCCATGCAGATGCGACTTGGATGGTTTTATCCGGAATTGTTTTTTTAACCGGCTTGTATTCTTGAATAGGGAATTTATTCCTATAAATAACTTTTGTAAGTTTTGACTTAATTCCTCCCATGGTTTTCTTTTTAATGAATGCTGATTTCAAAAAATAACCGCAACTGCGTTTATCTCTCTGTTTTTGGTAGAAATACCAAATTGCCTTGTCTTTTATGTTGCTGATTGGTTAATAATACAACCCTTTTATTTATTTTTATTATCAAAATCTATTTTAAAGGGCTAATTTTTATTCTAAAAATTACCATAAATCATTTATTTTCTTAAAACTAATCAATAATTAACCCTTATAAAAAAATATACGGGGTATTTTCCACAATTATAATTTATGGAAATTGGTTGTGGCCTGAATAATTGTAAAGTAGTCCAATGGAATAACGGATGAGCAAGAATCAAGTTAACCAACTTCAGAAGGCATTGTGGTACCTTTTTGGGATTCAGCTATAGCTAAAAAAACAAAAGAACTACTACCAAAAAAACTTCCACAGATGAAAAAAATGCATAAATGAAATCACCTCAAATGAATTTTATAACCCCTGTTTTACAAAATTCATCCAAAGGACCATTCCGGGAAATATTTGACCGAGTTTTTTAATTTTGTTTTTTCTAAAGTACATCCTGTGGTAGAAATAATGCCTTGCCTTAACCTTGGTTTTAATGTCGGATGAAATAGGGGGGATAGTTTGGTTTGAAATCGCTAAATCAGGCCATTCCATACAGGTTATTTTAATGTTATTTCTTAAAAAAAATTGACTCATTTCTATTTCTCCGTTGAGGACTATATCCAGTTTTTTGGTTTCATTTGAAGCAGGAAAGGCCTTTCCAAGCATATCCATGAAATAAACTTTTGTTAAAAAAGAATATGTCTGTACATGTGGTAAATCATTCCTTAAACTCCTTTTTGGGTGGTCAAGGAAATTTATGGTACTGCCACAAAGGGCTATTGAATCAAATTTCTCAAACTGTTTTACAAATTGGCTGTACCAGTTTTCATGAAATGGACCATAACCACTTCTATTTTGGAACAGGATATAATCCTCAGGATCGGCAGTGATTTTTACTTTTTCAAACAGTGATTGAAATGAACTGAAATCACGTCCGGTATTATCTTTAAAGTAGATTTCCCTCAGTTCTATGGAAGGATGTCCGAGAAAGATTTTCTTAACAGTTTTCACAAAAAACTCATCATAAGAACTGATTTCCTTCACCTTACTGATGGCAATAAACAAGACTATTTTATCCAATCCCGGATTACAGTTCTTGATGCGCATTAAGTTTTGAATGTCTTTTGAATAAAGACGGGACTCATTTGCCGTGGCATAGCAATGAAAATATTTCCGAACTATCTCTCCGCTCTTAATTTTCAACTTAATATCTTTATTTGGTAATCCGGACGAAAATAAAGAAAAAACCTTAAAGTTTAGCTGACAAGACTTTTGTCCTCTTCATGAATTCAAAAGAACCCAATCCTCGCCCGCCATTTGCTTAAAATTAAATCTTAAAAAAATATTTCAACCCCAAACGGACTTTATTGGATGACCTTTATTTCCCAAAGGATAACTTCCGCACACATAAACTTGGGGGATTAATCCCTCACGGGGTTTTTCGGCCTTGTAGGCTTATCAGGGAATCTTTATTGATTTTTCCGCTCATTCCAATTCGAATTTTTTCACGATGGAAGGCGTCAAAGTGAAAATAACAATCAGCAACCCGGTGAAAATCATAACCGGTTGCAACCAAAAATACTGTGTCATAACCATCTGAACCGTAATCCAGGTAATCACAATAATGCCCGAATACAGGGAATATGTCCAAGCCCAATGCCTGTTTGGGTAGATATTGAGCGCATTTGCCCATCGCCATCTTGGCTTAAAAAGTAACCCAACAAAGGAAAACAGAGGAAGCAAGCCGCTACAAGTAAAGAGTATAAAACCGGGAATGAGGTAGGAACTAAATGGCGATTGAGCAAGCCATCCCGGTTCCATACCAAGTAAGGAACCATCCGGTTGCAGGACCAACATTCCCCCTCCGGCTAATGCTCCCAAACCCAGAAAAAGGTGGAGCCCAAGAAGCATGTAAAGAAAAAGCCGAGTCATCATATTCTACCCATTAAAGTTTGTAAACGCCAACCCATTAAATTTAGGAATAATGTCAGAATATTGGGAAACAACCTTGTTTCTCACCTTAGGATCTCCTACCCTTTACCTAAGGTCCCGCTACAGTTCCACCCACCTTCCCCTAGGGATACTCCGTGTCCCTCCTACCCATACTCCGTGTCTCTCCTACCCATACTCCGTGTCTGCGTTACACCTTAGGTACCTTTGAGCCGTTCACTAAAGCAGCTTAAGGTAGGTGATAGCTATATTTCCAAAGAAATTCATTCATCATTATTTATTTAGAATTGAATCCTCATCTCGGCACTCTCTCTCGCATCTCGCATCTCGTTTCTCGTTTCTCGTACTTCCCCTACCATTCCTCCAATCCCAATAATCTCATCCCCAAATCTGTCAATTCAGCTACAGGATGTTGTTTTTCCCTTTTTAAAGGGTCACCGGGAAAGGCATATCCTTTCAGTGCTTCACGGCTTTGCCAACTTTGGATGCGCCACTGACGGAGGGATTCATTTTCGGGTTCGGCGGGCATCATGGAGAGGTATTGGGCAATGCGGACTTTGTCTTTGCTTTTGTTGGCACGGATTCCATGCGGCAAAAGGGAATTGAAGATCAGCAAGTCCCCAGCCTCCAGTTTGACTTTGGTCAGTTCAAATCCGCTGATGTCGGGTTGGAAATAATTGCGGTCGGCAGCTTGGGTAAGTTTCCAGGTATCATAAGTCCGATAGAGCTCCGGAATACATTGGAAGCCGCCCATTTCTTCATCGGTTTGGTCTGCGAGGGCAAGGACACCCTGCACATTTTGGGGTTTGGTTTCGGGGTCATAATCCCAATGGATAAAACCTTTGTACTCAAATCCGGGCCGGATGGGGAAGTTGAGGTTGGCCCGGTCGATGGTTACCCACAGTTTTTCGGTACCCCAAATATCCGAAAAAGCCTGATGGACTTTGGGTGTCTGCCTGTTGTCCCAAAGGTATTGGTGATGGTAGATTTCGACCATTCCGGTATTGACCAATTCCTTCATCTCCATATCCGGATTGGTTTTTCGGTACCAAGTCTCCGGGTTTTGGGGATCTTTACCTTCATATTCCCAAAGGAAATCCGCCAACTTTTTTACCTGTGATTTTGGAACAGCATTTTTGATAATCACATAGCCGTTGTGGATCCAAAAATCCCAGTCCGCCTCAGACATTACCTGTAATGGCATTCCATTGCTCCGGTCTTTGAGCTTGGTTATGGCCGTCTTGGAAACCGAGTAATTGGATTTGGGATCATTTGTCATGCTGTTAATTTAACCGAAAAACTGCGATATTTAGAGAAAAATATTCTCTGAAATGATCTCATTTTTATCCACATTGGAAGATTTCCATACCAATCTTTGGAGATTTCACCTGCCCGTGCCGGATGACATTGCGGTGCAGTTTATTGAAGGAGACAACAGACGGGTCAGGGTTCACTTGGAAGGAATCCCGGTCTTCCCTGCTGCCCTGATGAAAACCAAGGAATATTGGTTTATCCTGCTCAATAAGCCCAACCGGGAAAAGCTCAAAATCGCCGAGGGAGACAAAATCACCATGACCTTGGAAAAGGACCTATCGGAATATGGACATGAAATGCCTGAGGAATTGCAGGTGCTCCTCGATCAAGATGAAGTGGGGAGCGGCTATTTTTATGAACTGACCAAAGGTAAACAGCGGGGACTGATCTACATTGTCACCAAAGTCAAAAACACCAATTCACGGCTCAACAAGTCCCTTGCCATTATCGAACACCTAAAAGATGTGAAAGGAAAACTCGACTACAAAATGCTGAATGAAAAAATCAAGTACTATAACAATCTGGATAAAGGCTGGTGATTGGATGGTTAATTGGTTATTGGTTATTTGTTGTTATGTCCCTGAGCTTGTCGAAGGGTTGGTTAATTTGGTTAGGGGTTATTTAGTTAATTGGTTAATTGTTCTGTGCCCATCTGTAGGCAAATCTTACTTTTTTCATAAATCTTAACTTAATACTGAATCTTGTATTTTTGAGGTGGGTAGGACGACGGCGGACCGGGCCGGCTCCGGCCTTGTGGGTGGATAGGATTCCGCCGTCTTGACTTTTTTGGCTACTTTTTTGGTCAAGCAAAAAAGTAGCTTTAGAAACTTCAACTGTTTTTCTCACAGCCTTAAGAATCATTTTAATAAATTCGAAAATACATATTAGGTTTGCTCTTTAAGCAAAACTTCTTTTCCCAAAAACCCATCCGCATGTTCTTTTACCTTTCCCAGTTTCTGAGTTTTCTGGCCATGCCAATGACCATTATCCTGATTTTATTGATATCAGGATTTTGGCTCCGCAAAAAGAAGTACGGCAAGAAATTAATGGGAAGTGGGATCATTCTGTTGCTTCTTTTCTCAAATCAGTTTTTGGCAAATGTAGCCATGAAAGCATGGGAACCGGATTTCAAAGCCTTTGACAAACTACCTGAGTATGAAGTCGGCATTGTGCTGACAGGCGTAACGAACCTGAACAAAACCGCCTATGACCGCACTTTTTTCAACAAAGGTGCCGACCGTGCCACACATGCCGTACAACTATATAAATTGGGTAAAATCAAAAAAATCCTCATCACAGGAGGTCAGGGCCTTAATCCTGCTAATCCCAATACTGAAGCCGAATTGCTAAGGGGTTTTATGGTAATGACAGGGATCCCTGAACAGGATATTCTGGTAGAACCTGCGGCAAAAAATACCCGGGAGAATGCGCTTTTCTCCAAAGAAATATTGATCCAAAAAGGATTCAACTTAGACCAAAACTTTTTATTGATAACCTCCGCTTTTCACATGCCACGTTCCAAAGGCTGCTTTGACAAAGCCGGAGTATTGACCGATACTTTCCCTGTGGATTATTATTCTGAAGACACCCGATTCAGTATCCCACAATTGCTCCAACCTGATCCTTATTCCATTTTCATGTGGCACAAACTCTTCAAAGAATGGATCGGAATTACGGTGTATTGGGTGGTGGGGTATATTTAGGGAGTCGTCAACCTGAGGGACAAAGGGTCTCTTATCCGTCATTCTGAGTGAAGCGAAGAATCTCTCTTTTGATTAGTTGTAATTGTTGTATTGGTTCTAATTGTTGTCTGCTTCGCGTTGTCAGGTTGTCAAGTTGGCGAATCCGTCATTATGAGTGAAGCGAAGAATCTCTCCTTTGATTGGTTGTAATTGTTATAGTGGTTGTAATTGTTGTCTGCTTCGCGTTGTCGGGTTGTCGGGTTGTCAGGTTTTCAATTTTCACGGATCTCGTTTCTCGTTTCTCGCCTCTCGTTTCTCGCACCTTGCTTATCACCTCTTGATACTTGCTTCTTGATACTCGATTCTCGCTTCTCTTTTACAATTCTTGGGTCAATATCGCCAATGCCGTCTTGATGCCTTCTTTATAATTACCCAAGCGGATATTTTCGTTTGGACCATGTTGGTTGTTGTCAGAATTGACCGTCACCACGGTCACAGCAGGAATCTGCAATGCATCCACAAATGGTGAAATAGGAAGCGAACCTCCACTGATCCGGATTTTGATAGGGTCTTTGCCAAATGCCCTGATCATGGCTTTGTTCAGCCAAATACCCGGTTCGGAATCAAACGGCGTCCTGAAAGCCTGATAGGAAATACTCCCTTTCCACATCAACAGTTTTGGGTATTTTGCCCTTTCCTCGTCTGTAGGAACCCTATCCAAAATATGGTAACCTTGGTTTTCGATGTGTTTTCTGACAAGTCCAAAGAGTCTCTCGGGATCACTTTCCGGAACCAATCTGATGTCGATTTCTGCTTTAGCGTCGGCAGGCACGATGGTTCTTGCTTCATTCCCGATCCATCCGGAGGACATTCCACGGATATTTAGGGATGGGTATTGCAAAGATTCCTGATAGGTCGTGCCAACTTTGTCTGTACTACCGATTCCAAGTTTTTTCTTGATATCGGATTCATTGTCTGGAACCTTAGTGAGGATCTCTCTCTCAGTTTCTGTCAACTTAATCCCATCATAAAATCCCGGGATGGTCACCCTTCCCTCGTCATCCTTCATAGAAGCAAGCAATTGGGCCAACCTAAATGCCGGATTTGGGGCATAATTTCCATAGTGCCCACTGTGCTGTGCTGCCCTTGGTCCAAAAACCGTAAGCGTAATTTCTGAGATTCCCCTTGCACCAAAACTCAAAGTAGGTTCATTGCTCAGGTGTCTTGGTCCGTCCATGATTAGCATCATATCTGCCGCTAACTTTTCTTTGTGTTTGACCACCGCAGCCGGAAGATTTGGCGAACCTATCTCCTCTTCGAAATCGAGAATAACTTTGATGTTGTAATTCGGAGATTTTCCTTCCGCTACCAGGGCATCCCAAGCTGTCAAAAACATCGCTAAAGGACCTTTGTCATCAGAAGCGGAACGTGCAAAAATCCTCCATTCAGGATCGTAAGAGGATTGAAGGGTTTCCATTGGAATGATTTCCCATTTGCCGTTTGCCATTTTTTTCAATACCGGCTTGAAAGGATCCTCCTGTTCCCAACGCTTTCTATCCACAGGCTGTCCATCCACATGAAAATAAAGCAAAACGGTCTTTTGGGCCTTTGGAGCTGTTTTTACAGCCAATAGCATGGGAAACCCTGAAGTCTCCAGCCTTTCTATTTCCCATCCCCGCTTGTCAAAATTATCCTCACACCAGGCAATGTTTGGCACAAGCTCTGCCGGAATATTGGAATTGTTGGGGATGGAAATCAGGTCATTAAGGATAGCAATTCCTGAAAGGAAATTTTTTTCGGTGACTGCATCCAAATCGATTGCTCTTTTTCCTTGGGCAAAAAGAAGGATTGGTAATACAAAAAGGAAACCGAAAAGAGAAAGTTGCTTTTTCATAGGAAGGTGGGTATTTGGGGATTGAAAGCAAAAGATAAGGCAAAGTCGGTATTTAAAAAAGTAGTATTATTTAATGACTTTCCCCTATCCTTGATAAGATTTCGTACAACAAGACATAAAAAAAAGGGTGACAGGAATGAAAATCAAACCGAAATCGACCCTTTTCGAAAGTCCGTCTTCCCAATAATGGCATTGATCAAAAAGGATTTCCCTAGTTGGTTGACTTCTAAAGCCTTTTTTACAGCAAACTTGAATACCTCGAAATTCTCAACTTTTTGACCTTCAACACCAAAGGCAATTGGAATTTTTTCATAATCTGAATTTTCCAACCTCACCGCGCAATCCGAACCCAAAAACTCCACCTGATCTCTGGCAATCTGGGTCCAACAGGCATCATTTCCGATGAGGGCAGTGATGGCCAATCCATGTCTTTGAAAAGTATCGAATTCCATTAGGCTGTATCCTGCACTCCCATCTCCATACAATATCCAAACAGGCCGATCCGGATAGACCAAAGCCGCCGCGATAGCAAATCCTGCCCCTCCTCCCAAGGTTCCATAAGCTCCGGGATCAAGCCAGGACAAGGGTTGTCTTACCCGCAAAGTATAAGAAGCAGTCGCTACAAAATCACCTCCATCTGCCACGAGAACCGCTTTTTCGGGCAATAAATGCTCAAGCTCACAAAGCAACTTCAAAGGATTTAAACCATTGATGTTTTCTTCAGACTGTTTGCCAATCTCCTCATCCCTCATCGAATCCCTCTTCCGCAAAGTATCTAGCCATTCCTGTGAATTGATTTTCAAATGAGCAGAAAGGGCTATCAAAAAGCCACAGGGATCTGCCTGTATCGGAAGGGATGGCTTTTTATTGAGAAAAAGTTCCGCTTTGCTTCTGTTGATGGAGATGAATTTTCTATTACCGATATGGCTGCCATAATCCAAGCGGAAATCATTTGGTACTCCGGCAAGGATGATCAGGTCTGCCTCTTTGATGGCTTCCTTTCTTTTGTGCCGAATATGAAGTTTTCCAGATCTTCCAAGTAATCCCCTGCCCATTCCGCTCAAATAAACCGGGATTCCCAAGCGATCAATGGCAACTGAAAGCTGCCCTGCCAACTCAGGCTGTAACATAGCACCGCTTCCCAATATCATCAGCGGGCGTTTGGCTTTTTGGATCAGGGAAACAGCTTTCGCCAATTGTGAATCAGAATGCAGCGGAAATTTTGGCTTTGCGGGATGTGAATTGAAAATAGTCTTGTCCTTGTCCTCAAAAAGCTTCTTGGCATGTCTCTCAATGTACCATTGAAGTGCATTGTCCTTCAGGGATCGGGTTCCTGATTTACTTTTGGTGCCATACCATTCTCGGACCATGGATTCAGGATACAATGTATCTATCGGACATTCTATAAACACCGGGCCGGGAACTCCCTCCTGTGCAATCCTAAAGGCTTTTTCCAATGTCGGTCCTATATCCTTTACTTTTTTTATGCTGACTGCCCACTTCACGATGGGCTTGATGATGGAGAGTTGATCGATATCCTGAAGTGCTCCCCTACCTTTCAACATCGTAGCCGCAGCACCTCCAAGCAAGATTAGTGGAGATTGTGCCATTTGGGCGTTTTTGATGGCAGTAATGGTATTGGTCAGCCCAGGACCTGCAGTGACCGCAACAACTCCTGGAATCCCCGTCAATCTACCCACCGCATCAGCAGCAAATACCGCTGTGGCCTCATGTCGTGTATCGATGACCTTGATTCCGGCTTTCTCTGCCCCAACAAAAATCGGTGAAATATGGCCTCCACAAAGGGTAAAAAGGAACTTTACTCCTTGATTGACCAAAACTCTGGAAATGATTTCTCCTCCGTTCATAAAGAGGAAGTTAATAAAAATCAGAGAAAAAGGGAAAGTGAATTTTCCTATTGTGAAGAAGAAATCGACACAACACTTTCCTGAATTCCTGTCAAGGTAACCTGAACAAAAGTACTTTCACTTTCGAAAGGTAACTTGAGATTGGGAATGCTGAATTCCAAATTTATCCATCCGTCAAATTGATTTGCTTTGGCTCTTGATGCCTCCGATACGAAGAAAATCTGAGGCCCAACCTTCAAAGCAATGTTCCCCAAAAAATAACTTGTGCTTATGTTCTGGGCATTATAAATAAAGACTTTAAGCATCCCTTGCCCGGAATTATACAAAGCAAAGTATGGCATAGGAACAACCCTTGATGAATTTCCGAAGTCTCTGAAAGCAAATTGCCATCCATCTTCAGGCTTCATATCAGGATTGTTTATATTCATAGGATTTCCCTGTGTATACCAGGGAAAGGTGATTTTATTTGAACTGCCAATATTCTGAGGATAGCTAAAAACTTCTAGGTAAAATCCATCCATCCAAGTCCAAGTTGTATCCAGATTCGGATCAGTAGGTTCAGAAAAATCAGGCCAAACAAATGAATCCCGGTAAACTGTATCTTGAACCACCAAAGCATCTTCTTCCACTTTAGGAAACTGAAAATCGTCCATTGGCAAACAGCCATGAAAACCAATAACTGAAAGAATTACAAGAAAAAATATTTTAGATGATTTCATAACGGATGGTTTTTAAAATTTCTTTTAAAAAGTTCTACGATCAAATATAAACTTTAGTTTTTATTTGACTATGAAATCAGTGATTAAATTTTTGTTATTTAAGGTAGTAAAGTACCTGATTATTTCGATCAAAAAATCCCATGCTTTTAAAAAAAACTTGTTTCTAATCAAAGAAAGACCTTCTTCTTGATACTTTCAAATCCTGAAGAATGGAAGATTTGACGCGGATATCAAGGTTATAAGAGGTAAAGCGCCCAAAAGGAATCCAACTGACATTCATCTGCCAACAGTGGAGATCCCTTGCCAAACCGATCATGGATTGGGTAAGTTGGGCCGTCATAAAATCATAGCCGCCACTGTAGGTGATTTTCCACTTTTCGGAGATACTGAGGTCTCCGTTGATGTTGATGGCAGAAGTGATGTTTGACTCGCGGCCAGGCTGTTGGTTATAAGCGATATTGAACCCAAATCCAAAAGACCATGGAATATTCCATTCGATGTATTGAGAAGGGTCATTGATGATTTGGTTGATTTCATTTTCCACAAACTCATTCAACTGTCCGCCCTGCTGTAAAAAGTCGTCGGTCATTTGGTCCCGCATTTCTCCCGCCTGTCCGCCCTGCTTGGCGGGATTGAGATTACCGTTGATATTCATGGTGACATTTCTGAATTTCCCGATTCCTTGACCGCTTTTCCATGCAAATTGGTTGACCCGACGGCCAGTGACTACACCTGTTTCAGGGTTGATTTTTACCAATTCGGCGTAAGGATCCAAGGTGGCCGCGATGTTCAGTGACAGTTTATTGTCAAAAAATGAGGTTCGGGTATCCATCCTTATCGGGGCCAATTCGAAAGAATCTGCCGCAAAATTGTAATTCGTACTGATATTCAGGGTTTGCAGCAATGGTATTTTTTTTGTTTCCATCTCCCCTGACTCATCATATTTTTTCAACTTTGCTTCCAATGTATTCCTGATATTCATATTCAAGGATTTGGACTCTCCCAATGGCGCACCGCCAAAAACAAAACCCTGATGTCTTGAAAAGAACTGTGTCCTACCTGCAGAATCGATTTGGACATTTTGGTAGTAGCCAAAAGAAGGATCGGAAAAATCAGGACTGAATGTAAATCCAAATGACGGCTGCATGTGGTGCCTGATAGTCTCTATTTTTTTATTCCTTTTGAAATTATAAAATCCATAAAGGTTGGTGTTCATCGCAAAGGAAGAATTATAGAAGGTCACTCTATTGAAGCCTGACTCCAGAATTTTATCCACCCTTTCCTCCACAGGATTGTAGAAAAAATTGGTTTTCTCCAAATACCAAAGTTCAGTCAGATTGGCTGAAGCAGTACCGGTGAAGTATTTGAACAATCGGAAATTGGAAGAAATCGGGATGGTATTTTTTGCTCCGTTGTTGGCATCTCTAAGGAGTTGAGGCAAATTGGCTAAGTTGAAAGGAATGTTATTCTGACTGTTACTGATTCCCTGACTCTGATCCACTACCTCGCTTGACACCCCAAAAGGAGGCGTTACCCGGTTGGTAATGGTATTCTGAAGGTTGAAATTCCAGGCTACGTTCAGCGTTTTGATCGGTTCAAACTTTGCATTTTGGAAAGGATTCTGCCTGTTCATGTTGACCGCGATGTCAGGCAAAATCAGATTCACTTCACCGGACTGAATGTTTTGGGAATGCCGGAGGTTGGCAGACATACTGAAAGGCGTACCTGAAAATGTTTTGCTGTAAGAAATATTCGAGGAAAATTCGGATTTGACATTTTGGACAAAACTGTTCGGGTTGACGACCACGTTATTGTAGTTGGAAGTACCGGCATTGACTGAAGCAGAAAATCGGGAATTGCCCCTTGACTCCGGCGAATGGCTCCAATTGACCCAAACTGTATTGTATTCCACCTTGTTCAATTCAGTTTCAGGACTTTTGAATTTTTGGTAGTCCACATTAAATCCACCACTGAAGCGGTATCTCTTTTTATACATGGTAGAGGCTTTTGCACCCCAACCACCATTGGAATAAATATCTCCGGTCACCCTCGTATGGATATAGTCATTGAAGGCAAAATAGTAACCAAAATTCTTTAGGAAAAACCCACGCACCTGTTCTTGCCCATAAGAGGGGAAGACAATTCCTGAGGCCTTTTCTTCCGGCGTATCGGGAATGATTCCAAATGGTAGTCCAAACGGGGTGGGAATATCATTGAAATATAGGTTGAAAGGGCCGGTTACCACCTGCTTTCCGCGTATGGATTTGATCCTGTTTGCATTGATATGCCAATGGGGTTCGGCGAGATTACAGGTGGTATAGAATCCATGGTCAAGGTAAATACTGCCATCCCGGTCTTTTTTGATAGTCTGACCGCGTAGTAATCCATCCTGCTGCTCAGTGACTACATCTTTGATAATCGCCTTTTGACTTTTGAAATTGTACCGCATTTCCTTGCGGATTTCATAGGACACAGCACCTTCTTTAAACAAGGGATTTCCTTCAATATTCCCAAGCGAATCGGTGACGCCTGAGGCAAAAATCTCGCTTTTCTCCCAGTCAATAATAATCAAATCGGCATCCAACCTGATCAGACCATATTCAAACCAAGCACCTTTGTGCAGGTAGACTTTTTTGGTTTCAAAATCTGTAATGATACTATCTTCGGCGTAATACTTGATTTCCGTTTGGATATCCCCTTTGGGTGCTATCTTTGTACTGTCACTATCAGGAATGGTATCGGATTTTATTGCCGGCAAAGTATCCAAAACAAAAGGATTCAACGTTGGAGTAATGAGCACTGAATCCGGCGCAGTTATTCTGTTCTCTACATTTCTTTGGCTCTTTTTTTGTGAATAGCCTTCGTGAGGCATTGCCCACAAGAGTGAAAAGAGTAGCAAAAGAAAGCAGTTATTCCGCACTTAGTGATTTTAATTAATTTAAAAATTTGTAAAATTTGCCTGAGCAAAGTTAATAGTATTAACACGCATGAAACGCCCCAAAGTTAAAAATATTCTTATTATTTCGGTCCTGACGATTTCTTTCCTGCTTTCAGGATTTAGTTCCACAGGACCAAAAGCCCCCGAATTCAAACTCAAAAGGATCGTCATCGATGCAGGCCACGGCGGAAAAGACCCCGGTACAGTTGGAGCCATTTCAAAAGAAAAGGACATTGCACTCAAAGTAGCCCTTCAGGTCGGGCAATATATTCAGGAAAACCTACCAGGTGTAGAAGTCATCTATACCAGAAAAACCGACACCTTTATAGAGCTCAAAGAAAGGTCAAACATTGCCAACCGAAATAAAGCGGATCTCTTTATTTCCATCCATTGCAATGCTGCCCCAAGCAAAGCAGCTTATGGGACGGAGACATTTGTGATGGGAACCAAAAACTTTGAAGCAAACTTTGATATTGTCAAAAGGGAAAACTCCGTGATTCTCCTAGAGGAAAACTTTGAGGAACAGTACGAAGGTTTTGATCCTTCCTCTCCCGAATCCTACATGATGTTCAACCTCATGCAGAAAGCTTTTTTGTCAAACAGTCTTTCCCTTGCTTCGAAAGTGGAAGATGATTTCAGCAACCGTGTCAACAGGTACTCAAGAGGTGTAAAACAGGCACCGCTTTATGTACTTTGGACGACAAGTATGCCAAGTGTGCTTATCGAATTGGGCTTTCTCTCCAATACCAACGAGGAAAAGTACCTCAATACCAAAGACGGTCAGACTTACCTTTCTTCTGCGATATATCGTTCTGTGAAGGCGTATAAGGAAGAAATAGAGGCTTTGTAAATTGGTTATTGGGTTATTGGTTATTGAAAAGTCCCTTAAGCGGTTTTTCTTCAATCTACTTGTATCTTGAGACTTTACCTCCTCAAGGTATTTCTTTTTACCGCAAATCTTTTCACTCCCTTTGATATCAAAAAACCTAGATTCATAATCGCAAATTGATTTTGTTTCTAAATCCATATTGATTTTTTATCCTGAATTTTTTCAGTGAACACTGCCACTGATCACTGTTACTGATGACTTTTCTAAAATTTTTAGCTTTAATGAAATAAAAACTTCTATTTGATTCTTGTGGGTTAATTAAGTTATTTAGCATTCACAGAAAACTAAACCCAAGTGACTTTATGGACAGTGAATTCCAAAAAAACGAAGATCAGATCAAACAGCTGCTTTTTCATCTTCAAAGTAAAACAGACACCGTCAAACTCGGCGGTGGCAAATCCCGGATTGCCAAAGAACACGAAAAAGGCAAGCTTACCGCCAGAGAACGAATCGATTACCTGATTGACAAAGAATCCTATTTTCTAGAAATAGGGGCTTTGGCCGCCGATGGTATGTATGAGGAAGAAGGGGGTTGTCCGTCAGCCGGGGTTGTTACCGGGGTTGGATATGTAAGCGGAAAAATGTGCGTGATCGTCGCCAATGACGCCACGGTGAAAGCTGGCGCATGGTTTCCCATGACTGCCAAAAAGAACCTTAGGGCACAAGAAATCGCTATGGAAAACAGACTTCCTATCATCTACCTGGTAGACAGTGCGGGAGTTTTTCTTCCTATGCAAAATGAAATCTTTCCAGACAAAGAGCATTTTGGACGTCAGTTTCGCAACAATGCCCGCATGTCCTCCATGGGAATCATACAGGTGGCAGCCATCATGGGGAGTTGTGTGGCAGGAGGTGCCTACCTCCCGATCATGTCAGACGAGGCAATGATCGTAGACAAAACAGGCTCTATATTTTTGGCAGGATCCTATCTCGTCAAAGCCGCAATCGGAGAAACGGTTGACAATGAAACCTTGGGAGGGGCAAGTACCCATTGTGAAATCTCAGGTGTCACAGACAACAAATACGACAATGACCAAGAATGCCTTGACGCCATCAGGAAGATTTTCTCTAAAATAGGATCATTCGAAAAATCAGGTTTTGAACGTATAGAGCCACAAAAACCAGCAAAACCAGAAGCTGAAATCTATGGATTATTGCCTGCTGATAGGGTAAAACCTTATGACATGCTAGACCTCATTGTGAGGATGGTTGACAATTCTGAAATAGACGAATACAAAAAAGACTACGGTAAGACTTTGATCTGCGCCACTGCCCGGATCGACGGATGGGCTGTCGGCATCGTCGCAAACCAACGCAAAATCGTAAAAACCAAAAAAGGGGAAATGCAGATGGGGGGTGTAATCTATTCAGATTCGGCAGAAAAGGCTGCCCGCTTTATCATGAACTGTAACCAACGCAAAATCCCATTGGTATTCCTGCAGGATGTCAGTGGGTTTATGGTCGGAAGTAAAGCAGAACATGGAGGCATCATCAAGGACGGTGCAAAAATGGTCAATGCCATGGCCAACTCGGTTGTACCAAAATTCACCTTCATTATTGGGAATTCTTACGGAGCAGGCAACTATGCCATGTGTGGCAAAGCCTATGACCCGAGATTGATTTATTCTTGGCCGACAGCACAGATGGCCGTCATGAGCGGTGCCTCGGCTGCAAAAACCTTGCTTCAGATCAAAGTCAGTACCCTTCAAAAATCCGGAAAAGAAATCAAACCTGAGGACGAAGCAAAATTGCTACAGGAAATCACAAACAAATACAATGAGGAATTGAGTCCATACTATGCTGCTTCAAGACTTTGGGTGGATGGGGTCATTGATCCTTTGGAAACAAGAAAAGTCATCAGTATGGGAATCGAAGCTGCAAATCATGCGCCGATTACAGAGCGGTATAATGTAGGGGTAATACAGACTTAAGTCTTGAGACATGAGATTTAAGATTTGAGACTTGAGAATTGAGATTTGAAAGCTTTTTAGGGTTTACATTCACGCTAAATTTTATTAAATTGGATATCAATTTTGCCCATGGAAAAACTCAGTGAAAAAGAACTTCATGCTTTGGTTTCCCTTTTGGATGATACCGACAGGGAAGTGAAAAGCCATGTGATTGACAGGCTGATATCCATTGGCCATCCTGTGATTCCGTTTTTGGAAAAAAAGTGGGAAGAAAGCTTCAACCCATCAATTCAGAAAGAAATTGAAGACCTCGTCCACAGGCTTCAATTCTTACAACTTAAGGAAAGACTTGTCGATTGGAAAAACTCTCCTGACCAAGACCTTTTGACAGGACTTTGGATCATCAATACCTATCAGTATCCCGATTTGGAATTTGAAAAACTGAATGCAGACATGCATCAGATTTATTTTGAGGTGTGGACAGCTTTCAAAAACGACCTTTTGCCTTACGAGCAGGTCAGAATCATTAATGGGGTTTTGTTCAACTCACTTAGGTTTTCCGCAAATACCAAAAATTTTCATTCGCCGGGAAACAGCATGCTGAGCAATGTCCTCGAAACCAAAAAAGGAAATCCCATCAGTCTTTGTTCGATTTACCTCTTAGTAGCCAAAAAACTCGGCCTTCCTATTTACGGTGTCAATTTGCCCAATTTGTTTGTCCTGACTTACAAATCATCTGATGCCTCATTTTACATCAATGCATTTAACAAAGGTTTGATTTTTTCAAGAAAAGATATTGTAAACTACCTTGAACATCTCAACATCGAATCCCGAGAGGTGTTTTTTGAACCTTGTTCCAATATTGACATTGTCACCAGGGTACTTAGAAACCTGATAGTGGCTTTCGAAAAATTGGGAGAAATAGAGAAATCCGAAGAAATCAAGGAATTGCTTGAAATTATTGAAGGTTAATTCAGCTTAACATTACATCCCACTGCACGACTTGAAGCAGGGCTAGGACTACGCCTGTTTTGGATGGCAGTCAAAGCACTTTCCAGGTACCTGAGATTCGCATTTTGCGCCATTTGGGGATTGTTATCTATTGCTCCCCTATAAGCCACTGCAAAGCCTGTTGGACCAGGAGTAATTACCACAACTTCCGGTAATTTTGTGATTCCAAACTGCTGAGTCACCTTTTGATCACCATCCTCTAGAAATGGAAATGCTATCTTTTTTTCCAAAGCCCGCGCCTTCATTCCTGCGGAAGTTTCTTCTTCCTCTATGCCGATATGAGGATTAATCAAGGCAAAAACGAAACCTTCTGATCCAAATTGAGTGTTGAGGTTGACGATTCTTTCCTCATACAACTTGGAAAACGGGCAATTGAGACTTGTGAAAATCAAAACAACAGCTCTAGCCTCCCCATGGGATTCAAGAGAAAATTCGTTTCCTGATACTGCATCTTTTAGCTTAAAGTTCTCTACCCTTTGGGCAAAAGATGAGGAAACCAAAATAAAAGCGAGGAAAATCAGAAATGTATTTTTCATTTTCGGGTATGAATTGCGTGATTCAATAAATATACGGACAAACTAGCTACCAGACCGTATATGTGAGGACAATATCATTTTGCCATTCAATTTTCACCTTGTAGTGATGGTCCGAAAATTCCGTATTTTCAACCCTTCCTGAGATAACCTTATCCTCCAAAGTGAAAGGATTAAGCCTGATATTGTTTTTGAGACTGACACCTCTCCTGCCTTGGCATTTAAAGATGGATTCTTTGGCTGACCAAGCTATGGTATTGATAAGTGGGTCATTGCCGAGGAAATCAATTTCATGTTGGTCAAGAAATTTGGGACCCAACCGGACAACCTTTTCTCTCACATAATCAAGGTCAATTCCGACTGGCATTTCTTTGTGAAATATGGCTGCAGCCAAGCCCTTGGTATGTGTCATGGATACATGGCCGTAGCCATCCATGGGATGGGATTTGCCATTTTCATCTTTATAAAAACCCGGGTAAGGCAATAAAATACAATCAAGCGCATCTTTGATGGCAATTCTTGCCCCTTTCCATTCCATTTTTTTTTCAGGATGAGAAATATTTGCAAATGAAAGTTTTTCCCTAAAGCTTAAAAAATCAGTCCCATTTTGGGAAACTTCATCAATATTCTTTATCGCCAAGGCAGATAAAGGACTTATTTTTTCTATTTTTGTTTGCATAGACCCATTATGGGAAGAAGCGCTAATCACAGCAAAATATGGTAAAAATCCAAGTAAATAAACTGCATACATTGACCGGCCACAACGATTGTATATATGCCTTGGCAGAAGCACCTGACCCAAGGTATTTTTTTACGGGTTCAGGAGATGGGATGGTTGTTTTATGGGATTTGGATGATCCAAAGGACGGAAAGCTTATTGCCAAGGTAAACCATTCTGTCTATGCTTTGGAGGTGGATTCACAAAGAAATCAATTGATTGTCGGTCATAATTTTGAGGGAATCCATGTGATTGACTTAGTTGACCAAAAGGAACTCTGGTCTTTGAATATTACAAATCAATCCATATTTGATATCAAGATTTCAGGCAACAATATTTTTGTAGGAACTGCTGATGGCATGATCATCGTCATTGATACCGAAACCAAAGCGGTCAAAAGACATCTGAAAATCTCCGAAAAAAGTGTCAGGGTACTTGCTCTAAGCCCAGATGGCTACCGCATCGCTGCTGGTCTAAGCGACCACAGCATCAAGGTTTTTGATCTGAATACACTCGAGCCTATCCATAACTTAATATCCCACAGCAATTCAGTATTTGCCCTTGGATACCAACCTAACAACTCAGTCCTGATCAGTGGCGGAAGAGATGCAAGCCTCAAAATATGGGATTCTGTTGATTACAGCCTCAAACAAAGCATCGTCGCGCATTTGTATGCCATTAATTATTTGGCTTTCCGAGAAGATGGCAGATATTTTGTAACTTGTAGTATGGACAAATCCATCAAAGTATGGGATGCTGAATCCTATAAACTCCTCAAAGTCATCGACAAAGCAAGGTATGCAGGACATGGCACTTCCATCAACAAAGTGGCTTGGAGCCGGTACAACCAAAACATTATTTCCATCAGTGACGATAGAAAAATCTCCATCTGGAACCTAGAATTTTGAAAAACATGAACATAACCTCTAAAGAAATTAGCCAAAGGTCCTTCGAAAAAAACTTTCGGGGATACGACAAAGACGAAGTAACCGCTTTTTTGAGCGTATTGGCAGACCAATGGGATAAATTGCAGGGTGAGAAAAAAGACCTGGAAAGGGCCCTTGAAACCAGTCAACGGGAGGCAAAAAAACTCAAAGACGTGGAAGAGTCCCTTTTCAGAACCTTAAAAACAGCTGAAGATACCGGCGCCAGCATCATCGAAGAGGCTAGTGTCGCGGCTTCAGAAATCATGGCCGATGCGCACCACAATGCAGATTCAATGGTCAAT
Organism: Aquiflexum gelatinilyticum; assembly: GCF_024813435.1. NCBI lineage: Bacteria > Pseudomonadati > Bacteroidota > Cytophagia > Cytophagales > Cyclobacteriaceae > Aquiflexum > Aquiflexum gelatinilyticum. Next base: position 900,750 of record NZ_JANAEZ010000001.1, read on the forward strand.
GAGGCGAAAAGAAATTCCCAAAACCTGATCGAAACTGCCGAGGCCAAGGCAAAACAGATCATGGAAGAATTGAAGGAAAATGTAAAAAGCCTCGTAGAAAGCTATGAAAAACTCATCAAAGAAAGAGAGCTAATCATCAAAAACATGAAGCGGCTTTCCGAGGATTTGGATGACAAGATCACCACATCCAATGAGTCTTTCAAGAAAGTAAACGTGCAGGTTCATGCCAAGATAGTCGATGAACTCAGCAGGGCAAAAGCATTTACCTTTGCCAACATCTCCTCGGTCCATGTGGATGAATCGCCGATGACCAAGCAGGTATTGCCCGAGGAACCAAAAGAAATTTCCCCTATTCAACCACAGGAAACAGTCGAAGAGACCATAGAGGAAGAAACCATAGAAACCATCCAATCAGCAACAGCACAAGTTGAAACAAATGCTGTAGAACCAATACAGGAATCTGTAACGGTCGTGGAAGAATCCAAAGCTGAAGAGTTGGAAGAAGTGAAGGAGGATGAAAAATCCACTGAGCCCAAAGCAAAGCCTGACAAAGGAAGCTCATTTTTTGACCAGTTTGATTGATGGGAAAAGTATCGCTTGAAGGTATCGAATTTCATGCTTACCATGGTGTCTTTTCCGAAGAGACCAAATTGGGCAACAGATTTACAGTGGACATTCACGTGCAGACTGATTTCCGCAAAGCAATGTTGGATGATGACTTGCGTTCCACGGTAGATTATGCCAAGCTGTACAAGATAGCCAAAGCACATATGCTTGAGCCTGTCAAATTATTAGAGCACCTTTCCCACCTTATGATCCTGGATATTCTCAAAGAATATCCCGACCTCAAATCGGTAATCGTCACCATCAAAAAACACAATCCTGCCCTCGGAGGCGTAGTCAATTTCTCCGTAGTGACAGTGACCTATCCAGAAGATTATGTTTAAAACACGAATCCTAGCCCTCCTATTCCTATTGGCATTCCAAGCGTCTTTTGCCCAAATAGAGCCTTATAAAATCTTTGATGGCAAGGGAAAGGAAGTCACTTTTGAAAATATTGTCAAAGACTCCAAAAAGTCTGAGGTCATCTTCTTCGGTGAACTCCATAACAACAGCCTGGCCCATTGGCTACAATTGCAGCTTTTAAAGAACCTTCAGGAAAATGGAAATAGGGTAATCCTTGCCGGAGAATTTTTTGAAAGAGATGACCAATTGAATATAGAGGAATGGTTTGCAGGAAAAATGACGGATAAAAATTTTGAGGCCGAAGCCAAGCTTTGGACCAATTATCAGGTGGACTATAAGCCCTTGATGCTTTATGCGAAGAAAAACCAGATTCCTTTTGTGGGTACCAATGTTCCCCGAAAGTATGCTTCCATGGTCAGCAGAAAAGGGCTTTTGGTTTTGGACAGCCTCTCGGATGACGCCAAAAAATCTATTGCACCTTTGCCGATAGAAGTAGACAAAACCCTTCCTGGTTACGTGGGCATGAAAGACATGATGCACGGTTCAGGCATGAATGCAGACTATATGGTAGAGGCACAGGCCCTGAAAGATGCTACAATGGCTTATTCCTTATTTGACTATCTTGAAAAAGGCAATTCCATTCTCCACATCAATGGCTCCTACCATTCCAACAATTATGAGGGAATCATTTGGTACCTAAATAAAGCATACCCAAAAACCAAGATCCTGACCATCTCCACTGTGGAACAGGAAAGTATCAAAGAATTGGAAGAAAAATCAAAAGGCATCGCAGATTTCATCATCGTATTGCCAATGGATAGTCCCAAAAGCTACTGACCTCCGATGTACTCTGCTGCCGAATCCTCTAAAATCAGACAGGATTTTTGGACTACTTTTGGCCAATACATGAAGCCCGTACCTTCCGCCCAAGGATATCGGATCAATTGGCAGAATTATAAAACCGGGGTGAAAGATGTCTATTTCCGCATGAAAACCGAGCGGGATTTCATTTCCATCGGTATAGAAATCTGCCACAAAGACGATGAACTGCAGCAGCTTTACTTTGAGCAATTTGTGGAATTCCGCAAACTTCTGGAAGCTGAGCTTGAAGAACCTTGGGATTGGCAACTGCACCAATTTGATGATTTGGGAAAAGTCGTTTCTCGCATCCAAAAAGTCAAAATCAGGCTGAATGTATTTGACCAAAATGATTGGCCGGCGATCATCAGTTTTTTGAAGCCAAGAATCATCGCTTTGGACGCTTTTTGGGCGAACATCAAACCTGCTTTTGAGGATTTGTAAAACTTTTTTTATCGCATAGTTCATATAGATCACATAGTGAAATCATTTTTCTCTTTTCTCAATCAAAAGTAATTGAAAAGGAAAACTATGTGTTCTATATGACTATATGGTAAATAAAATTCAAGACCTATGAGGTTCAAAAAACCTCATAGGTTTTAAGAAAATCACACAATTACCTTGGTTGTTCCGCCGCCTTTGAGGGTGATATCAACAGGTTTATTGGATTTCCAGCTTCCTCCGGTAAAATCCGGAACATCAATGGAGTTGGAACGGTGGGCTACCGACCATTCGCTCAAAGGCGAAACAGCCGACCAAAGCGCTGCATCGTACACATCCTGATCCAAAGGAAGTCCATTTCTCAGGCAGTCAATCAATCTCCAATCCATCATAAAATCCATACCTCCATGTCCCCCTATCTGCTTGGCTAGTTCCCCAACTTTCCGGACGATTTCAGGAGTATATTTTTCCTCCAAAGCTTTCATTTCTTCTGTCTTCATCCAGCTGTGCCCCTGTGCGACTTTTGGCTCTGGATATTTTTGTGCGTAAGCTTTGGTTCCGCTGACTGTATGTAAACGGGAATAAGGTCTCGGTGAAGTCACGTCATGTTGGATCATGATGGAGCGTCCTTTTTGGGTTTTGATGATGGTGGTATTCATATTTCCCCCAAATTTCTTTTCTGCAAAAGGCGCAAAGAAATCATCTGTTTCAGCCAATTCTTTGGCTTTGGCACCCATATGAAAATCCGCACTTGACAATGAGGTCAGGTAATTCATTTGGTCTCCTCTATTGATGTCCATGATCTGACAGATCGGTCCCAATCCATGGGTGGCATAGAGATTCCCGTTGCGGTAGTTTTCTTTCAATCTCCACATATCCTGATACCCACCATCGCTTGTTTTCATAAAATTCAGCCAAAGCAAATCATGGATATACGCTCCTTCAGTATGGATAATTTCACCAAAAAATCCGTCTCTTTTCATGCTGAGTGTCATCAACTCAAAAAAGTCATAGCAGCAGTTTTCTAACTGCATGCAATGTTTTTTTGTACGCTCGGAAGTTTCTACCAACTGCCAGCATTCCTCCAAAGTCCTTGCTGCAGGAACTTCCACGGCCGCATGCTTGCCTGCTTCCATGGAATAAACTGCCATCGGGGTATGCCATTCCCATGGCGTAGCAATATAAATCAGGTCCAAATCCTGTCTGTCCACCATTTTTTTCCAGGCATATGCAGAACCGGAATACCCTTCGGGTTTATGCTTGGTCCCTTCAAGCTCCTTTTTCATTTTTTCCACCCTATCGGGCATCAAGTCACAAAGTGCCTTGATTTCCACACCTTCGATTTTGCTCAGACGGTCTACAGCACCGGGTCCTCTTTGACCTAAACCAACAATCCCTATCCGGACTGTTGGAAGTTTTGGGGCTGCATATCCTGACATATTGAAATGCTGGGAATGGGTCCTCAGGCTTTGAAAAAGGACTTGCTCGGGGGTTTCAGCTTTAGCAAAATCATGCAAAGCAGACCCTACCAAACCGAGACCTGCAATCTTGAGGAAATCTCTACGGTTATTGCTCATTGATAATTTTTAATTAGCGGTTACAAGTTTAGAATTTGAATTTAGGGTTTATTCCTTTTTGAAAAAGAACCAAAGCTAAAAATTGGTAAAAAATAAAAAAGCAATCCAAAAAAGGATTGCTTTCAATAAATACGTAGTACAAGATTTTATTTCTTAACGGAGCACGTATTGAGTCCCACAATAGAATACAGCGGGCAAAAACTTACAAGGCTGGTCAATAAGAAAACAGCCGCAACAACGACAAGTACAATGCCCAATGTGCCGGTTACAATTCCGCCAAAATAGAGGTATGCCGCAATAAGGGCAATGATGGTACGGATGATTCTGTCCGCAGATCCCATGTTCTTTTTCATGATTTTTGTGTGTTTAGGAGTGAAATAAAAAAACCAATCCAAAAATTATTGACAGGCAAATGGTGCAGACAGCAATCAATTTTAAAGCGGTTTTCATTGGATTAAATTTAAATCAAACCACACCTACATTCTTATGACTTTTGTCACACAAAAAACTAACCTTCCTTATTCTTTTCGAAAATTACTGAAATCAGAAAATAAAAAACCATACCGACAAAAAGAAAACTGAACGGCAGCGCAAAAATGATAAGCAACTGACTGACAGATTGAAGTAGGCTGTCTTTGCCCATCAAAATCACCACAACCGTGAACAAGGCAATGCTAATACCCCAAAATATCCTGTACCTTCTCATTGGCTCGGCCTTTCCTTCGTCGGTAAACATGCTCAACACATATATGGCTGAGTCCACTGAGGTAATCAGGAAAGTGAAAATCAGAATCGTAGAAACGGTATTACTGAACGAGGAAAAGGGAAAAATAGAAAAGAAATTGAACAGGGCACTGTAAATGGAACTGAAGCTTTCGGCAGTGGTTTTGCCGCTTTCGATCAATCCAAAAGCATCGGAACCAAACACAGTAAACCAAATGAAAGTACCCAAAGCGGGTACAATTAAGGTTCCGGTAATGAATTGACGGATAGTCCTTCCCTTAGAAATCCGCGCTATAAAAACCCCGGTAAACGGCGCCCACGCCAACCAAAATGCCCAATAGAAAAATGTCCAATCTGTCAGAAAGGAATGCGAAACTTTTTGATCTCCGATATTGAGACTCATGGGGACGAATTCCAACAAATAGATTCCGAGTGACTTGAAAAACATCCCGACCACCATCCACTCGCTTCCGACTATCCATATGAAAAACAATAAAAGGGAAGCGAGAGCAATATTGACATTGGATATAATTTTGATTCCACGGCTTAAGCCCAAGAAAGCCGAGTATGTAGCAACAGCGCAAACCAAAAGGACCAGCCAAATGGTAAGGTTGGAAGGTATTTCTTCCAAGCCCATCCAATACGCTGCCGCATCAAGCAATTGCCTGCTGCCCAATCCTACCGCAGCCACTACGCCCAAAAGCGTACAGATGATGGTCAGGATATCCATCATTGTGGCCCAAATGGTTTTTTGAAAGCGCTTTTCTAAAACTGAGGAACTGAGGATGGTCCCGTTTTTTTCATACAGGTTATAGGCAATCACCAATCCAAACAATCCATAAAATGCCCAAGGGGTAAGCCCCCAATGGAAAAAAGTGTATTGCAGTGCAAACTCCCCCTGTGAAAGCACTGATTCTCGAGGAGGATGGGTATAATAGAAAACAGGTTCCTGAACTGCCCTCAAAAGCAATCCTGCACCCATTCCCGTGCTAAAGAGCATAGCAATCCAGGAAAACCAAGAGTATTCAGGCTTTTCCTTTCCCAGTTTTCTCTTTCCAAAAGGAGAAAAAGCAATGGTCAACAATATCAAAACCGAACCCAAACCCAACAGCAGATTGAAGGTTCCAAAAATCTCAAGAATATGAAAAGTCCATAAACCAAGTTTTTCTCTAAAAGCTTCAGGAAACCAAAAAGCAAAAACCAAAAACAGGACCACAAACAACCCCGACCCATAAAGGGTATGTTTTTGGGTATTTGTAGGCTTGGTGAAAATCTTCAAAACTGTTTCATTTTATTTCGGAACTTATTTTATTTTCAGATCCTTTCCGACTTGATTTTATTGCCCTAAAAACCTGGAATAAAAAAATGTAGAGGAAAACTGCCACCGGAACAGCAATTATAAGCCAACTTCCAACCGCCAAGATCAACCTCCCGGAATATTTGGAAATGACTGCAAAAAAACCCTCAGTATAGGCATTTTGCAAGCTTTCCATGTCCATTCCCAAAGTCTCAAACCCAAACAAAAATTCACCCAACCTAGCAAAAGGAATAATAAGTAAGATTTGGGCCGGCGTCAAAACATAACTGACGGCAATCATGATGGGCAAATTCAGCCTCAATCTCAAAGCCAAAAAAGCCAAAATAAAAGTAGTGGTTCCGTAAATAGGAAAAACCCCGATCAGCACTGCGATGGAAATACTCAAAGCGAGTTCCTTGGGTGTAAGCCCCTGTTTCAGTAGCCCTTTGAGTTTTTGACCAAGATTTCTTAACCGCATGCCTATTTGATTTTGCTAGTTCTTGTTCAAAAATTATGGGTCTTATTCTGAAAAATAACTTCTCATCACCAATTGCGCCTTTTTGTTTTGCGGGGTAAAATCCGGATCCCGTTCACGGGGTTGCGGATACCATTTCCAAAAATAGACGCCTGCCAACCAATCCTTTTTCCAAGCTGTCTGAAAGAAAGCCTCATAGCAAAGCGCCTGAACTTCTTCCGACAGCGGGATTTCCTTTCTTTCATTTGGCCAAACCCATGGTTGGATAGCCGCATCCTCGGTGTTGCAATAGCCGATTTCTGTAAAAATGACCGGCTTACGATATTGCCTCACGGTCTTTTCTATTTCTTTACTTTTCTTTTCCCAAGAAGAAATCAATTCGTCAAGATCAGGATTAGTCTTGTCACTCAAGGGGAAATAAGCCTGTATGCCGATATAATCCAATGCATCCCAAAATTCAATATGTTGGTATTCTGTAAAATTCGCAGCATATACGAGTTCTCCCTTGTACACAGACCTGATTTCTTCAATGACTTTCCTCCAATCCTCCTCACGCTCACTTGTCATCTCCAATTCTGTTCCGATACACAAAATCGGGATCTGATTTTCTTCAGCAAACCGTGCAAAATAAAGGATGAAGGCGGTGTATTGCTCAAACCATTTTTCCCAGTCTGCCTCAGTCTTCATGCTGATGGTTCCCGGCCAACTCCCTCTCACCCAAAGATGTGGCTTTAGGATACTTTCAATTCCCTTTTCCCTGCCAATGGAGGTGGTTGTATTCATCCCCTTGAGAGATTCTCCCCACCACATTTTATCAGAATGCTCCTCCCATTTGATTTCAGGAAGGTTTGGATCTCCTTGCCATCCAAATGGTGTTTGGGAAATATGGCTCACACCAAAACTCCCCAATGTATCCAATTCCCATCCTTCGAGAGGATTCCTGCTTCCAACCCAACATACTCCCTTGTGTTTATCGGCGATAACAATGCCGATATTTTCTTCGGCAGCCTGATTTTGATAAGTCCAGATGGCCAGACTCAGCAAAATCAACACAAGCAAGATCAGAGGTCTTTTCATTTTGCTATTGTTTGGTAACGGGTAGTTCCACCACCACATTCTCTAAAATGATTTCAGAAAGTAATTCCAATTTACCTTCTTTAAACAGGTTTTCCATATCTTCTACAGGGGTGTTTTTATCCGCCGGTTGGTAATTTTCATAATCCTGAAGGACAATACCTCCAACATTGTGCTGTCTGATCGCCTTGCGGAATCTCACCCCACCACCATCAGTATGGTAGGAATAAGCAAGGTAATCGATAAGGTTGGTTTCCTGATTGAACCAATAAATAAACACGTCGTCAAAGTCCTCTCCTCCCCCATCTTCAGAAAATGTCACCTTGACCTTGTGGTACTTTTTTCCTTCCAGCTCAGCCTCACCCAAATAAGATTTAAAAACCGCCGCATCATTCAGTCCATAAGGCAAAAAAGTAAAATAAGCTACAGAATTGACTGAGTTGGAAAATGCCTTAACCCTATCTTCTGGTAGGCTTACTTCCTCCCCGTTGATTGTTCTGACAAATCCGTCATTATTCAATACGTCTTTGACCTGACCTGTGGAGTCTGTGAATTCCCTTAAATATTGAAATTTGGAAGGGTTTTTGAAGATTTCATAATACCGGTCTCTGAAATCAAAACTAATATTACTTGTTTCAAATAACTTTCCTCCATGTGCTTCAATTGATCGATCAACTATTTGTTGGGCCTCAGATACAGGCTTACAGGATTGGAGAAAAGACCATAAAACAAGAAGGAGCAGCGAAGGTATCAAATTGGATTTCATGAATTTATAAGGTTTAATGAAATGAATTACGCAGTTTGGACAAGTCATTTGTGTCAATCTCCCGACAGTTGGAATTTTATTCTTTTTAGAATTTAAGAGTAAATCAGTTGAAATTCTTAATACTAAGCTTTTGTTCTTCAACGACAATCAATTAAACACATTTTACAAATTCCAATTGATCGTATCATTCCAGTCTCAATTTAAGGATATTGTTGGTATACCTATTGATCTTATCTGTTTAACTTCAAAAGCAGGCAGTTTTGGTCAATTTTCTTGATTTAAGGAATTTTTATTTTGAATTATATGAATCAATAAAAAGCAATCTAAATAGAGAAGGGAAACAAGCCTGAAACCTGTTCCCCTTCCCTCTTTTTTCATTTTTTTTTTAGAAATACTATTTAACGTAAAGCTGGTTAAACAACAACTTGAAAGTATTGTGTGCCTGTGCCCTGAAAGTGATCTCAGGTCCAAAAGCTACGAGCTTTCCTTTTCCAATCGGTGCTTCAAAAGCTACCACACCGTTTCTCAAATACGATTGTCCCCAAGCCCATCCAGACACCAATGGTGATTCTGTTCCGAACCAAGCCAAAGGTTTGATGCCTTTTATCAGTGCATCAGGGGCTAGATTGAATACCGGACTGTTGTTGAATACCATGTTGGCAGATTCTCCCATTCCCCAGTTTGCTGGAGAAGATGGATCAAGGTTTGCTTTCAGGATACTCCCTGGAATGTAATATTTTTCACCTGTCAATTGTCTTTCTCTGCCATCTGGAAGTTTTTCCAATAATGCATTCGTCACCGGAAGGCCAAGGTCGTAAGCAAGTGAAGTACTTGCTCCAACTGCCACCACATTTCCACCGGCTTCCATGAATTTTTTCAATTCAGGTACTGACTTGTCTTTGGTCAGGTTGCCAAGGAGTTTGTGATATTGTGCATCGATGTCTTCTGCTTTTGGCATGCCACCCCAGCTTCTGATGGTACCCGGTGCTCCTGCACCTATAAATAAGATAACGTCATATTTGGCTTTCAGATCCCCTTTGTCAATATCCTGAGGATAGATAACTTGGAGAGGAAAATGGTATTGCTCCATCATCCATCTCACCCAACCTGATGGCATAGAACCTCCATAATGGTCAAACAAGGCAATTCTTGCAGGCTTGATTTTGACTGAACCGGAAGGTTTAGAACTTGCTACCAATTTGACTCCAAATTCTTTTGCCGCTTTATCCAAAACTGCTTTGCCACCGGTAACATAGAAGCTTCCTGCAGGCAAACCTGAAGCAACAGCAGTTGTCCTTGAAACATCTACCCCTGATTTCAATAAATCATTGACGGCAATAAATGAATTGTTAGCTCTCGAATCTATCAAGAACCCTGAACCGGTAGGGACTTTCATCGCAGGAAAACTTTGGATCTCACCGTAAGCTATTCTTTCAAATGGTCCATCAAAACCATCTAAAATTCTATCAAACTCCACACCCATCTGAAATGCCAATGTCCAACCTGCCGCATCATAAGGACGCTTTGGAGGACCTCCGGGATATTCGAAATCGTTAGGGTGATCTTGGGCCTCAAACATATCCAAAACGTGCGGGCGGAAAGCCTGCGCAGCCTTTACGACATAGGAACCGGCAGGATATTTTTTGCCATTTACAGTAAAATCTGCCGTTGCTTTGTGTACCAAAATTCCAGATTTAATCAGGGCATTGACAAACCTAACAGCAGTTGGAAAGTCGGCCTGGTCAGAGGGGAGAATAAATCCCCGAGGATCGCGAAGGTCCATATCCTGAAAAACCGAATCGAAATATTGCTTTGGCAATCCGCTTCTCATACCATAAAATGCCATTTCAGGATCGTCGGCTGACTTCTTTTCTTTGGCTTTGTCATAGGCGGCCTGCACAGCTGCAGATCGTTTTGGATACTTTGTCCAATAATCCATATTACCTCGCTCGATGCTGTTTTTACCCATTTTGTAGATGTTGTAAAGAATGGCATCGTCATTTCTGCTTGCAAAATCCAAAATCGCAAAGTTGAGCGAAACAGAATAGTCAATGGATCTTTTGAAATTCCAAGGCTGAGGCTCGATAGGAAATGGTGTCGCATGGGTCGGAATCAACCTCTCGGGTACCAAAGGAATGACTGAAGGTGTTGGGCCGCCGGTGATTTCGGTTAGGATTCCGATCATGTTGTGGAAATACGGGGTGGTACGCAAGCCACCATTCCACCAAGATGAAAACACAGATCCACCGAGACGTGTATAACCGGGTCTTCCTTCCAAATTGAGTCTGTTGATCATCGCGGCACCGACTCCATCCAAACTCGTCATGATCAAAGGATCAAAGACGTGGTTGAAAGGATCTCTATATGGCGGTCCGGCTACGACAGTACCTGCAGGTGAAGTCTGATGGTGGTTGTATATGATTTGGGGAAGCCATTCCACATACTGCTGAAGCGAAGTGTTAGTGGTTTCCTTCATATTCATCATGAAAAAATCCCTGTTATTGTCATGACCCACGTACTTTTGGTACATATAAGGGCTGTTCATATTTCTTTTTTTGACGTCAGAAGGACCCATGTACCAATTGGTCACTATTTCCTGTCCGTCAGGATTGACCTGTACCATAAGGATGATCAGGTCGTCAAGAAAGCGGAGGATTTCAGGATCATTGCTGCTGACCAATTCGTAGTAAGTCGGAATCAATTGATGAGAACCAACTGTCTCTGTCGAGTGAAGACCGCCATCAATCCAAACTACAGGCTTTCCTTCAACAGATAGCTTTTTGGCTTCCTCTTCAGTGATTTCGGCCCTTGCGAGCAATTGGGAAATCTCCTTATACCGGTCTAATTTCTTATGGTTTTCGGGGGAGGTGATGATCATCATCGGCATTTGTCTTCCTTCCTCCGTCGGTCCGATTTCGACGAACTTTACTCGGTCTGAAAGGGCAGCCAGTTTTCTGAAATAAGCATCCGTAGCCGTATAAGTGGCCAATTTGTAGTCTTCCCCTATCTCAAAACCAAAATGTTCCTTCGGGGTGGGGATGCTTTGGGAAAAGGCGGTAGTAAAGGTCAACAAACCTACTATTGCCCACAAGAAGTAAAATTTTCTCATAAGTATCTTCTGTTAGGTATTTTTTTCAATTTAGCACAGACCTTTTTCCAAACCAAAAGCGGGATTGTAATCGGAAAGAAAAAGGTTTGATTGGTCATATTCCAAATTCAAATTGGTTAAATTTGATCTTACTATTTCCTTTCATTGCAGTAGGCATCTTTTCTCCTAACCGTAAGGCCAACAAAATCTATTATATACTGTTCTAACCAAAAACTTACCCTATGTACAAAATCATCATCTACCTCAATCTGATCCTTATCGGCCTCATTGGCTGGAAAGTATCCGAAAAAGAAACCGTAATCGTTTCTGACGAAATCACCATGTGCCACACAGGTCCTTCCGAAATGATCGCGTTCCTTGACGATCCCAAGTTCGTGGCATTCCATCCGTCACCTGTTCCTTTTGACTTTGATCCATTGGGTGAAATGACAACTTTCCCAACATCCGATGGTAAAAAAGCAAATGGATATCTGATCAAAGCAAAGAAACCATCAAACAACTGGCTTTTTGTCTACCAAGAATGGTGGGGTCTCAATGACAATATCAAAGCCGAATCAGACAAATTTTACACTGACCTTGGAGGAAATGTCAACGTGATCGCCATCGACATGTATGATGGCAAGGTAACTTCCAATCCACAGGAAGCCGGCGGATTTATGCGTGGAACTGACGAAAAAAGACTGGAGGCTATCGTCCTTGGTGCTAGGGATTTTGCAGGTAAAGATGCTAAAATCGCCAATGTAGGCTGGTGCTTCGGAGGTGGATGGTCATTGAAATCGGCACTTTTACTAGGCAAACAAAACGTGGGTTCCATCATCTATTACGGCATGCCTGTAAGGGATGTGGAGCAATTGAAAACACTGAATTCTGATGTTTTGGGTCTATTTGCCACTGAAGAATACATCTCCAAAGCAGTCATCGAAGAATTTGCCGGTGCGATGGACAAAGCCGGAAAAGAACTGGAATACAAGATCTTCCCCGGTGTACATGGATTTTCAAATCCTTCCAACCCAAAACATGATCCTGAATTGACCAAAGAGGCATATGGCATGGCTTTGGGGTATTTGAAAGGAAAGTTTGAGTGAGGTAATTAGAAGATTGAAAAATTAGAAGATTGAAAAATTAAGTTTAAGAAATAAAAGAGTTTAAAGGTTGGTAGAAAGAAATGGGCTTTTGCTTTATTTCTTCTATCAACCTTTTCCATTTTTAGTGGTTTTTAGTCCTAGATTTTTTAGGATCTAACTGACAATTACTCATATTCTTTCTGTCGATTTTTTGTAATCAGATAAAAAAACCTGAAGAGAAATTGAATCAAAAAAATTCTAAAATACATTTTAAATACATAAAAAAGCATTTAAATACATTTAAATTGTTTTATAAATAATAAAAATCAAGTTTTGACCCATATTTTACTCGCAGGTAAATTTTTAAACATCAAATGGGTTCAGATATTTCAAAATACAGCGTCCGACTGGCAAGACAATTTTTCTTGGTAGCCGGTAAGTCCAAAACCTTAATTGGCATAGTCGCTATTCTGCTTATTGTAAGTACAGAAAATGGTTTTGGACAAGCGGTATGGCAAAGTTCTACTACAAATACAGGATTTTCAACAAGCGCATCTGCAAATAGACCTGATAACACCAATTCCGGTGATTTACTTGTCGCTTCCCTTACTTTTCGATTGGATGTCAGCGGATTGTCTATTACCAATCCCGAGGGATGGGAGCTTATATCAAGGACCGATCAAGGTTCAAACTTAGGACTGGCCACGTATTACAAAATAGCAAATAGTACGGAGCCATCTTCCTATAGCTGGGGCGTATACACAAGCAACAATAGGTGGAGTCTTGGGATATCAAGGATTACGGGGGCATCGGCAGATACACCAATTACAATCTTTAATGAGAGTTCTTCAGGCTCTTCATCTACTTCTGTAGAAGCACCTTCAATTAACACCATAGAAAACAATCAGTTAGTAATATCATTTTTTGCAAATGGAAACGCAGGGTCTTTCACTAGCCCCTCAGGAAGTACTGAGCGGTATGATAACCCCTATACTGGCGGTAGCAGTGGAATCAGACCTTCAAATATGCTGGCCACTTATATTCAAATCAACAAGGGGGCAACAGGAAATAAAATTGCTACTTCCTCCTCATCGGCAGTTTGGGTAGCACAACAGATTGCAATTAATTCAACATTACAAAATACCCAGTACCCGGTAATTGAAGGAACACGGACCCACGTAAACAACTCCGAAACTTCCTCTCATACTATTTCATTGCCAACAGGTATCCAAATGGGAGAATTGATCCTGGTTACATTCAGGATCCGGGATGGAAGAACCGTTACATCAGAACCCTCAGGTTGGAATAAATTAGTAGATGCAAATAATAGTGGACGAACTTATGTCTATTACAAAGCAGCCCAAGGATCCTCTGAAAATTTTTCGATTGGACTATCAGGATCATCAAGAATTGCTGCGGTTTCCTACCGAATTTCAAATTGGGAGGACACACCACAAGTAGCTGTCACAAGCAGTGGAACAAATCCACCTAATCTAAATCCTGGATGGGCAGCATCACCTGCTCTCTATTTAGCGGGCTTAACTTTCCGGGAATCCGATCAATCCATTTCTGGTACACCAACGGGATTTTCAAATCTGATAGTTGCCGCAAATACTTCTAATGGAAGCAATAGATACTTTGAGGTGGGCATAGTGCAAAAGTTTTCTTCAGCAGGTTCAGAGGATCCTTCCTCTTTTTCTTCAGGGGGTGCCAACCCTACTTCGTTTACTATTGGAATCAAAGGCAAAAAGAAAAAGCTGACAGTTTCGGCAAACTCAGTATCTAAGGTATATGGAGAGCCAGACCCAATGTTAGCCTATTCGGTAACCGGTTTTGAAAATGGTGACGATGCAAGTATTTTGACAGGTTCTCTAATCCGCGAAACGGGAGAAAATACCGGTACATATGTGATTTCCTTAGGAAGTTTAGATGCCCAAGGCTACAGCCTTGAGTTCACTTCGGCTGATTTCTCAATAACTCCCAAAACATTGACCATTACACCAATTACCGGTCAATTTAAATTGATGGGAGAACCCGATCCTGAAACCATAAGCTACGAAGCCACGGGATTTGAATTCTCAGACAACAGTTCATTACTCACAGGGAAACTCTCACGAAATGAGGGAGAAACTGCAGGTTTCTACCCGATTACATTGGGTACTGTAAGCTCGACCAGCGGGAATTACGGCCTAGAGTTTATTGCAGGCATTCAATTTGAAATCAGGTCTAATCCTTCACAATACATTGTAACCTCAAGCGCCACAAATCCCAGAGCAGGAACTGTAATTTCTATCTCGGCCCAATTGGCAGATGAGAATGGGAGTGCCATCCCTGAAGCGGGAAGAACGGTGACCTGGTCCGAGTTGGGAAATGCAACAGGAAGCTTTTCAGCGCCTACTTCGGTGACAGATGCGAATGGAATTGCAACAGTGGATTTTACAACATCTCCCACAGTCGGTGTAAGTACAAAAATCACCGCTTCGGGATCCGGAGGATTATTTGGAACCTCACTTGAAATTCTCACTGTGGATGCCGTGCCAACACAATTGGCCTTTATTCAATCCCCAACTGGAAGTACAATTGCAGGACAACCTTTCCAAGGCCAACCAATAATTGAAGTCAGGGACATTGATGGAAATCGGGTTCAAAGTGCCACAACTTTGGTCAGTTTAAGTATTGCCGAGGGAACAGGAGACCTTAGAGGAACCATTTCATTGAATGCTATTGATGGCATAGTTTCTTTTTCAGGATTGAATGTTGATCTGATTGGAGAAAACAAATCTATCATTGCAGAAGCGGATGGCTTGAGCCCTGCAACAAGCGGGACGTTTTCCATAATTGCAGCAGAAGCTTCCAGGTTGGTGGTTTATACAGGCGACCAACAACTGGCCCAAGTCGGAGAAGCAGTAGATATTGCTCCCGCAGTTAGCATCATGGATATTTTTGGAAACCCAGTTTCGGGGGTTTCTGTCACCTTTTCAGTTAACTCTGGGGGAGGAAGCATCATTCCGACCAATGATGTTTTATCAGACACTGAAGGTATCGCTGCCTTGAGTTCTTGGATATTGGGAAGCAGTCCCGGTGAAAATACGCTCACTGCAAGTTCCCAAGGATTGGACTCCAAAATTTTCACAGCTATAGGCTCTGAGGACGAAAAAACGGTTTTCACGGACAATTCCACATTTACTGTTCCCGATGGGGTAACCAGCATTGTTGTTGAAGCTTGGGGCGCAGGAGGCGCAGGCGGAGGTGTCAATGGCAGATCCGGTAGAACCAGGTATGGTGCAGGCGGAGGCGGAGGTGCTTATGCCAAAAAAACTTTAGCGGTCAGTCCAGGAGAAATTCTGAACCTGGTAATCGGAAACGGCGGCTCATCTGATATAGATGAAGACGGATTGAATGGAGAATCAACATATATCAGCCAATACCAAAACTTGATTTATGCAGAAGGAGGATTTGGAGGTATAAGCTATTCAGGAAACAGTTCGACATTCGGTGGTATAGGAGGAAGGATATTTGAATCTAAAGGCGATGTGGTGATGGCAGGATTTTCAGGTACAAATGGCAGCGAAAATAATAGTAGTAATAATGGAAAAGGCGGGAATAGTGGGTTATTAGGAATTGGTGCCTCAGCCAGAACTTCAGCAGGAAACGGAAATACAGGAGGTCTACCGGGCGGTGGCGGCAGCGGAGGATTATCCACAAGCGGAAGTGATTTTGCAGGTGGATCAGGAGGTCAGGGCAAAATAATAATTACTTATCCTATACCTGTAAACCAATTTCAAGCAATATCATCCGGAAATTGGGAAGATGCTTCTATTTGGGAGCAGAGAATGACAAATGGCCAATGGGTAAGAATCAATTCAAAGCCGGGTACTAACTCTCAGGTAATTCTTTCGGGAACCAATCTCAGGGTTCTGGTCAATGAAGACCAATCATTTTCAGGTGATGTTCAGATAGTATCCGGTGCAGAATTGGTTTTGGGTCAGAATGTAGATTTTATTCTTTCCTTAGGATCAACCCTGACTACCGGCAATGAAGGGATTTTAAGCATGACAGAATCAAGTGCGGTCAAAGGTCAGGGAAATTTTATACTGAATGGCGGAGGAACTATGAAAATCGCCTCACCTGATGGCATTAAAGCTACGGCTGCTGCAGGATCTATCCAAAATACCGGAACAAGGACCTTTAGTACCAATGCCACAATAATCTATAATGGAACATCAGAACAGATTTTAGGAGATGGATTTCCCTCTGTCGTAGGCAACTTAGTCAAAGAAGGATTATGCAATCTGATTATAGACAAAGTCTTAAGGGTTAATATGAACCTAACCTTGAATTCAGGCACAATTGAATTGAGAGAAAACCTATTTGTTGACATGGCACTGACCCTCAATGGATCTGCAAACCTCATTGTAAACACAGGAAAAACCCTCCAAGCTGATCTTCTTTCCAATATCAGTACCAATGAAATTTCAAAAATCATCCTACAGCCCAGAGCCAAATATTTTAATCTCGGTATCAGCACACCTAGATTAGAAGTACGCCAAGATCTTACAGGAGCACGTGGATGGAGAATGATCGGTGCACCTGTTAGGGAAACGACTTATCAGGATTTTCTCGGAGAAATAGAAAGTCAGGGATTTCCCGGATCAGCCCGACCAAATCTTCAGCCCAATGTCCTTTGGTGGGATGAAACCGATGGAGGCACAACTGCACAAGGGTGGAGAACCCCAAGAATTATCAGCCAACAGGTGGATCCGGGCAGAGGGCATTATGTTTTTGTCTTTGGGGGAGCAAAACTTCCCGGAGGCAGTCCCGAATCATATTCGGATGTACTGCCATTGACCGTAGCGACCACAGGCCAAGAATTCAACCTGAATTCAGGAGGATTCACATTTGATATTTCTTACACCCAAAGGAATGAGCAGGTGACCTCAGGGAATAACAACTTCACGGAGGCTTCCATGGCAGATGCAGGTTTCAACCTTATTTCCAATCCTACTGCCAGCTACATTGATTTTCAGAAGGCCACCGGGTGGGAAAAAACCAACATCGACCAGACCATTTACATATGGAATCAAAATAAGAACAACGGCAACGGAGGCTTTGAGCTCTTTCAGGGGGACAACCCTGCCAATAGTATTGCTCCTTTCCAGGCATTTTGGATAAAAGCCAATGCACCAAATCCTGTCCTGACCATGAACAGTGAAGCCAAATCATTTGAGACAAGTTCATTTTATGGAAGAATAATAGAAGATATTCCGATTGAGGAACCTCTGAAAATCAAGTTTACTATTTCAGGTTCCAATATGGATGCTGAATCCATTCTAAGGTTCAGTCCCGAAGGTAAAGATGAAAAAGACGAGTGGGATGCTTATCAATTGGAATCTTTGAGCAATAACTGGCTTTTACTTTATTCCTATGGCTCTCCAAAAGAAAAAACTCCTTTGGCGATCAATCACCTGAACCTGCCGGGAGAAAAAGAAGAAAAAACAATCCCGCTCAACATTGCCGCAGCATGGGAAGGGAAAACTTTTAAGGATGATTATTTGCTGACATGGGAACTGCCTGTAGAATGGCCATCCAACCAGAAAGTCGTCCTGATGGATCACATTTCCGAAAAAGCCATCGACATGACAAAGGTGTCAGAATACAGCTTCAATTTTAAGGCGCCTTCCACTTCAAATCCAAACCTTCGCATTGATGGCCAGGGAATGAAAAACCCTCAGGCAGTGGTATTCTCCAGTCCATATGAATCCGGCAATCCAAATGCCCGGGTCAATCCTGAAAGTCCCAAGCGACCTTTTTCTGTAGTGATCGGGTACCAAGGCAATAATACAGAACCTGAATACAGGCCTGAATTGCCAAAAATATACCCACCCTATCCAAACCCATTTATAGACCAGACCCGCATCAGGTTCTACCTTCCGGTTACTGCAAAAGCAGAAATCAAAATCTTCGATGCCAATGGAATTACAGTGGGACAATTTGATGCTGCTGAGTATCCCTCAGGCATCCATGAGTTGGATTGGGCACCCGCCACCAACACCTTACCTGCAGGAATTTACATTCTCCAGCTTATAACAGAAGAAAATGTGCTCACCCAAAAACTTTTAAAGAAATAAACATGAGAAAATTAACCCTTTTCATTGTATTCATCATTGGGCCACTTGCTTTCCTGCAAAGCAAAGCTCAAACTGCAAAAGTTGAAATCAAAGCAACGGCGACTGTCTTGGATAACCTTCAGATGGTTTCAATAAGAGATTTAGACCTGATAAGCCCTCCGATCATAGATCAAAAAATTTCTGTGTCTCCTATTTTCTCAAGCTATGCGGGATTATTCAAAATCGTCGGGAGCCCGGGAACAAGAATAAAAATAAACTACCTGAGAACTGAATGGTTGGAGGAACAAAACGAAGGCCTGGGCAAAATCTTAGCAGAATATTCCTTGAGCGCCGGATATGAAGATAATCAAACCCAGAGTTTCTTACTCACCCCCGGGGAAGCTATTGTCACCCTAAATACAAGTGGGATCCTTTTCGTTTGGTTGGGGTCAGAACTGGATGTCAGTGAAGCAACCCCTGGCCTGTATTTATCTGAATTTGTTTTGGAGTTCGAATACATCTAAAAAACCAAAAGAAATTAAAAAAGCTTGCAAATAGATCAAAAGAGGCTGGTTTTTTAACAGCGCTTTAATCAACAAATGAAAAATAGACGGCTGAGGTCAATAAATATATTGAAAAAAATAAGAAAAATTTTAATAAAAGCATTTTATATACAAATAAATGCATTTTCAAAAATATAATTTGTACTTCAAATAAATGAAAAATACTTTTACATAACAAATTTTGTATTTCAAAAGATTTCAAAACATCTCTCAAAGTATCAGAATTTTAAAAAGCTTTTCAAAGATCTACTGCAAGTAAGCGACATCCGCAATTCAAATGCAGCAGAAATAAAAAGAACCGATCTCAAGAAGAATATAAATGATTGAAGCACCCATGACCACAAAAAAACAAAATATAGCCTCGATGATGAAAATAATGAGCCTGTGCATTATGATGATCTTTAATGCTATAGATTGTGCTTGTGCACAGAGAATCAGCTTCAGCACCTGGACAGGTAGCGAGGATATAATCATAACCTCTTTAAGCGGTGTCAATCCCAGGATATCCTTCAATGCCAAAAAAAGAGTAATCGTAGCCAGAACTGAAAAAATCGATATAGCGCTTTCCGATGACCAAGCTCTGGTTTTCAAGATTGAGGCTCCCTTAAATTATGATTTGACAGTTGAAATCAACACACCTACCCATTTGTACAAGGACGGAGATCCCAATAAAGGAGCAATTCCGGTTTCCTTCAGGATGGCATACAACAATCAAGGAGCTCAAAATGAATTCCAAGGCAAACAAAATGTGGTAGAAATCCCAAACGGGTTCAACAATGCAACATTCCCCGTCAATAGGAGGCTAGCTGGTACACCACCTATTCCCATCACGCCAGAATATGAAAATTTTGCAAAACCAAAAGGAACAGCTTACCTGTACATCTATGGTTCATTTGGACCGGTCGGTGATGTCCCGGCGGGGGATTATGTAGCTGAAGCCCAACTGAATGTTTATTTCTCAAATTATGAAAACTGATATGAAAATTGGCATTCTCATGATTCTCCTGACTTGTGCATTATGCTTTCAGGTACAGGCCCAATTCCTGAATATCAGGATCAATATACCTGCCGGAATGATGTTTTCTGAAAATCCCGGACAAAAAGTGTTTGGTGGTATGACCGGAAATGCCAATCAAGACCAAATCCCGATTACCTGGATAGCGATGGAATCTATGGAAAACCTCAGTTTTTTGGTTTCGATAGAAAATCAGGATACCAATCAGGGCCAAGTACCAAAAGGATTCTATATCAATCAGAGGGGTTGGGATTTGTCGGAAGCAAGGGAATTATTCCCAGGACCAAATCAGCTAACGATCGATAACCGGCACCTCTTGATTAGAAATATCAGTCCAAAGGTTTCCTTTCTCCAAGCGTGGTTGGGAATCCCAAGTAACAAGTCCTTAATAATTAAAATCGAATACCCTTAAAATAAATCATAATTAAAAATTATCTAAAACAAAAACAATTTAAAACAATTAAAAACAAACAAAACAATTAAAATCATGAAAAATCTAGTAAAATTCTCATTCGTAGTTGCATTTTTCGCAGCAATTGGTTTCTCAGCAAATGCCCAAACTGATAACGCTACTATATCAGTTGGAGCTAAGGTTTATGACCAAATTTCAGTAGATGGATTTAGGAACCTTGAAATCGGACAAGTTATGATCAACACCGTCAAGACGGTAGATATAGACGGAACTATCACAGGTTCTGCAGGTATATCCGGTTCAGGTGTCCAAGTCGGTGTATTCAAAGTTTTTGCCGGTGCAGGTTCAGATGTTACCTTGGATTTTACCGACATCAGTACTTTGAGTGATGGAGGTTCAAACACTATGGCAATCACTTTCAATGATGGCTCCAATGATTTGGTGGGTTATGGCCTTGACCCGGATGACGCTTCCGCAGCTGTAAGGTTTTCTAGTCTTTCAGCTATTGTGGCAGATGGAGTAACTGCAAACAAGTTCCCAACAAACACTATAGATTCCAAGAATGGAATTGTTGTATACGTGGGTGCCAAAGTGACTGCAGCTTCTGATCAAGCTTCCGGAACATATACAGGTACTGTAACCCTTACTGCTACTTACAACTAATTTATCAACTCCCCGGTGGCAATCCAGCATTGCCACCGGTTCTTTTTCAATACTCTCATGAAAAAATTATTCTACTCGCTCATCCTGTCTTTTCTCGCTTTCGGAGCTACAGCACAGGTATCTCTTGCCCCAACAACGGTGTTTACCGATGCTTATGGAGTCGGAACTCTATTTGTGTCCAATAGTTCTGATACCCCCCAAGAAGTTAACATCAGTTTCTTGTTTGGATATCCCGCCAGTGATTCATTGGGAAATGTATCCATGGTCTATACTGACAGCATCAAAGAAGGACAATACGGACTTACTGAAAGAGTAAGAACATTTCCAAAATCATTTATCTTGGCCCCAGGCCAACAACGAACGGTCAGATTGCAGGTAAAGCCTGACAGAACCAAAGCAGCAGGCACTTATTTCACCCGAGTAAAAGTCCTTTCCAATGCGCAATCAGCAGACATTGGTCAAACAAGCACAGCTGAAATCGCCACACAGGTTACCTTTCAGTTTGAGCAGGTAATAGCCATGTTTTACAAATCAGGAACAGTATCAACCGGACTTGATATCAAACACATAGAACCTAAGGTAACATCAGGATCAATTTTGATTAATTCGGAGTTTGAAGTTGCAGGTAATTCCCCATATCTAGGTAGCTTCAATGCTGTACTAAAAGATCCCTCTGGCAAAATCGTCACCGAACAACAACAAACACTTGCATTGTATTTTGAAGGCAAAAGATCATTTGGAATAAACCTTCCCGAGGAAATCAAGCCGGGTAATTATATCTTAGAAGTTTTATTCAAAACTGAAAGGTCAGATATCCCCACTGCAGACCTGGTACAGTCAGCACCCCTGGTCAGAACGTTTTCTGTACAAATCCTTTGATTTTAGGAATTATTTAAATCAATTCTTACTCTTAGTCACCCAGCCCCGAATATAAATCCTTTTGATTTTGAAAACCTTCACAACATGGTTGTGGAAGATTTCAAAGCCTGTCACTCTTGTATCCTTGCTTCTTCTGATATTGGGTTTCTCTAGCCCGATATTAGCTCAGCGAGAACCAGATGGAGAAGCTTTGCTTATTCTTTCCCATCCTTCTACCGGACAAGTCTATTTGAATGCCCTCTTTTTTGGAGATGAGGCCTATTTGCCGGTTGGTGAAGTTTTAAGCTTATTATATATTCCAAGCGAACGGCTACCCTCTGGCAAAGGTCTTCAAGGATTTTTTCCAGATAAAAAAAATCCATGGACCATAGATCCTTTGGAAAATAAAATCATCATCAAAGGTCTGGAAGAAACCTTACCTGCTGACAAATTTTACTTTGCGGAGATGGATCTATATATCCACCCCGATTATTTTCTAAGGATCTTTGGACTCCGCTTTATGGTCAATATCATAAACCTTTCTGCCAGCTTTAAATCTGAATATCCACTTCCAATTGAAGAAAGACAGAAAAGAGAAATGATCAGAAAAAAACTGGAATCAGGAAGACGAGTGGACGAGTCAGTCCCCATGCTTTTTGATAGAAACAGAAAATTCCTGAGTCTTGGTCTATTAGATTATGTCATAAATTATGACAAATCCAATGAAGGATCCAATACCTCTTTTCAACTAAGGACAGGAATGGAGTTTTTGGGAGGCGACTTAGAAGGATCAATTTCCGGAATCAAAAATGGAAGAAACATAAACTTAGATTATTCAGGTCTGAGATGGAGGTATGTATTGCCTGGTGCTTTGAAACCTGAAAAAAATGTATTGCTGACTACTGTCACTGCAGGACAGATCAACACAAGCAGTCAAACCAATAGCATGGCTCTTACTGGAATATCGATTAGTAACAATCCTGTTGTCCCCCGTCAGGAACTTGACATTTTTATTATTGATGGGTATACAGAAGCGGATTCAGAAGTTGAATTGCTGATCGGCGGTCAATTAGTCGATTTCACCAGAGCAGATGAGGTTGGATATTACCGTTTCAATGCCCCAATTTCCTTTGGAACTACCTTTCTATCCATCAGGATCTATACTCCAAGTGGCGATGTAATCATACAAGACAGGCAGTATCAGATTCCATTTACATTTCTTCCAAAAGGATTTGTAACCTATAATCTCCAGACTGGATACCTAGGAAATGGTTTGGATAGCCTGTCAACCTCTTTGGCAACACATGGAGATATTGCAATAGGCCTGTCCAATGCCATAACAGTTAAGGCAGGGATAGATTATGGCAATGCATTTGGCGAAAAAAAGAAATCCAATTACTATGGAATTTCAACACGTATTTTCCAACAATATTTATTCAATGTGGATGTAATTCCCGACAGATATTACAGGGCCTCAGGAAGTGTTTTTTATGCCAACAATGTAAATATCAGCACCCAGTTTACAGAATATAAAGGTCAAAGCGAATTTACACGGGAAGGCCAGTTCCGGGATGCCAATCTAAATGTCTTTTTACCTTTCAAACTTTTTGGAAAGTTTACCGGAATCAGAGTTTCCGGAGAAAAAATTTGGCTTGAAGGTGGCTTTAGAAGCAATTTTCAGGGTGATTTCAATACACAGCTTGGCAGAGTAAGTGCAAGATTAAATTATCGGGGTGACCTCAGCGGAGCCTACAAAATCAGCGAAGATGAATCTTGGAATGCCAAAAGCTTGCTTACATCTTCCCTCACATATATGCTCCCAAGAAGCCCAAGTCTGCCGGTTTTTGTAAGAGGGATGTTTTTAAGAGGTCAGATGAGGTATGATTTCAACAGAAATGCACCCTTGGCTTTGAACATGCTTTTATCCCAAACCTTGTTCAAGTTCGGCAGGTTAACTCTGGGATATGACCGGGATTTAGTAAAAGGACTAGGTCAAATGCAGATTGGTTTCCTGTATGATTTTACAGCTGTCCGGACATCCTCACAATTTAACAAAAGGGGTAATACTTATTCTGCAAGGCAAAGCTTTAGTGGTTCATTGGGATTCGATCCTGCGGGAAAAATCCTTTTGCCTTCAAACAGGGATCAGGTGGGAAGATCGGGTATTTCCGTCCGGATGTTTATTGACCAAAACAACAATGAAAAATATGACAAAGGCGAAGAAATCATACCAGCAAAAGCGGTACAATTAGATAGATCTGCCAATATGCTTTTAGGATCAGATGGTATCCTGAGAATGTCTCAACTCCAAAACTATTGGACTTATAAGATGACTATAGATATCAATGCTTTGCCTGACCCAACGCTTGCCCCAAAAGTAACCAGCTTTAATTTGGTGGCTGAACCCAACAGATATAAGCAAATAGATATCCCTTTGTATAGAACAGGAATGATTGAAGGAATGGCAATC
Source organism: Aquiflexum gelatinilyticum (assembly GCF_024813435.1). NCBI lineage: Bacteria > Pseudomonadati > Bacteroidota > Cytophagia > Cytophagales > Cyclobacteriaceae > Aquiflexum > Aquiflexum gelatinilyticum. The sequence continues at coordinate 925,188 of NZ_JANAEZ010000001.1, forward strand.
ATTCACAAGAACGGAGGGCAAGAGGGTCTTGGGGGTTTGAGAATACACCTCAAAAAATCAGGGGAAGAGAATATTTTGGAAACAATCCGGACCTTCTCTGATGGTGGATTCTATACTTACTCACTCCTTCCTGGCAAATACACACTAGAAATTGACGAAGCACAGTTGGATTTCATGCAGGCAAGAATAGTCCAAAAAGTCCTCGAGTTTGAAATCAAGGCCCTTGCTGAAGGGGATTATGTTGAAGGTTTGAATTTCGAACTTTCACCATTGGAATCCAATTAAGGCAATAGGGAAATATTTTCCCGAGAGGGCCATTGACAGTGGATGAGAGTACGCTATCCTTGGCCCTTAATTTTTTTTATCGAAGGTTTATTTCAATTCCAATTGTTCAATATTTCCTGATCCAACACCTCTCAATTCTTCAAATCTTTTCTTCAGTTTCTCAAGCATTTCGGGTTCTACCGCAGCAATGTTATTTTTTTGGCCTGGATCTGACTTGAGGTTATAGAGTTGGTATTCAATATCATTTCCCAGTTCTATATTGACGGATTGATTTACTGCAGGACCTTGATAAGGAGGTATCATGATATAATCCCCGCTGCGAAGGGCTGTCTTGGTGGTAGCCTCCAAAATCAATTCTTCTCTTCCATGATCTGATTCTCCCATCAGGACTGACAGCAAGTCCTTGCTGTCATCGGTGGTAATTTCACTCCCTACAAGCTTGGACAAGGAAGTGAACAAGTCCAATTGGGACACCAGGGCATTTGATACCCCGGGTTTGATTTTCCCTTTCCAATAAGTCATAAATGGAACCTTGGTTCCTGCCTCAAAAAGGCTGTACTTCCCCCCTCTCAGGATTCCTGCAGGTTTATGATTTCCTATTTTCTCGACGGCATCATCGTAGTAACCATCATTCAGAACAGGGCCATTGTCTGAAGAAAAAATCACCAAGGTATTTTCCAAAATCCCAGCTTCTCCCAAAGTCTTCAGCAATTCTCCAATGGCCCAGTCAGCTTCCAAAATCACGTCTCCCCTTGGACCCATTCCTGATTTTCCTACAAATCTCGGGTGAGGAGTTCTGGGCACATGTGGCTGCTGCATCGCGAAATAAAGGAAAAATGGATTTTCTTCATTTTTCCTTTCACGGATATACTCCTGGGCTTTGATCAGAAAATGGTCTGCCATACCCTCATCTACCCATTTGGCTTTTTCTCCTCCTTTCATAAAACCGATCCGTGGGATACCGTTGACAATGCTATTGTTATGGCCGTGATGCCATTTCATTTTGATCAGTTCAGGATTGTCCAAACCCGTTGGTTCACCTTCAAAGTTTTTGTCGTAATCCACCAGAATGGGATCATCGGCTTCCAAACCGACTACAAGCCCATTTTCTATATAAACGGTCGGCACCCGATCCTGCGTCGCAGCCATGATATAGGCATAATCAAACCCAACCTCATTGGGTCCGGGTGAAACGCGCTGATTCCAAACCACATTTCCTTCACCCAGGCCCAAGTGCCATTTGCCTACAATTCCGGTATGATAGCCTTTGGTTTTCAACATTTTTGGAATCGTCATCTGATCAACCCCAATCAACAAGGGGGCGGTACCGGGCAAGATTTTGGCATTTTCATTTCTCCATGGATAGATTCCGGTGAGCAAAGCATACCTGCTGGGCGTACAGGTGGCGGAGGTAGCATAGGCATTGGTGAACTTCATACCTTCATTGGCCAACCTGTCCATATTGGGAGTCTGCAATTCGGTGGCACCGTAAGCCCCCAGATCACCATATCCCAAATCATCCATGTAAATGATGACAATGTTTGGTAGCTTATTCTCCTCAGTTTGGCCGGTATTTTCATTTTTGCAGCCAAATAATAAGGCAAAAAATATTGCTAAAAAAAGGCCACGGATTAGACGTGGTTTTACTTTTATGCCTTGGGTTTTCATTGGATTGTTGTTGGCAGAAGGTGTGTAATGCTTCGTAAGATGGGGAAATTTACATCATTTCAAAAAAAACTCAATTGTTTCGCCAACATTAAAACTTTCCCAACCTTTAAACTTTTTGATCCCTAAAGCCTCCTCTTATTTGGATTGAGGTTGGTGTAGCTGATCAGTTCGTCATACCTCGAGCCCATGTCTCTGAAATAGATAAATACCTCATACTCGTTTTCTGTTTCGAAGTAGTTTCCTTCAAACGGCGTCATGTTCCAGCCATCCGTGGTTTTATAGGCATACTGGTAATCGTACCATCCTTGCTTCAAAAGTAAAGTTGCCTCAAAATTTTTGGTGGACTTATTATAGACCATTTTTGAAGTGGGATCATTTCCCCATTTAGTCATTGATCCGACGATAAATGGAGCTTCATTGCCTGGTTCAGCCTGTAGGTTAAAAGTCACCAACATATATTCGCTTTCAAGCTCGTAATTTCTCCTCTCAAGGTTCATTACACCATATTGGCCATTGAGGTCAAGGTATTCTGAATAAACGCCCTGAGGCCTAGGTTTATCAATTCCTGCTTCGGCATAGACGACATCCTCCTCCATTTTGATGGCTTTGACATTCAGGCCTTTTGACCTGACAAATCTCAAGTCAATAAATCTGAATTCATTCCCTGCCCAAAACACATTGCTGCCGTCAAAAAGCTGGTATTCGATCATTTTGATATCCTCCCGGATCATTGTTGGCGTTTTAAGCAATTTGGTATTGTCCCAACGTTGGTTTTGCCGGATCATGACTTTCAGGTTGTTTTTTGGATCAAACAATTCCCTAGCTTTATAATTGATATTGACATTGATCTGTTGGACTTCACGCCGGTTTTCAGTTTGGCTTGGCGGAACAACCTTTGCAGCTACGGTCAAAATCCTTTGGAATACCATAAACCTTTTGGTTAACACAACCTGCTTTTGGTCTCTCCCTCTGTAAACCATGATGGCATAATTACCTGACTTGGTAACCTTGGGTAAAACAAAATTGTATTGGAGATAGGGAATTCTTGTGTCAATTGAATAGCTGAAATCAAGAATATTGAATTCATTGTATTGGGTCAGGTATTCCGGTTCTTTGAGGTCCGAAGGTGTCCAATCAAAGTTGCAATGGATGATTTTGGCAGAATACTGATCCGGGTCATAGGCCAAATCATCAAAGACCAACTGCATTGCCATTCCCGAATTCAACTCAATCACTGGTGAAGTCATCTGCGCTCCAAATTCCGAAGAAGCCGGAAAAAGCCTCACCGATTGGATATTTTCTTCAAATACTTTGTCCTCGAATACTTTTTGGGCAAAAAGGAAAGAAGGAAAAGTAAAACAGAAAATCAGAAGGGCGATAGGCTTACGCATGGTCTTTGGTTTTTTTGACTCAATATAAAAAATTATGCCAAAGAAGCCGCCTCCTGCAAAGAACCAATCTCCTCTACCAAAGTCTCCCAATTTTGGTTGAGTTCAGCTTCTTGGTTTTTGAGTTTTTGATAGGATTGATTGACTTCCTCCATTTTTTTATTGTCTGAAAAAACGACTGGATCGGCCATTTTTTTCTCCAACTCTGATTTTTTTGTTTCGATCTGAAGGATTTTTTCCTCGATAAAGGCAAGCTCTTGTTCTTTCTTCTTCAGGTTTTTCTTTGCCTCATTCACCTCAGTGATACTCAATTCCTTTTTTCGGGTATCCTGTTTTGGTTTGGAATCTTGCTTGGTTTCGGTTGTTGAAGGGACCTGTTGGGATTTCCAATAGACAAACTCATCGTAAGTTCCGGGGTATTCTTTGACCTTGTTTTCTTCGATATACCAGATTTTGTTGGCCACACCACGGATAAAGTGCCTGTCATGGGAAACGGTGATGAAAGTTCCCTCATATTGCTCCATCGCCTGGATCAGGATGTTGACAGATTGGATGTCAAGGTGGTTAGTCGGTTCATCCAAAAGTAGAAAGTTCGCTTCCGAAATCATCGTTTTGGCCAAAGCAACCCTAGACTTTTCTCCTCCCGAAAGGACTTTGATTTTTTTGAACACATCTTCATTGGTAAACAAAAAGCAACCCAACACATTTCTGAGTTCGGTTTCGGTCTTTTTGGAACCGGCCTGCACCATTTCCTGAAGGATTTCATTGTCGACATTCAATGCCTCGAGTTGGTGCTGCGCATAGAACGACTTGATGACATTGTGTCCCTGTTCGCGCTTTCCTTTGATCGGTTCGGTACCGTCGACAATCCTCAAAAGCGTGGATTTACCTTTTCCATTGGCTCCGATCAAAGCGATCTTATCCCCTCTTTCTATCCTTGCAGTGGTGTCTTTCAAGATCACCAAGTCCCCATAAGCTTTGGACACGTGGTCCAAAACAACCACATCCCTTCCTGATTTTTGGGAAAATTTAAATTTGAAATTCACAGAGATATTGTCATCCACCACTTCATTGACCCGGTCGAGCCTGTCCAAGGCTTTGATCCTAGATTGCACCTGATTGGATTTGGTGGCTTTGGCACGGAAGCGTTCGATAAAACGTTCCGTCTGCTTGATCATCTGCTGCTGGTTTTCGTAGGCGTTTTGCTGAATTTCCATCCTTTCCTTCTTTTCCTCTTGGTAGAAAGAATAATTTCCGGAATAGGACGTCAACGATCCATTTGACACCTCCACAGTGATATCGACACAATTGTCCAAAAAGTCCTGATCGTGGGAAACCACAACGACAGCACCTTCATAATTTTTGAGGTAATTTTCCACCCATTGGATGGAAGGCAAATCCAAGTGGTTGGTAGGTTCATCGAGCATCAGCAAAGAAGGCTTTTCCAAAAGCAACTTGGCAAGCATCACCCTCATTCTCCATCCCCCGGAAAAAGTTTTCAGCGGTCTTCCGAGGTCTTTTGTGTTGAAACCGATCCCTTCCAAAACCTCTTCCGCTTTGGCCTTGATGGTATAGCCTTCATTGGCTTCAAACTGGTCCTGCAACCTTGCCAATTTATTGATAATCTCATCAGAATGGTCCGTTTCCATCTGATGGAGTACATTTTCTATTTCTTGTTCGAGTTGGAGTGTCTCTTTGAAAGCTTCCAAAGCCACATCCAAAATACTGTCTTCTGATTGGTAAGAAAGCAAATCCTGGTTCAAAAAACCGATGGTACAATCCTTGGCTTTTTGGACTTCCCCTGAACTCGGCTGGATATCTCCATTGATGATTTTGAGCAAAGTCGACTTGCCGGTTCCGTTGAGACCGACCAATCCGATTTTGTCTTTAGGTTTGATATGGAGAGCGGCATTTTCGTAAAGCGCCCGGCCTCCGATAAAGTAAGAAAGATTATTAATTGATAACATGCTGCAAAAATAACCAAACTCCCGTTTATAAATGATTTCGTTGCAAATATTACTGAGAAAGTGTCTGGACTTTTAATTTTCGATAACTTGGAGGTTGTAAATGAAAACGTCCAAAGGGTTCAAAATCCTTGGAGGGTTAACCAAAAAACCAAAACCACCATGCGCAAAATAATCATCATACTCTGCCTCTCAGTCATCAGCCTGTCCTGCAATGCCCAAAGCAGCAAAAAAAGTGATATCCAACTGGAAAAAATCAAGCTTCCGGCAGGATTTCAGATCAGTGTTTGGGCTGAAGATGTTCCTGACGCGCGCTCACTAGCAATGAATGGCGACGGCAGCATCATTTTCGTAGGCAACAGACAAGGTAAAAATGTCTATGCCTTGATCGATACCAACAAGGACGGAAAGGCTGATAAAAAATATACCCTTGCTGAAGGATTGCGGATGCCAAACGGTGTCGCTTTCAAGGATGGCGACCTCTATGTAGCGGAAGTCAGTAGGGTTTTGAGATTTAGAAATATTGAAAAAACGCTGGATAAACCTGTTTTTGAAGTGGTCTATGACAAGTTTCCCGACAAAGCCCATCATGGATGGAAATTCATCGCTTTTGGTCCGGATGGCTTGCTTTATGTGCCGATTGGCGCTCCGTGCAACATCTGCGAACCGGAAGAGATCTTCGCCTCAATCACGCGTATTGATGTCAAATCAACCAATATCCAACCTGAAATTTTTGCTAAAGGAGTTAGAAATTCAGTGGGATTTGCTTGGCATCCGACTTCCAAGGAACTTTGGTTTACTGAGAATGGACGTGACATGATGGGTGACGATGTGCCTGACTGTGAACTCAACCACGCTCCCCAAAAAGGCATGCACTTCGGATACCCGTATTGGCATGCCGGAGATGTCAAAGATCCTGAGTTTGGAAGTAAAGGAAAAGACAAATCTGCCTATACGGCTCCCAAAGCCAAATTAGGAGCCCACACTGCGCCTTTGGGAATGCGGTTTTATACAGGCAACCAATTTCCGGCTACCTACAAAAACAACATCATCCTAGCCAAACACGGCTCTTGGAACAGAAGCAAAAAGTCGGGTTACAACCTTACCCGAGTTGTCTTGGATGCAAACCAAAACGTGGTAAAGCAGGAAGTTTTTGCTGAAGGTTGGCTCGATGATGCCTCCCAGGATGTCTGGGGAAGACCTGTAGATGTCCTTCAGATGCCTGACGGCAGCATGTTGGTATCAGATGATATGGCAAATTGCATTTATAAAATCACCTATTCAGGAAAGTAAAAAAGATGGATGCTAAAGTATAAATATATCTCCCTGAGAGGTCCAATATGTTTTAGCATCCATCCATTTTGAATTGAATCAGCTTTAACCCAAAGCCCCAATGAAAACCCGTTGGAATGATCAAGAGGATGGAATACCGGTTAAAGCAATTCAAACGGTGTGTTGACCTATTTATTTTTGGGATTCGACAAAGATGGCATCCAAAAGACTGCCTGACTCCTTGGTGTCATTTCCAAGTTCCCAAAACATAATGCCACCAAGTTTATTATTCATGGCAAAACGGGTTTTGAGAGCTACGGATACGGTATCGTCATAGGAAACCAACAGGCTATCCAAGCTTTGATACATGTAAGGGGCCTTTGCCTTGTCATCCCAAAATCTTTGAAAACTACTATCAGATTCATACCTGTTGCGGATCTGATGATAAGCGAGCCAACCTATATGGATACCCTTGCTCTTTTGGTATAAACCTTGATTTATTGGTGGCACACCTTTCCACACCCTTCCATAAAAAGCTGCCCCGATGATGATCTGTTCAGGTCTTACCCCTTTCTGAATCAAGAAATTAACAATCTTCTCCACCGAACGGGGTCCTTTGTCAGGACTTTTACCTGCCTCAAACAAGCTGTCCAAATGTGCCTGAAAAGGAGTTCCATTGATGTCATCATTGGATACGTGGCCTAGGGGTGTGTGGTGTCCTGTATAAATGGACTCACCCGAAACTTGGTCATAAGTCATCACATTCATAAAATCAGCATATTTCATGACTTCACTTACATCTACAAAATCATAATATCGCTCCCAACCTGCTGAAGCAAATGTCAAGACCTTAGGTTCATCAAAAGTATCAAGCATTTCCCTGAGCCCTTTCATCAGTTGGGTAAAGTTACGGGTATCTTCAGGCCTTGCTTTGGTTCCTGCTCCAGAAATACCCGGATATTCCCAATCCATATCGATCCCGTCCACTTGGAATTTCTCTATCAAATCTCTGGTGCTTTGGATAAATTTTGTCCGGCTTTCGGCAGTCAAGGCCATATCCGAAAATCCATCGGCACCCCAACCTCCACAAGCCACCATCACCTTCAGGCCCGGATTCCTTTCCTTTTGTCTGACCAAAGCTTCCAATTTAGGCCCTGAAATCTCCGGTTTACTGAATTTCATTTCCCCATCAATTACTTTGGTAAATGAAAAAATGATGTGGGTCAATTTTTCAACAGGAATCAGTTCGGGTTTATAATCCTTCTCAGGCACATAGTATGCCATCACTGCCGTTTTTTGGTTTTCGGAAGCTTCTTCCTCGATGGTTTTGGATTCACATCCCAAAAGCAGTATAAAAACCAAACTGAAAGCCAAAATCGAATTTGTTTTGAAAATCATAAGTGATAATAGGTTGATCGAATTTTTTAATAAACTTTAAATAACTTTATGAAAAAAATCATAAAATTAAGAAAAAGCAAATATTTTTACTTTTAACATTTCTATTGAATATAAAATGGATGTAAAATCTAAGTTTGTTATCTATCAAATCTTGGAATAACTTGAAATAAGTTTTGGGTAATTCTCCACAAGGGATTGATTCATGAGGATTTTACAAATAAAATTCACCGCTTTCATGTTTGGCATTTATGGGATATCTGAATAAAATAATTGTTTCAAGTGTTCTTCTGATTGGTTTTACTTTTGGATGTCAAAAACCAGAAAGGTCACCGTTTGATGTTTCTCCCGCTGAATCCATGGATCCAAAGCGCTTATCTGAGCCCTACCCTATTATCAGCATTCCTGAAGGGGCAGATCTTGAATCAAAAATTTGGAAAGGTATAGACCTCAGCCCAAAACCACCAATCGTCCCGGTCTCCGCCAATGAACAAAAGAGATCTTTTATCCTAAAACCGAGATACAGAATAAATCCTGTCTTATCTGAACCACAGATACGCGAACCTGCTGCTATCCAATTTGATGGAAATGGAAGGATGTATGTCCTAGAACTCAGGTCCTATATGCAGGATTTGGATGCCACTGGAGAACTTTTACCTACCTCACGCATCTCCCGTTGGGAAGATTTGGATGAAGATGGGGTTTATGAAACGGGTATTGTCTTTTTGGACAGCCTTGTATTTCCAAGGTTTGTGGTTCCTTTTGGCCCAAACAGCATTTTGTCCATGGAATCCAATGAAGACCATGTGTACCGATATACCGATACTGATGCAGACGGTAAGGCTGATAAAAAAGAACTTTTTGCATCCGGATTGGGAAGGTCAGGCAATGTCGAGCATCAGATCAGCTTTATGACTTGGGCTTTGGACAATTGGATGTACAGCACTTACAACAATAAGCGGATTCGGTGGACGCCAACCGGAGTGATACAGGAACCAAGCGGAAATCCATGGGGACAATGGGGAGTCACACAAGATGACTACGGTACAGTTTTTTTCCAAGATGGAGCAGGTGGGGTTTTACAGGGATTTCAGTTTCCAATAGTCTATGGAAACTTCCAGGTAAAAGGAGCACTGAAAGATGGATTTAGAATTCCTTACAGTCTTGTTCGTTTGGCGGATTTTCAGCCGGGAATGCAGGAAGCAAAACCGGATGGTTCATTGTCAAATGTGACAGGAGCAGCCGGAAATGATGTATTCAGAGGAGACCGACTGCCCAAAGACCTGGTGGGAGATTATATATATGGTGAGCCTGTAGGAAGGTTGGTGAGAAGAATTGGAACAGAAAAAGTGGATGGGCTTTCTTATCTACAAAATAGGTATGTTGAGGAAAGTTCAGAATTTATACAGTCCACAGATCCATTGTTTAGACCTGTGGATATGGCAACCGCACCTGATGGTACACTTTACATCGTGGATATGTATCGGGGAATAATCCAAGAAGGAGAATGGACACAGGAAGGCAGCTACCTGCGGACAAAAATCCAACAATATCAAATGGATGATATCGTCGGCAATGGCCGGATTTGGAGGATTTCCTTTGAAGGCATGCCAAGAAACACCCAAAAACCAAGGATGTATGAGGAATCATCCAAGGAATTGATCCGTCATTTGGAGCATCCGAATGGATGGTGGCGGGACATGGCCCAACAAACTCTTATCCTCAATCAGGACAAATCCATTGTTCCAGATTTGATCAAAATCGCAAGCACTTCATCAAATGAATTGGCTAGAATTCATGCACTGTGGACCTTGGAAGGGTTGGGGGAATTAAAATCTGACTTGGTCAGGAAATTTTGGCTTGATCCAAATCCCAAAATAAGGATGCAAGGACTGCGTGCTTCAGAGACACTTTATAAATATGGAGACAAAAGTATTTCTGAACTTTATGTAAATGCCTCTATGGATAATAATCCGGAGGTGGCCATTCAGTCCCTACTGAGTGCCAATGTCCTCAATATTGATCAATTGGAGAAATTGATCAAAGAAACAATGAAAAAAAATACTTCTAATGGGATCCAGATTATCGGAAGTCAACTCTTGGAGAAAATGGAGGAGGCCAAAAAAGCATCGGAAACAAGATTTGAGAAAAATGAGTTGGCTCTTTTTGTAAAAGGAAAATCTATCTATGACAATTACTGTTCGACCTGCCATGGGCCAAAAGGTTTGGGATCGCCAGCCGGAGAAGGCCGATTGATCGCACCTCCTTTTTCAGGTTCGCAAAGAATCCTGGGTCATCCCGAATATGCCGTCAAAGTAATGCTGCATGGGCTAAAGGGCGCAATTGATTCCAAAGAATACGAAGGGGTGATGATTGCTATGGATTCCAACGACGATGCGTATATCGCATCGGTTGTTTCCTATATTAGAAATGATTTTGGAAACACAGGGACATTTGTGACTCCCGAATTCGTCTCCAAAATCAGAACGGAAACAGCAAAAAGAAAAAACCCATATACCTTTGAGGAGTTGATGGGGGAAATTCCTAAGTCATTAAACTATAAGGACAACTGGAAAATAAAGGCAAGTAGCACAGCTTTGTCAGGGGTGGGTTCGACAAAAGATCCATCCTATGCATTTTCATTTAAAGGCTGGAAAACAGAAACTTCACAAGAACCGGGGATGTGGTTTATAGTCCAGTTGCCTAATCCCCAACCCCTGACGGAGGTTCAATTTGACTCAGGAAAAGATGAGTTCCCTATAAGCTATTCAGTATTTATTTCTTCTGATGGGAATTCTTGGACCAAAGTCGCAGAGGAAAAAGGAAGACCTGGGTTAAATACATTGACTTGGGAACCTCAGGGAAAATCAAGCTTCCTAAAAATAGAAACAAACAGTAAAGGAGACCATCCTTGGTCCATGAAAAAGCTGACGATATTTTCGAGATAATCCCCTTTACTGAAATTCAAAGAAAACTAATGTACATTATTTCAGCCATTCCGGCTTGGTGGTGACGATATTGGCTTCCAATTGATTCAACAGATTATAAATTCCAAAATAAGTCCTGTTGATATACAAACCGTGACGTGAACCGCGGGCCTGACGGGATTTTCTGAACATCTTGTCATTGGAAATCCTGTCTCCCAATTGGAAAATCTGCTCGAAATAGCTGTTGTCCGCAAAATCGAAAGTATCCACATGGAAAGGTTTCCCCAACAAAGAGATCATGTCCTTGAATATATTCTTGAAATAAACTTTTTCTACGTCAGTATCCTTGTCACTGATAAATTCCAACCCGTAGAAGATCTCATTCAATTCATCCTCATTGATCAATAATTCCCTTTTGATCAATGAAAAATAGCCTTTATAGAAATCCTCAGGTATGACTTTGACACAGCCAAAATCGATGATTCCGAGTTTGTCATTGTTTTGGATGATGAAGTTTCCAGGATGTGGATCGGCGTGAACCTGCATCAGATTATGCACCTGATGGTGGTAAAAGTCCCAAAGTGCCTGCCCGATTCTGTTTTTTTGCTCTTGGGTAGGATTGGTTTCAAGCCATTCTTTGATATGCTTTCCTTCTATCCAATCCATCGTGATGATGCGGTCAGAGCTCAGGTTTTCATAATATGTCGGGAAAACGAGGTCTTCGATATGGCTGCAGGCACCGGAGATTTCTTTAGATCTCTGCACTTCGAGTACATAATCTGTCTCCTCCAACAATTTCTCCTCGACTTCCGCCATGTAGTGGTCGAGTTCCTTTTCATTCATATTGAGAAGACGCAAGGCAAAAGGACGAACCAATTTCAAATCAGAACTTACCGAATCCGCCACACCGGGATATTGGATTTTAACTGCGAGTTTTTTGCCGTTTTGGATCGCTTGGTGCACCTGACCGATGGAGGCGGCATTGACCGCTGACCGGGTAAATGTATCGTAAATCTGCTCCGGACTTTTTCCAAAATACTTTTGAAAAGTCTTCACTACCAAAGGATAAGACAAAGGCGGTGCACTGTATTGCGCCATGGTAAACTTATCCTGATAAGCCCTTGGGAGGATATTCTTGTCCATGGACATCATCTGCGCCACTTTGAGAGCAGAACCTTTCAATTCACTCAGAGAATTGTAGATATCGGTGGCGTTGTTGGTATGAAGCTCCTCCTTCGTCATCGAAGGGTTGACGACCTTTTTGGCATAATGCTTCATGTAATTGCCTCCGACTTTGGCACCTGTACTGATAAACTTCGCCGCACGCTGTACTTTGGATGTTGGGATACTCTGTTGCTCCTTCACTTTGCTTTCCATGGTGTTACTGATTACTTATTTTGGTACAAAAACTTGGCAAAATCGATGAAAGAATCAATGGCGCTTTTTCCCATAAGGTCAAAAGCAAGGTTGACGGATTTCTCAATGGCCGCGTCTGTTTTTTCGAATGAAGGGGAACTGTCTTTGATCCAAAACTGGAACACAAACCAAACCTGAAGCCAAAGTGCTTCATCGTATCTGTCTGAAATGATCGGTCTGCTTGCGATTTCTTCCGTTTCTTTTCCTTCCAAAATGATCTCATTGGCAAAGTCCTTGAACTTATGCCTGAAAGTTTTGGCTTCAGTGGGAAGGATATTTTTTATGCCTTTGTTGCCTCCGTACAGAGACAGCAGATATGACCTGTTTTTCTTGAGTTCTTCCACCAAAGTGAACAGAAAACCAAGCAGTTTTTCACGGGCGCTATACTCTTTATAAACTTCCTGAGATTCCAAGTTTCCGATGGTGTCGTCAAAAAGCTTTGCCCAAACGGCTGATTTGATGGATTCGAAAGAAGTGAAGTAGGTGTAAAATTCCTCCTCTTTCATCTTCAATTCCTTGGCAAACTTGAATACCGAAGCCGGTTGCTTACCGTGTTCCAATACGTATTCGACGTATCCGGTTATGATTTTTGTCTTTTGATCTACTTTGGCAGTTTTCTTGGCGGGTGCTTTTTCCATGGTTGGTATTGTTTACTGGAGACATAACCTAGAAAAGGGATATGAAGTTTAGAAAAGCAGCACAAATCCAACAGGATTATAAAAAATTATTTTAGTTTTATGGGGTTGGGTCTATAGAAATGGGGAAAGGGTTTTTAAATTGGAGGGCTTTTCCAATAGTCAAGAGAAAGCAAGTTGAAGACAAAGCGCTCATGAAAATCAGTTTTATAACAATTTTTCTAATTCACAGCTTCTTATCTTTCTCTCAAAATGAAGGATTGGATGCAGTTATTAATTGGAAATTTATCGATAAAGTAAAAATCTATGATAATCCGAAAGGCAAATTCATTGAAACAATCCAAAACGACACGATATCCGAAAATCTAATTATCCTTAAAATTATTGAGGTTAAGAAGGACTTTTTCCGAGTGCAAATAGGATTAGAAATGAGTGAGGAACAATTAAATGGTTGGATAAAATCTGCCGATTATGTGGGAGCGTACCATAAGAGTGAACGTTTTCCAATGGATTTGTTATTGTATTCTCATCCGAATATAGAGGAAGAAAATAAAATTCTCCTGAAAAATTGGAATCCAGGATTTATCACAATTTTAGATTTTAAAAAGGAGTGGGTTCTTATAGTTGTTAATTACGAAGGAGTAAGAAAAAAAGGTTGGATTCACAGGGACAGCCTTTGCGCAAATAGCTATTCAACTTGTTCCTGACTAGAAGAATTGGTATCCTTTTAATTCTCTTTCTTTCAATAAAAAAAACAATTTCCTCAACTTTTGACAACGAAACCTGTTGATTTTCCAAGGACATTGTTGAGAAGACAGAAATTTCCAAAAACCAAAAAAAAGACATTCTGAATGATCACATTCAAAAGGTCTTTCGAAAATTAAAAGCTGAGAGAAATAATTTTAATTAAGGTTTCTAAATATGGAAACATTATGTATTTTTGTAATGTTTAACAAATATTTAATGAGGTATTTCGAGACAAAATTTTTAGAAGAAGCAAACGAGTTCATTTCAGGACTTGATCTTAAGGCCATCAAAAAAATCTTTTACAATATTGACCTTGCTGAACAGACCAATGACCCAAAACTTTTAAAGAAACTTCAAAATGACATTTGGGAGTTTCGTACAAAATACGCAGGACTTCAAATTAGGCTTCTTGCCTTTTGGGATAAATCAAATAACAAAAAAACTTTGGTTGTTGCGACCCATGGTTTTATAAAAAAGGTTGACAAAGTGCCAAAAAGCGAAATCGACAGAGCAATTAGATTAAAGGATAATTATTTTCGAAACAAATAGAAAAATTAATCATATGACAACCAAACAGATCAAGACATACTCGCTTGCCGAAATGAAGGACAAGTATATCGGTAAAGTAGGAACGGTTGACCGTGACGAATACGAATATGAACTTCGTATGGATGTTTTGGGGAAAATGATCAAAGCAGCTAGGCAAGAACGGAATTTGACACAAGAAGAACTTGGGAAGCTTATTGGCGTGCAAAAAGCCCAAATTTCCAAACTTGAAAGCAGTGCCAACAGTGCTACAATTGATACCATTTTGAAAGTGTTTAAAGCTTTGAAAGCAGAGATAAACTTTAACGTAAAACTTGAAGATAACTTTGTTAAACTCGCATGAAAGGATGGTAATCCAATTCGATATGTGCCTTTAGACTTACGACACTTTATAGATATTAAACAAAAATTCAAAAAATATCCCTTTGACTTCGCTCAGGGTCCAATTATAATTCAATGAGGGGGGAGAATAAAAGGGCGAAGCCCATTCCATTCTCCTCCTTTACTTTTTTTTATGAAATGCGTTCCCTGAGCGCTGTCGAAGGGCAAAATTTAAAAGAAATTATTTCACCACTTTTTCCACCACCAGATTATGGTTGGTGTAGATACAGACATCGGCAGCGATGCCTAGGCTTTCTCTGACCATCTCTTCTGCAGTAAGTTGGGGAGCAAATTTCTTGAGGGCTCTGGCCGCAGATTGGGCATACATGCTTCCCGAACCGATGGAAGCGATCTCCATGTCCGGTTCGATCACATCACCGTTACCTGAAATAATGAGAATATCCACCGCATCAGCCACTATCATCATGGCTTCAAGTTTGCTGAGCATGCGGTCTGTCCGCCATTCTTTGGCGAGTTCTACAGCAGCTCTTTTCATGTTGTTGCCATAAGCACCCATCTTTTCCTCGAACTTCTCCAATAGGGTAAATGCATCTGCGGTAGAACCTGCAAATCCTGTGACGATTTTTCCACCCTGTAATTTTCTGATTTTATTGACCGTGCTTTTTGCAATTGTATTTCCTAAGGTAGCCTGACCGTCTGCACCGATGACTACTTCCCCGTTGTGTTTGATAGCGACTACGGTTGTTGATTTTATTTTTTCCATTATTTATTAGACAAGAGATATGAGACGTGAGACATGAGATTGAAGAGCGAAGGTGGCATCCCGACAACTTTTCAACCTATTAACTTTTAAAACCTTCTAACCTCAACAACCATACAAAAGCAAAAAGTCCCGTGAAAACAGGACTTTTTGACAGTATTTGTTTTTTCTGTTAGATCAACATCCTGACGGGATCTTCGAGCAGACCTTTCAAAGTAAGCAAGAAGGCAGAACCGACAGCTCCGTCCACTACTCTGTGGTCACAGGAAAGCGTCACTTTCATGATATTTCCGATCTGCATCTGACCGTTTTTCACGATCACGGTTTCTTTGATCCCTCCGACAGCTAGGATACATGCATCAGGTGGATTGATGATGGCTGTGAACTCATCGATTCCGAACATCCCCAAGTTGGAAATGGTAAATGTATTCCCTTCCCAATCTTTCGGTTGCAATTCTTTGTTTTTGGCTTTCCCTCCCAATGTCTTGGCTTCGGTAGAAATCTGCGATAATGACTTGATATCCGCAAATCGGATCACAGGAACCAATAATCCTTCCTCCACGGCTACCGCCATGCCGATATGGATATGGTCATTGTATCTGATTTTATCCCCCAACCAAGAAGAATTCACTTTTGGATGTTGTTTCAAAGCCATTGCTGAAGCTTTGATCACAAAATCATTGAAGGAAATTTTCACCGGAGAAACTTCGTTCATACTCTGTCTTGAGGCGATGGCCTTATCCATGTTGATTTCCATGGTAAGGTAAAAATGCGGTGCGCCAAACTTGCTTTCAGCCAATCTCTTGGCAATGACCTTTCTCATCTGGGAAACTTTCTCTTCTCTGAAAGATTCCTGACCCAATGCAGGTGCTGAAGCTGCGGCACTAGTAGCAGCTGTTGCTTGAGAAGCGACAGGTTTTACGGAGGCTGGATCGAAGGATTCCACATCTCTTTTGATAATTCTTCCACCTTCACCGCTTCCTTTTACCAAAGCAATATCTATTCCCTTGTCAGAAGCCATTTTCTTGGCCAAGGGAGAAGCTATAACCCGTCCGTTTTCAGATGATGAGGTTGGAGCAGAAGCTTCAGCAGGCTTGGTTTCTGATGGCTTGGTTTCAGGAGCTTTTGCTTCAGTAGCAGCAGGCTTTTCTTCCTTCTTCTCCTCAGGAGCAGGAGCTTCTGCACCTCCGGATTTTGCTTTGTGAGCCTTTAGCAATTTCTCATAATCAGCACCTTTTTCACCAACAATAGCTATAACACCATCAACTTCGACAGCATTACCTTCTTCCACACCGATATAAAGCAATACTCCATCATCGTATGATTCAAGTTCCATCGTGGCCTTATCAGTCTCTACTTCTGCTATGATATCACCGGATTTGATGGTATCTCCTACTTTTTTCAACCAAGAGGCTATCGTGCCCTCGGTCATGGTATCAGACATCTTAGGCATGGTCAATACGGTCGCATTGATCCCGGAGACATCGATAGATTCCTTTGGAGCTTCAGCTTTTTGAGGAGCAGGGGCAGCTTTTTCTTCCTTAGGAGTTTCAGTTTTTTCTTCTTTTTTCTCTTCAGCTTTAGGAGTGGGTGCATCACCACCTTCTATATCCTTTAGTAAGGAATCTATATCTTCACCTTTTTCTCCAATAATGGCAATTACCCCATTGACTGCCACAGCGTTTTTTTCCTCAACACCGATGTATAGCAAAACACCTTCTTCATAAGATTCAAGTTCCATGGTGGCCTTATCGGTTTCCACTTCAGCAAGTATATCTCCTGGCTTTACTGCATCTCCTACTTTTTTCAACCACGCTGCGATCACCCCTTCTTCCATGGTATCGCTCATTTTGGGCATTCGTATTATCTCGGCCATAAGTTGATTATATCCTAGTCAAATTTTAAGGAGTCCAAAAATAGTTCTTAAAATGTCTAGATTCAAATATAATAGTAGTATTTTCAGGTTTGATAAGTTCAGAATTGATGATTTTGTTTTAAAATGCCTGTTGTAAAAAAAACAGATTACGAATATCCAAAATGGCTTTTCAATGGTCATTTGCAGACCATAATCCCAAGTTTATTCAGAGATCCACGCTCCTTACCTTTTGAAAGAGAAAGAGTTAATACCCCTGATGGGGATTTTTTGGACTTGGATTGGTTGAGAAATTCCTCCAAAAAACTGATCATAATAAGCCATGGATTGGAGGGAAATAGTCAGCGGCCTTACATGACGGGAATGGCAAGACATTTTTTTGCAAATGGATTTGATGTGCTTAATTGGAACTTCCGCGGATGCAGTGAAGAATTGAACAACAAACCTATTTTTTACCATTCAGGAGCCACTTATGACCTGGATTTTGTGGTGGGACATGCTTCCCAAAAATATGAATCCGTCTATTTGATCGGTTTCAGTTTGGGTGGAAATCTTACCTTAAAATACCTTGGAGAAAAAAGAGCCAGAACTCCAAAAATCAAAAAAGCCGTGGCTATTTCTGTTCCTCTGCACTTAGAATCCGCATGCATTAAAATCTCTACAGGAGAAAATATCATGTACGCCAAGAGATTTTTGAAAACCTTAAAAGAAAAAGTTATCAGAAAAGCAATGAAATTTCCTGATGAAATCCCTACCGGCATGTTGAGAAAGATCAAATCACTTCAGGATTTTGATGATCATTATACCGGCCCATTGCATGGATTTGATGATGCCCACGATTATTATGAGCAGAATTCTTCCTTGTATTTCCTTGATCAAATTGAAGTCCCTTCTTTGATTCTGAATGCCCAGAATGATCCATTTCTAAGTGACCGATGCTTCCCAATATCTTTGGGAAGAAAGTTAGAACAGGTATGGATGGATTTTCCAAAATATGGTGGACATGTTGGCTTTAGTCCGAGAAAGAAGGCCGATATTTATTGGTCCGAAAAAAGGGCGTTTGAATTTATCACATCAGATCAGTAATTTTCAGAAAAACCATTAACATGTGCGGCAGATATTCCCTCAGCAAAAGTAAAATTGAATTGGAAGAAAGATTTCAGGCAGAGATTCTGGTCGATTTCAAACCGCGTTTCAACATCGCTCCGACCCAGCTTGTGCCGGTCATCACTTCCGAAAGCCCAAAAGGATTTTCATTTTTTTATTGGGGAATTACCCCGGATTTTGCTAAAAACAAACCTGTTTCCCAAAAATTTATCAATGCCAAGGCAGAAACGGTACATGAGAAAATTTCTTTTAAATCTTCTTTTGAAAAAAGAAGATGCCTGGTGCCTGCAGACGGTTTTTATGAATGGAAAAAATTGGGGAAGAAAACCAAAGTCCCGTATCGCTTCACCATGGCCAACAATGAAGCCTTCGCTTTTGCGGGTATTTGGGAAGAATATGAAAACGAAAAAGGGGAAATTAACCATACCTTTTTGATTTTGACAACCGAACCCAACAGGCTTGTTTCCGAGGTTCATGACAGGATGCCTGTTATTCTGAAAAAAGAAGACGAGAAAAAGTGGCTTGACAAATACAGTTCGGAATCAAACCTGCTTCAAATGCTGACAACCTACTCGGCAGATGACATGTTGAGCTACACAGTATCTCCGCTTGTAAATCAGGTCACAAACGACAGTCCCGGAATAATCCGCAAAACATCCCCAATGGACCAATTTGGGAATTACACCTTATTCGGATGATGGAAAAAATTAAAATCATTGACCTGCATTTTCAAAAGACGAAAGATGCCATCGCAAGCTTTTTGGTAGAAACCACAGAAGGTCCTATACTCATTGAAACCGGCCCGGCGAGTACATTTGACCAACTTAGCCGCGGGATATCCAAGTGCGGATATACTCTCGAGGATATCAAGCATGTATTGTTGACACATATCCATTTTGACCATGCAGGAGCTGCGTGGAAGCTAGCCGAAGCCGGGGCAAAAATTTATGTTCACCCTTTTGGCGCGCCACATTTAGGCTCTCCGGAAAAACTTTGGAATTCTGCTTCCCAAATTTATGGCGATGACATGGACAGGCTTTGGGGGAAAATGAAACCTATCCCAACCAACCAATTGGTCAGCGTAGAAGACAAGCAAGAACTTGAATTCGGTACCACAAAAATTAAATCCCTCCACACTCCTGGACATGCTGTCCACCACATAGCCTGGAAAATGGGTGATATCATATTTACAGGCGATGTGGCAGGCGTCAAGATCGCCGGAGGCCCGGTGATGCCTCCCTGCCCTCCACCTGATATCAATCTGGAAGAATGGAAAAAGTCCCTTGCCATCATCAAAAGCGAAAAGCCAAAGGAATTGTACCTTACTCATTTTGGAATCATCGATGCAGTAGACTACCATTTGGATAGCCTTTCCTACAAGCTTGACGACTGGGCGGAATGGATAAAACCATATTATGAGAAAAATGTGGACCAGGCGGAAGTTGTACCACTTTTTATGGAATATTCCAATTCACAATTTTTGAAAGAGGGATGTTCCCCTGAATTGATACATACCTATGAATATGCTAACCCAAGCTGGATGTCAGTGGCTGGGTTGTACAGGTACTGGAAATTAAAGGCACAGGGAAGGCTGTAATAATCCCACATTTCTTCCATTCATGTATGATTTACTTTCTCTAAGGCGGTTTAAATTTTGTTTTTTGGTATTCAAAAAAGGAAGTAGGATATTTGCCTGTACCAATTAAGTACTTTCCTCAAAACCCAAGATACTTTTACTGCTATGTATAAATCCAAAATAACAGGAGTAGGACATTATGTTCCGGATAGAATCATCACCAATGAGTACCTATCCACCATCATGGATACTAATGATGCATGGATAGTAGAGAGGACCGGAATACAGGAGAGAAGGTGGTTTACTCCCGGAAAAGACACTTTGGCCAGTATGTCAGTAAATGCCTCGAAGATTGCATTAGAAAGAGCCGGACTCACAAATAAAGACATTGACTTTATTGTTTTTGCCACTATCACGCCAGATTACTTTCTTCCCGGAGAGGGTGTATTGTTACAAAGAGAACTTGGCATGCAGGGAATCGGAGCTTTGGATATAAGGAATGCCTGTTCAGGATTTATTTATGCTCTTTCGATAGCAGATCAATTTATCAAAACAGGAATGTATAAAAACATCCTCGTGGTAGGCGGTGAGATCCAGTCTTCGGCTTTGGACAAAAGTGACGAAGGCAGGTCAAGTGCGGTAATTTTTGCAGATGGCGCAGGTGCAGTGGTTTTGAGCAGAACTAATTCTGAAAAATCCGGAATTCTCTCTACCCACCTTCATGCAGACGGGGACCATGCTGAAGAGTTATATTGCTCCTCTCCAAGTAGTTGTCAAGAAGTCAGAATCTCAACTGAAATGATTGACCGGGGTGACTTTTTTCTCAAAATGAATGGAAATGCTGTTTTCAAACACGCTGTGGTGAGGTTTTCGGAAGTAATTAATGAAGCATTGGAAGCAAATGGGAAGTCCAAAGAAGATATTGATCTCCTTGTTCCCCATCAGGCCAACCTAAGAATCAGCAATTATATTCAACACAAACTTGGATTGCCTGACGAAAAGGTGTTCAACAATATCATGTATTATGGCAATACAACTGCTGGAACCATTCCCATTGCCTTGAGTGAGGCATTTGAACAAGGAAGACTTAAAGAAGGTGACCTGGTTTGCTTGGCAGCATTCGGAAGTGGATTTACGTGGGCTTCGGCTTTGCTGAACTGGTAAGAAAATGTCTGCAAGGGAATTTGATCTTGATTTGTTAACAAACAAAACCTTGTTTCACAAAATCAATGCACAATCAAGTCTAATAGAAGAGCTCTTTCATGACCTTGCAAATGAATTTCCGCAAAACGAATTGTTAAAGTTTCATGCGGATTCCAAAGGAACAAAAGTTTCCAAAGGCTATAATTTGGAAAATTTACCCTATCAGGTTCTTGATATTGTAAGGGATTTTGATGACCAAACAGGATTCAATATCAGGGTTTTAAATTGGTGGGGAAATGGTCTTTTTATTTTTATCTATTTCGGAAACCTAACTTTTGTTAAAAATTCCCGATCAATCAAAACGCTTCTAAAAACTTTTGCGGATTGTAACCACCCTTCACCTTGGGCATATGGACAAATCATTGGAAATCACGGAATACTTTCATCCTCAAATATTCAAGCTGATTCTGAAAAAAAAGATTTTTATCAAATCTTTAAACAGATTGACTTAGATCAGGAATTTTCCAAAAGCCATTTAATGTTAAAAAGGGAAATTAGGTTTATCTTAGATAATCATAATTAAAACTTTCCTTATTTCACAATTAGCGCTAATTTAGAACCTCATTTGTGAGGATACCGTTAGTCAACAAAAACAAGAAGCCAACCTATATGAAATATATTTTTGGAATTATTTTCCTCATTATTTCTCTAAGTACCACTGCCCAAGACAATCAGAATCTGGTATCGCTTTTCAACTCAGATTCCTCATTGATCGGAACGGGTGTTTTGAGAGATGGGAAAATGGAAGGTCTTTGGAGATTTCAAAACACCAAGACAAAAAACCTTGTTCAAACCATAACTTTTAGCCAAGGTCTTAGGGAAGGTGTCACGGTCAGTTTTCATCCCAATTCCAACAAACATATCGAAGCTGAATATCGTGCTAACAGGCTGAATGGATTTTATAAAGAATACGATAGGACAGGCAACCTAAAAACAGAAATGGTATTTAATGACAGTGTCAGAGTCGGTCCCTACCGGGAGTTTTATGGAAGAGAGGGTCAACCTGATTTTGTCAATCCCAAACAAGTGAAAATTGAAGGGCAATATGTCAATGGAAACCGACACGGAAAATGGGTTACATTTTACAACACCGGAGACCTTGCAGTCATACAGACTTATGAAAACGGGAAAGTAGAAGGGCCACATATAGAATATTCTCCTGATGGAGATATCATGCTTCAGGTCAATTATAAAAACGATGTACCGCATGGTCAATTTACGAGGTATTCTTTTGGTGGAATAGTTGAAGAAACAGGAGAATTTGCCAATGGAAGGAGAATTGGGAAATGGTTGACATATTTCCCGGGAACAAGAACCATTGAATCTGAAAAGTTCTATGATGATCTTGGGAACAAGTCTGGTGAATGGAAATTTTATTACGAAAACAAAAGAACGGCAAGAATAGAAAAATATGAAAATGACCTTCCAGTAGGGACTTGGGAGGAATATTTTCCAAATAGGGCCCTTTCCAAAAGAAAAACATATGAATTGGGCCTTCCTGTAGGTACTTACATCGAAAATCACCCCAATGGTAATGTTTCTGTACAGGGACAATATCAAAACGGAGGCAAAGACGGTCTTTGGAAAAGCTATTTCCCTGAAGGAGCTATTTACTCAATAGGTGAATACAAAAATGATTTAAAAACAGGTCTTTGGAAGTATTTCAATAAAATCGGGATTTTGATTGCTGAAGGTGAATATACTTTAGGCTCTGAAAACGGACAATGGTTTTATTACTATGACGGCGGTCAATTAAAATCTGTGGGAAGTTATTTCTTAGGTTTTGAAGATGGAACTTGGGGCTTGTTTTATGATAATAAACAGCTGACCCAAGAAGAATATTGGACAAACGGCAGGTTAAACAATGTCGGGGATTACTTTTCCTATGAAGGGGACAAAACATTGGAAAAAGGTACTCTCAAAGACGGAAACGGCACAAGAATAACCTATTATATCAATGGCACAAAAGAATCCGAAGGAACATACCTTAGCGGAAAGCCTGAAGGGCTTTGGATATATTATCATGATACAGGAAAAAAAGCCTCGGAAGGACAGATGAAAGATGGTAAAAAAGATGGACCTTGGAAATACTACAACATCAGCGGACGACTAGAGCAAGTCATCAACTATAAAGAAGACGAGATTGTGGTTGAAAATCAGGAATCTTTTGTATCAGGATTCAATTTTTGATTTTATCAAACACTTTTGAGTTCTGACAGTTTTAAAAGAAAAAGCATGTTTGGACTATTCAAGAAAAAAACTGAGTTAGAAAAACTTCAGGACAGTTATAAGGAAATGCTAGAGAAAGCCCATAAAATATCTCATAGCAATAGGACCTTGGCAGATAAGATGGCTGCAGAAGCCGAAGAAATTGCTAAAAAAATTGACTTACTTAAGAAAAAAGCATAGTCAATAAAGCCTGATAGGATTCTATCAGGCTTTATTTTTTGACTGCTTTCAATTACTTTTTTACTTTTTCTGGTGATTTTTATTTGGTGACAATAAAATAAAAAATTGCTAAAACGATTTTTTAAAATATTTTATTTTAACATACACTGAATTGTAAAACTTAATTCTTTTAACTGCCGTAAAACCCAGCAAGTAACTAAACCAAATAATTATGAAAAGGTCAACTATTTACCGGCTATTTTTCCTATCCCTAATTGGGCTGGGAATGGTTTTAAACCAGGAATCCAAAGCTACTCCTTTCCATGGTGTTTCCTTTCAGGTGTTTTACAATGAATTGAGCCCATACGGTGATTGGGTCATGGATCCAACTTATGGATATGTATGGGTACCTTTTGTAGAACAAGGATTTCACCCATATGGAACAAATGGGTATTGGGAAATGACAAATTTCGGAAATACATGGGTATCAAACTACCAATGGGGATGGGCACCCTTTCATTATGGCCGGTGGTTTTGGGATGATTATTTAGGATGGGCTTGGGTTCCGGGTTATGAATGGGGACCAGCTTGGGTCAATTGGAGAACAGGCGGAGGTTATTATGGTTGGGCACCTTTAGGTCCGGGACTTCAGGTAAATGTCTCCTTTTATATTCCTTCAAACTATTGGGTGTTTGTCCCACAGAGAAGGTTTAGATCACGTAATTTCTTCAGGTATTGTGCACCTTCCTATTATGTATCTCATATCTACCAAAGAACGACTGTTATCAGAAATACTTATGTGTATAACAATAACACCTATTATTCAGGACCTTCCAGAAGAGATATTGAGAGATCCACAAGGACAGTAGTACCTGTATACCAAGTAAGTGACTCTGCCAAACCAGGAAGAACAGTTGTACAAAACAACAGGATAAGCGTCTACAGACCGGAAGTAAGGGAAGTCAAAGAACAAAGGGAAAGCCCAAGGCCTTCCAGAGTATTTACCGCAGAGGAATACAAGGAAAAATCCATCATGGGCAATAGGTCTGCTTCAACCTCACCTAGGGGTATTCAAGAACAATCTTCACGGGGATCAAATGGAGGGAAGGTGACCCAAGATCGAGGAATCCAAAGAAATACCCAAGAAAACTCGAATGTTGGCCAATATGAAACCACAGGTCCATCTAGAACCAGTCAGAACTCAGGCAGAAGTAATTCATATGAACAACCTCAGCCAAGAACTCAAAGTAGACCTCAACAAGCTCCTAATGCTGTTACAAGATCAAGAAATGCGGCACCAACTATAGCAAATGGAAATTCCAGATCGTCCCAAGCTTCGCAATCTCAAAAACCTGATGTTTCCAGATCTATAGAAAATTCAAAAAGGCAAGCAGAGTCAACAAGACAACAGGTTAACCAAAGAAGCCAAGAAGTCATAAAAAGACAACCTACTCCAAGTCGACAAAGTGCTCCTGCTGTAAATTCAAGACAGGAAACCAAGCCGGCGGGAAGTTCAGATGAAAAGTCGAATTCGGGCAGTAGACCTGCTTCATCATCTAGAGGTGGTGGCCGAGGTGGAAACTAAACCAAAATAAAAAGAGGCCTTTAAGGCCTCTTTTTATTTTCTTGCATAATCATCTTGCAATCGGACGATATCTTCTTCATCAGAGGGATTTTGTGGGTCTGTATGCATCCAGATTTCAGCAACTACACCCCAATTGTCTTTTCCCAAAAGCCGATGCCTTTCTCCCTTATCCAAAATCACCAATTCCCCAATTTTCATTTCCAAAGGATCTGTTTGTTCATCAGTATTACTTCTGACAAGGCCCGAAGTACCTGCAACCAATTTCCAGACTTCCTCTCTTCTGAAATGATATTGCCATGAAAGCCTTTTTTCAGGAGCCACTATCAGAAATTTTGGACTAAGCTTTTGATTTATCTGGCTTTGTGTCAAGATAAGTTCAGGAAAAAACCTTTTTTTAAATTCGGTTATTTGCTTCTCAGAAATAACAAAAAATCCGCCCCAAGGTCTGTTTAAATCCTTTTGTTCAATTTCAAATCCCATTTCTTCTACTTCCTTTTCAAGCATTTCAAAAATTTTCTTTGGGCTTGACTTTGCATTTAAATCCAGTTGCTGCATCTTTTCTTAGTTCAAATGAGTAAAGTTTTAAAATTTGAATGTATTATAAAATTTTCATTTTGAAAAAGGGGATTCCATAAATAAGGGCATAAAACAAAAAGTTCTATAACCCACCATCTAAATCATACAATTTTGAATAGAAATTACAACAATTTACCATTGATAATTGATTTTTTATAGTAAGCCCTTTTGATATGCTTTAAAAAATCATTTAATTGGGTTTCTTAACGCCAAACAATGAACCTAATAAACCCTAAAAAAAACCTGGAAAAAATCCAGGGTGTGGTAGAGACTAAAAGTTATACCAACAAATTAAAATTGATAAAAAACCTTTATACAAAAGGAAGTAATACTGCGGGCGAAATATGTGTAGAAGTAGGAATTTCTTTACCCACAGTCAATTCCCTTCTTGGAGATCTGATGTCTTCGGGAGAAGTGATCAAAAATGGCAGGGCAGAGTCACAAGGCGGCAGGAAACCAGACCTATACCAATTGGCTGGAGATGCTTTTTACGTTTTGTCTGTGGATATCAACAAATTCAGGGTTAGAGCGTCCATTTATAACAGTGCCAATGAAGCAGTCACTGAAGCTGAAACCATAAAAATCACACTCAATAACGAAAAGGAAACTTTTGATCAGATCTGTGATTTCATTTTGGCCCATAAAAATAAATCCGGGATTCCTGATGAAAAAATCATTGCCATTGGCATTTCAATGCCAGGTCTGATCGATTCAATCCATGGAATCAACCATACTTACCTGAAGTTTGGAAAGAAAAGCCTTGTGGAAAACTTTGAGGCTAAACTTGAAAGAAGGGTATTTTTGGAAAACGATGCCAGGTCCATGACCTTGGCCGAATTTAAATTTGGCCAGAAAGACAATTACAAAAATGTCCTAGGAATATTTATCGGTTGGGGAATTGGTTTGGGGATTATCATCGACGGAAAAATCTACCAGGGCGCTTCGGGTTTTGCAGGAGAATTTAGCCACTCCCCTATTTTTGATTCAAGCGACATCTCTTGTACTTGTGGAAAAAAAGGCTGCCTAGAATCCGTTGCCTCAGGTACAGCCATCGTAAGAATGGCCAAAGAAGCAATTGCAACTGACAGCGATTCCATATTGTCTCGGATGGTAAGGGAAAACAACAATGAGATAGAACCTTTCTTAGTGGTAGATGCGGCCTTAGCAGGAGATCAAAGAGCAATCACGATTTTGTCAGAAGTTGGCTTGGATCTTGGGAGAGGAATTTCCATTCTCATTCAGCTCCTTAATCCTGAAATGATTATCATTGGAGGATCTGTTGCAGAGGCAAAACAATACCTTATTACCCCGATTCAGCAGGCTTTGAACATATACAGCATGGCCAAGGCAAGGGAAAATACCGAATTGGCACTGTATAAGCTCGGTAAGGAAGTGGGGCTGCTGGGAGGCGTGGCTGTGGTCAATGAGAAAATCTTTGACGATGTACTCCTCTAAGACCGTGTCAATTCCATTTGCTTATTAAGTTACAGGAAGTATGAATTACTTGAGAAGAAATATGATGCAGGAAATGTCAAAATCCGTCATGTTTTTGTTGCTTATGATTTTTGGCGTAGGTCTTTTTTTCTTTTCAGGAACAGAAAAAAACAAAACAGGTGCTTTTGAACTATTGCCGCAAAAGAGAACCGGAGTGACTTTTTCAAATACCCTCAAGGAAGACCAAAAAAACAATATTTTAACCTATGAATATTTTTACAATGGTGGCGGGGTCGCTGTAGGAGACATCAACAATGACGGTCTTGAAGATATATTTTTCACCGGAAATATGACCGACAATGTCCTTTATCTCAATCAGGGTGACTTCAAGTTCAAAGACATTTCCAAATTATCAGGTATCAAAGGAAAAAAATCCTGGACAACAGGTGTTACTATGGCAGACATCAATGCCGATGGTTGGCTGGATATTTATGTCTGCTATTCGGGTAACGGTAATCTTGACAGTAGAAGAAATGAACTTTATATCAATCAAGGAGATCTGACTTTTAAGGAGGAAGCTGCCGCCTACGGCTTAGACGATCCCTCCAATAGTACCCAATCCTTGTTTTTTGATTTTGACAAAGATGGTGATTTGGACATGTTTCTTCTGAATCATCACATCGAAGTAATTAATGAAATTGAATTTGACCAAGCCAGAGCGGTAAGGCATCCCTTTGCCGGGGATAAGCTGTATAGAAATGACGGAGGGAAGTACAAGGATATCAGTGAAGAGGCAGGAATCAAGGGTACAGCCTTAGGTTTTGGACTTGGGGTCGCTGCTTCAGATATCAACGGAGACGGATGGATGGACTTATATGTCAGCAACGATTATATAGAGCCTGATTATCTCTATATCAATAATGGGGATGGCACATTTTCTGACCGGATGACTGATATGCTTCAGCATATCTCGCATTTTTCTATGGGGTCCGATATTTCAGATGTCAATAATGATGGGTTGATGGATATTTTTACTTTGGACATGCTTCCTGAAGATAATAAAAGGCAAAAACTGCTTTACGGCCCTGAAAACTACGAGCAATACGCATTGATGGTAAACCGAGGTTTTTATCACCAACACATGCGGAATATGCTTCACCTCAACCATGGAAATGGCTTATTCAGTGAAATCGGTCAACTTTCCGGTATTTCCAATACAGATTGGAGTTGGTCTGCTTTGTTTTTTGATGCCACTAACTCCGGCTATAAGGACCTTTTTATCAGCAATGGTTATTATAGAGACTATACCAACCGCGATTTTTTGAAGTACAAGGGAGATTATTATTTCAAATCTGCAGTTGCCAAAGAAAAAGCGGATACCCTTCAACTTGTTACTAGCATGACCTCTACTCCTGTTTCGAATTACATCTTTGAAAATGGGGGAAATCTGATTTTTAAAGACAAATCAAAAGAATGGGGAATATATTCTCCAAATTTCTCAAGTGGATCAGCTTATGCCGATCTGAATAATGATGGTCAGCTTGATCTTGTGGTAAATAATCAGAATCATGCTGCCTTTGTCTACGAAAACAAATACCGCGAATACAGTGGAAAAAATCAAAACTGGATTCAGATCAATTTGAAAGGCATTGCACCAAACACTATGGGAATAGGAGCAAAAGTTGCGGTCTATAGTGCTGGAGAGGTTCAATACCTCGAACAAATGCCAACCCGTGGTTTCCAATCTTCTGTTTCTCCAAAGTTGCATTTTGGTTTGGGTGAAAAATCAAAAGTAGATTCAGTAGTGGTTACCTGGCCAAAAGGAAATGTCCAGAAAGTACAGGAAATAGCAATAAATCGCATTTCGGAAATTGAAGAAACCAACTTGTCAGAAACAAGAATTCCTACAACAAAACAGGATCCAATTTTCACCCCAATAACTCGTCAGGTTCCATTTATTCATCAAGAATATGGTTTCAATGATTTCAAGCGTCAACCTTTACTTCTAGAAATGCCATCATATGTAGGCCCTACAATGGCAGCGGCTGACCTCAATGCAGATGGAATGGAGGAGATTTTTGTGGGGGGAACAAAAGGCTCTCCCGGAAAAGTATTCCAATTTTCAAACAGAACTTGGCAACCCTTGGATTCATTTAAATCTGAAAGTGAATTTACAGATGCAGATGCTGTTTTTTTTGATGCCAACAAGGATGGATTTAAGGATCTTTACATTTGCAGCGGAGGCTATCATGATTATTTGTCCAATGAGGAATCTCTTCAGGACAGGTTATACATCAATGACGGTATGGGAAACCTTCACCTAAGTACCAATTCCCTTCCAAAAATGCTGACAAGTTCTTCTGCAGTTTCAACAGCTGATTTTAACAATGATGGTAATTTGGATCTTTTTGTTGGGGGCCGCGTCATTCCCGGAAAATATCCACAAACCCC
The DNA here is from genome assembly GCF_024813435.1 of Aquiflexum gelatinilyticum. Taxonomy (NCBI): domain Bacteria; kingdom Pseudomonadati; phylum Bacteroidota; class Cytophagia; order Cytophagales; family Cyclobacteriaceae; genus Aquiflexum; species Aquiflexum gelatinilyticum. The sequence goes on from NZ_JANAEZ010000001.1 coordinate 954,726, forward strand.
TCAAAGCTATATATTGATCAATGATGGGAATGGTAAATTTTCAGATTTATCCAGTCAATACCTTCCTGCTGAAGGAAAAATCGGAATGGTTACCGATGCTGTATCATTGGATTTAAACAAGGATGGGTTTCAGGATTTGGTACTTGTCGGAGAATATATGCCGCTTACTGTTTATCTCAACGAAGGCGGTATTTATTTTTCAGATGTGACCGAAAAATGGGTTGGCAATGATACCAAAGGTTGGTGGTCAAGTCTTGAAATCGGGGATTTTGACAATGACGGCGACATGGATATAGTGGCTGGAAATTTTGGATTGAATTCACAATTCAAAACCAATAGTTCCGAACCATTGAGATTATACTTTGGGGATTTCGACGAAAATTCCTCCACCGATCCCATTTTGGTCAGTTACTTGCAAGGTAAACCTTATCCATTTCCAAGTAGAGATGAATTATTGGATCAAGTTTACGGATTTAGAAGCAAATTCACTGATTATGAAAGTTATTCCAATGCAACCATAGCAGAAGTTTTGACTAAAGACCAGTTGGCAAATGCATCAAAATTAGAGGCTACTGAATTGAGGAGCATGTATTTTGAAAACCAATCTGAAAGGTTAATTCCCCATCAATTACCCATCGAGGCTCAATTTGCCCCGATACATGCCATTCATGTGTTTGACTATGACCGGGATGGCAATATGGATTTACTTTTGGCGGGAAATCAGACATATACTAGGCTGAGACTCGGAATGATAGATGCCAATTTTGGACAATTGTTTAGAGGAGATGGAAGAGGTAATTTTCACTATATCAGCCAGAAAGTATCCGGATTATCGATTTTGGGGGATGTTAAGTCTATCCTTCAACTACCCTCCCAGCCTACCCTTCTTTATTTCGGTATAAACAACCGGGGCATTGTCACTTATCAAATGATAGATTGAAATGAATATTGTGAAAAACAGCAGGAGATTAAGTCAGATTGGGATATTCACCTTGATTTTATGTGGATTTACATTTCAAGGTTATTCTCAGAAAACTGCTAATCCTCCAACCGAACTTTTTGCTAAAAATCTTTTTCACATCACTGAAATTATGGTTACCGATGTAGCCTCTCCTCCTGCTGCAGCCAGATTTTATGCCTATACCACCTTAGCAGCACACCTTGCTTGGGACCAAGCGCTTGGGCTTTCAATGGAGGAAAACTTGTTGACCAAAACCAATATTGAGAATTTTGAATTCTTTGGGGAAACAGAAAAAAACCTTTCTCCGGAGTTTGTTGCGATGTATGCTATGTTGGAAACAGGGAGAAATATCATGCCTTCCGGAAAGCTACTTGAGGAAAATCAAAAAACCCTGACCAGTAAATTTCTCAAGTCAAAATGGATTTCCAAAAAAGACTTAGAAGTCAATATTGCATTTGCCAAAAAGGTTTCTTCCCAGGTTTTGGAATTGGCCAATAAGGATGGTTACAAACAATTGAGCTCCTTGACGAGATATAGCCCTAAAAAAAATCAAGGAAGTTGGTATCCTACTCCTCCTGCTTACATGGCAGCAGTTGAACCTGAATGGAGAACAATCAGGACATTCTTTTTAAAGGAGTTAAAATCCTACAAACCTTTACCTCCGGCTAAATTTGATCTAACCGAAGGAAGCCCATTCAAAACCCAACTTGATGAAGTTTTTCAGGTTACCTCTTCACTTTCTGAAGAACAGCAGTTGATCGCTAATTTTTGGGATTGTAACCCGTTTAAAGTGAGTTTTTCAGGACATATGGCCATAGGATTGAAAAAGATTTCTCCTGGAGGCCATTGGATTGGAATCACAGGAATAGCAGCTGAAAAAGCTAAAATACCTTGGAGAGAAACAATTTATATTCACGCTCTTGTGGCATTGGGATTACACGATGCATTCATAAGCTGTTGGGAAGAAAAGTATGATTCAGACCGAATCAGGCCAGAGTCTGCAATTCAAAGACACTTAAATCCATCTTGGAAGCCTTTGTTGCAAACACCCCCTTTTCCTGAATATACAAGCGGTCACAGTGTTATTTCAAAAACAAGTGCCGTTATCCTAACTGACTACTTTGGTGAAAATTTTGATTTTATCGATAACTCAGAAGTTTACTTTGGATTACCCGAACGACCTTTCCAATCTTTTTCACAAGCTGCGGATGAAGCTGCCATTTCAAGACTTTATGGTGGAATCCACTTCCGGGATGCTATAGAGGAAGGTGTCAAACAAGGGGATAAAATCGGCCGATATATACTGAACAGGGCTGATTTAAGCCTAGAGTCTAAACGCTGAAAATATTATGGTTTTGACGGCAATCCATTAAAGTCTACAGGAATAGAAAAAGGGTCCAAAATGCTGTCCAATAAAACCGCAACAGATAACCTATCAAGAAAATTCGTTGCCGCAGGTGTCCCGCTAAGATTTTGATTCTTCCAAATTAACTTAATGTCATTTTCAATTAATTCCGGACGGACGACTTTCATAATGTCCAAAAACCTCCCAAGTGTCAACCGCTCACCAGAAGCGTCCCAATATTGAGCATATTGTGAATAAAGAGGCCTAAGACCTTCAACCAACTCAAATTCTGAAATTTCCCGTTCAGGATAAAACCAAGTTTGATTTGCCCATTTATATGGAACACCAAATCCCTTTAATATTCCCGTCGCTCCTATTTTTTGGATTGACAAGAAGTGTGGGTGGTTTGCATCAATGTCCCTGAAAGGCATTAAATAGGCATTTTTTACCAAAAGGTTTTCCTGAACATTCCTGATTTTTACCTCTTGCAAATTTTGCTCATTGAGAATGGCAGTTCCTGCCAAAGCTCCTGCTGCTTGACCTATCCCCAAAACAACAGGCTGCAATCGGCTAGCCCCATTGACAATATTTGAAACTCCGATACTTTTCTCGGCCACGATAAAATGTGTAGATCCTTTCGGAATAAGGCTTCCCAACGGGATGTTGTAAGAAGGTACTCTGATTTTGATGAAGTCAATTTCGGGTGCATTTGGATTCATCTTATGGTGATGGTCAATGGTATAATCCCCAACCGCAATTCCTGTCCTGTAATATGGTTTTTCTTGATTATAAGGAGAAAGAACATAAGGTAAGGTAAACATCGATTCAGCAGCAACACGCCTCGATTCCCGATGGTAAGGAATAAAAGGCAGTTGGTCTTTAGTTGGGAACTCATCATCCGCCAAGCCTAGATGTTTGTAGCCAAGCTCGTTTTGGATATAATAGATAAATCTCAAAGAATGCAATTTGGCTTCCTCAAGTGCCATGTCCCTGTCCTTTTGAGACATTTCGACAATGTTCATATACAAGTCATTGCCACAATTGGGCCAATTTACCATGTACTTTCCATTAGGAAGTTTTCCATAATTGAGCATTTTCTGACAGTCATTTTGTGGACTGTCAAAGGAAATCGGGTCTGCATGGTTGCAGGCACAGGCAAATATCTCAGGATCATATCCCTTTGGTTTTGGTATGGTTTTGTCATTCCCTATTCCATAATCTTTCAAAACCACCACATAGGTCAAGTCCTGAACGATATCATTTGCTTGACTTGGGGCAAATGTTTCTCCAAAACGATCCTGACTATCCATCCCAACATAATACTTGTAGCCAAGTGAGGCCATAACATCACCAAGTTCCGTGGCGTCGATGAGCATTTTTGCCTTTATTATTTTCTTTTTTCCTTTTTCGAGATAGGAAACCGTCCAACTATCGGATTCAAAAACAGCGTTTTGCCATAGAACCTCAAAATGTACCTTGAGATTCTGTTCTTGTTTTATCCAATCCTGAAAAATTCTATTTCCTACTGAAGGCTCAAAAAGGGTATTACTGACCCAACCAGTATTTACCGCAGAAGGCCCGCCGTAGTACTCGTATAACTTCTCTCTAAATTCTCCCCAAATCCCGGACGGTATATGATGGTTGCCATCAATGGCGGAAACACCGGCTGCAGTAATCATTCCTCCGAGCCATGGAGTTTCTTCCAAAATAACCGTTTTGACACCCATTCTAGATGCCTGGATCCCTGCAGATATTCCGCTCGCACCTCCTCCGATGATCAATAACTGGGTCTCTTCTTGTCCAAAGACCCTATTGTTAACACAAATACACAAGAAGATGAGAAAAAAAGATAAAATGGATTTCATATAATACTGCTTTAAAGAGATAATTGCTCAAGTTACAATTCTTGATCCAAACCCAATAAAACTTTTTGATCAAAAAACTTAGACGCGGCCCCAAAAAGAGCGCTTTTGTCTCCGAATTCACTGATGAAAACAGGTGTTTGGTTATTTTTTAATTTTAAAGTCGAAATAGTATTATTCAGAAAAAAACCATGTGCTTTGGCGATGTTGCCTCCAATGACAACAGCATCCAAGGGAACTTCTTCGGACCTCTTTAGTATAAAGTCTGCAAGATTGGAGGAAAATTCCTCAAAAGCAGGAATGGCCATTTGGAGCAAATCCTCGCTTTCAATAATCTCTTTTACCCCATTGACTTGGATAGAAAAATTTTGTCTGAACCAATTGACAAACCATCCTGTGCCCAAATAATCCTCTGCAATACCTTCTTTGAATTTTGAAGACCAAAGAGCAGCATCAACGATCTCTCCATTAAATTTCAAGGAAGAACCTAGGCCAGTTCCCAAAGTCATACCCAAAATATTTTTAAATTTTGATACCTTCCCAAATTTCGCTTCGCCCATCAAGAAAGCCTTTGCATCATTTACAAAATGGATTTGTGTCGGCATTATACCCATCCTGCCAGCGAGTTCATCTTTTAAATTAACACCAAAAAGGTGAATGAACTTACCTTGATCCTTGATCTGACAAATTCCATTTAAATAATCAAAAGGTGCAGGCATAGCCAAGGAAATACAGCATTTGGTAAGATCTAAAGACAATTCCTTGAAAAGGGAAACCCATTCTTCAAGGATAAAATCCTTTGATTGTCCAGAATCCAATTTTTTTTCATGAATTGGCCCCAAGGCAAATCCATCCTCCCTCTCAACAAAGGAGGCGACAGAAATATGCGAACCACCTATATCCGCAGAAATTATCCATCTATTTGCCATTCTTAGGTTAAAACCAATTTTTCAAATCCGGAATACTCAATCCTATGTTCCAAATTAATTTATAAAATTACGCTGCTAAAAGGATTTATCAAAAATATCGAAATTCTCCCATATTACTACATCGAAAAATTTAGTTTACTTTTTGGCGTCAGAAGAAGCTCTTACATGAAGGGTATTCGGCAAAGTAATTTTAAAATCCTTGAGGTAGGTTCCTTCTCCATCAAGCATTCTCAACATTCCCTCCATCAATTTTTCGGCTATGGATTCTAAAGGTTGTTCAATTGCGGAGATATTTGGCTGAAAGAGTGTGAAAAAATAATGGTCATCAAAAGAAACAACCAATAAGTCAATAGGAATACGTTTTTTCAAAGTGTTTAATGCTTGCAAACCCTCAAAAGCAAGGTAATTTGTGGCAAAAAACAGGCCGTCAAGGTCAGCGTTCTGTTGAATAAAGAGCTGTATTTTTTGGCTTAATCCCTGATCTGAAGGATTCTGAAACGGTAACATTAAAACATTACTTTTCAATCCATGATTTTCAATGGCTTCATTGTACCCCTTTAACCTGTCTTTCATTTGGATTTGATCAGATTCCACTGTAATGAATCCAATATTCTTACACCCGTTATTTATTAAATGTAAGGTAGCTTCGAAAGCACTTTTTTCATTTTCCACAACCACATAATTGCAGTCAATTGAAGGAATCCACCTATCAAATAAAAGAACAGCAAATTCATCCTCGATAAGATCAATAATGGTGTTTTCAAGATTTGGAGTCGGTGTGATGATAAAGCCATCCACACTGCGGACTTTGAATGTATCAATCAGCGTTTTGGCTTTTTCAGGGTCATTGTTTGTACTGCAATAGATGATTTTATATCCATTTTTATAAGCCTTTTCTTCGATTTCTCTGGCTATTGAAGCAAAAAACTGATTGGAGATATCCTCCACCATAAAGACAATTACTTTCGATTTCCCAAGTCGTAGGCTTTGAGCTAAATGGCTGGGTTTATATCCTACTGCCTTAATGTAATCTTCCACTCTGAGTGTCAGCTCATCACTGATTCTCTTTTCTTTGGCTTTGCCATTGAGAATAAATGAAACAGTGGTAATGGATATTCCCAGAGACTTAGCAATATCTTTAATTGATATCTTTTTCTTTGCCATTTTTACTCTACCCTAACATTCGATCAAGACGACAATATCTCGATTTTTGTTTATTTATCCTTCCTATTGAAAATAAAATGGCTATTTCAGGTTTTCATAAATGGCATTGAGCAAGGTATGATCTTCCGTATCTTCACTATATTCCCAAAACATGGCACCACCCATTTTGTGTTTTTTTATAAATTTGGTCTTTTCAGATATTGATTCTGCATCTTCAAAGGTTACAAAAACCCTCTCTTTCTCATTCCAAAGAAATGGCGCTTTGGCATTTTCATCCCAGTGTCTTACAAATAATGAATCTTTCATCAATTCCGAAATTGCACTAAAAGGATAACCTTTTGACCCTTTCCCAAATTGATAAAGTCCATTATTTTCTGGAGCAACATTTTCCCAACTTCTTCCATAAAATGCCATACCCATAACCAATTTCTCAGCAGGAACACCAGCAGCGATATGGTCTTTAACAGCTTTTTCAGTTGACCTTTCGTTTGGCTTCATTGTATACAAATTGGCATGGTGTCCTGTTGTATCACTGCTAAATTGGACGATATAATCATAAGTCATAATATTGATAAAGTCTAGGTACTTCTGGGCCTGACCGAGATCATTGACATCTAAGTATTCCTTAAATCCTGCCGAAGCAATCGTACTCAAATAATGGGTGTCATTGATAGAGCCAAGGCTATCCAAAGCCTCTCTTACTGATTTTAGCATCAGCACAAAGTTTTCTTTGTCCTCCTGTCTATATGGATTATTATCCCCTGGTAAACCCGGATATTCCCAATCAAAATCCAATCCATCGAGATCATGACGTACAAGATAATCAATTGCCGAAGCGGTAAATATTTTTCGGGACTCCTCGGTCAGGGCTGCGTCTGAAAACCCTTTGGACCAAGTCCAACCTCCTATTGAAATCAATATTTTTAAATCAGGATTAAGGCTTTTTAGGGAATTCAGTTTGGTAAGATTTTCTTTGTCTGACTTTTCTCTGCCTTCCCCTTCCATTACTTTTCCGTCAATGACATTTGCAAAGGCATAATTGATATGGGTCATTTTTGCGGCATCTATCTTCGCTGTATCGACACCTTTCCATCCTGCGATGTATCCAATGATTTTATATTTATGTTCTTCACCTGCTACAAGGGAGACTGTTGTATTGTTTGATTCACAGGAAAAAAGTCCGATTAAAAGAAGGAAGAGAAATGATCTTTTTATGTTAATCATGACTTGATTGTTATAATGAAAAAAGGTGCCCAGAGGCACCTTTTTAAAGTTTATTTTTATTGGAAAATCAATTTCCACCATCCCACCACATTTTGGTCATCAGGTTATCACCACCCATTCTTACACGGGCAGCTTCATAGTTTGCAGGATTTCCACCGATTTCAGCTTCCCAATAACGTAACCTTCTTGGGATTTCGTTGGCTTCAAATCTGTTTGGATCCTGGGTTGGAGTCAACACAGGATACCCTGTTCTTCTCCAGTTTGACCAGGACTCGATATCGTTCAACCAAGTTGCTGCCCAATACTCTTCACCGATAATCCTTAATTTATCAGCATCAGAGGCTGCAACAAAACCTCTTCCATCAATGTAAGCATTGATTTCAGCAGTTGATCTTGCAAATGTAGGATCGAAATCAACCCAAGAGGTGATAGCTGCTGATACACCGTTTCTGAAATGGGTATTGGCGTCAGTTGTTATCCAACCTTTAATTGATGCCTCTGCTTTCATAAGTTCGGTTTCAGCATAGGTAATCAATACATACGGATCTTCCCAATCTAAATACTTCAAGTTAAGCATAGCAAACATTCTGTTTCCTCTAGGCTGAAGGGCCTCAAATTCAGCAAGTTCAGAAGGGGAAAGGATTGTCCTTAGCGTTTGGGTATTGTAACCATTTGGCATACCACGCTGAGCAGCAGGATCGGTATTCCAAGTATCTGCTGAAGCAGTAGGGTCACCAAGTCCACCTGACACAATCATCAATCTAGGATCATTGTTGGCTTTCATCCAATCAATGAAGGTTTTGCTGATTTTGCAATCCTGAGAATACTTGTAAGTATTCCAATAGCCATCATTTAGACCGTTTCTGTTATTTCCGATTGGGCCTGTAGTGTATTGGATATAACCATTGTCCGCAACAGAACTGAAAGTTCCGCTATTGTTTGCCTCGATAAAGACTTCTCTTGCTTTCGCTGCATCTTTATTGGACATCCTCATCGCGATTCTCATTAATAGCGCATTAGTGAATTTTTTCCATTGATCAAGGTTACCACCGTAAACAAAATCTTGAACGCCTAAACCTTTTGCACTTGGACTGAATTTATCCCTTGCGGCTTTAAGCTGATCCACCATGTCAAAGTAAATATCCTTTTGGTTATCATAAGTAGGGAACCAATTTGCTTCATCTTCCAAACCTCTACCTGCTTGAAAATAAGGGATATCTCCATAAAGGTCAGTCATTCTGTGAAGGTCATAAATCCTCAATACAGTTGCTGCTGCATTCAGGTTAGCATCCTCCGGACTATCTTTGGTTTTGTCGATTACATGTGAATAAAGCTTGATCACATCCGTGTAGTGCCTTTCCATATAAGCACCACTATATTGGGCATTATAGAAATACTTGTCACCGCTAAAATAGCCCGCCAACGAAGATGAATGTTGGATCATTGTGGCAGCATACAGCATGTTGGCTCTGGTGTTCTCATACTCTCCACCAATTCTTAAGGTAGCAAGAGAAAACAAGAATGCCATATCCATATCCGTAACTGCATTTGGGTCTGTATTCAGATCCAACAAATTCTGCTCATCACAAGAACTGAATGTCAAAGTGAAAGCGAGAAGGAGTCCAGTTATTTTATATATACTTTTCATTTTTCCGTGAATTAGTTTGTTAAACATCCCTATTAGAAGTTAAGGTTGATATTAAATCCAAAGCTTCTGGTTGTAGGCATAGCGAAGAACTCCAAACCTTGGGAATTACCTCCGACAGTGTAGGCAGATTCAGGATCAATGTTAGGAACCTTTGACCAAATCAAAGCAAGGTTTCTACCCACCAATGAAACCGATGCAGCAGTAAAAGGTGTTTTGCTCAAAAGTGTTCCAGGAAGTGAATATCCAAAAGAGAATTCTCTCAACTTGATAAAAGAGGCATCATACACTATGTTCTCAGTAATCTGAGCATATCTGTTGAAATAATCGTCAATCAAGAATTGAGTAGGGTCAGAAGAATTTGCTGGAATATTCCAAGTCCTTGCCTCACCGTTTGCATCTACACCGGAAACAGTCAAACCATTCTCACGGCTTGCCAAAGTTTCCTCATGTAATCCGTTGTTGTAGGCAAAATAATTTGTTCCAGAAACCAAATGTCCACCAAATCTACCATCAAGCAATACCATCAACCTGAAATTTTTGTAGCTGAAATTATTAACAAACCCAGCTGAAATAGGGTGACGACCTTCTGCGATAGTTTCTAATCCATTGGTAGGTACAGGAAGACCTCTGTCGTCATATACTTTTTGACCATCGATTGTCAGTTGTTTGAAACCAGCAATCATACCTAAAGGCTGACCTACAATGTGACGGATTCTTTCTCTTCTCAATCTGGATTCATCAAGGTTGATGAAATCGATTGGTTCTCCTTTGGCGTTTGTTCCAAGGCTTACTACGTTACTTTGGTTGTTGGCATAATTCAAAGAGAAGTCCCACTGGAAATCTTTCCTTTGGTAAGCAACTACGTTTAATAACAATTCAACCCCTTTGTTTGTCAACTCACCGATGTTGATGATAGTAGATCCAAAACCTGAAGTTGCAGAGATACCGGTTGCAAGGATATCATTTGTAGTGTTTCTGCTATAATAAGCCACGTCCAAGCCGATCTTGTTTTCGAAGAATCGTAAATCAGCACCGAATTCATATTCGGTAGATAGGTAAGGCTTAAGGTTTGCATTGGGGATTGAACCGTTGTTGATTTGTCCCAAACTACCACCTAAGTGACCTGATCCAACAAGACCATAAGTCAAGTTAAGCGCATAAGGATTTGGAGCACCGCCCCCTGTTTGACCCCAAGATGCTCTGAATTTTGTAAAAGTGAATGCTTTTGGCAATTCAACTACATCTGATAGCACAAAGCTTGTACCTATTGATGGGTAAAACAATTTGCTGTTGGCGGGCGACAAGGTTGAGAATTGGTCCTGACGGGCAGTAAGGTTTAAGAATAGGAAGTTTTTGTATCCAACGTTAGCATAACCGAATACTGAATTGATTCCTTGCTCATTAAAGCCATAACCTACTTGAGGTGCAGCTACGTTTCTCACACTTCTGAAGAATGGAACAACAAGGTCATTTCCTCCACCTGAAAGGCTTTCAAATGATCTTCTCATTCTGTTTCCACCGACCAATGCATCTAAAGAGATGTCACCGAATTGTTTTTGAGCTCCGATGAACAAATCCATGTTATCTTCCCTGATTGTTCTTTTGCTTACATTGTAGTCACCTCTTGGCTTATAGGCTGTACCATATGCTTCAGATGAGTCATCTGTTCTTGCTTGATAATCAGTACCTGCTCTACCCATGATATATAACCAATCTGTAATGTCATATCTCAAAGACACCTTACCCAAAATCCTGTCAGTCACATCTTCTCTATAGAACTGATAAGCTGCCCAATAAGGGTTGGTTTGGAAAACGTTTGGCTGATATCTCAATTCAAACCCATCTTCTTGAGCTCCCAATTTGTCTGTAGTACCTCTCATTGCTGAAAGAGGAAGGTTTCCAGGTCTTGTCATCATTGAGAAATTGGCATTCCCAGGAGAATCAGAAAGCCTTGGACGGTTTTGCGCATTTTGCTTTGAATACTGACCACTCATATCAAGAGTAAGTTTTTTCAATTTACTGTTGACATTCAAGTTGATAACGTCTCTTTTGAATCCTGCATTAGGCATGATGTCACTGTTATTCAAGTTTGAATAAGCAAATCTGTAAGTGCCGGTTTCATTTCCTCCACTTAGAGCCACTGAGTTATTCAGGGTATAACCTGTTTCATAAAAAGCATTCAAACCTTCACCTGTATGAGAATATGGTCTTGATACACCATCAAACTGAGGAGTACTGGTTCCATTATATCTTCCACCCCAATGAATATTTCCTGCATCCAATGCCTGACCTGAAGAAGCCGGAATAACCCCGTCTATACCTGGACCATATGATCTTTGGTACTCAGTAAAGTCAAGAACGTTATCAAATGTGATATTAGAATTCAATGCTACACCAATACCTTTTCTCGCTTTACCGGTTTTGGTAGTGATCAAAACGACACCATTAGCAGCCCTAGCTCCATATAGTGCAGCCGCAGCATTACCTTTCAAAACAGAAATACTTTCAATATCATCAGGGTTAATAGAAGCAAGACCGTCACCGGCATCATTTCCACCCCACATACCTGCACTTCCGAGGTTACCTGTTTCAATAGGCATACCATTTACTACATACAAAGGCTGGTCATTGCCGGTCAAAGAAGAACCACCTCTGATCACTACCCTGGTAGAACCTGCGGCACCTGAAGCAGGAGGAGAAACGTTCACACCTGCGATTTTACCTGTCAAAGCGTTACCCAAGTTAACCGCTCTTGATTCAGTAAATTTGTCTCCACTTACTTGGGTTACGGAAAAGCCAAGTGCTTTTTTGTCTTTTTCCATACCAAAAGAAGTGACAACAACTTCGGCAAGATCAGACATATCCTCTTGCAAGCTAACATCTAAGGAAGTCCTGTTACCAACCACAAACTCTTGGGCGGAAAACCCTATAAAAGAAAATACCAACACGGATGTATTGGTCACCGAGATAGAATACTTACCATCCAAATCGGTGGTAGTACCTGTGTTTACTTGCTTGTCCAGGATGTTTACCCCTGGAATCGGTTCTCCGGTAGAATCCACTACCCTACCGGTAAGAACTCGGCTTTGGCCATATGCCTCAAAACCTGAGGCAAAAATCATGACCATCGCTAACATTAATAGTACAACTCTGTTCATAGGAATTATTTAAAGGTTACATTTTATTGGTTTAGGGTATTTGGATAATTGTTTAATTTCTTTTATAAAATTTTTATTTTGAATGGATTTAGGTATTAATTAGAATGATCTGATATTTTTCAATCAAACAGTAAAATATTATATGCCAAAATCGAATTAATGAAAGATTTGCTATCTGTAAATGTATCTAAAAAAAATTATTGTTAAAAATATTTAAATATTTTTTTTAATTAAGTTCAAAGACTTTTACGATTTATTATATTTAATAAATCGGTTTAGCAAATAAATTTATATATGCTTTACTAAGCAGGGCTGTTTGTACATGGAATACTTCTGTTTATTTTTCTCCATTTAAAAAGTCAAATACCCGCTCAAAACCAATTGATTACGCCCAACTATCGTTTTCAATTCAAATATCCAATTTAAAGGTAATCTAGGTTTTTATATACTTTATAAAAAAAATTCAAAAAGAACTTTGACTTCTTTTTGAATTGTAGTTTTTTTTGACTCGATTAAGACAAAAAAAAAACCGCCCTTCGGCGGTTTTTTAAAATTATTTGATGAATAACATCTCTCTATATTTGACCAAAGGCCACAATTCATCATCGACAACCAATTCAAGTTTGTCAACAGCATACCTGATTTTATCGAAATAAGCTTCTTTGACATCATTACAATATCCTTTGGCTCTTTTGACAATATCCTCTTCTTTATTCAGCTGCTTTCTTGCTTCAGTCATGTCGTGAACGTTCTTATTGATCGATTCAAGGTGCTTACTGATTTCCTTAATGGTTTCAATGGCAGCAGTATTGTCCAAGCCAAGTCCTGCCAACCCATTTGCGTTTTCGATCAGTTTGTTTTGATACAGGATAGAAGTTGGAATTACATGGTTCAAAGCAAGATCTCCCATAACTCTGGATTCGATCTGAACTTTCTTAATGTAATTTTCCAACATGATTTCATGTCTTGCATGAAGCTCCTTGGAATTCAAAACATTGTGTCGGGAAAACAACTCAGCTACTTTCTTATCATGGTAAATATCCAAAGCGGCCGGAGTACTTTTTAAGTTTGACAAACCTCTTTTCTCAGCTTCTTTGGCCCACTCTTCTGAGTAGCCATCACCTTCAAATCTTATTTTTTTGCTGTCCTTGATATACTTTCTCAATACATTGACAATGGCAATTTTCTTTTCCTTGCCAGCATTGACTTCTTTATCTATGTCTTTCAGAAGGTTCCTTAATGTCTCGGCTACGATCACGTTCAAAGCCGTCATTGGTCCTGCAGAATTTGCACCTGAACCAACCGCTCTAAACTCAAATTTATTTCCTGTAAAGGCAAAAGGTGAAGTTCTGTTACGGTCAGTATTGTCCAATATGATTTCAGGAATCTTAGAGATACCTAATTTCATATACATGTTATCACCTTTCTCGATTTTAACATTTCCATTTTTCTCCAATTCATCCAAAACAGATGACAATGTCGAGCCAAGGAACACAGACATGATAGCAGGAGGCGCTTCGTTTGCTCCCAATCTGAAATCATTGCTGGCAGAAGCGATGCTTGACCTCAACAAATCTGCATGGTCATACACCGCCTTTACAGTAGCGACCACAAAAGTCAGGAACTGAAGGTTTTCTCTTGCCGAACTGCTTGGCTGGAACAGGTTGACCCCTGTATCGGTGATCAAAGACCAGTTATTGTGCTTTCCGCTACCATTTACACCTGCAAATGGTTTTTCGTGAAACAACACTTTCAGATTATGCTTTTCTGCAACTTTATCCATCAAATCCATCAGCAACTGGTTGTGATCAATGGCTTTGTTGATTTCTTCGAAAAGAGGCGCAACTTCAAATTGACCCGGAGCTACTTCATTGTGACGGGTGGAGACAGGAATTCCCAATTTGTGGGCTTCGATCTCAAAATCCATCATGAAATCCTTCACTCTGGTAGGGATAGATCCGAAATAGTGATCTTCTAACTGTTGGCCTCTAGCTGGGTTATGTCCAAAAACTGTACGTCCGGACATCACCAAATCAGGTCTTGTAGCAAACAAGGCTTTGTCAATCACAAAATATTCCTGCTCCACACCCAAGGAAGGGCTCACTTTTCTTACGTTTCTATCAAATAGCTGACATACTTCCACCGCAGCAGAATTAATGGCTTCCATGGATTTCAGCAATGGAGTCTTATAATCCAAAGCTTCTCCTGTAAAAGAGACAAATATGGTAGGAATACACAATGTCTTATCAAAAATGAAAATCGGTGAGGATGGATCCCAAGCTGTATACCCCCTTGCTTCGAAAGTCGAACGGATACCGCCATGAGGGAATGAGGATGCATCTGGTTCTTGTTGAACCAAAGCCGAACCTTTGAATTTTTCTAATCCTGCATGGGCATCAAAGAAAGAATCATGTTTCTCTGCAGTCGAACCTGTAAGAGGCTGAAACCAGTGGGTATAGTGGGTAACTCCTTTGGATAGCGCCCATACTTTCACTGCAGATGCAATTTCTTCTGCAGTAGAGGGATCAATCTTGCTGCCTTTGTCGATCGCCTCCATTACCTTTTTGAATACGGATGGGGCCAAAGACTCTTTCATTTGCTTGGTGCCGAAAACATTACTTCCATAATAATCGGAAATCTTGCTCGAAGGTGGTGTTACAGTAACTTTTGACCTGCCTTGGGCCATTAGTAGCGCTTTTTGTCTTAAAGTTGCCATTTTCTACAATAAGTGGTTTGATTATATACCCACAAAAATATGAAATTATATCAATTTCAAAGCAAAAGGGTTTCAAATGAGGTAGTTTTTTGAAAAATTTACATTTTTTTTAATTAAATGGCTCAAAATATCCTTAATGTGGCTGAAAAAATCGCATTTTCATCTCAAAAAATAGAAAATTGAAAACTGAATGATAATAATTAAATTTGCGATCGGTAAAAAGAAAGGTTAGCGTGAAAAAAGTTGCATTTTATACTTTAGGTTGTAAGTTAAATTATTCAGAAACTTCCACCATCAGCAGGATGTTTGAAGCGAAAGGCTATCAAAAGGTCGACTTCGACAATACGCCTGATATTTTTATCATCAATACCTGTTCTGTGACTGAAAACGCAGACAAGAAGTGTAAAAAAATCGTCCGGGAGGCAAAAAAGATTTCTCCCAACTCTTATGTAACCATAATTGGCTGCTATGCGCAACTGAAGCCGCAGGAAATCTCTGAAATAGAAGGTGTAGACGCTGTATTGGGAGCTGCAGAAAAATTCAGGCTGATTGAGCTTTTGGATGGTTTTGCCAAAGAACAGGAAACCAAAGTCTTGGCCTCCGAAATCCAAGAAGCGAATATTTTTAACAATGCCTACTCCATGCATGACCGGACAAGGACTTTTTTGAAAGTTCAGGATGGCTGTAATTATGGATGTGCTTTTTGCACCATCCCTTTGGCAAGGGGAAAAAGCCGGAGCGATACCATCGAAAACATCCTGACTTCAGTAAGAGAAATTGCCGCCACAGAAGTAAAAGAAGTGGTTTTGACAGGAGTCAATATCGGGGATTTTGGTATTCAGGAAGGGAAAAGAAAAGAAAGGTTTGCAGACCTTGTGATGGCGATTGACGAGATTGAAGGCATAGAAAGGTTCCGGATTTCTTCCATTGAGCCCAATTTGCTTACCAATGAGGTAATTGAATTTGTGTCGACTTCCAAAAGATTTGTCCCTCATTTTCATATTCCCCTTCAATCCGGCAGCAATACCATTCTCCGAAGCATGGGAAGAAGGTACCTTAGGGAATTATACGAAGACAGGATTTCCAAAATCAAATCCCTGATGCCGCATTGCTGTGTCGGCGTGGATGTGATTGTGGGATTTCCGGGTGAAACAGACGAACTGTTTTTGGAAACATACAATTTCCTGAATGAACTCGATATTTCTTATCTCCATGTTTTCACCTATTCCGAAAGGGCAAATACACGTGCAGTAGAATTGGACGGGATCGTCCCAATCAAAAAGAGAAATGAGCGTTCCAAAATGCTCAGGATTCTTTCAGAAAAGAAAAGGAGGAAGTTTTATCAGGAGAATCTAGGAAGAACCTTTACCGTCCTATTCGAAGAGGATGTGGAAGACGGAAAAATGCACGGCTTCACCGAAAATTATATCAGGGTAGCAGCCAAGTATGATCCTATTCTAATCAACGAACTGAAGACTGTCACCCTCAGCGAAATCAATGAAAAAGGGAATGTGGAAGCCGTCGAACCGGAGATGATGTACGAGAGGCATTGAATTTTTTAGCCTATTGAGCCTTCTTTAATACCACCTTGGTTTTGTCGGCTTTTTCGATGTTGGTCACAAAATCCACAAAAGCAGCAAATTGACCTGCCTGATAGACACCATCATTCATTTCCAGTTTTCTTTTGTAGACTAGACTTCTTTCTTCAAGATGGTATTCGGCAGAATAAATCCCAAAATCGGATTCCAATAAGATCTTGGAAGGAACAGACTCAGGATTGTAACCTTCAGGTAATTTGTAGGTAATCAAGTCCTCGTCAATAAAACCCATGCGCCTTTCAAAAGAGGCTTTCCTTTCTGGTTTGGATGAAATCTTCATGGAATACACATTCAATTGGTTGGGCTGTAAAAAAATACGGGTGCCGGATTTGCTGGCTATGCTTTTAACCATAATCTTCGCATCGACTTTGACAGTGGGCAGAGAACTCATTTCAGGTGAGAAATTAAAATCGACAACGTCAAAAGATGAAAGTGTCAAATTGGTCAGCAGCCAATCCTTTTTCTCAGTAGCTGACAATCCTGCCACAGTCAGCAAACTTCCATTTTCAGTCTGAAGACCACTATTTTCGAAGTGTAAATTCCCTGTTGCTTTTCCTGTTTCATCCACTTCAAAATCAGCTTTTTGGAACAGGGTATTTTGTTCTTTGCCATATTTTGGTGTTCGCACCAATTTGCCTCCGTTTTCGGTAATCAATAAGGCATGCCTGTCTGAGGTAAAATTCCCAAGGTATCCAAAAGGATTGGTCTGAGAAGTGCACTCTAACCAAATGGTATCTTTCCCGTCAGGAACTGCTAGAATGGCGTGATTGAAGTAACTTCTCGGAAATTCTTCATAAACCTTGCGCTTGCTTTCGCCACCATATATCAAGGCATAATTACTTTTGATTCCTGCTTCTTTCAGCATAGCACCCATAAAATTGGATAAGGCTTTACAGTCCCCATAACCATATTTTTCTACAGTCAGCGCCTCAAAAGGCATAAAGCCACCAATGCCTAGCTGAATACTCACATACCGTGTATTTTTTTGCAGGTATTCATAAATCACCTTTGTTTTTTCTTCCGTGGTTTCAAGACCTGCGACCAGTTCATTTACCTTATACTTTAATTGTGGGGTCAAAACATCCTTGCCAGAATTCAGGGAACCGATCCATTTTCCCATGGATTCCCATGAACTCAGGTCACCTTTGAACCCTTCATACTCAAATTCCGAAGCTCCTACAAATAATACCTTTGTTGGATTTTCATCAAGAGGTAGCATTATTTCAGGTTCAAAAGCTTCAATGTTTTCAATTTTCCAAGACTTCTCAACCATTCCACCTTCAAGTTCCTTTGTACTGAGGTATTTTTCATCGATGGTTTGGGTGAAAAATCTAAGCTTACTGGCTTTTGGATAAATATATTTGCCCTGGGCTATTTCTACAGGGATTTTGGGGTAAGACTGGGGATACCAATTTGGGAGGAAAAACAAATTCGGATATTCCACTTCATATTCAAACTCCACTGTGTATGGAAAATTCAATTGACGGAGATCCATCACTTTGATCCGGTTATCCTCATATATTGAAAATGAATTGAAATTACTGTAATCACTGATATCGCTCTTACTTCCTTTTTTGATAGTGTTTCCTATCAAATCATACACATTGCCATTGATGCTTTTTATTTTGATTTTTGGTTCGTAATCCACTTGAAGGACAGCCAAGTCATTGGCCTCTTTCTTAAATATGGTGACTACTAATTTGTTTTTCAATATGAATTCGCCTGATGCTCCCACTATCACCTCCTGAATGTCTTCCCTGATGACAGCCGGGGCGTTGATAATCTGTTCGGGATTTATCGTGGCTGTTGCATATTTCTGACCAAAAGAATCCTGATTTCCTGCAAACAGACAAATACAAGAAACAATAACACCACCTAAAAACGAATTTCTTTTCATGGCCTAGATCTTTTTAAGGACGATTGCTTCCTTCTGCTTATTGGCTATCAGGTCAAAAAACTCCTTAAGATTTTGATATTCTTCTGCTTTGAATAATGTTTCATTTACCTGATAACTCAGCATAATGGTGATTCTTCCATTTGAAGGTGGGGCTGTCCTAAAGGAATAAACAATAGCCTTTTCATTGAATTGGGTCATGATAGATTGTGGCATTTCCTCCACAGCATAGCCTTCCGGAATATCAAAATTCAAAATCACCTGTCTTTTTTGAGGATAGATAAAATCAATGGGAAAAACCCTATTGTCCAGTTTAAAGGGGTTTTCGTAGAGATAACTGTTTTCAAAAAGATTGAGGTAAATATTGTCACCTGAAAGGACCACTCCTTCGTTGGTTTTGATTTCATACTTTTCGACAATACCTTTTTCTTTGGCATCAAGATTTTCAAACTGGATCGAGATCAATTCACCGCCTGTAAATTCATCGGTAATTTCTTGCTTGTATTTATCCTCGCCTGTTGATTTGATTTTGTTTTTTATAAGGGAAGATTGATAACCTTTGGTAGTTTTTTGAATGGATGATAGCATGTGGTCATCCTCCATTTTGGCAGTAATCATCGCTGTCTCGGTAGTTGGAATGGTATTAAAAATGTCTACCCAACGGGAAGCATTATTGGGGATTACTGCCCATCCTCTAAAATTCATCCCATTAATGGGCAAAAATCCAAATGGTAAAGAAGGGTCTGAAATATCCATTAAAAATTCTTTGTCAGCGGTTTTTACCAAAGCACTCAAATAATTTAACTTGTACATGACTGGGTTTCCGGGGTTCACGAAACCGCTTCCCCTTGTAGAACCTACGACCGGATGACAGTCAAAGCCCGCTTCTCTCAAAAACGCGATCAACAAAAAATTCATGTCTGCCAAATTTCCCTTCCCTCCATTATAAACCTTCTCTAAGGATTGAGTCGGATAAATGCTATAACTTCCGTTCCACTTCACCATTTTGGTCAAATGGTCCGAAATTGCAATCAGCTTTTCTTGTTCACTTTGCTCTGCGGAGATCAACTGTGGGACGATTTCCTGGACGAACTTATTGCGTTCAAGGTATTTTCCGAATTCAGGATCTTTGAGCAGTTCTTCAGACATGGTATTCCAACTACCCGAAAAAGTCTGTCTCTGACTGTTTGGAAACTGTAAGTATTGGAGTTGGAACTCAATTTTGGTCGAATAGCTTTGGGGGTTGTCGATATAGGGTTCAGGACGGAGTGCAGGCGCATTTTGGATCGCCCAATGGTATTTCTTTGTCGAAAAATTGACTGAATTATTGGTGGTTGTACTTTGTGCAACCCTTCCTCCGGATCTTTCAGTTTCAGACCAGTTTGCACTTCCTGTTCCTTCAGATTGCTCGTTGATGGCATATTGCTCAAATCCTTGAGCACTTTGACTAAAAGAAAAATACTCTGGATATTCCAAAGAATATTCACTCCATCTTGTCGGGATTTCGTTTTGAAATTCCCATTCTCTCAAATAGCTGAACAAATCCGATGTGATTTCATAAGAAATCTCCACTACAGAACCTTCTTTGATGTTAGGTGCTGATATTTTTTTGATACGGTAGGTTTTGGAAACCTCCTCTTCAAACACATGGTCTTTCCCTATTTTTTCCTTGACAATGCTACCATTGGATTCATTGTAAACAAACCCTTTAATACCACCAACCAAGTCCGTCCTTCCTGGAATGGAATAGTAGGGAATCTGGAAATCCCCGTAGGAAACTCCTCCTTTTGTCAGTATTTTAATTACTTTATGAAGCCTGTAAGTAATCTGAAAACCTGCCCCTGCCGAAAAAGCAATTTTTGTATCACCAATATCGGAAAGCACGACCGCCTCTGCATCAGGATCGGCTTCATATACTTTCATGGTTACTAATTCATCAGGGATTTTACCAAACTTCAATCCTTCATTTATAGTAGCAAAAGAATTGAACACTGTCATGGACAGAAAAATTACCAAAAAGGTAAATCTTAGTTTTTTCATAGCATGGGGTGATTTATATGCTATGAAAACTAGAAACATACTAGTTCACAAAAAATACCCAGAACAGGGTATTTTTTGATCCTCAATTATAACTGATTGATTTATAATCTGATAATTTTTAATTCATAGGAGGAGTCATTACATTCTATGATAATTTTCAGATTTCTGAGATTATATAGTGCTTTTGATTCATGCTTAAAAAAAATTTTACCCGCCAATCAACCTTATGCCAAGACCTCTTTTGCTGTACGGGAAGTTTTTTTCTTCTTTTTCATTTTATTGATCCATATCAATGTGCCGGTAAAAGGAAGGCTGGTAGCTACCAAGCAGGCTAAAAAGTAGAGGATTTTGGAAAATGACCCATAGACGTCCCCGATATGGATTGATTTAATCGAGGAAGAAATTCTTTCATTAAAGGGCTTTCCCTTAAATATCTGAACTTCATCAATTTCCAAATCAGACTTCATTTGAATTTTGTCAGCTGCTGCGGGAGCAAAAAAACCAACTTTATACTTACTTATACTGATCAGGTCTTCAGGTTTTTGTGGAAAGGATATTCTATAACTTCCCTCATAGTCAAGGACTTTGTCTGATACCTGAACAATTTTTTCAAGATCTAAAGGTACTAAAGCCTCTGATTGTTCTCCGTCTGAATCCATTTTTGTACTTACATTACCAGAACGGTTTTCAGTTGGCTGTTCTTTGTAAGTCCCAAGTGATCTCTGTAAAGCCTCCCTATACCATGGAAATGACCAAAATGGACCTGTCGCACCCATCATAAACAAGAAAATGATCGAGTAGAAAGCAAGTGAATTATGCAGGTCATGGTTTGTTCTTTTCCAATTCCCAGTTTTAATTTTCAATCCCTGTTTCCAGTTTTTGATCTTTCTTGGAAACCAGATAATCATCCCTGTAATCACTCCAATGGTAAAAAGAATGGTTGCTGTACCTGTGATATAGCTCCCAAGATTTCTATTGGGAAGTTCGCCTATCAAAGGCTTTTCGATCCTGTCCAACATCAGCCACCTGTGAAGGCTGAACAAGTCCTTCATCAAATTATCCGCCCAAGTGGGTTCTGAATTATTCCCCAAAATTGCTCCTGTGTATGGATTCACAAAATAAGTTGTACCCGAACGGCTTTGGTCTCCCTCCTTTTTGACATTGATCTGCACTGACCTATTTGCTTCAAAAGGAACAGTAACAGAAATGACTTCGCCTTCAACCTGCTTTGCGGTGCTTTCCAAAATGAAAGTTAATCCTAGTCTTGCTGCTCCCTTTTCTGGTGAAACCTGATAAAGATGTTTGGCAGCAGATTCCCTGATTTCAGTATTATATACATAAACAGTACCTGTGAAACATACCACTACCAAAACAAGCCCACTGATAAGTCCAGCCCAAAGGTGGATGTCATTGAAAAACTTTCTCGTCTTTTCCCAGGTGGATTTAGGTTTATTGGAATTTGTCATTGTCAACAACATTTATCGGTGTTAAAATCAAATGGGTATTGAATCCTGATATCAAGGGTTTATTCAAAATCAACACCGACACAAAGATATCTATTTAGATTAAATCTAAAAAAGAATACTGAGAAAAAAATTTATCTTCAACAATTTTCAGGATTTTCGAAAAGGGTGATGACTTGTAATCAGACTGCGTAATAAAAATGCGATGTCTACGGTCCCGATTACTATTGGAATTGGAAGTAAAAATGTAAAGTGGAGAAAAGGGTTTTCACCCAAAAAAGGGAAGATTGTTTCTTTAATTTAGATTTCAAACAATAGGGTATCAGCCAATGCAAAATAATGCCTGAAACACAAAATCCTTATCCTTCTTCAACTGATTAAAGCAAACCATCCTTTAGACTTTTTACAGCATAATCTACCGCACGGGCCGTCAAAGCCATGTAGGTTATGGAAGGATTTTGGGTCCCGGTGGATGTCATACAGGCACCGTCGGTTACAAATACGTTTTTGCAGAGGTGCATCTGATTCCAGCCATTTAGCAGGGATGTTTCGGGATCTTTTCCCATTCTTACTCCTCCCATTTCATGGATGTCAAGACCGGGTGCCTGCATGGAATCTGAAGTCCGGATATTTTTACAACCTGCTTTTTCTAGCATTGCTGTTCCCTGTTCAAAAAAGTCCCGCAGGATCTTTTCATCATTCTCATCGTAATCGACTTTTATTTTCAGAAGAGGTATATCCCATTCATCCTTCTCTGTATCGCTCAGGCTGACAAAATTGGTTTCCTTGGGTATAGTTTCCCCCTGCATCATCATAAAAACACCCCATGGACCCGGAACTGAATTCTTCTCTTTGAATTCTTCACCAAATGGTACATCTCCTGCCCCGCCCCAACCACCTCTTCCGGCAGTATAAAAAGTCATGTAACCACGAAGAAAGTCCATTTCCTGTGCCTTCACATTCCTAAAATTAGGCATCATGACAGCCGTAGGTCTTCTTCCAAAATAAAAAGAATCCTCATGGCCTTCGTAGGAAGCGGATATGTTGCCCCTATAATTATGAAAAGCAACGTATTTGCCAAGTAAACCATTGTCATTGCCTAACCCATTTGGAAATCTTGCCGATTTGCTATTGAGTAGGATCAGGTTGGAATTCAGTGCTGCGGCGTTCAAAAAGATGACTTTGGCAAAATACTCACTCACTTCTTTGGTATTCCTGTCCACTATCCTGACACCGGTGACTTTCCCTTTCTGATCATCATAAATGATGGAATGCACCACAGAATCCGGCCTTAAAGTAAGATTTCCGGTGGCAGCGGCTGCCGGTAAAGTGGCTGAGTTGGAACTGAAATAGGCACCAAACGGACAACCCCGGTAACATTGGTTGCGCGCCATGCATTGTCCCCTTCCCTGCTTGAGATGTTGCTCTTGGGGTTTGGTCAAATGGGCACATCGCCCGATCATGACATGTCGGTCTTTGAATTCAGCCACTATTTTGTCTCTGATTTCCTTTTCCACACAGTTCATTTCCCAAGGGGGCAAAAATTCCCCATCAGGTAAAGTGTCGACTCCGTCTTTGTTACCGCTGATCCCCACAAAACGCTCCACATAACTATACCATGGATCTATGTCATCGTACCGGATCGGCCAATCCACCGCAAAACCATCTCGGCCAGGACCCTCAAAATCATATTTGCTCCACCTTTGGGTCTGACGCGCCCAAATCAGGGATTTTCCCCCAACTTGATAACCCCTAACCCAGTCAAAAGGCTTCTCTTGGATGTAAGGATGCTCTGTATCTTTTACAAAAAAATGGGCTGTATCTTCTTTATAAGCGTAACATTTATTGACAACGGGATTTTCCAGTTTATCCGCCAAAGGAATCTGATTGCGGTGAGGCATTTCCCACGGCGCCGAAGTCATGGTAGGATAATCTTTTTTGTGCTCTACATTTCTTCCTCTTTCGAGCACAAGGGTTTTAAGGCCTTTTTCACAGAGTTCCTTTGCAGCCCAACCACCACTTATTCCAGAACCTATGACAATTGCATCAAATGTGTTTTCCATACCCCTTCAAAAATTATTCGTAACGGAGTGATTCTATGGGATCAAGTTTACTTGCTTTTCTAGCCGGGAAATAACCTGATGCCAATCCAACGAAAATACAAATACCAAATGAAACAAAGATCCAAAGCCATGGGATCAAAAACCCTCCCGGTCCGATAAAATTAGCTACGACATTTCCAATGCCGATTCCAATAATTACACCCAATATTCCACCCAAAATACAGATAACAATAGCCTCAATCAGGAATTGCTGTCTGATCCTCAGCGGTGTAGCACCAAGAGCTTTTCGGATTCCGATCTCCCTCGTCCTTTCGGTAACGGAGACCAACATGATATTCATCAAACCAATTGACGCACCAAGCAAGGTGATAAAACCAATTCCAAATCCTCCAATTCTAAGATATCCCGCGACTTCCTCCAAACTTTCACCAACAGATTGGCTTTTTACCAATTCGAAGGAATCTTCCTGTCCAACCCTGTCCTGACGGATTTTTCTCATCATTCCTGTAGCTTGTCCCATTTCGTATTCAAGTTTCAAAGGATCAGAACCACTTGCCGTAATAGAAAAACGAAAAGTTCCATTTGCGTCCAGTTTACTTGCGTTTTCAACAGGAATAAAAATCGCCCTGTCTGCACCGGAACCACCTCCTACACTTCCTTGCTTTTCCAATATTCCAACCACTGTATATCTCCTTCCAAAAACTGTAATGTAATCATTTAAAGGATTTTCATTTTTTTCAAATAGGGTTTCAACAATATCCAATCCGATGATGCAGACATTATTACCATATCTAACTTCAGTGTTGCTGAAGTTTCTTCCTTTTTCAATTTTTAAAGCCTTCATATTAAAATAAAGATCATCCACTCCTGTAACCCTGACATTGGGATTGGTCTTTTTTGATCCTCTTTTAACTTCGGCAGCACCTGAAACGGTTGAAAAAACAGTGGAAGGTCCTGTTGAGTTGAACGCATCCTGAAAACTCAAAGCCTCTTTGTATCTTACTATTGGATAATTTTTTTCAGAAACGCCTTGTTGCACACCTCTCCCTCCGGAAAAGCCTTTAGACCTGATATCAAAATTATTGGCTCCCAAACCGGAAAAACTATCTTCTATCTGCGCCTTGATACCATCTATTGCTGTCAACATTCCCACCAAAGACATAATACCTATAGCGATGATGGTTCCTGTCAGGACTGTTCTCAAAAGATTTACTTTGACAGACCTTAGAGCTTCTTTAATATTTTCGACCAGATTCATGATTTGTACGAATTAGAACAATTTCAATAATTTTTTTTGAATTGCAATTTTAATAATAATCATAATGATGAAAAAAACAGACCCAAACTGAAAATAATTTCTGTTAAAAATCCTTTCTCCCAAGTTTCGGGATTCTAATGCATCCTATCTCCCCTGATTTCGAGGTTTTTGATAACTTCTGCTTCATATTCCAACCATTCTTTCCACCTCGCATTGACTTTATCGGCGTCTTGGTACTTTCTCGCCAATTCAATAAAATTGACATAGTGACCCGCTTCCGATACCATCAGTTCATAATAGAACTTTTTGAGTTCCTCATCTTTGATTTCTTTGGAAAGCAGCTTAAACCTTTCACAGCTTCTTGCCTCAATCAGTGCATTCATCAATAAATATTCAGTCAGTTGCATCACTTTGCTTCCACCTTTTCTCACAAACTGACTGAGTTTGATTACGTATTCGTCTTTGCGAGGTTTGTCAAATGGAATCCCTCTCTTTCTGAGTTGTTCCATAACCCTTTCAAAATGGCTCCATTCTTCTGCTACTACAGGTGTCAAGGTATCCACCAAGTCGGTGAAACCGTGAAAATTCACAATGAGAGAAATGCAAGACGAAGCAGCTTTTTGCTCGCAATAGGCATGGTCAACCAAAATATCACCAATATTCATTTCGGCTATATTCACCCACCTAGGGTCTGTGGGCAGCTGTAAATGCAGCATTTTTTGTTTGGTGCTTTCTTCCCAATTCATCATCAATCAAATAAAGGCCAACTGATACCGATATCCAAGGTCCTTCTCAAGCCTGTGAAATATGGGGTCACGAAATACCCCGGCTGATCCATCATATTCATATTGATATGGTTCATTCTCAGCAATACTCTTGTTCTGTTGATTCTTGCATTCAAGAAAAAATCCACAACCGGATAGGCAAAGACATTGAATACATTTTGTATATGAAATTGCTGAATAGCAGGATTGTAGAAGTCAGCAAGGTTATCGCTCCTATATCTGCCCTCCAACCCAATCTGAACGAATATATTCTCATCAAACATGGGACTTTCATAAAAGAGCCTGGAATTGACCAATACTTCAGGTATTCTGAAATTGTCTTTTCCATCTCCCGTAATAAGGGTGTAATAAGCTTCGGCTTCCACAAACAATTTTTTATTGAGATTTGCAGAAAACTTCAGTCCAGGAATTACCATAAAAGCTTCTCCTGATGCTTGGGTTGCCACTTGTTGGTTATTTATAAAAACATAATTGTTAATTCTGTTCAAGGTGATATTTGGCCGGAGAGAAAGACTCTTAAAGTCAGCCTTCAATACACCTTGGATTTGGTCAACTCCAATATTGTCAAAATTATTCTCCCATTGGTGATGGTTTCCTACATAAAATTGCTGCACGGCGGTAGGCTTGTAAAGAGCTTTGGTATAAGTTGCCTCCAAATAGGGAGATACAAAAGTGCCTTTTACCCTGAACGCGTCCGGCAATGCATATTCTCCTTCAGCCTCAAACCGCCATTTTTCACTGATATCTCCACGAAGCGCTCCTCCGATAAAAAATTCACTGAATGATCCCTGTTCGACAAAATCTGGAGATATCATCCTGCCACTTCTGAATTTTACAAAGGTATTATAATAAACCGGTCCTAAATCGCCCTTAAACCCAAATTCATTTCTCCAATCCGTAAATTTGTTTCTATTGTAAGTAGTGTCCTTATCCAAAATCCTAATTGGAGAAATTAAATTAAAAAAAGCAGAATCAGAGGAGGTAGCCAAAGGCGAAAAGAATGAAACCTCTTGTTTCCTCCTATCAAAAACATGGTAAATCTGCCAACCTTTGATTAGTTCGTACTCATGGTACAGGTGATAATCCTGCCGCAAATCAATGGCTCGGGAATCTCTCAACCATACCTTAGCATCTTCATAGGCAAAAAGTAAAGAAGTGGAATCGATGTCAGGAGAAATTATGCCTCCCTGTTCATTGACCAGGTGCCTCATTCTTGAAAAACTCCCCATAAGGAAATATTTCCCATCCTCAGATCTGTAATTGGTATGAAGGGCATAGGCATTTTGCTCAGTCAAATTATCATCTCTTGCATTGGGGTTAAGGGTTTTTCTAGCCCTTATGGTCTTAAAATTAAAGCCGATGTTCCACCGTGGATTGACATTTCTCGCAAAAACCAGGTCTAGCATATTTCTGTTTCCACCACCAAAAAAAGCATTCATCTGCGTGTAAGGCGACTTGGTATCGTAATACCGCATGCTGTCAGGACCAAAATAATAGGGGTCATATACCTCAAACCCCGAAGTCGTCCCTATCATTTCCGGTACTTGGTAAAAAATCGGCTTTGCTGCGCTTCCTACATTTCCAAGATCCTGATACATCCACTTTGACTTTGGTATTGGTTCAAAATAGTGGAAGTTATACAAAGAGGTATCCCCTTCAATTTTTCTGATTCGGTTTCTCTTGACATCCTTTTCTAAAAAATAAAGACTGGTCTTTGGTCCAAAAACCATTTTGGTACTGTCATCGATCAGCTTTTTCCTGCCTTGGGATTCCTCTTTTTGCTCTTGTTCTCCTTCCTGATTTTGTTGAGGCGGAAAACCCGTTGGGTTACCCGTCTGAGGAATCCTCGGCCTGACCTGCGCCTGAAGGCTTAAATTCCAAATACCGGAAAATAAAAAAAGAAACAGAATAATTTTAAATCTCACGGATATAGGCTTTGTCCTTGACAGTTTTGGTGATGCGCTCAATCAGGTATTGGCTATCGGATTCTTTCAGATCAACTTTGATAGGCAAGGCAAAAATCGGAATTTCCACCAAATATTCATGAAAAGACGCATCTTTAAGTTTGACAGCGTCTTTTTCGGTGGTCAACACCATAGCTTCACCATTGTTTTTGACCATTTCAAGAATTCTTAGAACATCAGCTAATGTATACCGATGATGGTCTGCAAAAGTTATTGTTTCTACCACTTCAAATTTTTTTCCTGCAGCTTCTTTGAACAGACTGTCATTTGCAATTCCAGAAACAAGAATAACCTTCTTTTTTGTTTTTGCACCTGTATGAAACAATGGCTCAGGATTTCCATATTTTATCCCCGCAAAAAGAACGGGAGCTTCGGAATATTTCCTGATCCCTGCTTCAAAAAAAGATTTTTCGGTACCAGAAAGTGATGCTGGACATTTGGTTACAATGATAATGTCAGCTCTTTTTGCGCCTTTGGCATTTTCTCTCAACGTGCCCAAAGGCAATACTTTATCCTTAAAAAATGGATTTTGGAAGGTTGTCAACAGAATATTAAAATCTGCCTTCACATATCGGTGCTGAAAGGCATCATCCAACAATATCAATTCCGTTTTAGGTCTATGGAAAATAATCTGTGGGATAGCCAGTACCCTTTCTTCCCCAACTGCCACTGTAACATCTTTGCCGAATTTGGAATAAATTTGGAAAGGCTCATCCCCAATGTCTGTTGGTCCAAGTTTTGGTTCGGCCAATAAAAACCCCTTGGTCTTTCGCCCATATCCCCGGCTCAAAGTGGCCAATCGGTATTTGTCCCTTAAGTATTCAATCAAAAATTCCACCATGGGAGTTTTTCCTGATCCACCAAGGTTCAGGTTTCCAACTACCACCGTTGGGATCAAAAATTCAGTACTTTTCTTTTTCTGTGTGTCAAACATGTCATTGCGGTATCGGGTGATGCCGTCATATAACAAGGAGAAAGGATAAAGAAATGGTTCATACCAGCGCATTGGCTATTTTTCCTTAGTTTTGGACAAAGTAAAACAAAAAATATGGTTTACAAGATCAAGGATATTGTTTCTTATCTGGAGAAAATTGCTCCACCATCCTATCAAGAATCTTATGACAACGCCCAACTGATCACAGGAAATCCGCACGATACCCTCAAAGGTGTACTTTGCTCACTCGATGCCACTGAAGAGGTGGTGGAAGAAGCAATTTCTCTTGGATGCAACCTGATTGTGGCACATCATCCCATAGTTTTCAAAGGATTAAAAAGTTTGACTGGAAGGAATTATGTCGAAAAGACGGTCATCAAAGCAATCAAAAACGATATTGCAATTTATGCCATTCACACTAATCTTGATCATGTTTCCCACGGAGTAAATAAAAAAATTTGTGAGGTCATCGGTTTGACCAATACCCGCATTTTACAACCAAAGAAAGATCTCCTTTCTAAGCTAGTGACTTTTGTGCCACATGAAGCTTCAGAAAAAGTATTAAAGGCCTTGTTCGATGCAGGTGCAGGCAAAATAGGGGAATATTCTGGCTGCAGTTTTCTGTCAGATGGCACCGGCACTTTTACGCCATCTTCACAAGCCAATCCACATAAGGGGATTCCAGAATCCGCTCATCGGGAACCCGAAACAAGGATTGAAGTCCTATTGCCAAGTTACCTGGAAAAAAAAGTACTCCATGCGCTACGCGAATCACATCCCTATGAAGAAGTAGCCTATTATTTCCAAAAACTAGAAAATGAAAATCAAGAAATCGGTGCAGGGATGGTCGCTGAATTGGAAGAATCTATGGATGAAATGGCTTTCTTGAAAATGTTAAAAGAAAAGATGAATCTTGGTACAATCAAGCATACCTCCCTTCTTGGAAAAAAAATCAGGAAAGTTGCTGTCTGTGGTGGGGCCGGGATTTTTTTGCTTCCTGATGCCAAAAAATCCGGTGCTGATATATTTATTACTTCAGATATCAAATACCATGAATTCTTTGATGCTGAAAATCAGATCATTATTTGCGACATCGGTCATTATGAAAGTGAAATTTATACAAAAGAATTACTCAGGGATGTATTGTCGCAAAAATTTACTAATATTGCACTCTATTTGACAAAAGTCATCACAAATCCCATAACTTATCTGTAGTAAATGGAAAGTACAGTTGCACAGAAGCTTGAAGCCTTACTAAACCTTCAGAAAATAGATTCCAGACTTGATTCGATTTTTAAAGTAAGAGGAGCACTCCCCGAAGAAGTCCAAGACCTTGAAGATGAAATAGCAGGATACGAAACCAGATTACAAAAATTCCATACGGATACTGTAGCTCTGGAGGAGGATATCAAAAGATTCAAAGATAACATCAAGGAATCCGAGAAACTCATCAAGAAGTATCAGGAACAGCAAATGAACGTCAGAAACAACCGTGAATATGACGCCATTACCAAGGAACTTGAATTGCAGGATTTGGAAATCCAGGTCTCCAAGAAGAAAATCGGAGAGGCACAAGCCAAAATCGAATTCAAAAACAGTGAGGTGAATGAACTTCAGGAAATTTTGAAAGAGAGACAAAAAGACCTCAACAACAAAAAGGATGAATTGGGTACCATTGTTTCCGAAAGCGAAAATGATGAGTCCAAATTAAAAAGTGAAAGAGAGAAGGCTATCAAGAAAATTGAAGATAGACTTGTAAAATCTTACACTAAGATCCGCACTAATGCCAAAAATGGTTTGGCAGTAGTAATGGTAAAAAGAGGTGCATGTGGTGGCTGCTTCAATGTAGTGCCTCCACAAAGACAAGCTGATATCAGAGAAAAGAAAAAAATCATTGTCTGCGAACATTGCGGTAGGGTTTTTGCCGGTGTTGAAGATGAGATCGAAGAAGAAGGCTTGAAGAAAAAAAGAAGTAGAGCATAAAATCATAAAAAAAGCCCGATTTATTCGGGCTTTTTTGATTATACAAAATATTCGATTAAAGATTTTTTTGGGGTTGCAAAGAAGTTATAATTTTTATAGTTTGCTTCTGTGAAAAAAGGAATTATTATCGCTTTTCTGTGTTTTTTGACCTTTTCGGGTTTTTCCAAAAACCCCGAAGGAAAGACTTTCTTACTTATTTTTGATAAAGCAGAATTAAAAGCCAACAAAACCTCCACAGATTTTATTGAGCTTAGCCTGATGCACCTTTTCTCCACCAAAGCATATAATGGCAATTCTGATGCTGCCATAATGGTCAAAATCCCATATGACGGAATAGATAAAAAACAGCTTGGTGATTTATTCATCAGGGTTAATGACAAAAGGATATCCCCACTAAGCGAAATAGCAGTACAGATCATCGATCTCGATGAAAGCAAAACTGCTTATTCCACAATGTTGTCTTCATACGAGGACAGGATGCTTAAACTCAAAAAATCCAATAAAGCACTTAAAGCAACCCCTACACCATAAGGTGATCGGCACTGTTGTATTTTTCGATCCTGAATAATCCCATTTCATTTTGGTGCAAAAGATAAAGACCAAGGTTTTGATGTAGAAATACATCCATATACTTTAAGTCATAACCTAGCAGCAAACTCAACAAAACGCGCATTGCCCTTCCATGCATGCAGATAAGTATTGTTTTCTCCGGCTGGGAAAGAATATATTTGATTCCTTTTTCCAATCTTTTTGCCACTAAATTTGGACTCTCACCTCCCTCAATAGCAAAATCCAAATCTCCTGAAGCCCACCTTTCAAGCATGTCTGTGTAATAATGATTTTCTTCATGAGTCATAGGCACACCCTCATATCTTCCCCAAGATATTTCATTAAGCTGGGGAACAGCCTCATGTGGTATTCCCAAATCAATAAAGCCCTGAACAGATTGCTTAGTCCGCTGTAAACCTGTATAAAAAACCTTCTCAAAAGGGACATCTTTGTAAAAGTCAAAAAAAGCTTGAGCCTGTTTGTGGCCATTCCAATTCAATGGCGCATCAATTCCGCTTCCCTGAACTACACCTTTGAGATTATAATCAGTTTGTCCATGGCGGACAAGGTAGATTTTTTTAGTTAGCAAGATTACTTATTTTTGTTTCTGAGTCCAAAGAAAAAACTTTTATCCCGGATTACATGATATTTGAACCAAACATTAGCCTTGAAGTTCTCAACAGTTGGGGAGAAAATACGATGACGGATTTTTTGGATATCAATTTTACAAAAATAGGAGAAGATTACCTCGAAGCCACAATGCCTGTCAACGCTAAAACCAAACAGCCCCTTGGACTGTTACATGGAGGAGCCAATGTAGTACTGGCAGAAACCCTGGGAAGTGTGGCGGCAACACTTACCATCGATACTACGAAGCAATATTGTGTAGGATTGGAAATCAATGCAAATCACCTCAAATCCGTAAAAGAAGGTTCCGTTACCGGTATAACCAAACCTATCCATCTTGGAAAAAAAACCCAAGTTTGGGAAGTGAAAATTTATACAGACCAAGGAGATCTTTCATGTATCAGCAGAATCACCATGGCCGTCATTGACAAAAGATGAAATGGATATAATTTTAGATACCCATCTTAAAAATCTGGAGCACTATCTCGTCAGTCTCCTTTCCAAAAATATGGAAGAAGGCAACCAAATAGCTATTTGGAGGAAGCCAAAATCCTCTTTTATCCAAATTTTGATTGATAAATCAGGAATAACAAAAAGAGTGTCTCCCCAACTAGAAGATTTGCCGGCAGGGTTTATCGTGCATCCATTCGAGGACCAATTAGATCAAAAAGCTTATTTTTTGGAAGCTGATTCCTATTTCAAAATCGATATTTCCATTCCATTCGAGGAGCAAAGCGGGGCTTTGGAGGAAGTTGGGTTTTCCTCTCCAATTCCTGATTTGAAAAGAAAAATCAGGAAAATAATAACAGCCATAGGGGCTCAAAATGAAGTTTTTCAGGAAACAAGCAAAGATGACTTCATGGATCTGGTTGAAAAAGGAATCCGATCCATAGAAGACGGCAAGCTTCACAAAATTGTCCCTGCCAGGATCAAAAAAATCAAATTGAATCCTGAATTTGATTTGATTAAGTCATTCAACCTACTTGTAAGGTCCTACCCAAATGCTTTTGTCAATTTCTTCCATATCCCTGAGGTAGGAACATGGATAGGTGCTTCACCTGAAATTTTGATCCAAACCCAAGGTGATGAATTCTATACCATGTCCCTAGCAGGTACCCAAAAAGCCCATGGAGAAAATCCACTCAAATCAGCAGCTTGGACACAAAAGGAAATTGAGGAACAGGCACTAGTAAGCAGGTACATAGTAGATTGCTTCAAAAAAATCCGGCTGAGGGAATATGATGAACATGGGCCAAAAACCGTCCTTGCAGGAAATCTCCTTCACTTACGGTCGGATTTTAAAGTCAATATGAAATCGACAAATTTTCCTCAACTTGGCTCTGTGATGCTTCAACTTCTGCATCCTACCTCAGCTGTCTGCGGCATGCCAAGACATAAAGCACTAGAATTTCTTCATAAAAACGAACCTTTCAACAGGTCGTTCTATGCAGGATTCATTGGTCCTGTCAACGTAGAGGAAGAAACTTCCATTTATGTCAATCTTAGGACAGCCAGGCTGGTACAAGGAAATGCCATACTGTATGCCGGTGCTGGAGTGACTGAAGACTCGATTCCAGAAAATGAGTGGGAAGAAACAGAAATGAAATGTGACATCATTGCAAAACACCTTAACTGAACAAAAAATTGGTCCTTCAGCCCATCATTGATATCGCTTCTGTTTGCGCATTAAAGGGTATCAAAAACGCAATCCTTTCCCCGGGATCAAGATGCGCCCCCATCACCCTATCCTTTTCCAGACATCCAGATATCAATTGCAAAACCATCTCAGATGAAAGATCAGCAGCTTTCATCGCCCTTGGCATGGCCCAGCAATTAGAGCAACCTGTTGTTTTGGTATGTACCTCAGGTTCTGCTGCATACAACTATGCTCCGGCCATCGCTGAAGCCTTTTTTCAACATGTCCCATTAATTATCATCACTGCAGATCGACCACCTGAGTGGATTGATCAGTGGGACGGTCAGACGATCCGACAAAATGAGATTTATGGGAAGCATGTAAAGGGATTCTTTCAGTTTCCCGATGAATTTGGGCATCCTGACAAGGTTTGGCATGCAAATAGGATAATGAATGAAGCCATCAATCTTTCAAATCAATTTCCAGCCGGACCGGTGCACATCAATATCCCTTTACGTGAACCTTTTTATCCTGAAAACTCCGAATCTTTTGATTTTTCGAAAACTCCAAGAATCATAGAGCCCGTTTTTTCAAAAGCTAACTTGTCAGAAAAAGATAAACAGGATTTGGTTTCATCGCTTTCAACTTTCACAAAAATCCTGATTGTGCTAGGCCAGCAAAAGCCTGATGCTGCGATTCAAAATATCTTAGATAAATTGATGAGGAATGGTAAAGCCGTAGTAATAGCTGATACCATTTCCAATATGCAATCCGATGATACTATCAATTATCATGATCATTTTATCGGAATTGGGAATCTCAATCAGCTGTTGAGTCCTGATATGGTCTTGACTTTTGGCAAATCAATCATATCCAAAAATTTAAAGGTTTTTCTAAGAAACTCAAAAGCTGAACATTGGCACATTCAACCTGCAGGCTATGTTCCTGACACCTACAGGGGTTTGACCAAAATAATCCATTGTCAGATTTTGGAGGTTTTGAATTTGATGAATCAAACCTTAAAATCCGAATTCAGTTTTGTTTCTTCCTGGAAAAAATTGGAAAACACGGTTCAGGAAAATTTTGACAACATATTGGAAAATGCAGAATTTGGAGAATATCGAGCAATTTCAACTTGCCTAAAAGCAATTCCACCATCATCCAAAATCCACCTTGCCAATAGCATGGCTGTCAGGTATGTCAACTTTTTCGGAAAGAGAGAACATGAAATATTTTGCAACAGAGGCACAAGCGGCATAGATGGCAGCAACAGCACAGCGGTTGGATGTGCATTTGCCGTGGAGGAATTTGTTACCCTTGTGACGGGAGATATGGCATTCTTTTATGACCGCAATGCTTTTTGGCATAATTACCGCATCTCCAATCTCCGAATCATTTTATTGAACAACCATGCCGGGGGAATATTCAGGCTAATTGAAGGACCTTCCAAGCAACCCGAATTAGAGGAATATTTTGAAACCAATCAGAAGTTGGATGGGAAAAGTCTGGCACATGAATTTGGATTTGGGTATCACATTTCAACAAACGTGGAAAGCCTTAAAATTGGTCTCGTTGATTTCTATACCAAATCTGACAGCCCAAAAATCCTTGAAATCCAATCCGAAAGCTCTAAAAATGCGGAAATCCTAAAATGGGTTAAATCTAAAATCAACGAGTTATTTTAAAAAAAAACCGGAAGAAATTCCGGTTTTTATGTTCTTATAAATTTCTAATTTTCTTGGAACACCCTGACGTAATCCACTACCATCTGTTGTGGAAATGCCGTGGTCCCGTTAGGATTTCCGGGCCAGTTACCCCCTACTGCTACATTGAGCAATAAAAAGAAAGGTTTTCTAAATTCATCCAATGCAGCAGGAGTAATGTCTATTTCGTGATATGGAACATTGTCCAACAACCAGACAATTTTGTTTTTATCCCAAATAATGGAAAAGACATGAAACTCACCGTTGAATATGCCAGAGCTTTTTTTCTTACTTCCGCCAAATTGGGCATAGTTTCCATTATTGTCCCAGTGAACGGTGCCATGAATGGTATTATCCCTACCATCAGCATTACCACCAATCAGCTCCATGATATCTATTTCACCGCAAGCAGGCCAATTGACAGTCGTGATATTATCACCAAGCATCCAGATTGCAGGCCAAATCCCCTGTCCTTTTGGCAAAGCAGCCCTGACATCTATCCTACCATAAGTAAATGATTTTTTACCTTGGGTTTTGATTCTGGAGGAAGTATAGTTTCTGCTTCCAAAATTTTCCTGTTTTGCTTTGATGATAAGGTATCCATCTCTCACTTCAGCGTTTTCCTGCCTATAATATTCAAGCTCATTGTTTCCCCATCCACAAAGATTTGGACATCCATCTCCGATTTCAAACACCCAGTCTGAAGAAAGGCTTGAACCTCCAAATTCATCGTTCCAGACCAGATTGTAGCCGTTATAGGTCAGCGGACTTTCAAATCCTGTCAATGGAATCTCCCCTCCAAGTTCCGCACCTGTGATTTCCACACTTTTAGTCGAAGAAATAAAATCCGATTCTGTGGAATGAGCTTGCACCCTGATCGTATAGGTTCCTTCGGCATTATAATTATATACTACAGATGTACCTACTACCCTCTCAGGCACTTGATTTGGAAGACCATAG
Source organism: Aquiflexum gelatinilyticum (assembly GCF_024813435.1). Classification (NCBI taxonomy): domain Bacteria; kingdom Pseudomonadati; phylum Bacteroidota; class Cytophagia; order Cytophagales; family Cyclobacteriaceae; genus Aquiflexum; species Aquiflexum gelatinilyticum. The sequence continues at coordinate 991,190 of NZ_JANAEZ010000001.1, forward strand.
CTTACTTTATAAAAGTTAGCATCAACTGCCTGAAAATCAATCTTCACAGCACCTTTACCGGTTTTTTCAACCGTTACCTGCAGATTACTTGGAAGCAACACCTGTTGGTCTACTTCTTCCTGCGAACAAGAAGCTGATGCAAATACAGCTAAAAACAGAAGATAGATCAATTTGACTTTTGCCATTATTAAAATCATTTAATTTTAAGCAGGAATCAAAATAAATGACCAGAATACAGTGCCATTATTTGATACATCAATAATGATTGTCAGTTCCTCTTTATTCCCATCTTTGACATAGTTCAGAACGTCATATGTCACTGATTTGTTTGCTGTAGGGGGACCTGCTGTATATTCACCACCATTGAATGCTTTAGGCAAAACAATAAAGGCTCCTGTCCCTGTAACCGTTATTTTTGACCTTGTGGATTCATTTCCTTCCGCAAAGGTAAAAGTATGAGAACCTGATTTCCATGCCTCTCCGGGTTTACCTGTCAAGTTGGCTTCAGGCTGACATCCTTCAGTATCTACCCCCATATAAAACTCCCCGAAGAAATCTCCTTTGGCATCATATTCAAATACACCCCCATCATTGAAAATAAACTCATCATTGAAAAGACAGGCACGTGCGGTAGAAAGATCTTCTCCATTTGGATAATATTCATCACTTCCCGGAGATGGGCCTACACCAAATGCTTTTGCAGCAGGCTTTAATTTCCAAGCTTTGCTGCCATTGCCGATGAGATCCTGTAAAGTGAGTGTCCCATCACTTGGGTCTGGATCGGGATCGGGATCAGGATCGCCACCTCCTCCACCGGCAGTACTGTCGTAACCGGCCCGGATAAGTCTAATGTACCATGAAAGACCTGCATTTGCCTGATCAATATACCTCAAAAACATCTGGTCATCATCTATACTTAAGATCTGATAGGTCCTGCTCCCAGCAAAATATCCCAAAAATCCACTCGATGCGATGGTTAAAGTTGGGAAACCTGTTTCAGGTTCGACGATAGTCCAAGAAAGTCCCGATGGTGCAGTAAACGGTGCACGCAAATCTCCAACACCTGAATCAACAGCTCCCGGAAAATTAGGTCCCTGAGCAGCATTGATATAAACATCTCCATTAGTCTTCATATCAAATCCAAAACCTGCCAGTTTGAAAGTATACCTGTCATCGTACATTCCACCACCAGCTTTTTCATTGGCTTTGGCCTGATACCATTCAGGGAAATATCCTGCCTGAATAGGGTCGGGACCGACTCCAAAGTGGCCAGCAGATGCTGAATCAACTACCCAGATTTTCCCATCAACTGCCGAAGGACCACCTGTAAGGAAATTATAAAGTGGCTTATCTAATAAAACAGGATCTGTCTCTTCAATAACCACGGTTCTTGAAGAAGTCACATTCCCACCTGCATTGAATATGGTGAGGGTTACAGTATAAGTTCCTTTCAATGGATAAGTACCTGTCACTGTTTTACCCGTTCCGGTGGATCCATTTCCCAAATCCCAATTCATGATAAAAAACTCCGAATTGGCCGTGAAATTGATAATGTTATCACTTTCGGCACTAGCTTGGAAAGTAAACGCTGCATCTTCTTCTGTGGGTGGCAAGGCATCCAAAGAATATTCTTCAATACATGCCCCCAATATGATCAGAGGCAATAATAAAATGAGATAATTTAAATATTTTTTCATGTTTGATTCAATTTTAGTATCCTGGGTTTTGTCTCCATTTGCCGCCTGCCAAGTCAATTTCTACTTGTGGAATTGGAAACAATTCATGCTTTCCTACAACAAATCCTTGGATTTCTTGGGCTGCTTTTCCTGTCCTGACCAAGTCAAAAAACCTGTATCCTTCACCTGACAATTCCAATCTCCTTTCAGTAAGGATATCTTCCAAAAGCTGTGGCCCTGAACTTGTAATCGCAGGCATATTCACCCTTGCTCTGACTTTATTGAGTTCAGTTCTTGCCCTTCCATCATTTCCTGTTCTTTGGAATGCCTCTGCTGCCATTAGCAAAACATCTGCATACCTGATTACACGGTAATTTAATGGACTTGTAAGGTCATCATCAGGCAATCCTCTTTCATCCAATCTTTTGATGTACTTATTGTTGTAATATCCTGTATGACCTCCACCACCAATGGCATAAGTAATGTCATCAGCATTAGGCTGGGCAGCGATAAATGCATCTATGTCTAACAATGTGGCTGCCCGTCTTGGATCATTGTCTGCAAATGCATCATATAGATCCTGAGTAGGAAGGTTGTAACTGTTTCCATCACCGTAAAGTGGGCCATTGTATTGGCGGATTCCATTAAAACCTACTGCCGCATTTCCTTCAAGACAGACAAGGCATCCATATCCCCCTCCTTCCAATCCTGTATATTGGATGGTAAAGACATCTTCATTGATGTTTTCGTTTGCCACAAAAAACAACCTGCTGTAATCGTTGAAAAGCCCGTACCCTGCCTGATTGTTGGTGATCAGGTCTCCCAAAATTGTAGCAGCCTCTGGATATTTTCCTTGATACAACAATACCTTGCCCATCAAAGCCATAGCAGCTCCTTTGGTTATCCTTCCAATGGTCGGATTAGTCCAAGTAAGTGTTTCCACCGCTACTTGAAGGTCCTTCTCAATTTGTTCATAAACCTGGGCTTTTGGAGCTCTATCAGTATTTGGGATTTCGCTGATTGATAATCTCTTGTCCACTACAAGAGGAACATCACCAAAAAAACTGACCAACACAAAATAATAGTAGGCCCTTAAGAATGAGGCTTCTGCCAAAATTTGATCTTTACCATCAAAGTTGATTTTATCTTTGTTTTCAAAGATATAATTGGTCCTTGCTATTCCTGCATAATTGAACCGCATGAGGTCACGAAGTTCTGAGTTGACACCTCCATGGGTCATAGTCTCTATTTCATGCAAACCACGTGAGTCATTCACACTTTCACCTCCTGCTATGGCATTGTCAGATGCGACCTCTCCTATCCATTGGATAAGGTATGAAGCCTGCATCAAATCGTACGCTCCCGTCAATGCCCTATTGAAGTCCTCCGGTGTATTGAAGAAGTTTTCTGCATCTTGGGTATATTCTGGCTCTATGTCCAATAACTGGTCACATGAGAAAAACATACTCATGCCTACCAAAATCAATATAAATTTCTTTTTCATGTCAATCAAAATTTAATGTTTATACCGCCCATGATAGTTTTTGCTTGAGGATAGATACCTCCATCAACACCTGCAAAAAGAGGGTTGCCAGATCCCACATCCGGATCATAACCCATGTAACGGGTCAAAGTCAGGAGGTTGTTGGCCGCAACATAAAATCTCAATGAACTGAGACCGATTTTTCCTGTAATCTCTGTAGGAAGTGTATAACCTAACTGCACGTTTCTCAACCTCAAATAAGAACCATCTTCTACATAAAAATCAGAGAAAACGGTATTTCGGGTTGCTCCTGTGGTCAATCTTGGAACTTCATTTGATGTTCCCGGTCCTGTCCATCTGTTGATATTGTATGCCAACTGATTGGCAAAGGGCTGTTGTCTTTCATAGTTTCTGATGATTTCCTGACCTAATGCCGCAAAAATATTTGCCGAGAAATCAAAACCTTTGAAGTCCAAACCGAAATTAAAGCCCATAATCACATCAGGGATTGGAGAACCTACAAATGCCCTATCAGAATCATCCCCAAAATTGATCTGTCCGTCACGGTTTTGATCTACAAATCTCAAATCACCAGGTTGGGCACCTTGCTGCACGACAGGGCTAGTTGCAATTTCTTCGGCTGACTGGAAAATACCATCTGTCTGATATCCTATAAAATATCCGATTGGGAAGCCTTTTTGGAATCTTGTGGCTACGTTACCACCTACGCTAAATCCTGCACCCGGGATGAAGTCAAATCCTTCCGGAACCTTGGTGACCTCATTGTGTAGGAAAGTAACATTGTAATCCATCCTGAAATTGACTCCGGTCTGCCTGCTTGATGCATATGCCAATTCCAATTCCCAACCTCTGTTCAAAACATCGCCGGCATTGATGATAGGTGGTGCCCCTCCCGGACCATAAGAACCGATAAGTGATGAAACTTCAGGTTGAAAAAGTAAATCCCTTGTATTTTTGATGAAATAATTTGTTGTAAAATCAAAATTTCTCAAGACCGTGAAATCTACTCCGATATTAGTCTGATAGGTCGTCTCCCACTTCAAATCAGGATTGCTCGTCGTACCGATAGCGGCACCGTTTTGAAGCGAATTGTTGAAAACGTAGGTTCCCTCTCCATTAAGCAGACCCCTATATCTGAACAGACCTATTTGGTCGTTTCCGGAAATACCAAAACTGGCTCTTAATTTTACAAAGTCAATAACTTTTGAACTGAAAAACGATTCCTCAGAAAGTACCCATGCCCCTGAAAAAGAAGGGAAGTAACCGATCCTATTGTTTTCACCAAAATTGGTTGAACCGTCTCTTCTGATAATGGCTGAGAAAATATACCGCTGCTCATAGTCATATTCTCCTCTTAAAAAAACTGAAGTGAGCTTCTGTCTTCCTTGGAAAGATCCAACATTATTAAGGTATCCACCTTGAGCCTGATTGGCTGATATATCTGCATAATCCAAAGAATTATTAGGGATATTGAATCCTGTGCCATTCAATCCAAGACTTCTATTTCCAAGATAAGAAACCCCGGCTGTACTTCTAATCCTGTGGACATTGTTAAATGTCCTGTTGTAATTTAAAAATGCTTCAAAGTTGTAATCCAAAAATGTGTTTCTTGATTCAAATACGTTTGCACCTCTTTCGACCGCAATGTTTCCGATATTCACAATCACAGGATCCAAATTGGCGTTAGCTGCAGAGTTGGCAAATTTACCCGCTCCATACCAAACTAAAGGGTTGAAAGCTTTGAAGTCAACCATAGCAAAATTATAGCCGGCTCTACCCACTAAGGTGAAATGCTCATCGATTTCATAAGATATTTCTTCCTTACCTACCAGTTTGTTGACCCAAGAATCGTTGTATGTATTCTGTAACTGTGCCAATGGGTTGATAATATCTGCCACATTGTCGAGATAAGAGAACCTGCCGTCAATAAAAACAGGTTCGGTAGGATAAGCATTGACCGTGTTGTAAAGCACTGACCCGATTCCACCTTGAGCGATTCCATTGCTGTATTCATGCGTATATAACAACACATTCGTAAGCTTTACCTTTGGAGCCAATTCGGTGATGAAATTCAACCTCGCATTGTATCTTTGAAAATTCGCTTTTGGCCCGCCTACAATACCTTGTTGAGAAAAATAAGATCCGCCAATTGAGTAAGAAGATTTTGCTGACCCACCTGTTACAGTTAGGTTGTAATCTTGGATAGGAGCAGTTTCAAAAATTTCGTTCTGCCAGTTTGTACCTTCACCAAGGTTGGTATTATTGAAAGGAGGTACTTGACCACCCGCCGCAAAGGCTTCATTTTTAAGGATTGCATATTCTCTTGCATTCAATAGATCAAGTTTCCTTGCTGTCTGCTGAACTCCATAGAAGGCAGAAAAATCCAAAGAAGCTTTGGTATTAACTGAACCTTTTTTAGTTTCAATCAAAACAACACCATTTGCAGCCCTAACGCCATAAATACCTGCCGTTCCATCTTTCAAAACGTTGATGGATTCGATATCATCAGGATTCAAGGCATTGAGTCCCGCTGCATCATAGATAACCCCATCTACCAAGATAAGCGGGTTATTGTTGCCGAAAGTACCTATACCCCTGATTCGAATATTGGACGTTCCACCCGGAGCCCCGGAATTGGTGGAAATACTGACACCGGCCAATTGTCCCTGAAGTGCCTGATCTACCCGAGGCATATTCATTTTGGCAATGTCTTCCCCTTTGACTTGGGATACTGCGCCTGTTAGTTCCTTTTTTGTCGCTGTACCATAGCCTACTACAATGACCTCATTGAGAGAACTGATTTCAAAGGGCATGGTCACTTCTACCTGTAGGCTAGAACCCACCTTGACCAATTGTGTTTTGAAACCTATGAAGCTCAACTTGAGTTCATCACCTTCTTTACCCTCTAAGGTAAAATTACCATCCATGTCGGAAATGGTCCCGAGGAGGGTGCCTACTTTCAAAATGTTGACTCCGGGAAGTGTTTCTCCCTTTTCGTCAACGACTTTGCCTTTGATCATCCCCGTTTGTGCGATTGCACAAAAATGAATAAGCATGGCAAAACTCAACCATAAAACTTTTTTCATAAACATACTTTGGATTTAAATGTCAACTAGCTCAAATCACGTCATAATTAAGAGATAAGCAAAAAAAAGCATTACATCAATACTACATCAACATTACTTCACCTACTTCACAAAAACTCAACTTCATAATAAAAAATATCAATTTTGAGTAAATGGACCATGATATATAAATTTAATACCAACTCACCAAATCAAAAAAAAACATACATCATTCAGAAAATTCATATCTTGGTTTTAACAATGCCCAAAATATGAAATACGTTTGTCTAATATCAATCCTTTGCTTGATTGCTTTGGATCTTTCAGGCCAGATACCCGGCCTTCCTATTTCAAAATTTTATTCCAGCAAAGAATACCAAGGAGGAATCCAAAACTTTGCAATATCACAAAGCGAATCTGGTTTAATCTATGTCGCCAACAACTTTGGTCTGTTGGAATATGACGGCACGACATGGAGAAGGTATTCGCTTCCGAACAGTACTAAAATCAGGGATGTCTCCATCGATGAAAATGGGATAATTTATGTGGCAGGTCAAGGTGAATTTGGCTATTTTAAGCCCGATGAACAAGGTTTTTTGCAATATCACTCCCTATTGAATCTGCTTCCGGAATCTTACAAAAACCTAGAAGAAATCTGGAAAATCTTTCTGCTTCACAATAAAATCATTTTCTGTACTTTTCAGGAAGTTTTTACTTTTTCAGATAAATATGAATTGATTTCAATCACCGAAAACAAACCCGAATTCGAGAGCTTTCACTTATCCAATAACAGAGTTTTTGCCAATCAACTGGAAAATGGCCTTTATATTTTTGAAAATGAAAAATTCATTTCAGAAGACTTTGGAGATTATTTTAAAGGCAAACTGGTCACAGGTATCATTTCCCAGGGAAATAACCAAAAACTGGTGTTTACCCGAGATCATGGCATTTACACTTCAAGCTCAGCAGGTGTTGTGCCTTGGAAAAATGAAATACCCTTTCCTGCAAAAATAAACGAGGCAATCAGGCTTAAAAACGGAAGCCTTGCCATAGGGACACAGAGCAACGGACTTTTTGTTATCGATGATTCAGGTGATATTGTTTTGCAGATGGAAAAGGAAAACGGACTTCAGAACAACTCCATTATTTCCCTTTTTGAAGACATATCAGGAAACCTTTGGATCGGCCATAACAACGGCATCACATTGCTAGAACTCAGCTTACCATTTAGGCTAATCGATCAATATGCAGGACTTCCCGGGACGGGTTACAATGCTGCTTTCCATATGGGTGCGATTTATTATGGGACAAACAATGGCCTTTCGGTTCAAAAATTTGATGAGGGGAAAAGTTTGCCAATCGAAGCCGTCCCAGGGTCCTCCGGGCAGGTCTACAGAATTAACCAAATCCAGAACAACCTGCTGATGGCGCATAATGACGGGGCATTTACCATCAAAGATTTTAATGCAATTCCGGCAGGGGGAATGGGCGGGATTTGGAATTTCCAATCTTTAAAGGACAATCCCGACTTGGTTATTGCAGGAAGCTACAGTGGCTTGCAGCTTTTCAGATTTGAAGGGGATCAGTTGAAATTTTTGAGAAAACTCAAAGGTTTTGATGAATCATCGAGGATATTTGAACAGGATATGGACGGAACAATCTGGATGACCCATGGGTATAAAGGAGTCTATAGACTCCGACTAAATTCAGAACTTGATTCATTGGACGTAAAATATTACGGAACGGAATCCGGACTACCCACGAGCTTGCTTATTTCAGTCTGGAAAATCAACAACCGATTGATTTTTTCCACAGAATATGGAATATACAGCTACAATGCCGAGAATGACAAGTTTGAAGCAGATTCGTTTTTTTCCAAATATTTTGATTTTGATTTTTTGGCAACAAGTATGGTGGAAGATCCATTGGGAAATATTTTCTATATCGGGGACAAAGAAGTTGGGGTTTTGGAAAAACAGATCAATGGAACTTATGTCAAAAACCATCAAATTTTCAACAAAATCATCCCCTTCCTCAATGATGACTTACAAAACATCTCATTGATCAGGTCCAACGAGGTCCTTTTTGCAGCCAATGACGGTTTTATTTGGTACAAATTGGAAAATAAAACACCTTCGACTCCTTCATTTCCAACCATTATCAGAGCGGTTTATCTCACAGGTCAATCAGATTCTCTGGTTTTTAATGGAAACTATAGGCCTTTGCCCATAACGCCCGAAAGAGAGGAAAATCAAAAAGTCCCATCTTTTGAATATGATTTGGCAAATATCAGGTTTGAATTCAGCAATCCTATCCCAAACAATGAAAACTCCACCCAATTCCAGTTTTGGTTGGAAGGATTCGAAGAAGGATTTGGAGAATGGACCTACAAAAGAGATAAAGCTTATACCAATCTGAAGGAAGGAAAATATACTTTTCATGTCAGGAGCAAAAACATTTATGGTCAAATCAGCGAAGCTAATGCCTATTCCTTTAGGATTTTACCACCTTGGTACAGGTCGGCATTTGCGTACCTGATTTATTTTATATTGGTGATAGGCACAGCCTTTGCAACTTATAGGTTGGTGGAAAAAAGATACCACAAGAAAACTATCAGAATTACAGATTCACAGAGGAAGGCACTTATTCAAAAGGAAACAGCCCTCAAAACCTCCCAAGAAGAATTGGAAAAATTAAGGAATGAAAAATTAGAATCTGAAATCCAGGCTAAAGACAAGGAACTAGCATCCGCAACCATGCACCTTATCAATAAAAACGGGTTTATCGACCAAACCAAAAACCACCTGAACTCCATCATCAAAAAAAGCAAAAATCAGGAAGTCAAAAGTGAAATCGAAAAAGTCATCAACAGTATTGATAAAAACATTGCCGGAGACAAGGATTGGGAACAGTTTGAAATCCACTTCGATCAGGTCCACGGAGATTTTATGAATAGATTCAAAAAACAATACCCAGATCTTAGCCCACAGGAAATCAAACTAAGTGCTTATTTGCGTATGAACCTTTCCTCCAAGGAAATTGCCTATCTGATGAATATTTCTACACGAGGTATTGAAATCGCCAGATACCGCCTTCGCAAAAAAATGCAGCTTGAAAGGACAGCAAATCTTCAGGAGTTTATATTGAAGTTTTGATTTGAGATTTGAGACAAAAAAAACCTGCTCCGGTTTTCAGAGCAGGGATTTATTAAAGGGAATATTTATTAAGAATTGATCATTCTGAATTCTAAGACCTGTTCTCCACACTTTAAATTTTGCTGATTTTATCAATATTATGGATGAAAACTAGGAAGAGGTTGCTGTCGTCAGTAGTCTGTTGACAATAATAACCAATAACTCAATAACCTAATACTCTCCTTTCACCCAAAAGCGTGGATATTCAAATTTTTTGGACTTGGACTTTTTCCGGAAACGGATTCATAAGCTTTATAAAGCAAAACAAGTTGGAGGATTTCGAAGATGGTGAATACAAACAATCCGGGAATAGCCAATATGATACTCAAGAAAGCGATTCCCGAAATGATGCTTAATATTCCTGTGACCAAGGCCAAAGACCCGAATTCAGTTTGATACCTGATCAGTCCCAAACCAAAAACGATATAAAGCGCCCCAAAAAGTATGGCCTTGGAAAACTGTACCGACTGCCAGACAGAGGCATTGTTATATCCATAAATGTCGGCCACAACCCCAAAACAAGTAGCAATGATCAACAAAATACTGGCAGCTTTGACAATAATGTTTGGCTTGATCATGCTTAACTTATAATACCCGAAAGTAAAAACTCCAAAAGTGAGCATGATACCGATCTTAACGGCGATATACCAAGGTGCTGCTTCAGTGCCGATCTTCTCTCCTGCTTCCCAAAGTCCGTAATCAAACACACCTTCTACAAAAGCCAATAGGAAATAAACTATTCCTACAAAAAAGGCTGTTCTTAGAAATGCTGCTTTTCCAATTATTTCAGGACTGATGGATACAGGCTCTTCATTGTTGTATTGGATTTCTTTAAAATCATATCCCAAAACTTCCAAAATGCTCTTTATCGTATAACTCCTTGGGGTCACTTCCCCTGCTTCGATGCGCTGTATAGTACGCACATTGATGTTGCATAGCTCCACAAGTTCTTCCTGTGTCAATCCTTTGGCCTTTCTCAGTTCGAGAATCTTTTGGCCCAGTTCCGGCTGTTTCATGATAATAGGGTTTTGTTTTACCATCACAATTTGGGTTGAATTTCAGAAAACCAATCCGAATTTGGGGAGGATTAAACCCGACATTTACACGGCATTTGAGATTTAGATGTGAGATATGAGACTTGAGATATGAGATTTGAGACGTGAGACGTGAGATATGAGAAGTGAGATTCTCTAAAATTTCGAATCAGATTAAATTCAACACTTTGACTAAAGTGACCTGAATTTCAGAAATTTCATCTTCATTTAAAATTCCGATTTTCTTAATCAGTCTTTGTTCTGATAAACTTTTGATTTGAAAACAATCGGCAAAAGACTCTTTTTCTAACCCGTTGCTTTGACTTGGTTTCAATTCCACCATCCACTCCTGTTTGGTTTTTAATGCATCGGTAAGCGGAACTACAATTTTTAAGGGGAGTTTGCCTACTGAATCATGGTTGACGATGATGGCAGGTCTTGTTTTTCTAATCTCTTGTCCAACCTGAGGCTCAAAATTGACAAGCCAAACTTCCCCATATTTCATAAATCGAGGATTTCGAGGTCAATACTGCCCAATTCAATTTCCTCCTTGGAATAGAAATCTTTAATTCGCTCCTCTCCTGCCTGTTCCCCCATTTTTGCATAAATTTTCTCTTTGTTCCTTTTGACCTCTGCCAATTTTACCTGAAATATGGAAGTATTGGCAGGTCGGATCACAATTCCATCTCCATTGTCTTCGATGACCACATCAGTAAGGTTATATTTTTCTATCAGTGTTTTAGGCAAAATCACCCCACTGCTGTTTCCGATCTTTCTGACTTTTGTTTCCATGTACGATTATACGAAAATGTAATAACTTGTTATAACAATAATTGAAAAATTCTAAATTCATAGAATTGAAAATCTTTTCAATTGTCATTTATTATCAAATGAGGATGATATACTTAATTTGGTATTTTTACCTTTTAAAAACGGTATATTTTCCCTATATTTGAATCTTAATTTCTTATGACATGGGCCAGACTACATTTCGGAAATACAGTATATCGCATATTCCTGCCATTGGCAATGACATCGACATCTTGTTTTTTATCAAAAATGAGGAAGTGGATCTACAATACCTCAACTACCTAAAGGAGATTACTTCATTCAGCGATGAGGTGATAGCCCATTGGCTGGATGTCAGTGTCAAGACCTTAAGGAATTACCGCAAATCTGAATCTGAACTGAAAGAAAGCTTAAAAGAACATTTGGTTTTGCTTTTGTCCCTGTACCAACACGGAACAGATGTTTTTGGAAATGCTGAAAACTTCGACAAATGGCTTGATACCAAGAATTACTTTTTTGACAACCTTGCTCCAAAGGATTTTCTAAGCACTTCGTCCGGAATCAGGTTTACAGATGACAGGTTGACGGCCATGGAATATGGCGATAACGTGTAGATATGTTGGCTTATCGAATCAGCAAGGCAAAATATGCCGAAAAACTTGAAGCTTCGGGTGCAGCAAACAGATGGAACAAAGCCGGGCAATTTGTAATCTATGCTTCGGAAAGTAGGGCTTTGGCAAGTTTGGAATTGGTGGTTCATCGGTCAGCAATAATCCAATCCGAAACTTATAAAGTAATGGTAATAGAAATCCCAACTGAAAATCCGGAAATGGTCCGAGAAATAAAACTTTCCGACCTTCCACCGAATTGGAATACCCTACAATCCTACCCCCGCATTCAGGAAATCGGAAGCGGATGGTTTGAAAAAAGAGAAAGTCTGATACTCAAAGTCCCTTCAGCACTGATCCCTCAAGAGCATAATTTTGTCATCAACACGAAGCATGATGTATTCTCCACCCATGTCAAACTTATCGGTTTGGAAGATTTTTATTGGGATGGGAGGTTGTTTTGACTTTCAATAGTCAAGTAATACCAAAACATTTGATTCAATATCCTCAGGCAGTTCTATTCTATTTTCTAAGGATATTTTTGACTCATTCAATTCATAAAATTTTTCAATTTGTTCCGCAGATTGATAGTACCAAGCATGCTTGTCTGAATTGGCGGCAAAGAAAATTGTAGAAGGCAATGGCTTTAGGTTGTTCTTGATGGTCTTAAAAAGAGTAGACTTTTGATTTTCCAAATCCACCAAGAGGTAATGGGGCTTGTTTTCATAACTCAGCCCAAACAAAATCAATCCCTCCCCAACTTTTACTCCAAAAGAAAGCTGTTTGTATCCTTCAAAGTCATTGTAAAACCTCAACCTTTCCACGGGATGTAAATCCTTCGATTGATTGAGGTCAATAAATTGAGTACCAAAATCTATTTTGAATGATTCATGTTTTTCTCCTGAAAAAAGATAGATAGAATCAAGGCCGGGATTGTAGTGGACAAATTGTTCTTCATTCATTTTGACAAAAAAACTACCCGAAAAAGGTGATTCAGCTAACTTAGGGTTGAACGAAATCAAACCCTTTGCCTCTTTTCCACTATGAGATAAAAATGACAGTTGGAAAGGAAAATCGGGATTCCCGATCATTTGGTATAGAAAAATTCCATTGCGATTAATCAAGAAAGCAGATGCCGGATTAGAAATAGCAATTTCATCTAATAGGTTAAGTCCAAGATCAAAGACATAAATCTTTCTCTTGTTACCATCCAAAACATAGATTTTTCCTTCAAATACCTCAAAATCATCAAAGTAACCCATTGCCAAAGGATCATCTCCGAAATCATCCTTGCTTGCCATGAATTCACCTTGCCGGTTAAACACTTTAATGGATTTCAGCAAATCAAAATCAGTAAGGACAATTAAAGAATCGGTCACAACCAATTTATCGATCTGTCCTATGAGTTGGTTTTGATCAAAAAGTACAGTCTCAAAATTTGAAAAATAGGTTCCGAGTTGCAGAGCCTCTTCAGATTTGCTTAAAGAAATTAATCCTGAAGTTTTTTTATCAGGACCTGTGCAAGAAATAGCCCAAATAATAAGTGAAGTCAAGATTTTGGCGGTTTTAAAATACTTGTATTTCATAGATTAAAAATTTTCCATATAAATTATGTCTGATGTAAAAATTAAATGAAATTTTCAACTAAAAAAACCTGAAAATCAAAAAACCGGAATTAATTGTGTCTTTTTTTCTCTTTTACAATATCCCCAAAACATGCTTCAATGCCGGGTTGCGGTTTTCGGTTTTCCAAACAGCAAAAAGTTCTGTATGCTGCGGAATCCCCTTGATCTCGATAAACTTCACTTTCAGATCATAACCTTCCTTCAGCGAACTCGGCACAATCGCCACACCAAGCCCGGCTTCTACCAACTTGAAAATGGTCAGGGCATGGACCGATTTGTGCGAAATCTTTGGTGTAAATCCCCTGTCCTCGCAGATACTCATGATTTTATCAAAATAAATGCTGCTGTAATTACTTGAAAACAAAATGAATGGCTCTTCCTGAAGTTGGCCGACATGCTCAAAAGTAGCCGCATCTATTGGGTGGCTAAGTGGCAAGACCAATGAAAAAGTATCCCGATTCACTGCCTTCATGCTGAGTCCATCTGGTACCCGAGCCAACCTGACAAAACCCAGATCGAGCTTGTCTTTTTCCAGCATTTCCACCTGAAGGTGGTTGCTCAATTCTTCCAGATTGGTCTGAATTCCGGGAAATTCCCTGCTCAGGCGAACCAACAAATCCGGTATAACCTGATGGGCTGCCGAACCCAAAAATCCGATCCGCAACTCCCCTATCTTGCCCGATGCGATGTTCTTGACCTGTTGGGTAGTTAGCTCCAAATGGTTGAAAATGAAATCAACCTCACTTTTGAGAAATTCTCCGGCACCGGTCAGGGTCACAGATCTTTTGGTACGGTAAAAAAGCTCCACCTCCAAAATCTCCTCCATCTGCCTTATCTGCCTGCTGAGTCCCGGTTGCGAGATAAAGAGCCGCTCAGCAGCTTTTCTAAAGTTCAGTTCGTCGGCCACGGCTCGAAAATATTCCAAGTGTCTGAGTTCTAAATTCATATTCTTCCTCCCAAAGACCAAAAGTCTCAAAGATTTTTAAATAGATATTCATTCGCCAAAATTTGAATTACTATCGATTGTACCCAATCAGTATTCCAACACTTTTCTGTTTTGCATTCTAAGTCAAATTCAAAAGGAATTTTTTAATAACTCAAAGTTATCAGTTATTGATAAAATTGGTATCAATACTTATCAAAGCAAGAAGTTATTTTTGTAATTGAAACTCTCCTAAACTTTGCGCCTTTGCGTCTTTGTGGGAGACAAAAATCTGAATAATGAAAAATTCATTCCATTACGGACAAGACCGACTCACTGCATCACTTGCACTCGCCATTTGCAGGGGAGATGTCAAAGGCTTCATCTCAACTGAAAGCCGGGAAAAAATCAAAGCAAGCAGTCAGGCTGTCGAAAAAATAGTCAGCAAAGGCCAACCTGTATATGGCATCAATACCGGTTTTGGGCCGCTGTGCACCACGATGATCTCTCCGGAGCAAACCAAAAAACTCCAGGAAAACATCCTGAAAAGCCATGCTGTCGGTCTCGGCGAACCCATCCCCATCGAAATCGCCAAACTGATGTTGGTGCTGAAAACCCATGCGTTGGCGCAGGGATTTTCGGGAATAAAAGAAAGTACTTTGGACAGGATCCTTTTTTTCATTGAAAACAATATTGTTCCTGTTGTGCCAAAACAAGGTTCTGTGGGTGCTTCAGGGGATTTGGCACCGCTTTCACATTTATTTTTGCCTTTGATCGGATTGGGAAAAGTCCATTTCAAAGGTGAAATAATATCAACAGCTAAACTTTTTCAACAACTTGATTTGGAACCCATTCACCTTGGACCAAAAGAAGGGTTAGCCCTGATCAACGGAACGCAATTCATTGCAGCTTTTGGAGTGATGGTCGTGGACAGATTTTACAATATCCTTGCCCATTCCGACATCACCGGAGCAATGATGTTGGAGGGATTGTTGGGTTCTACCAAGCCATTCAGTGCAGACCTTCACCAACTCCGCCCATACGCCGGAAACCAACATGTCGCCCAATCGATCTTGAATTTGCTTCATGAGTCGGAAATTGTACATTCCCATGCGGCCTGTGCGAGGGTTCAGGATCCATATTCCTTGCGCTGTATGCCACAGGTTCACGGTGCATCCCGCAATGCATGGCTTCACCTGAAGCAAATGATCGAAACTGAGATCAATTCCGTCACGGACAATCCCGTCGTCTTTGACGAAAACCATACCATCAGTGGGGGGAATTTCCATGGACAACCGATTGCCATGCCATTGGATTATGCCTGTTTGGCCGCTTCTGAAATCGGCAATATCTCCGACCGCAGGATTTACCTTTCTTTGGAAGGCGATACCCCGGTTGTTCCAAAACTGTTGTTGAAAGAAACAGGGTTGAACTCCGGGTTTATGATTCCCCAATACAGCACGGCGGCATTGGCTAGTGAAAACAAGGGGCTGTGTTTTCCTTCCTCGGCTGACAGCATTCCAACTTCCTTGGGTCAGGAAGACCACGTAAGTATGGGCAGTATCGGCGCGAGAAAGGCATTGCAGGTGATTGAGAATGTGGAAAAAATTCTAGGGGTCGAACTTTTGTGCGCTGCACAGGCGGTGGATTTCCATGCACCTTTGAAATCGGGCAAAATCATGACCGCACTTTATGAACACGTCCGAACCAAAATCCACCATGTCACCGAAGATCAGATCATGTATGAAGACATGGAGACAGCTATTGACATCATCCGAAGTGGAGAATTGCTAACTTTAGCCAAAGAAACAGCTGCAAGAGAAGGTTTGGAATTGGAGACAAAGTGGTCGGAGGAGTTTGATAGGTACTAGTTCAAGTCCCACATAGTTCAAGTCTTCGGACTTGGACTTCCCTTCGACCAAATAGTTCAAGTCTTCGGACTTGCACTCAAATCTGGTTCAAGTCTTCGGACTTGGACTCAAATCTGGTTCAAGTCTTCAGACTTGGATCTCGGACTCACTACTTCGCAGTCCAAGACTGCATTTTATGGGTCCAAGTCAGAGACTTGAACCATCTGAAACTTGAACCAAACCAGTTAACCAAATAAACAATTAACCAAAAAATGCCCATCTACACCCTCATCGGCCCGATACGACAACTCCTGACCATGCGTGGATTGGAAGCAAAAGGCCCTTTGCAAGACAGCCAACTTGAAATTATCACAGAAGCCGGGATATTTTTGAAGGATGAAAAGATCCATGAAATCGGGAGTTATTGGGACATCTATCCTGAGGCGCAGTCCATCGGTGCCAAAATGGAAACCTTGCAGGGCGACTTTGTGGCGCTTCCCGGGTTTGTGGATTGCCATACGCATATCTGTTTTGCCGGAAGCCGGGCCAAAGATTTTGCCATGCGCAATACCGGAAAATCTTACTTAGAAATCGCCAATTCGGGAGGAGGAATCTGGGATACCGTGACCCAAACGAGGAAATCAGCCTTGGAACAATTGGTAAAACTCACTGTCAAAAGGGCCAACCGCCATCTCACTGATGGCGTCACCACCATGGAGGTCAAAAGCGGCTATGGACTTTCTGTGGCTGAAGAAATTAAAATGCTCCAAGCCATCAAACAGGCAAATTTGGAAACTGCAGCAGACTTGATTCCTACCTGCCTTGCTGCCCATATCTGCCCAAAGGATTTTGAGGGTTCAGCAAAAGAATACCTTGAAACAATCAGCAATGAATTGTTCCCAATCTTGAAATCTGAAAACCTCAGCAACAGGATCGATGCCTTTATAGAAGATTCTGCCTTCAGTGCAGATGACATTGAAGCATATTTCCATAAAGCCAAAGACTTTGGATTCGATATCACAGTCCATGCCGACCAATTTCATGTTGGCGGTTCGGCGGTGGCGGTGGCATTTGGTGCCATTTCAGCAGATCATCTGGAAGCAAGTACCGAAAAGGAAATTGAATTACTTGCCCAGTCGGATACCGTTGCTGTGGCATTGCCGGGCGCATCGATCGGTTTGGGAATGGCTTTTACACCTGCCAGAAAACTCCTGGACGCCGGCGCTTCCTTAGCAATCGCTTCAGATTGGAATCCGGGTTCGGCACCTATGGGAGATTTGCTGATGCAGGCATCCATATTGGGAACATTTGAGAAACTCAGCAATGCGGAAGTTTTCGCCGGAATTACCTGCCGGGCCGCAGCTGCACTCGGTTTATCGGATAGAGGAAGTATTGCCGTGGGAAACTTGGCGGATATCCTTCTTTTCCAAACTTCGGACTACCGGGAAATCACCTACCATCAAGGGAAATTGAAACCGAAGATGGTATTTAAAAGGGGAATAAAAATTTAGATATTAATTGATATTGGATATTGATGGATATTCACCGCAAAGGTGAAGCATACAATCCCAAAATTGCATTTAAAGACTATCTAAAGACCTTTCCTTGTCACTTCGACGAAAGGAGAAGTCTTTGATCCCAATTTTAGAAAATGATTTCTCTCTACGTTACCAATGACAAATTTCTAGGGCGTCACCCTGAGTGTAGTGAAGGGTCTCTTTTATTCTGAGATCCTTCATCCTCGTTCCTCAGATTCAGGATGACGCAACTCCAATTAACATCTGCTTTCTGCAAATGCCAATTTTAATAACTCCGGGTGACAATCCCGAAAACCCTCCAACATTGACAACCTGACAACAATTAAAACCATTACAACAATTACAACCAAATCAACCAATGACCTTCCAAGACCAAATCCTCCAAGCCATCCCCTCTACCCTTCCTGCAAGAAAATCACCTGATCCTAGTTTTAGCCACGCGCCAAAAAGAAAGGATATTTTAAGCCCTGAAGAGAAGAAATTGGCTTTGAGAAACGCCTTAAGGTACTTCCCGAAGGCTTGGCATGAGGAATTGGTAAAGGAATTTTTCGAAGAATTACAGCAATACGGGAGGATTTACATGTATCGCTTTATGCCGGATTATGAGATGCGGGCAAGGCCTATTTCTGACTATCCTGCTAAATGTCAACAAGCTGCGGCGATCATGTTGATGATCCAAAACAACCTCGACCCTGCCGTGGCCCAACATCCTCATGAACTCATTACCTACGGAGGCAACGGTGCGGTTTTTCAAAATTGGGCGCAGTACCTCCTTACCATGAAGTACCTCTCGGAGATGACCGAGGAACAAACCCTTCACATGTATTCCGGCCATCCGATGGGACTTTTCCCTTCCTCCAAAGATGCTCCGCGAGTTGTCGTCACCAACGGCATGATGATACCAAACTACTCCAAACCGGATGATTGGGAGAAATACAATGCCCTTGGAGTGACACAATATGGACAGATGACCGCAGGTTCTTATATGTATATCGGTCCTCAGGGTATTGTCCACGGTACCACCATTACGGTGATGAATGCTTTCCGCAAAAAACTTGGCCCTGCTATAAATCCCAAAGGTAAAGTCTTCCTGACAGCAGGTTTGGGAGGCATGTCAGGCGCCCAACCAAAAGCAGGAAATATTGCAGGTTGCATCACGGTCTGCGCCGAAGTCAATCCCAAAGCTGCATATAAACGCCATGAACAAGGTTGGGTGGATGAATTGATAACTGACTTGAATAATCTCGTGCTCCGGGTGCGTCAGGCTCAGCAAAAAGAGGAAGTGGTTTCAATCGCCTTCCTTGGCAATGTCGTGGATGTTTGGGAGAAATTTGATCAGGAAAATATCCCCATAGAACTCGGTTCTGACCAGACTTCCCTCCACAATCCTTGGGCAGGCGGATACTATCCTGTGGGTTTGGATTTTGAGGAAGCCAATGAAATGATGGCCAAAGAACCCGAAATATTCAAAACCAAAGTTCAGGAATCCCTACGCCGACATGCTGCTGCAGTCAACAGGCATGCTGCAAAAGGCACGTACTTTTTTGATTATGGCAATGCTTTTTTATTAGAAGCTTCCCGTGCCGGAGCCGATGTGATGGCTGCCAATGGTATTGATTTTAAATACCCTTCCTATGTACAGGATATTTTGGGACCGATGTGCTTTGATTATGGATTTGGTCCTTTCCGTTGGGTCTGTACTTCGGGCAATCCCGAAGACCTTGCCAAGACCGACCAAGTTGCAGCCAAGGTGCTCAAACAGATCAAATCTTCTGCCCCTCTAGAAATCCAGCAACAGCTTCAGGACAACATTACCTGGATCGAGGAAGCTGGAAAAAATAAATTGGTGGTGGGCTCTCAGGCAAGAATCCTTTATGCAGATGCAGAAGGCAGGATCGAAATCGCCAAAGCCTTCAATGCCGCCATCCAATCAGGTGAAATCTCTGCCCCAATTGTACTTGGAAGAGACCACCACGATGTCAGTGGCACAGATTCGCCTTTCCGGGAAACGAGCAATATCTATGACGGCAGCAAATTCACCGCAGACATGGCCATCCACAATGTGATTGGAGACAGTTTCCGTGGCGCGACTTGGGTTTCGATCCACAACGGTGGCGGTGTCGGTTGGGGTGAAGTCATCAACGGAGGATTCGGGCTGCTACTTGACGGAAGCGAAGAAGCCAACCGCAGGCTGCAATCCATGCTATTCTACGATGTCAACAATGGCATCTCCCGCCGTGCCTGGGCAAGGAATGAAGAAGCATTGTTTGCGATAAAAAGAGAAATGGAAAGAACCCCGGGATTGAAGGTGACGCTGCCGGAGATGGTGGATGAGAATTTGCTAAAGTTATAAATCCTTATAATTACAATTTCTTACAATATTTTTGAGTAATTATTTTCTAAAAATCAAAGATTAGGTATTAAGAAAGACCGCATCACCTCAATTAAAGAACTGAATAAAGGGATAGAATTCATAAATAATTTTTATTTTAATTATAAATTATTATTTTTCTCTTACAGGAATATAATGTTCGTAGCTGCACCATTAATATCTCCCGATTGGCCTTTGTTTCACCCCAACACTTTCTACAGAATTGCTTCTGGCGAAGTTAATTAAGTGGCCAATTAATATGCTTTAAGTAAAATTTTTAATGATTCATCATTCTTAAATGGTTGATTAAACCTGAGAATGAAAAAATCAAAGTCTTTTTTATTCAAATTCATAAATAGGCGATATGGAAACTAAAAATCTGATCAAAGGTGATAACATCAAGGTAGCAGTATTTCTTTTCAGCTGTCTTTGCATTATCTCCATAATGGCGTTTGAGAAACTCTTCTGGGGCAGTCCGATTTTCTATGAAGGATGGCCTAATTTCTCAATTCGCCGCACGGTCCGTTTAATAATCGTTGTTTTTTCTACCATTGGCATTTTCTGGAGTTTGGTAAGTGACCGTAGTCCAAAGTTGGTTTTAATTGAAAATATCGGGGCGGAGCGGATAAGTATAGGATTGGTTCTGCTTTTTTCAGTGATCACGATATTCCTATTTAGTTTTCACCCACCAATATTCAATTCAATATCCAAGGAAGATGGTCTGATAGAACAGGCCTCGGCCCTCTTTCTTTTTGGTAGTTGTTTTATTACCCTGTATGCATTATTAAAATATAAGAATGAAATCAAGGATTCAATGTTGACTAGGGTTTCATTAGGGTTTTTATCATTCACTTTTTTTATAATGGCCATGGAAGAGGTTTCTTGGTTCCAACGCGTTTTGGAAATTGAAACCCCAAAAGGATTCGAAAGCAATGTTCAAAATGAAATGAATTTACATAATTTTGCTACAAGCACTGTCGAGAATTTATACTACATCGGGTCATTTGTTTTTTTAGTTTTATTTCCGTTTTTCCGTTTTTTGTTCCCATTTATATCGGACAATAATTATCTGAAAATTTTTATCGCAAGACCATTTATAGCTGTAATCGGATCTATTGCCTGCGCTTATAACTTCGATATGTGGAATATCATTTTCATCCAAATGACATTTTTGGGGAGCCTCGTTATTTTAATTGTATTTGCTATTTTCAGTAGCGTAAAGAATGAAACGTACCTGTTACTCTTTACAATAGTCCTTATTGCAACTTCTCAAGTTCTGTTTTTACTAAAAGGGGAAAACTTCGACCGCTTATGGGAAATAACAGAATACAAGGAATTTTATATTTCGTTAACATTTTTTATCTATTCCATAGACGTATTATTTCAAATGCGTCGAGGTTATTTTCAAAATTAGAATTAAATAAAAAAAGAAAATGATAAAAAATAATGAGAACTAAAATCAAACCATAACATATGACTTTCAAATATTATTGATTCCAAAACTTTTGAAAGTTACTGACATATCTTAGACATGAAAAATATCCAAACCGATTCAGATTATACCGAACTCAGAAAAAGGATATTGGCACTTTCAAGCTCAAGTCCGAGGAAATGGGGCAAAATGAACTTACAGCAAATGCTTGTCCATTGCACCACACAATTGAAAATGTCGTTGGGAGAACTTCCCTCCAAGGCCCAAGGTCCTGCATTTATGCGGACAAGATTGGGCAAATGGCTCATATTTTCCACTATTCCTTGGCCCAAAGGAGCCGCTACGCCAGACGAAATGAATGTGGAAAAAAATAAATTTTTATTGACTGAGATAGAAAACCAAAAAACAGAGTTGTTGCATTATCTCGAAAAAGTAAAAGCCCAAGCCAAGTTATTCCCCCATCCATTCTTTTGGGAACTCAGTCGCAAGGAATGGTCAAGGATGATATACAAGCATCTTGATCATCATTTAAGGCAGTTTGGCAGTCACTGATTGGGTTTTATAATTGGTAAGCCCTTAACAGGTGAAGGATCCTGATTGATTTTGAAAAAAGAATAGCAGAACTATCAAAGAAGAAGTTTGATTTTTTAATTCTTCCCAAAACAATGTCCATCCATTTTTTCTTTAAATTCACGCATTAACGCATTACAAAGAATGGATTTCAACCTCGATTGGCTCTTGGATACGGATTATACTGAACCCGGGAATTTTATCATCATTTTTTCGATTTTATTGGCCGGAATTTTCGGTAGATACCTCCTTTTGGCTTGGGTGTACCATGAGTTGGTCTATAAAAAACTAGGAGATGCCCTTCCCTACCGCAGGCTTCACCAACAGGTAAAAGTCCCTCAGGTCAAGACGGAAATCTGGTATTCATTTCTCGGGGCGATCATATTTGCTGTTTCAGGAACGGTCATGCTGATCTTCTGGCAGCGGGGATACACCAAGCTATATACGGCGCTCACCACTTGGGATATCCTTTGGCTTCCAATCAGCTTTTTCCTGGCGATGTTTGTCCATGAGACATATTACTATTGGCTTCACAGATGGATGCATCGACCCAAAGTCCTCAGGCATTTCCATAATATCCACCATAATAGCCTTTACACAAGTTCTTTTACTTCCTTTTCCTTTCACCCAATAGAAGCTTTTCTTCAGGCAATCTTTTTACCGGTTTTAGTCCTTTTTCTTCCTATGCATTTTATAGTCTTGTTGGCTTTGTTGGTGACCATGTCCATTACCGCCGTGATCAATCATGCTGGAGTGGAGGTCTACTCAAGTTCGACTTTACGCTCCCCACTTGCCAGATGGATGGTAGGTGCGACACACCATGACCTGCACCACCTGAGGTACCGCTGTAATTACGGCCTGTATTTCACATTTTGGGATGTGTGGATGAAGACAGAAGATGCTGGTTTTGAAAAGCGGTTTATAGCGCATACCACTAAGGAAAAACCTGAATAAATAAAAAAGGTGACCCGTTTCCAGACCACCTTTTCAATCAAATAAAACTTATCCTAAAATTAGGCTAGATCAAAACGGTCAAGGTTCATTACCTTATTCCAAGCTGCTACGAAGTCATGTAAGAATTTTTCTTTGCCATCTGCGCATCCATACACTTCTGAAACCGCTCTCAATTCTGAATTAGAACCAAATATAAGATCCACTCTGGTGGCAGACCATTTAGGTTCTCCAGTCATCCTGTCACTTCCCACGAACAAATTCTGTGCGTCAGAAGTCGCTCTCCAGGTAGTTCTCAAATCCAGAAGGTTCAAGAAGAAATCATTGGTCAAACTTTCAGGATTGTTGGTAAGGACACCGTGTCTGGATTTGTCAAAGTTGGTGTTCAAGACACGAAGACCGCCAACCAGAACAGCCATTTCAGGTGCAGTCAAATTCAGAAGTTGTGCTTTGTCTACCAACATTTCTTCTGCAGAAGCCATGTTCTTGGCATTGAAATAATTGCGGAAACCATCTGCTTTAGGTTCAAGGAAAGCAAAAGAGTCTATTTCTGTTTCTTCCTGAGAAGCATCCATTCTTCCAGGAGTAAATGGTACAGAGATTTCATTTCCGGCATTTTTTGCTGCTTTTTCAATAGCAGCACATCCAGCCAATACAATCAGGTCTGCAAGGGAAACTTTTTTGTTTCCAGATTGTAGGCTGTTAAATTCCTCCTGAATACTTTCAAGTATGCCCAATACTTTTGAAAGTTGTGCAGGATTATTGGCTACCCAATTTTTCATTGGTTCAAGACGGATACGTGCACCGTTGGCTCCACCACGCTTATCTGACCCTCTGAAGGTTGATGCCGAAGCCCAAGCTGTGGAAACCAGTTCAGATATCGTCAAGCCTGAGGCCAAGATATTTTTTTTCAATTCTGCAATATCAGATTCATTTACCAATTCATGGTTGACTGCAGGAATCGGATCCTGCCAAATCAAATCCTCGGCAGGTACTTCCTGTCCTATATAGCGGGACTTTGGTCCCATATCACGGTGGGTCAGTTTAAACCAAGCTTTTGCGAAAGCCTCGTTGAATTCCTCAGGATTTTCCAAGAAATGCCTAGAGATTTTCTCATAAATCGGATCCACTCTCAATGCTATGTCGGTAGTAAGCATGAATGGAGCATGTTTTTTATTAGGATCGTGGGCATCAGGTACAGTCCCAGCTCCCCCATTATTGGCAGGCCTCCACTGATGTGCACCGGCAGGGCTTTTGGTCAGTTCCCATTCAAACCCAAATAGGTTTTCAAAATAGTTGTTGCTCCACTTGGTAGGAGTAGTCGTCCATGCACCTTCCAGTCCAGAAGTAATGGTATCACCGGCATTCCCTTTACCAAAAGAATTTTTCCAACCCATACCCATCTCTTCAATGCTCGCTCCTTCAGGCTCAGGACCGACATATTTGGTTGGGTCGGCTGCGCCGTGAGTCTTTCCTAGGGTGTGTCCACCTGCGATCAAGGCAACAGTTTCATAATCGTTCATTGCCATACGGCCAAAAGTCTCCCTGATGTCATATGCTGCTCCCTGTGGATCAGGCTGACCTTGTGGACCTTCGGGATTGACATATATTAGACCCATATGGGAAGCACCGAGTGGCTGCTCTAATTCTCTTTTTCCACTATATCTCTTATCATCTCCCATCCACTGTCCTTCGGAACCCCAATAAATGTCCTCTGCTGGTTCCCAAACGTCGGCCCTGCCACCGGCAAAACCGTAAGTTTTAAATCCCATGGTCTCAAGGGCAACGTTTCCGGTGAGAATCATCAAATCTGCCCAAGAAAGTTTTTTGCCATATTTTTGCTTGATTGGCCAAAGAAGAAGACGAGCTTTATCCAAGTTGGCATTATCCGGCCAACTGTTTAGCGGAGCAAAACGTTGGGTCCCGAATCCTGCGCCTCCACGTCCATCCTGAACACGGTAAGTGCCTGCACTGTGCCAAGCCATTCTGATCATTAATGGTCCGTAATTGCCATAATCCGCTGGCCACCAATCCTGTGAAGTCTGAAGTAATTCTGCAATATCCTTTTTTACCTCGGCAAGATCCAAGGACTTAAAAGCTTCAGCATAATTGAAATTCTCTTCCATCGGATTGGAAAGAGAGGAATGCTGACGCAGTATATTGAGCTTCAATTGATTGGGCCACCAGTCCCGGTTTCTAGGTCCTGCACCCGCGGCTTGAGAGAGTTGACCATTGTGAAATGGGCACTTACTCAAATCGCCACCATTTTGATTTGTATTATGATCCATGATTGATTTGATTATTTTGATGTATTTGCGAATTTACAAAATATAGGGATTATTGAATTTATTTTTTGATTGATAAAATCTATGACTCTTATACAAATCCAATACGGTGTCAACTTACCTAAAAACTTTTTGTCAAAAAATGATTTTGATCAGGAGATTCGGTTCATAATTAAAATCAAATTTTCAAAAGCATTGGGGATTTCCTTTTTTTTAAATCCAAAGCTGATTTTTAGAGGTGAACTGACTTTACTTGAATGACAGTTTTAATCCAATTAAATTGATATTTATCTGTTAAACAAAACATTTACTATGGTTGAAATTCTTTCAAAATGGATTGTACTTCTCTTTGGTTTGTTTTTCATTGCCACAGGTTTATTGATGCTGTTTGCACCCCAAAAGGCGAGAGAAATCTTAAAAAAAGCCGGAAGCACCAACCTGATCAATTATACTGAAATAACGGTGAGGATGATTCCTGCAATGGGATTGATAGGCTATGCGGACTACTCCAGATTTCCGCAGGTATTCAGTGTTGTGGGTTGGTTTATCTTGGGC
Organism: Aquiflexum gelatinilyticum; assembly: GCF_024813435.1. NCBI lineage: Bacteria > Pseudomonadati > Bacteroidota > Cytophagia > Cytophagales > Cyclobacteriaceae > Aquiflexum > Aquiflexum gelatinilyticum. The sequence continues at coordinate 1,017,159 of NZ_JANAEZ010000001.1, forward strand.
ACTTCTGTTGTTCTTTATTTTGTACCAAGAAAATGGCACCATAGCTATTCCCTAAAAAGTGCTGAGATCTTGAAACCAATCTATTTTCAAATCATTTCACCTTTTTCAATGGTTATCGGATTGCTAATTATTTATGCTGTTTTTTAATCTAGAACATAGACAAAACTGATTGCTTTTTATTCCAAATTCACAATCAATAGAACGGTTTGATTTAAAACATTCCATTTAAAAATTGAATTATTATATTGTTAAGTATATTCAATTTTCCTTTATCAGGAATCTTTTCACTTTCCATAGAGATGGAATCGAAAATATGACTGAATATAATTTTTAAAATTTGGCAAAACTAACCTTTAAATTCGCTTTATATGATTAAGTTCCACAAAACCAACATCATCCTATTCCTAGTGACATCTTTATTATTGGGAAATCATTTCTTCGGTAATGCATGCACTAGGGTGGTTTACAAAGGCCCAAGCCAAACCGTTATTACTGCCAGGTCCATGGATTGGAAAACTGAAATCCCTGCCAACCTATGGGTTCTCCCAAGGGCAACGAAACGCTCTGGAAGTGCAGGGGAAAACTCAATAGAGTGGACTTCAAAATATGGAAGTATTGTTACCACAGCCTGGGATATTGCATCTGCTGACGGCATGAATGAAAAAGGTCTTGTTGCCAATCTTTTGTGGCTTGTAGAATCTGAATATCCGAAATATGACCCAAAATCCGGCAAAAAAGGATTGGCAATCTCGCTTTGGGCGCAATATGCGTTAGATAATTTTGCTACCGTCAAAGAAGCTGTCGACCATTTCAGATTTGGAAATGTTGTCTTGGTATCTGATTATATTCCAGGAACAAAAATGTTTACCACCGTCCACCTTTCAATTTCAGATGCGACAGGAGACAATGCTATCTTTGAATATGTCGGAGGCAAACTTGTCATCCACCATGACCCGTCCTATACCGTTATGACAAATTCCCCTATTTTTGAAGAACAGCTTGGACTCAATAAATACTGGAAGAGCATTCCGGGCACCATCATGCTGCCGGGTACAAACCGTGCTGCGGACAGGTTTGTGAGGGCTTCCTATTACATCGATGCTATTCCAAAAACCGACAAAATGGAAATCGCGATCCCTTCAGTCTTCAGTGTCATCAGGAATTGCTCAGTTCCTTTTGGGATTTCGACGCCTGATGAACCTAACATTTCCTCCACCCGATGGAGGTCTGTTTCCGATCAAAAAAACCTCGTTTACTATTTCGAAACTGCCTTGACCCCAAATACTTTTTGGGTAGACCTGAAGAAATTAGACTTTAACCCTGGAGCAAAAACAAAAAAGCTCAGTGTAGAAAAAAACGAAACCTATGCAGGCGAATCTTCTGCAATGTTTAAGGTTACTTCTCCATTTGTCTTTCAGGGTATAGAATAATCACCAATGTTTTGATTCTTGTTTTTTAGGAGCCACTATCACTCCCCGTTAAATTATTTTTGGGATTAACCTGCAAATATTCCATTAAATGAGGCAAATTAAGTTATTTGGTCACAAAATGTAATCTGTTTTTTGGTGAACTTGATTCTTATTCCTATGGGTCAATTCATCATGCCAAACAAAATAAAAATCTCCATTCTGTTATTGTTTTTTTTAACCTCAATCAAGGGCAATGCCCAGATCATCATTGGTTTATTATTTGGAGAGGCTCTCAATACCGAGAAAATTGAATTTGGATTAACAGGAGGCTTAAACAGGTCAAATTTTAATGGATACAATGAATCAGAAGGGTTGAATAACTTCAATTTGGGATTTTACTTTCATGTCATGCTCAAAGAAAATTCTTTCGTCAGTACCGGGGTTCTCATCAGATCAAATGTCGGTGCCACAGGAATGCCTACTTATATGCTAGACGACCCGGGTTTTGATGAAGTCTTCAAGGATGGTGTTTTGACCACCAAAGTCAACTATTTCTATGTTCCGATCATGTACCATCATCGGATTAAAAATAGAATGTTATTGGAGGGAGGGATTCAACCGGGGTTGCGTTCGAGAGCATTTGACTATTTCAATTTGGAAAGTAATGGTGGTGATCTTGAATTTCGAAAGAATGTGAGCGATGATTTCACAAGATTGGATTTTGGACTTGTGGGAGGAATGGGATACAAACTTAAAAATGAATTGAAAAGTATGAGCGTAGGAGTTCTTTACTATTATGGTCTCGTCGATGTCAAAAAAAATACCGATGCCATAGTGAAAAATTCTTCACTCAACGTTTACCTCCGAATTCCTATTGGAACCGGAAAATGATTCAAATCCTAACCCCAATCCTTTTATAACCTGATTCGATTAGCCATTCAGTTTACAAATAACAAGTGAAGAACTTCCTCAGCATATTATCATTATAAACAATCAAATTGATTTTCCATTATGAAGCATTCCCTATTTACTTGGTTTGTATTTCTTTTTTCCATCACCACCGGCTTCTCCCAGGTATTTACAAATCGAGAAGTAGGTCAAAAAAACCAATCTTATATTGATTCCCTCAAATCCGCCGAATACCCTTATGCTCTTCCAATCTGGGGAGACAGGGCTACCAAAGCAGGATTTTCTCTCCCTTATTCCGCCGGAGTAAGTGTAAACTATTTATGGCAAGAGTCAGATCTTATCCTGGAAAACCTGATGGTTGGATTTAATGGGGGACAAAAACTTGACGTGGATGACATCGTTAGGTTCAATACAGCTGTGTCGAGGGCGAGTGCTATTTCGGTAAGGCCGGATGTTTGGTTATTCCCATTTTTGAATGTTTATGGTGTTCTGGCAAGAACTCAAGCGTCAACCGAAGTTGGATTTGGGGTATGGCTACCTGATTCACTCAATATCAATTCAGAAGTATTCTCGGCGGGTTCCAAGGTTGATTTCAATGCCGGAACTTTTGGAATTGGCATGACCCCAACTATTGGGGTTGGCGGTGGGTTTTTAGCTTTGGATTTGAATATCACCTGGACTGATGTACCGCAATTACAGGTACCAACGAGGACTTTTGTTTTTGGCCCCAGGTTTGGCAAAAACTTTAAACTCAACAAACCTGAGAGCGCACTAGCAGTATGGGTAGGAGGATTCAGAATAGACATCAATAATGAACAAAGTGGATCAGTAAACCTAAATGAAGTACTTCCTGTTGATCAACTCCAGCCAAAAGTAGATCTGGGTTTTGAAAAAGTCGAACTTGCACAAGTAAGGGTCGATGAATGGTGGGAAGGACTTACCAGAGTAGAAAGACTGAATCCTGTCAATATTGCAAAGTTTACCGCCGCCAATCTAGCAATTGAAAAAGCCAGTACCTTTCTTGTGGCTGTGGACGGTGCGCTTAATAATGAGGAATCAAGTACTGTCCAATATTCAATGGAACGAAGACCTGCTGATTTGTGGAATTTTATTGTCGGTTCTCAATACCAATTAAATAAAAGTCTGATGTTTCGTGCCGAAGTTGGCTTTTTGGGTTCCAGAACCCAGTTGATGACGGGGATCCAATATAGGTTCGGTCTTTAATACTACATCCAAGAAACCAAAACCCCGGAGATTTTGAAATCTCCGGGGTTTTGCCTATATATCCTGTATATCGCCCTCCGTCCCGACGGAAGCAAATTCTTGGTTTACCGTCAAAGAAGCGAATATTGATTCTATAACTCTTTTTCAGATTTCTTTTTTAAAAAACCAATCCATTCTTCCAGTTTAATTTTCATGGCTACCAATTCCTCCATCTTGAGGGCATCAGGGGAAATGTCCGCCATCAAACTGAATGGAATATGCGCAGCTTCTGATTTCATGGCACTCCCTTTTGCTGTCAGCGTGAGGATAACCCTCCGCTCATCTTCTTCAGATCGAATCCTGGAAACCAATCCCAATGTCTCCATCCGCTTCAAAAGCGGCGTCACTGTATTGGTATTCAAAATCAACTTATGGGCAATGTCATTGACAGAAATTCCATCCTCCTCCCAAAGAACCAACAACACCAAATACTGGGGATAAGTAATCCCAAGTTTGTCCAGATGGGGCTGGTATTCCCTGATAATCAACCTTGAGGCGGCATATACCGGGAAACAAATCTGGTTATCAAGTTTTAACTGATCCATTTCTTTAATTATTTTTTTTCCTCCAAGCCTGCCAAGCGCCTGTAGACCACAATGCCATGACTATCAGGACCGGCTGGAAAAACAAACGGATAAACCGTGCACGGTCAGTATCCAACCCAAAGGCGTCAATCCCATTGACATACTGCGAAATGTTACCTGGAAAAATCAGCACAAAGAAAAGCGCTACCACCCAACCGACTTGCGCCCTTTTGGAGGCAAGGAAAAGCAAGGATGCTCCAAGGAGGATTTCCACTATTCCTGATAGGATTACAACTAGATCCGGATCCATGGGAACCCAAGGCGGTACCTGAGCCAAAAATTCTGCCCGATTAAAGGAAAGATGGCTGATGCCTGCAAAAAGCAAAAAACTGCCTAGCAGGACCCTGACGATGGTCTGTCCGATGTTGGTTTTGGGCTGAATGGTGGGATTGAAAATTGATTCCATAATTATTGGAGATTTTAGATTGAAAATAAAAATCAGGATGCTCTTTCCTTAAGTGCCCCTTTTCTTTTGAATATGAGTTTATAAGCGAATTTCAGAAATACGACAAAGGCTGATAAGTTTGGCTTTGGTTCCATTCCTTTGCCCATTCTTTCCAACTGCTCGCGGTACCACACCGTCTCCATGACACCCATTTTGTCGATGGGTCCGATTCCGGTTTTGATTGGTTGGATAGATATCTTGGGAGATTGTCCATTCAGAAGTCTGAGAGATGCATCCGGTTCTACGGCGATTAACCTAGCCAAGCCTACAAAGTCAACATTTCCTGATTGGATCGCCTCTGCCATTCCCTCAAAACTTCTGAATCCTCCGGTCACTACCAACGGCGTCTTTACGGCCTGCCTTGCTTTGACAGCAAAATCCATGAAATAAGCCTCCCGCTTTATCGTACTTTCTTTTCGTTTTGCTCCCATCATCGCAGGAGCTTCATACGTTCCCCCGGAGATTTCTATGAGGTCAATCCCCGCAGCTTCCAAAGCTTTGATTGTTTCCAAGGATTCTTCGTCTGTAAAACCACCCCGCTGAAAATCCGCTGAATTAAGCTTAATACCGATAGGGAAATCAATTCCTACTCCATTTCTCATTGCCTGATAAACTTCCAAAACAAACCTTCTGCGTCTTTCCGGATCACCTCCCCAATGGTCGGTACGTTGATTATGATGGGGGGAAAGAAACTGACTGACCAGATATCCATGTGCCCCATGAATCTGAACACCTGAAAATCCAGCTTCTTTTACAAGTTTTGCGGCGAATGCAAACCTTTGGATTAAGTCTTGGATTTCTGTTTCGGTCAACTCCTTAGGGGTATCAAAAAAGGACTGCATGTCCTTTCTAAAAGGAATGGCAGACGGGGAAACTGTTTCCTTGTTCAATCCTTTCGGAGCCTGTTTCCCGGGATGGTTCAACTGAACCCAACAGTGTGTCCCGTTGGAAGTGGCGTTTTTGGCCCAAGTTTTCAATCCTTCCAATCCTGAAGCGTCTTCAATGACAACATTTCCCGGTTCGCCAAGTGCCCTTCTGTCAATCATGACATTTCCCGTGACACATAGACCAATTCCTCCATTCGCCCATTTACGATAAAGGAGATCGAGCATTGGCTTGGGCGAACCATCCTTATTGCCAAGTCCTTCACTCATAGCTGATTTGAAGAGCCTGTTTTTGATCAGGACTCCATTTGGAAGAGTAAATGGAAGGTTTAGCGGATTTTCTTTTGTCATTTATAGGTAGAATTAAAATTACTTTTTGAGGAATTTGGAAAGGTATTTATCGATTTCCTCAGGTTTGGTGATAGGTGAAAATCTCTTGACAGGTTTTCCTTCGCTGTCCAGCAAAAACTTGGTAAAATTCCACTTTATCCTAGATCCAAAAATCCCTCCCAATTCCTTTTTGAGGTATTTGAATACAGGATGGGCATTCTTTCCATTGACTTCAACTTTAGAAAACATGGGGAAACTTACTCCATAATTGAGAAGACATCCTTCTGCTATATCTTTGGAATCTCCCGGTTCCTGATTTCCGAATTGGTTGCAGGGAAATCCAAGAATCACTAATCCTTTGTCTTTGTACTTTTGGTTGAGTTTTTCCAAACCTTCATACTGCGGAGTCAAGCCACATTGGCTTGCGGTATTCACCACCAGAACCGTCTTACCTTTAAATTCTGACATGGATACTTCTTTGCCCTGAAGGTTATTGGCAGAAAAATCATAAAACCTGTTTTTCATAAATCGCATTGTTGATTTCTATTATATCGTAAGCGACACAAATATAGGGATTAAATTTATATCGCATGCGATATATTAAAATTCAAACCTTGATAATCACTTTTGACGGAGCCACTGATTTTTTACAAAAAAAAAGGTCTGATTTAATCAGACCTCAGAATTGAATTATATTTTTTTAAAGAACCTTCTCAATGACTCCAATCAAAGGTATCAATATCCTCCAAACAAGCCTTCAGAAGTAGGATGCTGTTGGAGATATCTTCTTTATGCGCCATTTCTATCACCTGATGCAAGTGGCGGGTAGGTATGGAAATCGCACCGGCGATAGCACCCTGCTTGCCCATACGCTGCACTCCGGCGGTATCGGTTCCACCCGCAGTTAGGATTTCGGGTTGCCACTTGATCTGATGCTGATCGGCGGTATGCTTCATAAAAGCCACCATCCGATAGTCACAAATTGTTGAAGCATCCATGATTTTGATCGCAGTTCCTTTGCCAAGCTCAGTGACTTTTTCATGAGGCTGGGCACCGGGCACATCAAAGGCAATGGTAGTATCCAAAGCTATCCCAAAATCTGGGTTGATTCCATGGGCAGCTACATTTGCTCCACGAATTCCGACTTCCTCCTGAACAGTAAATGTGGCATATACATCAAATGCAGGATTTTCCAACACTTTCAGTGTCTCTAAAAGTATAAATACCGCCACCCTATTGTCTATTGATTTGCAGTTGACACAGGCACCCATTTCTATCAATTCCCGGTCTCTAGTGATAGGATTACCTATTGTGACATATTTTTCAACCTCTTCTTTACTCATGCCTAAATCAATAAAAAAGTCGGTGATCTGAGGTAATTTATTCCTTTCGTCAGCTGTCATGACATGGATGGGTTTGCTACCCATGACGCCTACCAAATCCTTTTTGCCATGGACAATCACCCGCTGCGCAGTCAGAGTTTTCGGGTCAAATCCTCCAAGTGTATGGAACCTGACAAATCCTTTTTCATCAATATGGGTGACAATAAACCCGATCTCATCCATGTGTGCTGCCACCATGACTTTCTTTGAATCAGGATTTTTTTTGGATTTTTTGATGGCAATGACACTTCCCATATTGTCGATTTTGACCTCATCGACAAGTGGGGTGACAAGTTCTATAACCATGTCCCTGATTCTTTTTTCAAACCCAGGGGCTCCGGCAATCTCACAAATCTGCTTCAACAAGGGTACGTTTACTTCCATGATTATTGTAGGTTTTCAATTGGATATCTAATAAAACAAACAATGACCAAAAACAAGGGCTTGGCCGACTTGAAATTTGGTCATTTGAAAATGTGTTGGAAAATATCAGTAAGCCCTGACCACTTTCCCTTCCATATAATTGGCAAAAGCCCTATTTACAACACGCATTCCTCCGGATGTAGGGAAATCTCCTGTAAAATACCAATCTCCAGAATGATCAGGAATACATTTGTGCAGGTTATCGACTGTTTGGTAGATGACTTTAACTTCAGCTTTGATTTCCTCTGTGGTAATGATGGCTGCTATTTTATCAGAAATTTCTTGGTCAGTAAAAGGATCATAAAGTGCTTTTACATAGTTTTCCGTTAGGATCTGATTGGTATTACACTTTTCGTAAACTTCATCCATGAGGTAACTCATCCCTTTGTCTTTGAGCAACTCAACAGTAGCACGGAAAGCAATAAACTCCTTCAACTTTGACATATCGATCCCATAGCAATCCGGAAATCGGATTTGAGGTGCAGAAGACACGATGATGATCCTTTTGGGATTTAATTTGTCCAAAGTCGTCAAAATGCTTTTTTCCAATGTTGTTCCCCTGACAATGCTATCATCGATGACCACAAGTGTATCTATTCCCGCCCTTACAACTTCATAGGTAGTATCGTAAACATTCGCTACCATGGCATCTCTGTCGGAATCATTGGTAATGAAAGTCCTTAATTTCACATCCTTGCTTACAAGTTTTTCTACCCTTGGGCGGAAATTGAGGAGTTCTTCAAGGTCTTCAAGATGCGGCTTTCCTTCCAACAGCACTTCCCTCCTTTTGGCACTCAAATAATCTTCGAGACCTTCAATCATTCCGAGAAAAGCTGTTTCTGCAGTATTTGGAATATATGAAAAAACTGTGTTTTTGAGGTCAAAATCTATAGCTTTGAGTACCTGAGGCACAAGTGCTCTACCAAGCGATTTTCTTTCTCTGTAGATATCAGGATCAGTTCCTCTTGAGAAATAAATCCTTTCAAAACTACAGGATTTCTTTTCCCTAGCAGGAAGGATTTCATGCTCGGCATACGATCCATCTTTATTGATTACAAGAGCGTGTCCCGGTTTGATTTCTTTGATCTGCTTGTAATCTACATTGAATGCAGATTTGATGGCCGGCTTTTCTGAAGCCACTACGACAATTTCCTCATCAGCATAATAATAAGCAGGCCTGATTCCTGAAGGATCACGAACGACAAAACTTGATCCGTTGCCTATAATCCCTGCCATCGCATATCCTCCGTCAAAATCCCTGCAGGATCTCCTCAGAATGCGTGCTACGTCGATTTCGTTTTCGATGACGGCAGTAATCTGTTCGTTGGAATATTGGTGTTTGTATTTGTCAAAAATCCGTTGGTTTTCCTCATCCAAAAAATGTCCGACTTTTTCCATGACGGTGACAGTATCCGTTTTTTCTTTAGGATGCTGCCCGAGTTGAACCAGCTTGCTGAACAACTCCTCCACGTTGGTCATGTTGAAATTACCCGCCATGACTAGGTTACGGCTCCTCCAGTTGTTTTGCTTTAAAAATGGATGACAGGTTTCAATGCTATTTTCACCATGGGTTCCGTAACGAAGATGACCTAACCATACTTCACCGGAAAAAGCCACATTCTCCTTCAGCCAATTGGCACTGTTGAGGCCTTTTTTACCGCCTAATTTTTTGGCTTTTTTATATTTCTTGTAAATTTTGTCAAAGATGTAATTGACAGCTTGGGGTTCGATTGACCTGTACCTACTGATATATCGCGTGCCGGGTTTGGTGTCAAGCTTGATGTTGGCAACACCTGCGCCATCTTGACCTCGGTTGATCTGCTTTTGCATCAGGACATACAACCTGTTGGGAGCGTACAGCGGAGAACCGTACTTTTCTATATAGTATTGGGGCTCCTTTCGAAGCCTGATCATCGCAATACCACATTCATGTTTGATTTGGTCACTCATTGGATTTGAACACGAGTAATTACTGGAAAAGCAAAGGTAAATCTTTTTTAGAAGGATATAGAAGTAAATAAAGTTCGGTTTATATAAAATTTTGTTACCTGCCAAAGTATTGCCCACTCACCTCTTTTTCGATTAAAAAATTCCTGCATGCAAATCTTCCACCAAAACCATGGGAAATAAAGGAAAGAAAATTGTAGGTAACTTGATTTGCAAATGGTCATTTCCCCAATGTTTGGGGATTTTTTCTACAGTTTGGGTAAGACCCTCCCCACATTTAAATCAGGAAAACCTTTTTTTGAGCCAATCAAGACCATTTTTCCCTTTGGCACATCATGTGCAAATAGGGTAAACATGAAACCGATATTAAAAGCATCTTTTCAAGGTCCGGTAATGATGACTCTAGAAAGCCTCGGCGGTGTGAAATTCGATTAATAATTAAAAAAACAAGAATTAAAAAAAGTCTATTTCTATGCCAAATGCTTAGTAAGAGAAAATTTAAAAAAATAAAACCAATTATCAATTTTAACTAAAACCAATTTATTATGAAAACCAGATTTATTATCCCCGCAATGTTTGCAATCGGACTGGCTACAGCTCCATTAATGGCAAACCCGACAATCGCTACAGATGCAAATTCTGGAATGGTCATGTCGCAAGAACAAGAAAAAGTAAAAGTGGATCCGGCTAATCTTCCTGCTCCCGTCAAAGAAGCCATCGAAAAAGATGAGGCTTTGAAAGCTTTGAAAATCAGCGAAGCATGGCAGGTGAGCGGCGAAAATGTACCGAATCATTTTGTGATAAAGTTTGACAATGCAGGTGAAGAACTTGTCAAAAAGTATACAGCCCTAGGAGAAGTGATTGAAGACTAATCAATCTTAAATTGTCAGATTAAAAAGGCACCGGAAATATTCTGGTGTCTTTTTTGTTATACTCTCTATTCAAACTTGAAAGGATAGAGATGCAAAAAATACTTTTGATCGAAGATGACATTACCTACTCTAGGATTATCAGAAATTTTTTAGAGAAAAATAACTTTCAAGTCCAATCGGCCAACAGCATTTCGCAAGCAATGCCGGTGATCCAATCCAACTGGCCCAACCTTATCATCACAGATTATAGGCTTCCGGACGGTACCGGCCTTGAGCTTTTAGAACAATCCACCAAGAATAACCCGGAAATAAATGTCATCCTGATAACCAATTACTCTGACATTAGAATAGCTGTCAAAGCGATGAAAATGGGTGCATTTGAATACATCACAAAACCGATCAATCCAGATGAATTGCTAGTAACAGTAAATGAATCTTTAAAAGGCGCTATTAATTCAAAATCTACCCCAACAAATTTGGAAAGCAAGGAACCTGATTATGTCAAAGGAAAAAGCCACAATGCTACAAAGATGGAGGAATTTATAAGTCTTGTTGCTCCTACAGACCTGAGTGTTCTGATATTGGGAGAAACAGGAACAGGAAAAGAATACATAGCGAAGAAAATCCATCAAAATTCAAATCGAAGGGACAAGCCATTTGTAGCGATTGATTGTGGCGCATTGTCTTCTGAACTTGCGGGAAGCGAACTTTTTGGCCATATAAAAGGATCTTTTACAGGGGCTTTGGATAACAAAACTGGGCATTTTGAACAGGCAAATGGTGGAACCATTTTTCTGGATGAGGTGGGCAATCTAGGCTATGAGATTCAAATCAAATTACTCAGGGCCATTGAGGAAAGGAAAATCCGAAAAATCGGTGCCAACAAAGAAACTGATATTGATGTCCGCATTATAGCTGCGACCAATGATGAACTTAAATCAGGAAGTCAGGATGGAAATTTCAGAGAGGACCTTTACCACAGGTTGAATGAATTTACGATTGATCTTCAGCCACTGAGAAACCGAAAAGAAGATATCAAACTTTTCACATCTCATTTCATCCACCAAAGTAATTTGAAGTTGGCTCGAAATGTCAGCGATATTGATGCAGAAGTAGAAAGGATTTTTATGGAATATTCTTGGCCAGGAAATCTACGAGAGTTGAAAAATATTGTCAGAAGAGCAGTTCTTTTGTGTAAAAATAAGATTATCACCAAAGATTTATTACCGCAGGATTTGCTCGAATACAAACAGGAATCCGAACCGAACGTTTTTGACTATAAAAACAATCTGGTTATCCAAGAAAAAGAAATGATTGACAAGGTTTTGAAAGAAGTCAGGTTCAATAAATCCAAAGCTTCCCAATTGTTGGGCATGGACAGAAAGACCCTGTATAACAAAATGGAAAAATACGGTCTCAAATAATTTATTGGGCTGCTTCTAATAGCCAATCAGCTTGAATTTTGACCAAAACCTGATTGGTTTCCATGACCAACTTTTCAATTGATAGGGCTGTTTCAATGTTTTTTCCTCGTTTGAGATCTCTTTCTATTTCCATTGCCAATTGGCAGGTACGGATTTTCAGCTGTCCCAGACGGCTTGACATCCTGTGGACTATTTCCATCACTTTTTCGAAATCCGATTTTTGCAATGATGATTTTAACCCTCTCAAATCACCGTTGGTTGCATTGACAAAATCCTGAATAACTTCAATCAACATTTCCCTGTCACCCATACAAAACCTCATCAAATCCGACAGGTCATAGTCATCTTGTACCAAATCCGGATCAACCTTAACCTTGCTGATTTGCTTTGAAGGTATCGGGGAAAGACCCAACACTAACCCGACTTTGTTGATTATTTCGGTTTCATTGAAAGGCTTTAATAGCAGACCATCAAATCCATGCTCCAATAGTTTTCTTTCCTCCTCTACAAAAACATTGGCAGTAATGGCTATAACCGGAAGGTTCTTGTATTTTATGTTTGATTTGATCAGTTTGATTACTTCCAAACCACTTACTTTAGGCATTTGGATGTCAATGATTGCAACATCAAATTCTAAGGGAATAAATTGTTCCAAAAACACTTCCCCTCCCTGAATATCCGTCACATTTGCTCCATGGTTTTCAAATACCAATTTGAGCAGTTGCAATCCAAGCGGGTCATCATCTACCAACAAAACATTAAATCCCCGGAGTGAATAATCGGAAGTTTGGTCTGCTTCTACAGAACGAGGATTGACACTAGGGCATGGAAGTACAAACGAAATAACAGTTCCCTTATCCACTTCTGATTCCACCAGGATAGTTCCTTCAAGTTTATCTACGAGTTTTTTGACAATCGCCAGACCCAATCCTGTTCCTCCAAATTTCCTGTTTACAGCTGAATCACCTTGATTAAATTCCTTGAAAATATTCTTTCTGATTTCTTGGGTCATTCCCATGCCAGAATCGGCAATCTTGATATAGAGATTGTTTTTCTCCCAAATGACATGAACATTTATACCTCCGTTTTGGGTAAATTTGAAGGAATTCCCCAAAAGATTGTTCATAATTTGATTGATTCTCAACTCGTCTCCAAGAAGCCATTTACCTTGTGGGATCTCTAGTTTCCAATTGAAAAAAAGGGTTTTTTCTTCCGCCTTTAAGGCAAAAGAATTTTTGATGGAAAGAAATAAACCTACAGGTTCAAAAGGTTCCTGAACGATTTTAATCTGACTGGCTTCCAGTTTCGAAAAATCTAAAATATCATTAACCACTGACTTGAGCGTATCAGATGCAAAACCTATTCTCTTGACAAACTCTTTTTGTTGGCCGATGAGATTGGATTTTCCCAAAGCTTCTTGATAGCCTTGGATAACATGAAGCGGATTTCGGATTTCATGACTCATATTGGAGAGAAAATCCTGCTTGGCTTTGGCAAGTTTATCTGAATACTTTTTGGCTTCTTCTAATTTCTCTCTGTAAAGGTTTTCTTTGTCTACCTCCTTTAGGATACTATAGGCAAACCCCAATGAGCCTATTACACCCAAAAAAACCAATGCTCCCAGAATCCATGAGACGGAATAAGTGAGTTTGTAGGCAGAATTTGTTTGGCTTTTATATCCATCCAACACTTCCGTTTGAAGGTCAGAAACAATGGATTGGATTTGTGAAAATACGGCTGTATTTTTTTCAATGAGGTTAGCCTCTAATCTTAAAAACCTGTTTTGAAGCCGTTGCTCATCTTTGAAAATTATCTCAACCGACTTTCGGATGGCCAAAAGTGTGGAATCTTGGTCATTGTACTGAATGGGCAGGGACTCGAATGAAACTTTTTCAGACTTTTTGATGTCATCGGCTATTTCAATCAATTCATTCTGAATATCAAATTCAATTTCTTCACCAAGATCATTGATTTCTGGACCAACAGAATCGGGTGCTAAGGTTTTTGGTGACAAAGAGGAGAGTAATTCTTTCGTTCTTAGCTTTCCCAAAAACTGCATATCGCTCAATTCCTGCTGCCTTTTGATCCGGATCTCAATCCCTTTCAAAGCCTCTGCACTGAAATTCCTGTTGGCAAGGTAATTCCGGACTTCTTCCAATCCTGCAAATACGACCATCAGTTCAGAAATAGTCAAGCTGAGCTCTTCATATGTCCCTATTTCTGCAGAATCTGTAGAGTTCAATTTAAGCCATACCAGCCTTTCTTTGACCCTTTTTCTAGCGAGTTCGGCAACAGAATCTTTATCCGAAGTCCGCTCAGTTTTGGTAAAGTCCAATACATAAACATCGGCCATAAGGCCATTAAGCTGCTGGAGTTTTTCATTTGGTTGAGTCAGATCCTCTACAGTATCAAGTAAGTTACGGATGCTGAAATAGGTAACCGTGCTTACACCAAGAACCAAAATAAAAGCTAAAACAAAACCAAAGACAACCTTTTTTCTGACCAGATATTTTCCTTTCAGCCGCATCAGTCCCTTTTTGGATCAAAAAAGGCAATAACCGTTCCATATTCTTTTTAAAAAAAATCAGAGAGCGATTTACTTTAAACCGGCCTCAACTCGAGATAAGGGACCCACTCCTCGGCATGCCTCTCTGCATATTCTGCCAAAAAATACCCCAAGCTTGGTTTGAAAGGTTGGGTTCTGAGTTGCATACCTGCTTGTTCGGGAGTTTTGTCTCCTTTGTACACATTACATCGGTGGCAGGCTGTCACCAGATTGATCCAATTGGATTTTCCTCCTTTTGATCTTGGCAATACATGGTCCAAAGTAAGCTGTTTTTTAGAACCGCAATATTGGCATTCCTGACTGTCCCTTTTAAAAATGTTGGCCCTATTCAACAAAACTCCCTTGTAGGGGATATTTTTGTATTCGTTCAATCTGATGACGGCGGGATATTGAAAACTTTTAGTTACAGTCCTGATAGTGAGGTCTTCATAAAAAGTCAGGCAGCTTACTTTTTCCAAATAAGTCAGGATAAATGCCTTTTGAACTGAAACAACGGCAACGGGAGAATGATCAAGATTTAAAACCAAAACACGTTTTTCCATAGTCCACTAATATAAAATCTTTGGTCGGAAAAACCTGTTGTAGAATTCAAATGTTTTAAAACTTCATTTTTGCAAGTTCTCTTTTCACATCTTTTTCTTTGATATCTTCCCTTTTGTCATGAAGTTTTTTACCCCGGGCCACTGCGATTTCAATTTTTGCCAATCCTTTGTCATTGATAAAAATCCTGATAGGAATGATAGAAAGGCCTTTTTCGGAAAATTTTGTTTCTATTTTTTCCAGTTCTCTTTTGTTCAACAAAAGCTTTCGCTCCCGGACTGCCTCGTGGTTATAACTTGCAGCCATAGAATATGGGGCAATATGCATCTGCTTGATGTACAATTCCTCTCTTTGAAAATAACAATATGCTTCTGTAAGCGAAACTTTGCCTTCACGCACAGATTTGATTTCGGTCCCGCTTAAGACAATGCCTGCTGTATAGGTATCCAGAAACTCAAATTCATGACTTGCCTTTTTGTTCCTGATGTTGATGATTTTATCGAATTTATTCTTTTTGGTTACTGCCATGCTTGGTTCTACTATTTGTGATGCTTGTAGTGGTTGTAATTGTTGTAGTGATTGTAATTGTTATTGAGTTATTTGGTTAATGGTTATTTGGTTAATTGTTGATTAAACGACCCTTGAGCAAAGTAGAGGTCGAAGGGCTTGCCTTACGCTTCAGGTATTTGAAACATGAATTTTGACAGTCTATCTCTCTTCTATTTTCTCGCCTCTTTGCTTCTCGGCTCTCGTCTCTCGGTTCTTGATACTTGACACTTAGTACTTGATACTATCCTCAAATCTTCATCCTCGCTTCTGGCACGACATCCAATCCGCAAAATTCCCCTTTAAGGTATTTGTAATGTGCCGCCATGGCAATCATAGCTGCGTTATCAGTACAGTATTCGAATTTTGGAACAAATACTTTCCAACCAAATTTGGCAGAAAGTTGTGTCAATTCCTCTCTTAATCCGGAATTCGCCGACACCCCACCGGCAATTGCGATTTCCTTGATTTTATGTTCTTTGGCTGCTTTTATCAGTTTTTGGGTAAGCATTTTGATCAGGGTAAATTGGACAGAGGCACAGATATCGTTAAGATTTTCGCTGATGAAATCCGGGTTTTCTTTGAGATTGTCCCGAAGGAAATAAAGAACCGCAGTTTTGATACCTGAGAATGAAAAGCTTAACTCAGGCATATCAGAAACAGGGAATTTGAAAGCTTTTGGATTGCCTGTTTTTGCAAATTTGTCGATCAACGGCCCGCCAGGGTAAGGTAGCCCAAGGAGTTTGGCGGTTTTGTCAAATGCTTCACCCACAGCATCGTCTGTCGTCTCTCCTATCACTTCCATTTCCAGATAGTTCTTGACCAAGACCAATTGGGTATGCCCACCACTTACAGTCAGACAAATAAATGGAAATGAAGGTTTTGGTTCTTCGATGAAATGGGCTAAAATATGCGCCTGCATGTGGTTGACATCTATCAATGGTATCCCCAAAGCAAATGCAAGCGATTTGGCAAACGACACTCCGACCAACAACGAGCCCATCAATCCCGGCCCACGGGTAAAGGCAATAGCTGAAAGTTCCTCTTTACTAATTCCTGATGAGGCTATTGCTTCATGGACTACGGGAATAAGGTGCTGTTGGTGGGCACGAGAGGCAAGTTCAGGAACTACACCCCCATATTTTTCGTGTACCGATTGCGTGGCGATGATATTATTGAGTATTTTGCCATCAGAAATGACCGCTGCCGACGTTTCATCACAAGATGATTCAATAGCCAGAATATTTATCTTCATTTCGCTTGCCTCTTGGAAAAGAACCCCAAAGTTACGGAAAAATTACTGAAAGCCTTAAGGGTCGTCTTCAGGTTGGTTCTTTTACTTTTTCTGGCATTTTTTCTTCTGGTGATCGCATTGCAGATCCCTGCAGTCCAAACCAGAATCACAAAATCATTCACCTCTTACCTCAGTAAAAACACCGGATTCGAAACCAGTATTGCCAAAGTGCGGATCAGGTGGTGGGATGCTATCAGCCTTCAGGATGTACTCATCTATGACCATCATGACAGTTTGATGGTAGATTTAAAGGATGTTTACATAGATTTTTCAATTTCGGGACTCTTAAACAGTGAGAACCCCGGACTGGACCAGGTCAAACTGGAAAGGGGAAATGTAAGGTTACTCTTCCACCCCGAAGAAGATTTTATCAACATTGCAGAATTTTTTTATCAAATCAACCTCCTGTTTCCAAGTGGGCCAAAGGATCCAAACCAAAAAGCTTCAAGGTTTGATATCGGTAATGTCAGCCTCAAAGAGACTTCATTGGACATCATCAATTATGGAAGTATTCCTATCGAAAGCGGTTTTGATTTTAATAAACTTCAGTTTAGAGATCTTATAGCTGATGCCGACGACTTTTATTTCCAAGGTCAGACGATAGGGATAAAGGTGAATTACTTTAGAGGTTTGGAATCCACTTCAGGACTAGTATTCCAACAGCTGAAGACTGATTTTACATACAGTCCTACCTTCATGGAATTTGATGACTTGTTTTTGAGATCCAATGATACCGAAATCAAGGACTACCTCAAATTCAGTTACACATCCACAAAAGGACTTTCGAACTTCATCCATGAAGTCAATATTTTAGCAAGGTTGGATGAGGCGGCTCTGGATATTCAGGATTTGAAGTATTTTACTGAAGGGCTAAACAACATCGAGGACAGGATATTTATCAGCGGAGAAATCGAAGGTACCGTAGATGACCTTGCCTCTGATGAGCTTCTCATCAGATTTGGGGAAAAAAGTGCACTTTTTGGAAAATTCAAAATCGATGGCTTACCCAATATCGACAGTACATTCTTTGAGATGTCGCTGATGAACTCAGTGCTGAACAGCAACGATCTTTCTCCCTATATCGGCGAAAATGCCAGAAAGGAAATCAACAAATTCAGAGATGTCCGTTTTGACACTGACTTTTCAGGATATCTCAATTATTTTACTGCAAACGGAAATTTCAGAACCGGCATCGGGAATATCATCGGCCGCCTCAGTTATAAAACAGAAAAAGGTCAACCTACCTACACTGGCAGGCTTCAGCTTGAAAACCTTGATATAGGTGTATTGGTCGAAGATCCTGAAAGATTTCAAAAAGTAACCATGACAGGACAGGTCAAGGGGACAGGATTGACTTTGGAAACAGCCCTACTTCAAGTAGATGCTGATATCAAAAGCGCAGGGATCAATGGCTATAATTACGCCAATATTGTGACTGACGCCACCTATGGCAAAGATTTGTTTCGTGGAAACATTAAAGTAGATGACCCCAATCTCAAAGGAGAGCTCAGTGGAGTTTTGGATGTCCGGGAGGGAAAAGACTCCATTAGAATGACGGTTAAGGTTGACACCGCATTCCTGAAAGAATTGAAATTTTTGGACAAAGATACCTTTGTCAGCGGAAAAATAGTAATTGATACCAAAGGTGTAACCTTGGATAATATTGAAGGAATCGCAAGGTTCAGTGATGTGGATCTCAGCTATGAGGGAAGAAATCTATTTGTGGACAATTTCTATTTCCAATCTTTATACACAGACGAATCAAGGCTCATCTCACTGAATTCTGATTTGCTTGTAGCAGGCATCCAAGGAAATTTCAAAGTGAGGCAACTCCTCGACGATATACAGAATTTAAGTCAGCAATATTTTTCAATTCTGACAAATTCTGAAGAAAAAATTGCATTGAGAGCAGATGCTAACGAGGAACCATATAACATCGACCTCAACCTGAAATTTATTGACATCAACCCCATCATCAACCTTCTGGAGCCTAGGGCTTCGATATCTAAAAACACAATCATTGAAGGGGCTTTTTACCAGACCCCGGACAATACAATTTTCAACTTTTTCTCCAGTATCGATACCATTTATTATGATGGAAATTTCCTTTATGATACCAATTTGGATTTTAATACTTCCAAACTGATCAATAGCTCAGACGTCCTGGCCTCCTTTTATATTTTCTCCAAAAAACAGGAACTCAACACTGGTCTAAAATTCAACAACCTTGCGATAGAGGCCATATGGAATGAATCAAGTATTGATTTCAGGTATGACCAAGATCAATTGGAAACAGGAAGCTATGTCCGGGTCAAAAACGATATCACCATTTATCCGGATCATACGACAGTAGTATTTGAGCCTTCAGAACTTAAAATTCTTGATAAAACATGGAATTTTGATCCAGAAAACAGCATCTATATAGCCCAAAAATCTTTTCTTTTTGACAACATCAAACTCTTTAATGAGGATCAGTTCATAGCGCTCAACGGAACCATTTCCCCAAATCCCAATGAAATGCTCGGTTTGGAAATCCACAATGTCAACCTTGATTTTTTCAACACACTCAGCACGAAAGAATTCAAAGGGCTTGCAAACGGGAATTTTGGATTCACAGATTTCTATGGTGCTATTGGTATCAACGGACAGGTGAATATTGATGAATTGAATATCAATAACTTTTTGGTGGGGAACATCGATGCCGCCACATTCATCGCAGATAAGGTAATCAATGTCGAAATCAATAATATCAGGAACGGTAAAAATGTGATCGCCATAAATGGAATTTTAGGAAGTACGGATGACCAACTTGACCTGAATGCCAAATTGAATGAGGCGGATTTGTCTGTTTTGGAGCCTTTTCTATCCAACTATATCACCAGAATGGGAGGTACTGTTTCAGGTGATTTTGACATTGGTGGATCCTTGGCATTTCCTGTTGTGATGGGGAGTGGAATCGTCACAGGAGGCACACTACTCGTCAACTATCTTAAAACCCAATACACTGTCGATGGCAATCTGATTTTCAATACCAATGAAATCAGCTTCAAAGAACTTACAGTAAGAGATATCAATGGAAACCGGGCAAGGATGCGGGGCGGTATTTCACACGATTATTTTTCGGATTTTATCCTGGATATTTCTTCCAACTTGGAAAATTTCCAAGTTCTCAACACAGGCTCCAAAGACAATGACCAGTTTTATGGTACTGCCTATGCGACCGGGAACCTTAATATTTTTGGCGCAGCCAATAACCTGGATATTACTGCAAGAGCGACTTCGCAGAAAAACACGAGAATATTTATTCCTTTAGGATCTAAAAGCTATGAAGCCCAAGAGGACTTTATCAAAATCATTAATGTCCGTGATACGGCAAGGGTAATATCCTTAGAGGAAACTGTCGAAAAACTTGACATCAACAATGTGCGGATGAATTTCACCTTTGATGTGACGCCTGATGCCTACACCGAAATTCAGATCGATCCTAGGACAGGGGAAACCATTCAAGGTAGAGGAAAGGGTGTGCTGACGATGAACATTGATACCCAAGGTAATTTTTCGATGTCGGGCAACTATGAAATCACTGAAGCCAAATACAATTTTTCGTTGTATAACATCCTGAGAAAGGAATTTATCGTGCAGCCCGGTGGTAGGATTTCATGGTTTGGAGATCCCTATGAAGGCATCATGGACATCAATGCCTATTATTTGGAAAGTGTATCACTCCAAAGCCTTCAGACCAATCAAAATGCAGCTTTGGAAGATCCTGCCATGCGGCGGAGATTCCCTCTTAAGGTCCTGATGAACCTGAAAGGTCAGATTCTTTCTCCTGAGATTACTTTCAATTTTGACTTTGCGGAATTTCCTACAGAAGGAAACATCCAAACTTACATCTCAGCATTCCAAAACAGAATAGCAAATGATGAGCAAGAAAAAAACAGGCAGGTTTTTTCAGTCATCATGATGCGGTCGCTATCTCCTGAAGGCCAGTTCAGCGGCGTCAGCAACATCGCCACGTCTAACCTGAGTCAGCTGCTTTCTTCCCAACTCAACAGCTTTATCGCACAGGTGGATCAAAACCTAGAGGTCGACATAGACCTGGCCAACCTAGACCAAAGTGCACTTGAGACTTTCCAGCTAAGGGTAGCCTATACTTTTTTGGATGGAAGACTGAGAGTCACCAGGGACGGAGGATTTACCGATTTGCAGGGCAATGCAGACCTAAACAGTATAGCAGGAGATTGGCAAGCCGAATACCTTGTCACGCAAGATGGGCGGTATAGGGTCCGGGTGTATAACAGAAATAATTTCAATACCTTCACTTCCCTTTCCCTTGCAAGGAATGTGGCGACATACGGGGTCTCCGTTTCCCAAAACCTTTCTTTCAATACCTTTGGTGAGCTTTGGGACAGAATCAGAAACAAAGAAAATCAACGCCTCAGGATCAATGATCAAGATGATTTTTTGAGATACAATGATGGCAAAGAAAATTGGACACCAATTCCTTTGGACAGCCTGGAAAGGAAGGTAAGCCCTTTGGATTATCAGATGGATCTTCCTGTAAAAAATACGCCAAAAGGGAAGCAAGATTAAAACAATTTTGCCTGCAGGATATTGATACCTGAAATGAAACAAACAGTATGGAAAAAATCAGCCTATTTTGGTTCAGAAGGGATCTGAGACTCGAGGACAACACAGGCCTGTATTATGCCTATTCACAGGAAAAAAATGTGCTGCCGCTATTCATCTTTGACAGGGATATTTTGGACAAACTTGATGACAAAAAAGATGCTCGGGTAGAATTTATCCATTCCCAAATCTTAAAATTGAGCGAATCCCTGAAGGAATTCGGAAGTTCAATCTTGGTCAAATACGGTAAACCGATTGAGATTTACAGGGAGTTACTCGGCGAATATGACATCCAAAATGTCTATACCAACCGGGACTATGAACCCTATGCCAAAGAAAGGGACCAAGCCATCAAGGATTTGTTAAAAGAAAAAGGAATCCAGTTCTTGGATTTCAAAGATCAGGTCATCTTTGAAAAGGAAGAAATCGTCAATGGAAGCGGGGAATTTTACAAAGTCTTCACCCCTTACAGCAAGGTTTGGCTGGAAAAATTCAGCAAAGCATCCATTCAACTTCTTAACCTTGATACCAAAAAGAACAATTTTCACCAGACTTCTCCCCTGCCTGTTCCGACCTTGGAAGAAATGGGTTTTGAGAAATCAGACATCCAAATCCCTCCTCTTGAAATTGACAAACCCCTGATCCAGAAATACGATTCTCAAAGAAATTTTCCCGGAATAAAGGGAACATCCAGATTGGGAATTCATTTAAGATTTGGTACCATCAGTGTAAGGAAACTTGCTTTGGAGGCTTCAAAGCTCAATGATACCTTCCTCAACGAATTGATCTGGAGGGAATTTTACATGATGATCCTCCATCATAATCCCCAAGTGACCGAGCATGCTTTCAAGCCGAAATACGACCATATTCCTTGGCGGACAGATGAAGGTGATTTTGAAAAGTGGTGCCAAGGAATGACCGGATATCCGATCGTAGATGCAGGTATGAGGGAACTCAACGCTACCGGATTTATGCACAATAGGGTAAGGATGATTGTAGCGAGTTTTCTTACCAAGCATCTTTTGATTGATTGGCGATGGGGAGAAGCGTACTTTGCAAAAAAATTACTCGACTTTGAACTGTCTTCTAACAACGGGGGTTGGCAATGGGCTGCAGGGACAGGGACTGATGCCCAGCCATATTTCAGGGTATTCAATCCCGAATCCCAAACCGAGAAGTTTGACAAAGACCTTCAATACATCAAAAAATGGGTGCCCGAATACGGGACATCCGCTTATCCAGAATCTATGGTCGACCACAAATTCGCAAGAGAAAGGGCCATAGAAACATACAAAACCGCATTGAACACATGAACATAGGAGACAAAGTCCGTTTGCTTCACGGCAACGAATCAGGAGTAATTGTAAAAATATCCGGGAGCGGAAGAGTGGAAGTGGAGATAGAAGACGGGTTCCGGATTCCTGCCATGAAAAACGAGATCGTTGTCATTTCCAGTGCCGAGAAGCAATATTTTGGCGAGTCCAAAGAAGCCGTAACAGACCAGCCAAGTTCATTCTCCAAGGTCAAAACCTCCAAAGAAGGCGGTCTTTTCCTAGCCTATATCCCACTCAACGACAAAGACCACAGCATTTACATCAGCAACAATACTGACCGTGATTATATCCTGATGGCTACGGAAGTCTATGGCAGCAATGGTCAAACCATTTTTGCAGGGATGCTCAAAAAGAAAACTACCCAAAAACTGGGAGAAAAATCCATACATGATTTTGAGGAGTGGCCGATGCTTTTGGTCCAGTTTTTCCCCATTCATTCCAAGATAGAAAATATGGAACCATCTTTCGAGAGAAGAGTCAAATTCAAAGCTTCTTCCTTTTTCAAAAGCCGGGGTACTGCTCCAATTTTGGACAAAAGTGGCTATGTATTCAAACTTTCTGATCAAACCAAAGAAATAGATATTCAAAAATTGAACGAACAGCTCAATACCGAAAAAACCATTCCTGTATTGAAGTTTCAAAAGCCTCCTAGAGAAATCGACCTTCACATTGAGCAGCTTACCAAAGATTTCTCGATGATGAGCAACGGTGAAATGGTTCGCCTTCAGATGGAAACCTTCGAAAAAAACCTCAATTACGCCATCGCTTCAGGAATGGATGAAATCACCTTTATCCACGGCATCGGCAACGGCGTACTCCGAAAAGAAATCCACAAGTATTTGAGTCATTTAGGAAATATTAAGTATTTTCAGGACACACAAAAAAGCCGGTTTGGATACGGCGCTACATTGGTCAGAATCTCTTAAGCCATGCAAGGAAAGGTTTCCCCTATTTTCAGGTTGTTCACACAGCAGTTTGAAGACGCAAAATCAGCTTTTTTATCATTGAGCAAAAGGTATAGGGGGAAAAAATCCATGGAATTGGAACAGAAGCTGATATTCCTTGAAATCTATGTAGACTTCCTTTCAAGAATTCATTTTAAAGAAGAAAACCTCAAATTCCAGCTCTTTTCACCCTTCAAAAAAATCTTTAAAGGACTTAAGAAAACCAAACACCTGAAGATGATTATGAAGCAGGTGGAATCAGTCAAGATGAGAGACAATGTCGTATTCAATTCCTACACCAAAGCCCTTGAATCAGAAAAAAACAAAGTGTATGCTGAGGTTTATGACCTTATCGTATCCACCCCGCTTCAGATTTGGGATGAACTTTACAATGAAGTCTACCAATACAGCAGAGGCCTCAAGCCACTCATGGTCAATACCTCCACGACCCAGATAATCAGTGAGGAGCTGGAGTTTTTTAACCTTGACAACAAAACGAAACTCGATACCAAGGCACTAAAAGACATATACGAAGGAATACGGGTAATTATAGCTTTGGAAAATCTCAGGATAGAATCAGGTTTCAATTCTATTTTTGTGAAAGAAGTCCATGTTAGGATGAGTGAGCTTCAAAAGGACTTGTTGGTTTGGTATCAAAATCAGCTTTTTTTACAGCACCTGACCGGATTTTTGACTGACAAAGAAGATATTTCCAAAAAATACATTGACCTCTTGGCTTCTTTGCAGCAAAATAAAAAGATAAATACCGCCAAAGTAGAGACCAAATGCCGTGAATTATTCGAAAGAATTCTGGAGTAAAAAGGCACAAAACCCATCTTGAATAAAGATTCTTTGGCAATAAATTGATTTTTGAAAGAAATAAAGTCTAACCGATATGTACGTAAACAGGAATTACAGCTTTTTGATGACCTTCAAGTGGTCCAAAAAACCTTTTTATTATGGACTCGTCTATGCCGCTATCATTACCATTCTTTATCAGGTCACAGAAATCAAGTTTACCCTGCCTTGGCAACCAATCAGCATTATCGGTATTGCAGTCTCTTTTTACCTTGGTTTCAAAAACAACTCCTCCTATGACAGGACTTGGGAGGCACGCAAAATCTGGGGAGCAATAGTCAACGACAGCCGGACTTTTGCCACTGCTGTCATCAGTCTTCTGAATGAAAATCCCGACCATGAAACAGAAATTCTGAAAAAAAGTCTCATCTACCGCCACTTGGCTTGGGTGATTTCCCTGCGGTATATGATGCGAATTCCCAAGTCTTGGGAACACAAGTTCGGTCCCCAAAACATTGTATTTGTTCCCACATATGCTGAAATACTGAACAACGGACTGGACAAAGAATTGAAAGAATATCTTTCTGAATCAGAGTTGGCGCATTTCAGAACAAAATCCAATATACCTTCGCAGATTTTGAAAAAGCAATCTGAAGTCATCAATGAAATAAAAAACAAAGGATTGATCAGTGATTTCAAGCAGGTCTGGTTTCACCAATTGATCGGGCGGCTCTATGACAATCAGGGTATGTCAGAGCGGATCAAGAATTTCCCTCTTCCCCGTCAGTATGCATCTGTAGCTTTGTGGATGACTTGGGTATTTTGCCTATTGATTCCCTTTGGCCTGTTGGACATTTTTTTGACATCTGATGAATTGTGGATTTGGATGACCATCCCTTTCTCCGGGATGATTATCTGGATATTTTTCCTGATGGAAAAAATTGGAGATTATTCCGAAAATCCATTTGAAGGCGCATACAATGATGTACCTATTTCATCTATCACCCGTGGCATAGAAATCGATTTGAGGGAAATGCTTGATGATGAAAATATTCCCAAGCCATACCCCGTTGAGAATGGGTTTTTGATGTAAATTCACAGTACCATTGACAGCTAGAAGTCCGTGGTTTTTTCCTATGTCACTCCAATTCAAAACAGCTGATTCCTACGAGGAATTTGTCGGCATCCTTGAACTCCAACAAGAAAATCATATCAAAAATCTAGAATCCTTGGATCAGGGGTTTGTCTTTGCGGAGCACAGCGTAGAAGACCTTGCCAAAATGAATTCATTTGCACCGCATATCATAGCCAAAGATGGCGACCTAGTTGTGGCTTACATCCTCGGCATGACAGTCGAAAGCAGGTACGATATTTCGATGTTAATCCCGATGTTTGAGCAGTTTGACCAAATCGAAGTAAACGGCACCCCACTTTCAGATTACAATTACATCGTTGTTGGTCAGGTTGCTGTTGCAAAGGATTATCGTGGAATGGGCATTTTTGACAAATGCTACGAACTATACCATGAAGTTCACGGCAAAAATTTTGACTTTGCCATCACAGAAATCTCCGAGCGTAACTACCGGTCACTTGCCGCCCACTACCGGGTCGGCTTCCGTGAACTCAGCCGCTATCCCAATGAAGACGGTGAAGTTTGGATTATTGTAGCTTGGGATTGGTAAAATCGATAGGTTGTTCTGGCCTAAGCATATTTGAATTTTAAAAAAAACCTTAGATGGGATTCTGTAAGAAAAACTGAAAATTCTAAGGCTAAAATTGTATAACTCGTTTTATGGCAAAAATCATAAAAAGAAAACGACAATACATTACCCGATTCCCAGTTTGGTTTTTTGTAATTATTTTTTTCGCACTTTCTCCCTATCTCATAGGAGTCCTTGGAAGTTACCTTACAGAACTTTCAACAGGGGAACCCTGCAATGAAAGCAATTGTGGTTGGATGGTTCTCCCCTTTTTCACTTTCATCACTTTACCGATTGGAATATTAGGATTGTTGGTGTTTTTAGTAATTGTCCTTCAAGATTCCTTTGAACTAAAGAATAAACCCAAATAAATACCTCTCCTAATAAAATCAAAAATTCAAATTCCAAATTTGAATTTCAGTTTCCCTTATGCCTTTTGATCAGCACTTCCATCACCTCGTCAAGTTCGATTTCTTTTGCTTCGAGGAGGATAAGGTAGTGGAAAAGTAAATCGGCCGCTTCTCCCAAAAATAAGTCTTTGTTGTCGTCTTTGGCTTCAATGACAATCTCAACCGCTTCTTCCCCTACTTTTTGGGCGATCTTGTTGATGCCTTTTGCAAAGAGTGATGCGGTGTAGGATTTTTCAATTGGATTGTTTTTGCGGTCTTTGATGATGTCCCTGAGTTTGTCGATAAACAGTGTTTTACTGCTGTTGTTCTCCGCCCAACAGGTATCATCACCTTTGTGACAAACAGGCCCAACAGGATTTACGCGGACCAAAAGCGTGTCATTGTCACAGTCCAATTTGATTGATTTGAGCATCAGGAAATTGCCGGATGTTTCACCTTTTGTCCAAAGCCTCCCTTTAGTCCTGCTATAAAAAGTGACTTTTTGGGTAGAAATGGTCATGTCCAAAGCTTCTTGGTTCATATAACCAAGCATCAGGACAGCACCTGTCACTTCATCCTGAATGATGGCAGGGATAAGCCCGTCTACTTTGTCAAAATCTATATTGAGGTTATTCATTTTTTAATTCCAATGTGATTTATAGGTAAAAGAAAGATGGTTGAAATAAAGTGGAAATAAGGTTGATTTAAATGGAAATAAGGCCGAAAGGAGAAGCTTATTTCAAAATATTTCACCCAGTATATTTCAACCTTATTTCAGTTTTTACTTCCTAATTGATATCCCCTCTGAACTCAAATAAGTCTTGAGTTCAGGGATTGGGATCTCTTTAAAGTGGAAGATACTTGCTGCCAATGCAGCATCTGCTTTGCCATAGGTAAACACATCTTTGAAATGTTCGCTGTTTCCGGCACCACCTGAAGCGATGACAGGAATGGAAAGCATGGAGGAAATCTCCGCCGTAATCTCATTGGCAAAGCCTCCTTTGGTACCGTCATGATCCATGGAAGTAAGGAGGATTTCTCCTGCGCCACGGTCACAGACTTCCCTAGCCCAAGCTTGGGTTTGGAGTAAAGTCGGTTTCCTTCCTCCATGAGTATGAACAAAGTCTATTCCATCGACATTACGTGTATCTATGGCTACCACGACACACTGACTGCCAAATTCCTGTGCCATGTCATTGATGATCTGCGGGTTATGAACTGCCGCAGAATTGATAGAGATTTTATCTGCACCTGCATTGAGCAGTACTTTTACATCCTCCACGGTAGAAATACCCCCACCTACAGTAAAGGGAATATTGATGGCTTTTGCAATTTTTGTAACCAGTTCAGCCAAAGTTTTGCGTTTGTCGACAGTAGCGGTGATGTCCAAAAAAACCAGTTCGTCGGCACCTTCATCTGAGTAGATTTTTGCCAATTCCACTGGGTCTCCAGCATCGCGCAACTGAACAAAATTTACTCCTTTGACTGTTCTGCCATCTTTGATATCCAGGCAGGGGATTATTCTTTTTGTTAACATTATTTAGATGGGAGATTTGAGACATGAGATTTGAGACGGGAGACAAAAGATCCAAGGCGTGAGAGCCAGCATATTGGTCGACCTTAACTTTTCAACCTTAAAACCTTCCAACCTTTCGAACTTTTTCTTTTAACCAAAATTAATCAAGGAAAAATTCCAAGATCCATATAGCTGACCGAAATTCTCTCCAATGCCAATATAAAACCGGCTGTTCTAAGGCTTTTAATGTTTTTTTCCTGCCTCACTTTATTCATGGCATGGTAGGCATTGACCATTGTCTCTTCCAAACCGGAAAGAACCAAATCCCTTTCGGAAGCTCCTTGGATCAGCTGTGCTTTTTCCTCGTCTGTAAATTCCTCCCCAGTGGCATTTTCGATAGTGCCGAGAAGTTTCCTGTATTTTTCTTGGTCATATCTTTTTTCCAGTTTGCCAAAAGACACACGTGAAAGATTTTTTAGCCATTCAAAATAAGAAACCGTCACCCCTCCTGCATTGAGATACATATCAGGAATGATCATTTTTCCATTTTCGGTCAAAATTCTTTCCGCTTCCTGGGTAACCGGACCATTGGCCGCTTCTCCGATAATCTTGGCTTGGATCTTGGCCGCATTTTCTTTGGTAATCTGGTTTTCCAAGGCAGCGGGAATTAGGATATCGCATGGATAGGTCAGCAGTTCCTTGCTTTTTTCTATAAATTCTCCTGATCCGTATCCTTTAAATCCTCCTGTCTGATTTTGGTATTTCTTCAATGCCTCAACATTGATTCCCTTCTCATCGAAGATTCCCCCATTCCATTCAGCGATCCCAATCACTTTTGCTCCAGCTTCGCTAAGGTATTTGGCAGAATAAAAACCCACGTTTCCAAGCCCCTGTACAATTACGGTTTTTCCCCTCAGACCTGTGGAAAGACCCAAAGCGGTCATATCTTCTTCCACACTCACCGCCTCACGGATTCCAAAAAACACACCTTGACCAGTCGCTTCAGTCCTGCCGTCGATTCCGTGTTGGGAAAGTGGCTTCCCGGTTACACAGCCTTTTGCATTGATAACCTCCGGATTGAAAGCCTCATAAGTATCTACAATCCAAGCCATTTCGCGTGCTCCCGTGCCGTAATCAGGGGCGGGCACATCGATGGCAGGGCCTATGAATTTTTTCTTGATCAATTCAGAAGTATACCTCCGTGTAATTTTTTCAAGTTGGTTTACTGTGTATTTTTTTGGATCTATACTTACCCCACCTTTGGCACCACCAAAGGGAACATTTACCAAAGCACATTTATAAGTCATGAGTGAAGCAAGACCTTTAACTTCTTCTTCATCTACTTGATCGCTGAATCTTATCCCACCTTTGCAGGGAAGCTTATGATGTGAATGCTGTATCCTATACCCTGTGAGTGTTTCATAGGTTCCATCATCATTTCGGATAGGGAAATGGAATTTATATATGCTGTTACACTCTTTGATCTGCTCCAATAATCCGGGATGAATATCCATGTGCTTAGCTGCCTCATCCACAAACCCACAAACATCCTGAAACAAACTGTATTCGGTCTTCTTGCTCATAAAAACTGGTATTTTGGTTACGCCCCGAAGATACAAATCATTTGACTGAAGTCCTTAATTAGCGGGAATGATATTTCTCAGGATTGCCCAGATATCATCCAAAAAAGCATAAGGAACCAAAGCCTGATCCGGGCTTTCGCCCATCCTTACCAAGACAAGATTTTGGGAAGGTACCACACAAACATACTGTCCGTTTTTTCCCAAACCGCAATACATATCATCAGGACCATTCGGGGCATAGGAACCGGGAACTTTGATCTGAACTCCAGGCGGCATATAACTTCCCTTACCATTGAGCCACCAAAGATATCCGTAGCTTTCGTTGAGGCTTTGGGAAGTATTGATCATGTCGTCCAGGTAATTTTTATCATTAATGATGCTTTGTCCATCCCAGTCACCTTTTGCCAAAAACAAAAGCCCGAATCTAGCCATGGACCTGGCATCACTAAAAAAAACATTATTGAAATCAACCCGCTGCCAAGTTCCGTTAATTCCGATTTTGGAAGCTAGTTTTTCATTGAAATATTGGCTGAAAGATTTGTCGGTTGCCCCTTCTATCACCTTGTCCAATAAAGTATATGGAGCATTATGATATGCCCAATGGGTTCCGGGATAAGCTTTGAAAACCAAACTTTCCTTCGAAAAATCATCCTTATTTGCCACTCCATCATCTAGACCTGTGGTCATGGTGAGATGGTGCCAAACCGTGATTTTATCTTCTTGTAGCGTGGTAAGTGAAGTCCAACCCTTCCCCATATAATCAGAACTTGGTTTTTGGATATCCAGCTTACCTTCTTCTTGGGCTATCCCAGTCAAGGTTGCAGTGAGGGTCTTCCCTGCAGATGCCCAATACCACAGAGAACTTTGGTCAAAAGGCTGTCCACCACTGATTTTGGTTCCGAAATATTCTTCTACGACGATCTTCCCGTCTTTGAGAATGATGAAAGCACGGGAGCTGTTGTTTTCCAATAACTCCTTGAGGTCTTCCAATTTTTCCAAGTCCCAATTGAGGGAAGCGGGTGTGGTGGTCTCCCAGGTATTACCGGACAAAGGAGGAAAATACAATGAAGATGGATTGGGATCGGGAGATTCTTTTTCTTGGCATGAATAGATTGCAAAAAAAAGAATCAAAAAGAGAAAATTTTTCATAGGATATGGAGATAGATTTTGATAAAAATGAAACTGAAATTTAGACAAAACAGGCGTTAAAAGGTTTAAAAAAGCAATTTTATTGTTTTATGATATAGCCGTCCTCCATTTCAATGATCCTGTCTGTTCCGGCTGCAAACTCAGGATCGTGGGTGACAATGAGCATGGTCTGTTTGAATTCTTGCGCCAATTCTTTAAAAATATTAAATACAATATCCGAATTTTTCTTATCAAGATTTCCTGTGGGTTCATCACCCATGATAATGAGAGGATCATTCATCAGGGATCGTGCGATGGCGACTCTTTGCTTTTGTCCTCCGGAAAGTTGGTTGGCTTTTTTCAAAGCATGGTCCTGCATGTCAAAGATTTTGAGTTTTTCCATGGCGATATGTTCGAGTTCGGGCCGGGATTTTTTGTTGAGTTTGAGGCCGGGAATCATGACATTTTCCAAAACCGAAAATTCATTGAGCAGATAATGAAACTGAAAAACAAATCCGATTTTTTCATTCCGGATTTTGGAAAGGAAGCTTGGGCTTTTCCCACTGATCACCTCTCCGTCAATCAATAATTTACCTTCATAATCTGTATCCATGGTACTGAGGATATAAAGGAGGGTTGATTTGCCACAGCCTGATTTTCCCATGATGGACACGAATTCTCCCCTGGTCACCTTAAAAGTTACCTCCTTGAGCACCTGGGTTTTATCAGGGCTGAAAAAGTATTTGTTAACTTTTTGTGCTTCTAGGACAGGTTTTTCCTGCATGGTAGTGGTTGTAGTTGTTGTAATGGTTGTAGTCGTTATAATTGTTGTAGTGGTTCTAATTGTTGTCTGCTTCGCGTTGTCGGGTTATCGGGTCGAGAAGCGGACAATCTAAATGAAAATGATTCTTATCAACAAAGACTTTACCTTGTCACCTCGACGAAGGAGAGGTCTATTTTACATTTCTTTTATTTATTAAAAGATTTCTCAGTCGTACCTCCTTCGAAATGACTAGTGTAGGCTCTTTCTTGACTTAACGCTGTTATTGCTGACTGCGACTGCCAACTTTTCTCGTTTCTCGCCTCTTTTCCATTCTTCATTATTAATTCAGAATTTACTCTTCCCACCTCCCCTCATTTTCCCCTAATTATCTCAACCGGATCGACCCCACTCGCCTTGCGGGCAGGGAAATATCCGGCAAAATACGTCGTCACAATACTGAATATCGCCGCGATGATATAATACTTCGGGTTAAAATCTACCGGAAAGGTCTTGACGGTGGGAAGGGCCTCAGTTTCAAAAGGTATCCGCTCAATCCCTAATCCTGCCATAAAGCCGAGTATCAATCCAATGGATCCTCCAACAAAACCGATGGTCAAGGCGATGGTGATGAAAATATTATTCACATCCCTACCCGAAAAGCCAATGGCCTTCAGGATGGCGATGGTATCCATTTTTTCATAAATCATCATGTTCAGGATATTGTAAATCCCAAATCCTGAAACAATCAGCAACGTAATCCCCACGGCATAGCTGATCAAAGTTCTGATATTTGTTCCTGTTTCAAACTGTGCATTGACTGTTTGAATGTCATCCGCATCTATCCCAAAGATATCTCGGTAGTCTCTTGCCATTTCGGGAGCAAGGTTAAAATCCTTCAATTTGACTTGGATATCAGTCACGTAGGAAGCGGTTTCTCCAAGCATTTTCTGGACGGTGCCTATGGAGGCATAAGATTGGACATTGTCCAAATCTCCCAAGCCAGACTGGTAATAACCCACCACCTTCAATTGAACCCTGTTGCCCTGTGAAGTAGTCGCTTGAATGACATCTCCTATTTCGGCCATCATCCGGTCCGCTGCCCCTTTTCCCAAAATGATGCTGTTGGATGTATTTTTAAGGTCTATATAATTTCCTGCTGTCACATAATCTGTGAAGGCAAAAAGTTTGCTTTCAGCTTCGACATCTATGCCGTTGATGACACCGGTGATATCAATGGTTCCGACATTGTAAAAAACCTGTGCGGATAACTTTGGTGCCACACCCAAAACCCTTGGATCCTCTTCAAGTGTCCTGATAATGGCCTCATTGTTATAAATGCTTAAGCGGCTGGCAGCGGGTTTGACCGACCTGATGATATTGTAAAAATTGCTGAATTCATCGGCAAGGTCGATTGGCTGGTTGACCGATGGTTTGATTTCGTTGTAAAATCGGATGTGCGGAGTCCTGTTGAGGATTAAGCCATCCAAGAGTTTGTTCAAGCCATTCATAAATCCCAGCAAAGCCACAAACATCGTAATGCTAAAAACCACCCCGATGGCGGCAATCATGGTTTGTTTGAACCGGGCAAGCATCAGCGCCTTGGCTATTTCTATGATGAGGGAAACTTTCATTTGACAGGTTTGATTACTGAGGTTGTCTCATCTATCCCTTCCAGTATTTCTGCTTTTTGTAGATCTTTGAGTCCCAATTTGACCGGTAAGGTATCACCTGCAGCATTGATCACAAAAGCATCATTCAGGATAAAAGACCTTGGCAAAATCAGCGCGTCTTCCTTTACTTCTATCACAATATTAGCTTCAAGGGTGAGATTGGGATACAAAACAGGAGGTGCATTTACAAAAACCCCTTCC
Organism: Aquiflexum gelatinilyticum; assembly: GCF_024813435.1. Lineage (NCBI taxonomy): Bacteria > Pseudomonadati > Bacteroidota > Cytophagia > Cytophagales > Cyclobacteriaceae > Aquiflexum > Aquiflexum gelatinilyticum. The sequence continues at coordinate 1,050,632 of NZ_JANAEZ010000001.1, forward strand.
ACCAAAAAACTCTTCGAAGATTCATTCATCAAAGGATTGATTTTGGACACTACCGCCTCGAATGTCTCTCCTCTGTAGCTATCCATGGTCACAATTATTTTTTGACCATGTTTGACTTTGACGATATCGTATTCATCCACCTGCATTTCCAAAACAAACTCATCAGCACTTCCCAACACAGCCAAGGGGGTCTGCGCATTGACCATTTCACCCTTTTCTTTGAGCAAATCATAAACCCTTCCGTTTACCTCACTTTTCAGGACAAGGTCACTTTCCAGGGCTTTGGAGATAGAGAGGTTTTTGGCAGCGCTTTTTTCGTTGTATTCTATTTCCCTTTTGACATCCTGATAGATCAGCTTGGCACTTTGGTAGGCATTTCGTGAATTTTCGAAGGCCAGTTGTCTTTGTTCCAAATCAACAGCGGATCCCACTCCCTGTTCTTTCAACCTTCTTTGCCTTTCATAAAGCAGGGAATCGTTCCGCCATTTATTTTCGGCATTTTCAATGTTGTTTTCCAATTCTCGTAGCCGGGATTGATTCGCTTTTCGGTCTGCAAATGCCCGTGTCAGTTCGGCATTTTCCCTATTCAGCCTGGCAGTTTCATTGTAAATGACCAAAATCGGGCTTCCAATTTTTACGGAGTCACCTTCACTGACAAAGATCTCCTGAACAATTCCGTTTGCATTGGCGAAAGCTTGGTATTGGTTTTTAGCTTTGATGAGACCGGAGGCGTAGACTGATTCCGAGATACTTTCTCTTTTTGGATTAATGGTCTCTTCTGAAGATTGGCACGAAAAAGTAAAAACCGCTATACAACTTAAAAAAATAATAATAAAGTATTTCATATGAGACAGGTTTGATGACCTCAATTTACAGGATTATTGTGAATAATATTTAATGCAGTTTTCTTAATTCCCCATTTTCCCAATCATCCACTCGCCCAATTTTGGAAAATGCTGACCGATAAAAGCGATAAATTTGCCATGTCCGGTAAAGACAAAGGATTTTCTCCTCTTTAATATTGCATTGACCATAACCTTCGCGGCTTTGTCCGTTGGCCACATGAGATTTTTCGGTCTTGGGTCATTAATTTCAGGATGAAACACACCGGCATTGTCCACCCTCGTGATATCGGAATCTACAAATCCCGGATGGATTACCGTACAGCTTACACCCGTGCCTTTCAATTCCAACTGCAAAGTCTGTCCGATAGAACGGACGGCAGCTTTAGATGCACCATAGGCACCGGTTTTGGGATTGGGTACATAAGCGGCCACACTCCCAATAAGCACCAACCTTCCTTTACTTGCTTTCAAATGAGGAATCGCAGACTTGGCTGTCATCGCCAGTCCCGTGACGTTGCCATCCATCTGCCTCCGCCATTCTTTTGCAGACAAGTCTTCAATCTTGCCAAAAACACCAAACCCTGCATTGGCAACAGCCACATCCAGACGCCCATAATGGTGGATGACCTCCTGAACAGCTTTTTCGATTTCAGATTCCTCAAGTACGTCACAGGGAACCAAAAAACCTTCGGCTCCTAATGCCTTTACTTGATTCAGAACTTCTTCAAGCTTATCAACCCTTCTTGCGCTTAGGGCTAGTTTTGCCCCCTGCTTTGCAAATTCAAAGGCCATGTACTTCCCCAATCCTGAGGAAGCTCCTGTTATCCAGATGACTTGGTTTTGGAACATTTTTGTAGATATGAGATTTAAGACTTAAGACATGAGACTGACTAGGATTAAAATTTAAAATAAGGTAGAAAAAAATTGAAATAAAAAAGCATCAATCCCCATAAAAAGGATTGATGCTACAACTATTTCGCCGAAGGCGTATTTCTATGTATTTCGCTCTGATTGAGCTTATTTCATTTTGTAATCCCAAGAATATCAAACACAAAAGCATACTCCAAAGCCAACTCTTTTAGGCTTTCAAACCTTCCGCTCGCACCCCCATGTCCCGCATCCATATTGGTTTTGAGGAAAAGTCGGTTCTTGTCAGTTTTTTTGGTTCGGAGTAGAGCTACCCATTTTGCAGGTTCCCAATATTGTACCTGTGAATCATGAAGACCGGTAGTGGCTAAGATATTTGGATAATCCTTTGCCTCCACATTATCATAAGGAGAATAGGAAAGCATATATTCGTATTGCTCCTGAATGTTTGGATTTCCCCACTCCTGCCACTCAAAAGTGGTCAATGGAATAGTCTCATCCATCATGGTAGTGATGACATCGACAAAAGCTACTTGGGCAATGATACCACGGTAAAGCTCAGGTGCCATGTTGGCGATCGCTCCCATAAGCAATCCTCCTGCACTTCCACCCGAGGCAAAGAGTTTGTCTTTGGCCACATATTGGTTATCCTGAAGCCATTTGGAACAATCGATGAAGTCATTGAAGGTATTCTTCTTATTCATCATCTTGCCATCCTCATACCAATCTCCACCCATTTCCTGACCGCCTCGGACATGCGCAATGGCATAGACAAAACCCCTGTCCAACAGACTCAATCTTGAACTGCTGAAGTAAGCATCCATGGAAGCTCCATAAGAGCCATAACCATAAATCCATCCTGGAGAGGTCCCGTCTTTCTTGAATTGATCTATTCTATAAACAATGGACAACGGGATCCGCTTTCCGTCACGGGAAGGAACCATGATCCTTTCAGTCTTGTAATTTGCTTTGTTAAAATCCCCCAAGACAGGCTGCTCTTTCATCAGATTTTTTCCCTTGGTTTCCATGTCATAGTCGTAAGTGGAATTTGGCGTGGTCATTGAAGTATAGGAATACCGCAAAGTCTTAGTTTCAAACTCAGGATTATAACCGATCCCTGCAGAATAAGCAGGCTCTTCAAATACCATCTGATGTTCCGAATTGTCAGCCCACTTGATGATGCGGATATTGGCAAGGCCCTCTAAGGTCTCCTGGACAGCGTAATAATCCTTGAAATATTCCACGCCTTCTAAGAAAACATCTGCCCTATGTGGGATCAAATCTTTCCAATTGGCGACGGCTGGATCTGCAACAGGTGCTTCTGCTAATCGGTAATTGACTGCATTCAAGTTGGTGTAGATGTTGAATTTATCGCCAATAGCATGGTCCACGCTGTATTGTACATTGTCCTGCACCGGAGCGATAAGCTTTGGCTTGCCGGGATTATCTGCATCCATGAAGAGGGAATAAGAGGCATCCGTACGGCCTGAACCGATAATGATGTATTTCTTGGATTTGGTGATTCCGACGCCGCAACTCAAAGTCTGGTCTTTTTCCTCAAACACTACCTCATCTTTGGAGGAGTCTTGACCAAGGATATGCCGCTTCACCTGAAAATTTCTCAGCGTAACCGGATCAGGAATAGAGTAGAAAAAGGATTTGTTATCATTGGTCCAGACTGCCGAACTTCTGATGTTTTCGATTTTGTCAGGAAGTATTTCTCCGGTACGGAGGTCTTTGATCATCACGGTGTAGAAATTTCTACCCACCGTATCCATGATGATGGCGGCGAGGTTATGGTCAGGGCTTACTGAAGAAAAAAAGTTGAGGAAAGATTTTCCTTTTCCCAATTCATTGCCATCCATGATGATTTCTTCAGCACCTTCGAGAGAGCCTTTTTTCCTTGCATAAATCGGATATTCTCCCCCTTCCACATAGCGGGTATAGTAATAATAATCATCCAGCTTGTACGGAACAGACGAATCGTCCTCTTTGATCCTTGCGCGCAATTCATTGAACAACTGATCCTGAAAACCTTTGGTGTGCGCCATCATGGTGTCGATATAGGCATTTTCAGCATTCAGGTAATCTATGACTTCAGGGTTTTCACGGTCATTGAGCCAATAATAATTGTCTACTCTTTTGTGTCCGTGTTTGGCTGTGATTTCAAACGGTTTGACTGTAGCCAAAGGCGGTGCTACATCAGGTAAAGTTGATTCCGGTTTTTCCGGGGAACATGCGATACTCATTCCTGTGAGGATAATTAAAATGGTTTGGATTGATTTATTCATAGCTGCTGGAGAATAGTGCGCAAATATAGGAAAATGATATTTGGGATACAGCGCTATTTTTGGGCTGTCTATTTTCTTACAAAAGGCTGAATCCTGCTATAAGTGAGGCACCTCCATAGCCATTCCAAGGGTCCGAAAAGAAAATATTTTAACCATATTGGGCTGACGATCAATTGAAAAATCCAGATTCCAATGACCAAATAATAGAGTTGGTAATATTCCCATTCGGCATATTGGTTCAATCCATATCCGAAAAACACCAAGCTACAAATCACAGTATGCATGATATAATTGGTAAATGCCATCTGACCCACTGCCCTCAGCCCATTCATCAACCTCGTTAGATAACCGGCCTGATAGATCAACATCACCAAAGCAACATGAGCCATCATAATAGCGATCCGTTGAAAATCGTAAATTAAAGAAACCCAATTAACCGCATGCTCCTCAATGTGTTTTAATCCCGACTCGACATTCGGAAAATGGATTGTATTGTAAACAAAGGCGAAAATTACCAAAGGAAGACCGATTCCATAACCAATCAAAACAGTCTTTTTGTATTGCGCTTTGGTCCATTTGAGTGTCAGAAAACCCCATTTATAAAGCGCTATGCCCAGCATCATCAACGCCAACATGTCCCAAATACTAAAAATCAGGTATTTGAACTGACCATCCCAGGATTTTGGCCTGATGTAGCTCGCGACCTCTGGGTAGCTTCCTTTCATCAAAGCGGTATGTTCGGCCGCCTCTTCCTTGTTTGGGATAAACTCTTTCTGGATTTCTGTCCATTCCATGACGATGGAATCCTGAGTTGGGCTGAGTGCAATTCCCTGGTCCTGCAGTGTTTTCACTTCTTTGTATTCCAGGTATGTTCCCCTGATATTTTGCATAAATAGGGTATTGGCAACAAAACCGATAATCGCCACAATCGGAACACCCAAGGCAAGGTATTTGGGTTTCATTTTCCTAAACAAAAAAGCCAGCATCCCAATTACTCCATAGAAATAAAGGATATCTCCGATCCACAGTAGAATATGCGCATGGATCAATCCGAATATGGTCAACCAGATCATCCTTTTGTAAAAAAGCCAGGTGGCAGATTTCCCTGCTTTTTCTTTGTTGGAGGTAAAAAGTATGATTCCGGCCCCAAAAACCATTGAAAAAAGCGCACGCATCTTTCCTTCAAAAAACACTGTATTGACAGCATTTACCCAAAAGTTGGTATTGGAAGTATCCTGCACCCAAGCTTCATCAAAGTACTCCGCCATGGCAAAATAGGGTATGTTCAAAATCAGAATTCCCAAAAGTGCAACTCCCCTGATGATGTCAATAATGTCAATCCGGTCAATAAGGACTGAAGGTTTTGCTGATTGGTCAACCAATTCAGTTTCGGTGGTGGTTTGTAGGGACATGGTTAAAAAGGTTTATAGTCAGCTAGTTAACAAAAAAAATAATCAAAATATAAACTCAAAAGAAGAAAATTTTTCATCATTAAATGTTAAAATTCCTTGGGTTTAATTTTGACCTTACAAACATAACAAACAAAAAGAGAGCGATCTCTCGCCCTCCTTTTAATCAAAAATCAAAATCCCAAATCAATGAGTCGTATCCTTGATAAAGTCCGCCAAATCTTTCTTGAATTTTTGGAGCGATGGCATGTGGGTATAGAACATATGACCTCCCTCATAATACGTCATGATGATGTTTTTTCTGATTTCAGGTCTCAGGTTCATTTGGTCAATGGTGTGTTCCACTCCATAAAACACAGTAGCCAAATCGTAGTAGCCGTTCATAAGCAGCACTTTTACATTTGGGTCTTTGTTCATGGCATCCGCCATATCGATGGCCGTATTCACTGAAATCATACTGCCCCAACCTTCATTCCCTCGGTGTGACCAATCCCATTTAAATCCAGGTGAAGCATAGGCGGAAGTTTTGTAGGTCAGTTTTTTGCTTACACCCAAATCTCTGTGCAAGTAATCCAAGAATCCTGTGGTATAGGCAGGCGAAATGGCATCGCTTTGAGGATCCGTAATAGCATATTGATTTTGAGGCATAGGATTGATGCCTTTGAATCTGGAATCCAATCGGCCGACTGTCATGCCCTCTTCTCTGAGCAATTCATTGAAAAATTCACTGGCTGTCATCCTTAGGTTATTTCTATTCCAAATATCCTTTGATATTCCTGTATAATTTTCCATTTTTTCGGCCACACTGTTTTTATCTGCAGGACTGAGTCTTCCTCCTTTAAACAAAGCCGGCAAATAATCCTGTTCGGTAAATTTTCTCACTTCATCGACAAAAGCTTCCAAGTTGGGGTTTTTGTTGGGAATCTTGTCATGATACCAAGCAGTAGCAGCATAGGATGGGAAATGAATAAGGTAGGAAGTACTTTCTTGGACAGGAAAAGCCAATGACCTGATATCAAATACCGAAGAAACCATGACCACACCATTGAGGGCATATCCTTTGTCCAATAAATAACTCATGACTCCGGCATTTCTGAATGTTCCATAGCTTTCACCCAACAAATACTTTGGTGATTGCATCCGGTCATATTCTTTCAAAAACTGCATGATGAACAAACTAGTAGATCTGATATCTTGATCCACCCCCCAAAAATCCTTTCCCTCCGCCTTTCCGATCGGCATGCTCAACCCTGTTCCAATAGGATCCATCATCACCACATCAGCTACATCGAGAATGGAATAATCATTGTTGACCAATTCATAAGGTGCAGCCGGGGTATATCCCGGATCGTTGACAACGATTCTTTTTGGGCCCATCACACCCATGTGCAGCCAATAGGAAGAGGAACCTGGGCCACCGTTAAATGAAAAAATAATCGGTCTCTTAGATGGTCCATCTTCTTTGAAATAAGCTGTGAAGCCATGCAAGGCAATTGGTTCATTGTTTTCATCTCTAAGCTGAAGTGTGCCTGCCCTTGTTTTGAGGCTGTGGGTGGTACCGTTGATTTTGACAGTTTGGGTAGAAGTGAATACCTCACCTTCAGGTATGGGTTTTTCAGCCGGTTTTTCCTGTGCATTGATAGGGAATGCAAACAGAACAAAAACATAGACAAATAGTATGGATTTTTTCATTTTGGGGTGGTTTTTAAATGAATTGATTCGAAAAGCAAGCTAATAAAATCTAAAGGCAAAATAAGAACAGAACAAAAATTTTAAATCCAAGAGGCAGAAATTCAGAGATGTTGATGTTCAAAGCCGTTTCACAAACGTTTATAATCGATTAGAAACGACAAACTACCGACTAACAGAAAGCTTATTACGGAAATTTGAACTATTGCTTGATAAACAGGCAGTTTTCATTTAACCAAAACAAAAAAATATGAGCAACATGAGAAACAAGGTACAATTGATCGGAAGATTGGGTGCCAAAGCAGAAACAAAACATTTTGATTCAGGAAAAGCAAAAGCAACTTTCAGCATTGCCACCAAGGATGTTTTCAAAAATGCGAAAGGTGAAAAAGTGGAAGAAACCACTTGGCATAATATCGTCGCATGGGGAAAAACCGCAGAAATAGTAGAGAAGTACACTGATAAAGGTTCTGAAATCGCGATTGAAGGCAAGCTTTCTAACCGTACTTATGAAGATAAAGACGGTACAAAAAAATACATCACTGAGGTAGTAGCTGAAGAGGTATTACTTTTGGGAGAAAAAGTGACCTCCGCATGACCTCAAACCGGCATCCTGGCAAAATCAATGAAAAGGATGCCGGCTTATTTTTTAAATAAAAGAGAATAATGCCCAAAAAGTAAGAAAACAAAATCAAGGTTTTTGAATTTTTAATTCATGTCAGAATAGGAAATCCCTATTTGTAAGATAATCTAAAACAAATCAAAAGATTTTCGGATTGTATTACCATGACATCCAAATATGAGTAATTTTGGCTTTTGGAAAACCTATTAAACATGAAAAAAATAGCAGTATACACATCGGGAGGTGATGCCCCGGGTATGAATGCCTGCATCAGGGCTGTTGTCAGAACAGCGATTTTTAGAGATTTGGAAGTATTTGGAATTTCATACGGCTATGATGGAATGATCAATGGTAACATTAAAAGGATGCAATCCCATTCGGTAAGCAATATTATACAGCGCGGAGGAACCATCTTAAAATCCGCAAGAAGTGAAGAATTCAGGACCAAGGAAGGTAGATCAAAAGCATATCAACAGCTGAAAGCAAACGGCATAGAAGGTTTGGTAGCGATTGGGGGAGATGGTACCTTTACCGGAGCAAAGATTTTTTTTGAAGAATATGGAATTCCCGTCATAGGTTGTCCCGGGACTATCGACAATGACATTTACGGTACTGATTATACCATAGGATTTGATACCGCGGTCAATACTGCTTTGGATGCCATAGACAAAATCAGAGATACCGCAGCGGCTCATGATAGGATTTTCTTCATAGAAGTAATGGGAAGAGACAGTGGCTACATCGCCGTGGAATGTGGTATTGGAGGAGGAGCGGAATTTGTAATGGTTCCTGAAACTTCCACTAACCTTAAAGCAGTGGTAAAATCTCTGAAAAATCTCCGAAAATCCAAGTCTTCAAGTATCATTGTCGTAGCTGAAGGTGATGTTGAAGGCGGTGCAGAAGAAATAATGCAGAAAGTCCGCGAAAAAGTCAATGACCCCGAAAAGGAATTTAAAGTCACCACATTGGGACATATCCAAAGAGGTGGGCGTCCTACAGCCCGGGATAGGGTATTGGCTTCAAGGTGTGGTATGGCTGCAGTAGATGGCTTGATTGCAGGAGAATCCAATTGCATGGCAGGTGTCATGAACGGTCTAGTCGTCTATACCCCATTTGCTGATTGTATCGGGAAAAGCAAAGCCTTAAATCCCGACCATTTGAAATTAATCGAAATATTAAGTATTTAAAATTACCATGGGGTATCTACCTATCATAATTATGCTTGCCGGTTTTTCAGGATTGTTTTGGCTTGTGGTCAACCAATCTATTTTAGCCAAGAAAAAATCCATCTTGCAACTCCAACAGGCTTTTTTTGATGGTTTGGAAAAGTCAGGTTCTTTGACAAAAAACAATGCCAACCTCAGCAAAGAATCTCTACGTTTGATTGATTCAGAATACCAAAAGGTAAAATCAAACCTTACTTCAAAGACAGAACCCACGTTTCAAAAGGAAATCAAGCCTATCTACCAATCATTGAAAATCACCGTTTCCCAATACAACAAACTAATTGTCCAAAAACCCTATAGCTTTGTGGCAAAAGGAATGGGGCATAAACAGCTTGGATGATTGTATAATTTTAAAATTCTCAATTAATGGTCTTCTTGATTTCCAAAAGCCCTAAACCGGTTTTCTTATTCTTTGGTATTTGCAACCAAAGCCAGTATCCCTTGAAGATCTGAAGGATGAAACCATTTCATTTCACTGTATTTTTTGAACCAAGTCATTTGTCTCTTGGCATACCTCCGAGAATTTCTTTTGAGTAACCTTACAGCCTCTTCCCTGTCGTATTTTCCTTCTAAATATCCAAATATCTCAGAATATCCCACAGTTTGAAGTGCATTCAGATGTCTGTGGGTAAATAATTTTTCGGCTTCTTCAAAAATCCCCTCTGTGATCATGGAGTCCATCCTCCTGTCAATTCTTTCATAGAGGTCTTCTCGGTCTCTTTCGAGTCCTACCAAAATACAATTGAAAAATCTGGTATTTTTTTTCTTTTTTCTGAATGAACTGTAAAGCTTACCTGTACCTATACAGACTTCCAAAGCCCTCATCAGCCTTTGGGGATTATGAATATCGACCTCTTCAAAGTATACAGGATCAAGGTTTTTGAGCCTTGATTGTAAATTTTGGATTCCTTTCTCTTTATGATCCAAAATCAATTGCTCCCTAATGGAAGGGTCTACATTCGGGATTTCATCAAATCCAAAACAAATGGCATCAATGTATAATCCTGAACCTCCTGTCAGGATTACCAAATCGTGTTTGGCAAAAAGCTTTTCCAACAACTCTAGTGTTTCTATTTCAAATTTTCGGACATCATACATATCAAAAATTGAAAGTGAATTGACAAAATGATGTTTGACCTCTGCCATTTCATTGACGGTAGGCTTGGCGGTACCGATTTCAGTTTCTCTGTAAAACTGCCTACTATCCGAAGAAATTATTTCGGTTTGAAATATTTTAGCGAGTTTGAGACAGATTTCAGTTTTGCCCACAGCAGTAGGGCCTGCAATTACCAATAAATGTTTATTTTTAGAATCCAAAGCGTGTGTCAGAAAGGCAATAAGTAAATTTCAAAATTATCAATTATAAACAATGAAAGCCAAAAAAGTACTTATTGTAGATGACAATTCTCTCAACAGGAAAGTTTTTGAGCATATCATCGGCCAAATCTACGAATTTGGAACTGCTTCTGACGGAAGGGAGGCATTGGAAAAAATCAAAACCGGGAAGTTTGATCTAGTATTAATGGATATACAAATGCCTGTACTTGACGGAATCAACACCCTGAATGTTATCAAAAACGAAAAAATTGCTAATATCCCTGTTATCGCCGTTTCAGCCTTTGCCAATGAAAAAGACAGGGATTACTTTATTTCTACGGGTTTCGATGATTTTATTTCCAAACCTATCAAGCCTCGAAATCTGTTAGAAACCATCGACAGACATTTACGGAAAAATGAAGTGCCGATTAGAATTGATAATCCAAACGAAATAGAACTGGATCCTAAAGTGGTAAATACTTTATTGAAATTTAACAATGCCGAAAACATCCGTTCAGTATATGAGGAGTTTATTGAAGAATGTATTAATTTATTGGTTGAAACCAAATCCTTAATTGATTCAGGAAACTATCCCGAAATCGGAGAGAAAATACATATTATCAAAGGTAATTCCGGTACCCTAGGCGCATTGAAAATTTACAATTTTTGTCAGAATTTTGAAAAAAGCATTAAATCTTCCAATTTTGAGAATACCTTAGAAGATTATATATATTTGAAGAGTATAGTTCAATCATTTCGCTTAAAAATCATCTCATCTCAATTACTCAATCCATGACGGAAAATAAGAAAGTTTTGGTAGCTGAAGACAGTTCGGTTATTATCAATCTTACTAAAAATGTACTCCTTTTTGAGAAATACAAAATAACGGCCGTAAAAAACGGCAAACAAGTGCTGGAAAAATTGAATAATGAGGATTTTGATCTGATTTTGATGGACATCAATATGCCAATCATGGATGGTATAGAATGTACAAAAGCCATCCGAGTCCTAGAAAACAAAAGCAAAGCAAGCATCCCGATTGTTGCGATTACAGGGAATTATAAGAATTATACTTTAGATGACTTCAAAAAAGCGGGTCTCAATGACTATATCCAAAAACCTTTGGATTATGATTTGTTACTTGCAACTGTAAGAAAACACCTTTCTTAAAAAGAAAGAACCGGAATGATAGTCAAATACACAAAAAATTTTCTGGACAAAATCGAAGATCTCTTTGCCTCATCAGAATATATTTTGAGGTATGAAAAAGGAAATTTCAAATCAGGATATTGTGTTCTCAAAGAAAACAAAATCGTCATCGTCAATAAATATTATACCTTAGAAGGCAAGATCAATGCCTTACTGGAAATTATCAAAGAGTTGGGGTTCAGCCCCAAAGATTTTTCTGATAAAAAACTTCAGGATTTGATATCTGAATTACAACAAACTGAACTAAAACTTTGAAAGTCACATTTTTAGGTACCGGCACTTCCCAGGGCGTACCCGTGATAGCCTGTGATTGTCCTGTGTGCAGTTCACTTGATTACAGAGACAAAAGACTAAGGAGTTCTATTCATCTTGAGATAGAAGGCAAAAGCCTTGTCGTCGATACAGGTCCCGACTTCAGACAACAGATGATCAGGGAAAAAATCCATCATCTGGATGCGGTACTTTTTACACATGAGCATAAAGACCACACGGGCGGACTGGATGACATCCGCTCCTATAATTTCCTTCAGAAAAAAGACATGCCAATCTATGGGACCAAAAAAGTCCTCAATCAGATCAAGCGTGAATTTGCCTACATATTTGAGGAAGTGCGGTACCCGGGAGTACCTTCGGTGATTACCCATGAAATCGTCAACGAACCTTTTTCCGCAGAAGGAATCCAGGTCGTCCCGATTCAGGTGCTTCATTATAGATTACCTGTATTTGGGTTTAGGTTTGGAGATTTTACTTATATCACAGATGCCAAATACATCGATGACACTGAACTTGAAAAAATAAAAGGAACCAAAGTCCTTGTGCTGAATGCCCTACAGCAATCACACCATCTTTCTCACTTTACCTTGGAGGAGGCCATCCAACTCGTGCACCTGATCAAACCTGAATTGGCCTATTTTACACACATCAGCCATCGCCTAGGGACGCACCAAGAGGTGGAAAAAACATTACCTCCAAATATCCATCTCGCTTTTGATGGATTGAAAATCTCCCTTTAACAATGCACTTCAATTTCCACTTTTTAAAATTCCTTTGCCCAGAGCTGGATAAAACCTTTTCAAGCGCTGAGATTGTGGAATGTTTTTCCCAAAATAAAGACGAATTGGTAATCGGCTGTACCAAAGATGGAGGGGATATTTTCATCCGAGCCAACCTGCTTCCTTCAATTTCCTGTCTTTCTTTTCCCGACAATTTCAAAAGAAGCAAAAGAAATACTGTCTCCCTTTTCCCTCAAATCATCGGAAAAAAGATCAACAAGATCGAAGTCGTCAATTTTGAAAGGGCATTTATAGCCTATTTGGATTCCGGTGATAATATAGTTTTCAAGATTCACGGAACGAGAAGTAACATCCTTTTTTATCCTAAAGATGAAACCTTACCGTCTTTGTTGTTTAGAAATGAACTGAGGGATGACAAAAACCTGTTGGTCTCCGATCTTTCAAAAAACCTTCATTTAGACTGGAACACTTTCTCCTCAGTGGAAGGAAATGCCTCAAAATTCTTGCCGACTCTGGGAAAAATCCCAAGAGAATGGCTCAAAAAACAAGGCTATATAGAGGCTGGATTAGAAGAGAAATGGGAGTTGATGAAGGAACTTTTGGATATGTTGGAAAGCCCGCTTTATGCCATCATCAGCGATGAAAATGAATATCTCCTGTCTTTGCTCCCTGAGAAGGAAGCAATATTTACGACTTCTGATCCTATCAAAGCATGTAATGAACTTTTCAGATATAGGGTAGTCATCCAGTCATTTGAAAAAGAAAAACATGCTTGGTTGAAGCAGCTTCAGGAACAACAAAAGAGAACGAAGTCCTACATCCAAAAGACCGGGGAAAGATTGGAACAAATTCTCCATGAAACACCGCCTTCTCAAGTGGCAGATGTAATCATGGCCAATCTCCATGCGATAGAACCCAATGCCGAACAGATAGCGCTTTTTAATTTCTACTCAGGAAAAGAGGAAATTTTCAAACTCAAGTTGGGACAAAGTCCTCAAAAGTATGCCGAAAACCTCTATCGCAAATCCAAAAACAGAAAGAAAGAAATTGAACAACTTTCCCAAAACCTTGCGGAAAAAGAAAAACTATCCCAACATACAGCTTCGTGGCTAGAAGAAATCGAAGGGTTTAAAGACTTTAGGAGCCTTCGGGATTTTATCAAAAACAACCACCTGACTCCAAAATCAAAGGAACAGGAGGAACAGGTACCGTTCAAGAGATTTGAAATCGAAGGATTTGAGGTTCTTGTCGGAAAATCAGCAAAATCCAATGACGATATGCTTCGCAATTTTGCCTGGAAGGAAGATTTATGGCTTCATGCCAAAGACGTATCCGGGTCACATGTGCTGATCAAATACCGTTCAGGCATCAATTTTCCGAAAACAGTTTTAGAAAGGGCGGCTGAATTGGCAGCTTATTATTCAAAAAACAAAAACGAAAGCCTTTCTCCTGTGATGTATACTCCGGCAAAATTTGTGAGAAAAGTAAAAGGAACACCACCTGGAGCAGTAATGGTTGAAAAAGAAAATGTGCTAATGGTAAAGCCTACCGGACCAAAAGAAGACAATAATTAACATCAGAAAGAAAATAATTCGGCATTAAGACAAACAAAAAAGGCCTCCGAGGTGGAAGCCTTTTTTGATGTAATCTGATTAATTTATTCCACCAGGTGGATTTTAAGCATATTGGTTTTTCCTTTTTCCTTCAAAGGCATACTGGCAGTATTGATGATGATATCACCGTTTTTAACATAGCCGTCCTTTTTCAACTGGTCTTGGATATCCATAAAAGTGGCATCTGTAGAAGTGTTGCTCTCATAATAATAAGCCCTAACTCCCCAAACTAAACTCAATTGGGTCAACAGGTTTTTGTTTCTGGTAAATATCAAAAGATTGGCAAGAGGTCTGAATGAAGCCAATCTCAAAGGAGTCTGACCTGAAGTTGTAATTCCGACCAAAGCTTTGGCTTTCACATTTCTAGAAAGCCTTGCAGCCATTAAAGTGAGGTTTTTGCTCAGGAAATTCGGATCGCTTTCTTCTATTTTATAAAGGTGATGGAAAACATCCTCGTTCGTTTCAATGTAGTTGATAATGGTACTCATGGCTTTAACAGCATTGACAGGGAACTGTCCTGAGGCGGTTTCAGCAGAAAGCATTACTGCATCTGCTCCATCCAATACTGCTGTAGCGACGTCATTGGTTTCAGCTCTTGTAGGTCTTGGATGCGTGGTCATACTTTCAAGCATCTGTGTGGCGATGATAACCGGCTTGCAGGCAACTTTACAAAGCGAAACCATTTTCTTTTGCCAAAGCGGAACAGTTTCCATAGGCATTTCCACACCAAGGTCTCCTCTTGCTACCATGATCGCATCGGTCGCCTCAATGATGGATTCAATATTTTGTAAAGCTTCTGGCTTCTCTATTTTCGCTACTATTTTGCAGTTTTTCCCGGCCTTGGTGATTCTTTCTCTTAAGTCGATGATGTCATCCACAGACCTTACAAAAGAAAGTGCAATCCAATCCACATCATTTGCCAAACCAAATTCAAGGTCTTCAAGGTCTTTTTCAGTTAGGGAAGGTGCCGATACTTTGGTGTTGGGTAGGTTTATACCCTTTCGTGATTTCAATATTCCCCCATGAATTACTACGCATCGGACATTCTTGCCATCTGTGCTGTTCACAGCAAGTTCAATATTCCCATCATCAATCAAAATTCGGTCTCCTGATTTCACATCATTGGGAAGGTTTTCATAGACTGTGCTCACTATGTCAGCGTTTCCTACCAAGGAATCATTGGTAATGGTGATTTTACCTCCAGGCACTATTTGGACTCCCCCGTTTTCCATCTCACCCACCCTGATTTTTGGGCCTTGTAAATCTTGAAGAATACCGATTTTGACGGTGAGTTTGTCATTGATTTCGCGTATCATCTTGATGACTTCAGCATGCTGGGCGTGAGTACCATGCGAAAAATTAAGTCTGAATACGTTGGCTCCTGCGTTGGCGAGACTTTTTAAAGTATCAATATTGTTTGATGCTGGACCGATGGTAGCTAATATTTTTGTCTTATTATAAAGAGCAATACTCATAGAATATTGGGTTTTAATAGGTTAATAGATTTTCTTTTGATTTGATTTTGTCGATGTCGAGTTTGACTACATTTTGGATTAATCCATTCCCCGAAAGGCGCTCAATATAGTCATTAATATCCACTTCGGAAGTAAAATCTTGGATGAGTAGGAAGTAGTCAATGATTTTTAATTCGGGAATCAGGTATAATGAATTGGTATCAAGGCCAAAGGATTTGTTTTTTAGCAACTGGATAAATCCATTTTCCTTTTCACTTTTATACTGAGAAATGCAAAGGCGGGTGCTGCTGATAAATTCCAACTCATAATCATCTGTTTTTGCTAATTTTAAATCCAAAGCATTATTGATGATCCAGGCCATTTTATAGTCTTTAACAGGGGCTACAAAACCAAGAAGTTCAAACTCATACAGGTGTTCGACAACTAATTTATTTCTCTTCATTCGGGGAAGAATTTGCTCAAACAAAATTAAAAATAATCTATCAACTTCTGACACCCTAAATAATATCTTCAATTTAGGTGAGGCATTTTTTTGGCAATAAGGTTTTAAATCTATTTCTTTGCGAAGTGTTTTAAATTAAACTGTTCGAAAAATGTCTGAAATTGCACAAAAAGTTAAAGCCATTATCGTTGATAAATTAGGCGTAGAAGAATCTGAAGTAACTCCTGAGGCTAGCTTCACTAATGATCTTGGTGCAGACTCACTGGATACAGTTGAGCTCATTATGGAATTCGAAAAAGAATTCAACCTTTCTATTCCAGATGACCAGGCTGAGCAAATCGGCACCGTTGGTCAAGCTATCAGCTACCTGGAGGCAAACGTAAAATAAAATATTCATTCAAAATTCATTTATGAATTTAAGAAGAGTTGTAGTAACTGGTTTAGGTGCCCTTACACCGATTGGAAATACCGTTCCCGAATTCTGGAATGGTCTATCAAATGGTGTAAGCGGTGCTGCGCCTATTACTAGGTTCGATGCTTCCCTTTTCAAAACCCAATTTGCATGCGAGGTCAAGAATCTTGAAGTCGAACAGTTTATTGACAGAAAAGAAGCCCGGAAAATGGATCTTTTTACTCAAATGGGGCTTATAGCTGCAGATGAGGCAATCAAAGATGCGGGTCTTGATCTTGAAAAAATCAACTTGCACAGGGCCGGAGTAATCATGGGTTCAGGTATCGGCGGTCTCAGGTCCTTTCAGGATGAGGTCACTGATTTTGCCAGAGGTGATGGTACCCCGAGGTTCAACCCCTTCTTTATCCCCAAAATGATAGCTGACATCTGCGCAGGCTTCATTTCAATTAAATATGGATTCAGAGGGCCAAATTTTGTAACAGTTTCGGCTTGTGCTTCTGCCACAAACGCCATCATTGATGCTTTCAATTATATCAGGTTAAATAAAGCGGACATCTTCATCACCGGGGGCACTGAAGCTACCATTACTGAAGCAGGTGTTGGCGGGTTTAATGCCTTGAAAGCACTTTCCCAAAGAAATGATTCTCCTACTACTGCTTCCCGACCTTTTGATAAAGACAGAGATGGCTTTGTTCTTGGTGAAGGAGCCGGGTGTTTGATCCTAGAAGATTATGAACATGCCAAAGCACGTGGAGCAAAAATATATGCTGAATTGGTAGGTGGCGGAATGACTGCGGACGCTTACCATATCACTGCTCCCCACCCTGAAGGAGAAGGAGCAAGCAATGTGATGAAGCATGCTTTAGAAGATGCAGAAATGCAGCCTGAAGATATTGATTATGTCAATGTACACGGTACTTCCACTCCACTCGGAGATATCAGCGAAGTAAAAGCGATTCAAAAGGTATTTGGTGAGCATGCTTATAACATCAATATAAGCAGCACTAAATCGATGACAGGTCACCTTTTGGGTGCGGCAGGTGCCATTGAAGCGATTGCTTCCATCCTTGCCATTAAAAATAGTCTCATTCCCCCTACCATCAACCACTTTACGGATGATGAGGAGTTTGATCCTAGATTGAACCTGACTTTCAATAAAGCCCAAAAAAGAGAAATCAGGGCAGCATTGAGTAATACCTTTGGATTTGGTGGGCATAATGCTTCCATCATCTTCAAAAAAATAACAGGATAATTTTGAAACTGTCAAGATTACTTAGGCTTAGATCTCTGTTTTATAATAAATACGAAAAAAGGCTTGCTTCCTCCATCAAACATATGGTCGGAAGCAAGCCTTTTAATTTGACTCTTTATAAACTTGCCATCAAACACGCTTCTGTGGCAGAGGAATCCATCAACGGGATGAAAATTTCCAATGAAAGGCTCGAATACCTCGGCGATGCAGTTTTGGGAGCAGTAGTTGCAGAATTTTTATTTATTAAGTATCCCTACAGAGATGAGGGCTTTCTTACAGAAACAAGAAGCCGGATGGTAAACAGGGAAGCCCTCAATCAAATCGCCATCAAAATCGGACTTTCGAAAATCATTAGTGAGGAATACAAAGGCAAAAATCTAAGTGCTCATAAATCTTTGTACGGAGATGCGTTGGAAGCAATGGTTGGCGCGATTTATTTGGACAGAGATTTCCATTTTTGTAAAAAATTCATCTTAAAAAGGATTATTATCCATTTTGATCTGGACAACATTATCAGCACCACGACAAATTTTAAGAGTAAAATCATCGAATGGGGTCAAAGAGAAAATGCTGAAATTGATTTTAAAACAATTTCTGTAAATGGAGAACAACGGTTCAAGGAATTTATAGTCGAACTCCATGTCAGCGGAAAACTTTTGGCAGAAGGAAAAGGAGCCACCAAAAAGAAAGCAGAGCAAGAAGCTGCTAAAAATGCTTGTGAAATTCTCAAGATAGCAGTATAGTAATGTATCTTTGGGGTCAGTTTATAGTATTTATATCAGCAAAATGTCAACATTAAAAATCGCTTGTGCAACTGTCAACCAAACACCTTTAGACTGGACAGGAAATCTTGATCATATCAAGCAGGCGATAATAAAGGCAAAATCCCTGAATGTAGAATTTGTATGTTTTCCTGAATTAGCAATCACAGGCTACGGTAGTGAAGATCTTTTTTTAAGCTATTGGTATCCCCAAAAAGCAATCAGTCAATTGACACACCTCCTTCCCTATTCAGAAGGAATTACAATAGCTGTTGGTTTGCCTGTCAGGATCCAAGAAAAGGTTTACAATTGTGTGGCAGTCCTGGAAAACCAAAAAGTTATGGGTTTTGTAGCCAAGCAATTTATGGCCATAGACGGGGTGCATTATGAGTTTCGCTGGTTTACGCCTTGGGAACACGGGAAAGTGATCCAGTTTGAATTTCAGGGAAATCAGATTCCTTTTGGAGACCTTGTCCTGGAGAAAAACGGGATAAAATATGGTTTTGAAATCTGTGAAGATGCCTGGAGAGGAGACCTCAGACCGGGCTTTAGACTCAAAGACAGAAATGTAGACCTTATCTTCAATCCAAGTGCAAGTCACTTTGCCATGGGCAAAAGTATCCTTAGAGAACAGCTAGTCAATGAAAGCTCCAAGAAATTTGCAGCTACTTATTTTTATGTCAATCTCCTTGGCAATGAAGCAGGAAGAATGATCTTTGATGGAGAAATCCTTGCTTCAAAACATGGAAAGCTGATTTTAAAAAACGAGCTTCTTTCCTTTGAAGATTTTCAGGTTTTGGTTTTTGACTATGACAAGAAAAAGGAAGAATACCTTGAAATTAAAAGCCTGCATGATAAAAACGAGGAATTTGTAAAGGCCTCAGCCTTGGCTCTTTTTGATTACCTTCGAAAAAGTAAAAGCAAAGGCTTTGTGTTATCCCTTAGCGGTGGGGCGGATTCTTCCACCATTGCAGTTTTGGTATCGGAAATGGTCAGACGTGGGGTTGAAGAACTGGGGATTACTCTCTTTCTTCAAAAATCGGGATTATCCTTTGTGCCATCGACAAATAATCCGGTCAAAGAAATCACCGGACAGCTACTTACAACAGCTTATCAGGCGTCCGACAATTCTTCATTTGTCACTTTCCAAAGTGCAAAGTTCTTAGCCGAAAGTATAGGCGCTGAATTCCTTCATTGGGAAATCACAGATGAAGTCAAATCTTACACAGAAAAAATAGAAAAAGCCATTGGAAGGAAACTTACCTGGAAAGAAGATGACATAGCGCTTCAAAACATTCAGGCAAGGACCAGATCCCCGATCATTTGGATGCTTGCCAACATAAAAAACGCCCTTCTTTTGAGCACTTCAAACAGAAGTGAAGGAGATGTAGGGTATACAACCATGGACGGAGACACAAGTGGAAGCATCTCACCTATAGCTGGGGTTGACAAGCATTTTGTCATCCAATGGCTTCGTTGGGCCGAAACAGAACTTAATTATTCCGGCTTGAATAAAGTGAATGGTCTCCAACCTACAGCTGAACTCCGACCTTCTGAAAACCAACAGACAGACGAGACTGACCTCATGCCTTATGCTGTAATTGTCGAAATCGAGCGGCTAGCTATTCGGGACAAAAGGTCACCGCTTGACATCTTTTTAATCCTAAAGGAGGAATTGAACGTAGAAAAAGAATTGCTAAAAAGTTATATCAAAAAATTCTTTCGGCTTTGGTCCCAAAACCAATGGAAAAGAGAACGCTTTGCGCCTTCTTTTCATTTGGATGAATTCAAT
This sequence comes from Aquiflexum gelatinilyticum, assembly GCF_024813435.1. Lineage (NCBI taxonomy): Bacteria > Pseudomonadati > Bacteroidota > Cytophagia > Cytophagales > Cyclobacteriaceae > Aquiflexum > Aquiflexum gelatinilyticum. The sequence goes on from NZ_JANAEZ010000001.1 coordinate 1,070,867, forward strand.
GTCGATCCAAAAACCTGGTACAGATTCCCGATATTATCAGGAGGATATGCGGAAGAATTGAAAGAATTGGATGAATATTGAATTAAATAAAATCACCTGATCCAAAAAAACAACAATATGACATTACAACTGATAGTAGACTATATCGTTTGGAGTCCCAACCCGGCGGTTTTTCCAAGTTTTGAAAGGTTAAGGTGGTACAGCCTATTGTTTGCTTTTGGATTTATAATATCACAACAGGTGATGATCTACATCTACCGCAAGGAAGGTCAGGATGATAGGCTTGTTGACAAGCTGACTATTTACATGGTATTGGCCACTATTATCGGTGCAAGATTAGGCCATGTACTTTTTTATGAACCCGAAAAATACCTCAGCAATCCCCTCGAAATCCTAAAAGTTTGGGAAGGAGGACTTGCGAGTCATGGGGCAGCCATTGCAATATTGTTTTCCTTATACCTGTATGCAAGGAAGGTTCCCACTCAAACATATTTATGGGTGGTAGACCGCATTGTGATTGTAACAGCCATGACAGGTGCCATGATCAGAATGGGAAACCTGATGAATTCTGAAATAGGTGGAAAACCGACCGGTACTGATAGTGGTTTTGTATATGCTAGAGATAGTGAAGAAATTTTGGAAACTTTACGCATTCCGGTTTTAGAAGTCAGCTCGTACAAACCTGATAACAGAGAATCTGAACTTACCGGGACCGGAATAGTTCCTGTCAATATTGATATTAAAATAGATAAGGGAGGATTCAGTGAGGGTGATCTCAAGGCTACATTGAATACCGATGTCAAGTATGTTTTGACCAAATTCAAGAGTTCTCAGAAATACATGGCGGAAAACCCCGATACTCCCTTGAATTTTGATCTTTCTGATAAGGGAGACCATTTTCTGGCTACAATTTATACTTTTGGTATAGCCCGGTATCCTACCCAAATTTATGAATCGGCATCTTATTTTATAATCTTCCTTGTTTTACTTTGGCTATGGATGACTTACAAGTCAAGGCTTCCTGATGGTTTGCTTTTGGGATTGTTTTTGATCTTGGTATTTGGAATGCGCTTTGTCTGGGAATACCTGAAAGAAAATCAGGTTGACTTTGAGCAGGGACTTTCTCTAAACATGGGCCAATGGCTGAGCATTCCATTGGTGATCGGTGGCTTTATATTAGTGGGATTGGCTTTAAAAAAAGGCTTCAAAGGTAAAATAAGCTAAGGAACCGGGTCGTGTCCATGACCTCCCCAAGGGTGGCAACTTGCTATTCTTTTGATTCCTAGCCAACCTCCTTTGAATATTCCGTGTTTCAATATGGCTTCTTTGGTATATTGGCTACAAGTGGGTGTATACCTGCATGAAGCAGGAAAAAGTGGAGAAATCACATATTGGTACACCAAAACCGGAAATATGGCGATCTTTCGGATAATTGTTTTCAAAGCAGTGATATTTCAGGGATAAAAAAATATAGCAAGCTAAAGTTCATTTAATTTAAAATAAGTACTGTCTAACTTGAAAGATTTTCGCAAATATAGCTTTCTTTTCCTCCTTCCATTGCTTGGATTTTTTGAGGTAAATTATGCTGTTGCCCAGACTGAAGCAGTAGAAAAAGACAGTACAACAACGGTCAGCCATCCGGAAAAGGTGGTCATCAATAATATTTTTATTGTAGGAAATGAAAAGACTCGAAAGAATATAATCCTTAGGGAAATAGACCTTAAAACAGGAGTCAGTTATGATTGGGATGAATTGATCTCGATGATACAGGCTGATCAAAAAAAAATCTATAACCTGCAGTTGTTTAACAGTGTGGAAATCACACCACTCATCACGGACAATGAACAGATTGAACTATTGGTCTCAGTAACCGAAAGGTGGTATATCATCCCAAACATCATTTTCAACCTTGCTGACCGTAACATTGCAGAATGGTGGACTAACCAAAACCGGGATTTTTCCAGGGTAAATTACGGAGCAAGGTTGGTTCACAACAACGTTGGCGGCAGGAATGAAAAGCTGAAAGTCGGAGCACAATTTGGTTTTGTTAAAGCATTTGAAGTACTGTACAGCATCCCTTATCTGGACAAAAATCAAAACCATGGCATCTCCGGCCAATTTACCTATTTCACCCAAAAGACCATTCCCGTTAAGTCAGCATTTAACAAACAGGTTTTTTATACCAACGAAAATGAAGAAGTTTTAAGAAAAAATTCTTCCGCCTATTTCAGATATAGTTATAGAGGGAGTTATTACAATTTTCATTTTGTAACTTTTGGATACAACAATACAACTATCAACCCTGACGTTTTTGTCCAAAATCCTGACTATTTACTGAATGAAAGCAACAAACTCAATTACTTTGTACTAGGATATACTTTTAGACACGATAAAAGGAATAATATCCAATATGCCACCGAGGGTGAATTATTGAACATCAGTGTGACAAAGTATGGCATCTTTGCATCAGATGATATGGATGATACCGAAATCTCTATCAATGCCAATAAGTATATCAAAGTAAGCGATAAATTCAATTTTGTTTCCGGATTGTCACTCAATTCATTTATTCAAAAAAGACAGCCTTTCACTTTGGTAAGAGGAATCGGATATAATCCCAATTTTATCAGGGGTTATGAACTGAATGTGGTGGAAGGTCAGCAGATCCTTGTACACAAAAACAGCTTCAGATTCAAATTTATTGACGTGGGATATGATATTGGAAAATATGTCCCATTGGAGGAATTTTCTTACCTACCGCTCAAAATGTATCTTGGTTTTAATTTTGACCATGGATTTGTCAATGACCGAAACAACCTGCCTGACAATGCCCGTCTGACGAATAAATACCTTTTTGGCTATGGAGCAGGCCTCGATATCGTGACGCTTTATGACATGGTATTCAGGTTTGAATACTCCCTCAACAACCAAGGTGAACAGGCATTTTTTGTCAACTTCAGGGCACCTTTTTGAGTTAGTCGAATTTAAACGTTTAAGATCGGATAGTTATTTTTTCCTTTCCTTTTGTACTTGTATTTTTAATTGAATCGATTTTCCTTCGGTTTTTTTAATGACATGACAAGTCCTCTCAAATTTTTGTTTCTCTTAAGTCTGATTTTAGGCTGTGCTCAAGCTAAAGGACAAACCGGTACAGAAGCATTGCCTAGAGGCGGAAGAAGCATGGGTTTGGGAAATTCCAATGTGACAATCGGAGATGTTTGGAGCATTTTTAATAACATTGGGGGACTCTCAAAGATTGATCATACCCAAGCTACATTTTCATATGACCATCGTCTCGGCATCAATGAACTCACAACATTGGGCGCTGCTGTTGTTATTAAAGGTAATCAAAAGGCTTATGGGTTAGGAATTTCAAGTTTTGGATCGGAGAATTTTTCCCAAAATCAAATCGGAATTGGTTTTTCAAATCAATTGGGAATTGCAAGTCTTGGGCTAAAAGTAAATTATTTACAGACGAGTATTGAGGGATTTGGAAGGGGCGTGGCAGCAATCATAGAATTTGGAGGGGTGGCAGAATTGACACCTGAATTGTTTTTTGGAGCCCATGCCTACAATATCACCCGTGCGAAATATGGCAAAAATTCGAATGACCGCTTGCCTACTACCATCAAAGCGGGGATTTCTTATCGACCTGCCTCAAAGGTCATGGTAAACCTTGAAGCCGAAAAAGACATCCTCCTAGACCCATTATTGAAATTAGGATTGGAATATAATATTTTGGAAAGGGTATGGGCTAGGGTTGGAATGAATACACAACCCAATAAATTCTTTTTTGGTATAGGTTTCCGTCCCAAAAGATACCACATCGATTATGCATTGACCCAGCATTCCAGTCTGGGAAATACGCATCATTTTTCATTCAGCTACCTGTTTTTAGCCAAATGAAAACCTTGGTTTCCATAGGAATTTTGGTGCTTATGGTAGTCCATCAAAGCGAGTCCCAGACCTACCGGAAGGACGAGATCAATATCGAAAATTTTATAGAGGAGCTTTTTGGAATGCAAAGGTCAGATGAGAATTATGAGGATCTTTATGAAAGTCTTTTGCAGGTATTTCTAAATCCCATAAACCTGAACAAAACAAACGCAGAGGAATTAAAGTCGATATTCATTTTGACGCCTTCACAGGTCAATAGCTTTATTGCATACCAAAATCAATTTGGGGAATTTATTTCAATCTATGAATTACAAGCCATTCCTGATTTTGACCTGGAAACTATCTATAAGCTCTTACCATTTGTCGTTTTGGATGATTCAGAAAAGATGCAGGGCTCGTTGAAAGAAAGGGTTCTGTCTTCAAAAGATGCATATTTTATCTTCAGGCAAAATATGGTTTGGGAAACCCGAAAGGGGTATACGCCTCCTGATACTTTGGGAAATGGGGAGCTGACAAGCAGGTATCTTGGTGATCCCAATAGCCTTTACGGCAGGTTTAGAATCCAACATTCAAAAGATTTCAGTCTTGGATTTACGATTGACAAAGATTCCGGGGAGCAATTCATTTGGAATCCCAATTCAAAAAGGTTTGGCTTCAATTTTTTGTCATATCATTTTACTTTATACAACCAAGGTAATTTTAAGGCAATTTCGCTGGGAGATTTTCAGATGCAGACCGGGCAGGGTTTGGTGTTTGGTGCAGGATTTGGGGTGGGAAAAGGAGCCGAAACCATCACTACAGTCAGGCGAAGTGCCATAGGCATAAGACCTTACACTGCAGCCTTAGAATTTGGCTTTTTCAGGGGCATGGCTGCCACTTATAAAGCAGGCCCATTGAATGTTACCTTAATGGCTTCAAATGCGCCACGGGATGGAAATCTTCAGGCCCAAATTGACACCATAGAAACTACGGAGGAAATCATCACTTCATTGCAAAGCAGCGGGCTCCATCGCACAGCTACCGAGATCACTTACAAAAACAGGATCCGTGAGAAAAATCTCGGAGCCAATATCCATTACCAAAGCAGGAAGCGGGATTTTCAAATTGGGGTCAATTCCCTTTATACCCAATTTGGACAGGCATTTCAAAGAAACAGGCAGGTTTATAACCAATATGAGTTTTACGGTAAAGCAAACCACCTGCAAAGTCTCTATTTTGCATACAACTATCAAAATTATTTTTTCTTCGGAGAAACTGCAATATCGAAAAGCGGAGGAAAAGGTTCGGTTTTAGGAATGATGAGCAGCCTGCATCCAAAGCTTGGATTTTCGGTATTGTGGAGACGTTTTGACAGAGATTTCCACAGCTTTTACGGCAATGCCTTTTCCGAAGGAACGAGACCGATCAACGAACATGGACTCTATTTTGGCTTGAATTACAAACCCAATCAAAAGATAACCTGGTCAGTTTATTATGACTATTTCAGGTTTCCATGGCTTAAATACCGGGTATATGCACCATCAGCAGGAAACGAGTGGCTTACTCGGTTCACTTACTCACCATCCAGGAAAATTCTGCTTTTTGCCCAAATCCGTGAAGAATCCAAAGCAAGAAATATTTCAGAACTCCAAAATAATTTTCAATCAGGCTACCAACTTTCCCAAGGCAAAAAATGGAATTATGCCTTCAACCTGGATTATAGTCTAGACAAACATTGGAGTATCAAATCTAGAATCATGTCTAGCAGGTTTGACTTCAACAATAAAACCACAAGAGGTTTTGCCATCAGTCAAGATATCAATGTTGACTATGAAAAATGGAGGCTCTCGGGAAGAATCGTACTTTTTGATACAGAAGACTATGACAACAGGCAATTTATTTATGAAAGGAATGTCTTGTGGCTATTCTCTATTCCTGCGCTTAACGGTCAGGGGATGCGGTATTATCTTTTGGGTCAATATAAAATCAATCCCAAACTGACTTTTTGGGCAAGAATAGGCAGAACAATTTTTACTGATCGAGAAGTCATAGGAAGTGGCCTACAAGAAATAAATGGCAACAAGATTACAGAAACGGTTTTTCAACTTCAATACCAGTTCAATAGATAATTTCCACCATCGGTACAACCTTCATATGGGTTTTTGATAAATTGAGACATCAAACCACCATCATATGAAAAAACTGTTTTTACTAGAATTATTTTGTTTGATCCTCCTTTCTGCACCTATTTTTGGTCAGATAGTAGATAAAAGCAAATTCAGCAAAAATGAAGGTTTCTTTACCTTTTACACGGATGAAGACAAAGGAAAAATCTACCTGGAAGTAGATAAGCTAGACTTTGAATTTCTTTATGTGAATTCCATGCCTGCCGGCATTGGATCCAATGACATTGGTCTCGACCGTGGTCAATTAGGAAGGACACGCATCGTAGAATTCAGAAAAGCGGGCAACAAACTTTTGCTGGTTCACAAAAATTACGAGTTCAGGGCTTACAGCGACAATCCTTCAGAAGTCAAATCAGTAAGAGACGCTTTCGCAGAGTCTGTCCTTTGGGGCTTTGAAATCGCAAACAGTGAAAATGGCAAATACCTTGTCGACGCAACCTCCTTCTACATGCAGGACGCCCATATGGTTGGAGAGAAATTGGGTTCAGCGAGACAAGGGACTTATAAGCCTGATCCTTCCCGCAGTGCACTTCATTTTCCAATGACTAAAAACTTTCCAAAAAACACAGAAGTGGAAGCAATCGTAACACTGACCGGAACCCCTACCGGAGCTTATATCAGGTCTGTTACCCCCTCTCCGGAATCTGTAACTGTAAGGCAGCGTCATTCTTTCATTGAACTGCCTGACAATAAATATACCCCAAGGGAATTCGATACAAGGGCAGGATATTTCCATATTGATTACATGGATTTCACCAGTCCAATAGGCGAACCGATGGTCAAAAAGTATATCTCAAGACATAGGTTAGAAAAAAAGGACCCAACAGCCGCAGTGTCAGAAGTAGTTGAACCCATCGTCTATTACCTTGACAGGGGCACTCCAGAACCTGTCCGTTCTGCTTTGCTTGAAGGCGGTAACTGGTGGGCACAGGCTTATGAGGCTGCAGGATTCAAGAATGCTTACCGTGTGGAATTGATGCCTGAAGGTGCTGATTTGATGGACGTGAGGTATAATGTCATCCAATGGGTACACCGCTCGACAAGAGGTTGGTCTTATGGTTCTTCGGTAACAGACCCAAGGACAGGCGAAATCATCAAAGGCCACGTGACGTTGGGAAGCCTCAGGGTAAGACAGGATTTTCTGATTGCTCAGGGACTGATTCAACCATATGAGGATGGAAAACCAAAAAACCCTAAGATGCTTGAATTAGCATTGGCAAGGTTGAGACAACTTTCTGCACATGAGATCGGACATACTTTGGGTTTGGCGCATGCTTATGCTTCCTCCCCCACCAACCGTGCCTCTGTCATGGATTATCCTTATCCTATGATCAAGATGGATGAAAATGGAAACATTGATATCTCTGATGCCTATGATGACAAAATCGGAGAATGGGACAAATGGGCAATCCGCTATGGTTATGAAACCATTCCAGCCGGACAATCAGAAAAAGCCCACCTGAACAAGCTCCTAGAAGATACCTATGCGGCAGGACATACATTTATTTCAGACATGGATTCCAGGCATCCGAGCGGAAGCCACCCTACATCCCATCTTTGGGACAATGGCACCTCAGCACCTGATGAATTGATGAGGATGATGGCCATGCGGTCCAAAAAGCTAAATTCATTTGGGTTAAATTCAATTGATGAAAACCAACCCGAAGCATTGATGGAGGAAGTTTTGGCTCCCCTTTTCTTGATGCACAGGTATCAATTGGAAGCTACGACCAAGCTTGTCGGAGGATTGGATTACACCTATAAAGTCAAAGGAGATAACCAAAGAGTACAATCCAGGCTGGAAGCTACCAAGCAAAACGGAGCATTGGAGGCCTTGCTTTATGCTGTTCAGCCGGAACAGCTTGCCATTCCTACCCAGATTCTGGACCGGATGCCTCCACGTCCTATGGGATATTCAAGAAACCGTGAAACTTTCCCTTCCAGAAACGGACTGAACTTTGATCCTTTGGCTCCGGGAGAAAATGTGGTCGACCTGACTTTCGGACTACTTTTTGAAGCAGGCAGAGCAAACCGATTACATCAGCAGCAATTGTTTGATGCAAGTTTACCTTCTTTTTCAAATGTTTTGGAAAAAGTTACCGCACAGGTTTTTGGGAGTGGCTATGATGGGACTTATCAGGGGGAAATCCGCTTGATGGTTCAAAACAAGCTGACAGAACACCTGATCAATCTTGCCAAAGACCCAAGAGCTACGGCAACAGTGAAAGGAATCACAAGAAACCAATTGAGGGAGATTGCTTACTGGAATTGGAATAAAGGTCAAAACAAAACTGGACCATCCAAATCCACTGCGGCCAAAAGTACTTCTGACGACTTCCACCGATACTTGGCTGACAAAATCAACCATTTCTTCGACGAAAAAGAAGAATTCAGTATCCCATCGGAACTTGCTATACCTGATGGAGCTCCTATCGGAACTACCGATCTGAGATGTGACTTTGAATATTAAAAAAAACAAAACCCGGCTGAACTCAATTTCAGCCGGGTTTTTAATTCTCTTACTTTTTTGTCCCCGCACATTTTTTGGAGCAGTATTTCACATTCTCCCAATTCTTCTGCCACTTTTTTCTCCAAGTAAATGGACGATTGCAGACAGGGCAAGTCTTGGTTGGCAATTCCGATTTCTTCATTTAATAGGAATCATTGTTTTATCAAAAAGTTTAAACATTTCTCATGTCTCATGTCTTGCATCTTGCTTCTCGCTTCCCGGTTCTACTAATGTTCTCCAAATGTCTTTTCCCCAGCTGTAATTGCCAGATCAAGCATATTCTGTCGTGGTGGCAGTGGGCAAGTGGCATGTGGCGTAAATACACAGGGAGGATTATAGGCTTTGTTAAAATCCAAAATCACTAGATCTCCCGACATAGGCTTTTTGACATACATATACCTTCCTCCACCATAGGTCTCTCCCCCACTCGTATTGTCAGCTAGGATCAGATATAATTCATCCTCAGCATCCAAAGCATCGATTTTGTAGGTTATGCCATCTTTTTGAAATTCAAGGTAGCCTGGTGATGGATTTGGTGTTGTCTGTCCCAAAACGTTCGTAATCGGGATTTCCCTAATCGGGGAATAGGGTATGAATTTAGCTTCGAGCCTCCATTCCAAGTCTATCGGGTACCTTTTAATGCCCTCAAATTGGGTGACAGCAGCCGTCTCTAAATCCCTCAACCTGACTCCATAGGCATCAGCCCTTTTAATAATATTCCATCTAAGGCTCTTAAATGATAGCTTTTCAAACTCCTGAGTTTCCACATCAAAAATCTTTACTTTCTCTTTTAACTCATTTTCTCCCAAGAAAATACTGTCTGTTTGGGGCGTGAAGTAAACTTTTCCTTCTTCAAGCAGAAATACCCCGATCGAATCAGGAAATCCTTCGGATTCCAATCGGAACGTAGATTCAGTACTTGTTCCAAAAGTGGTTTCACCTTGCTTAAGCCAATGTAGTCCGATCAGGTTGAGCCAACCCTCTTCTGATTTTAGAGATTTAACACGATCCTGGTACCAAGCTTCCACCTCTACGGCATGCTCTTCGGGATTGATTTGGGATTCTTTTTTTCCACAAGAAAAAACAAAAGTGAAATAGGCTAAAATCAATAAGAATCGGGATAGTTTCATAGGTTGTATGCTAGGTTTTCAAGGCAATTTAAAAATCTTATCGTCCAAAAACATCTAGCCAAAAAAATTAACCTGATTGAAACTGTGATGACAGCAAATAATTTCCAGCTGAATAAAAATTTTTCGATTTGAACTGAATGGTAAGTATCTTGATCTATTGTTCAAACCAAAATAACCATGAACGTATTTCAAAGAATAACAATTATTGCAATGTGCCTTATGACCCCGATGTTGGCTTTCTCCCAAACAGGCGTGGGAACCAAAAAACCCAAAGGTGCAAAGCAACTTTTTGATGGAAGCAGGAAAATGCTGGATCAAAAATGGACTTATTGGGAAGGCCCAAGATTCAAAGCAGCGCTACCCATCAAATGGGAAATCGTGAGAGATCCGGTAGACAAAGGCACAGCGATGAACAGTAATGACCCGGCAGCCGCAGGAGGATTGTATGGTGCTGCCGATATCGTCACCAAAGAGGAATTCAGGGATTTTAGGTTACATGTCGAATTTTTAATCCAAGAAGCAGGAGGCAACTCGGGAGTTTACTTACAAAACAGATATGAAATCCAGATTCTCGATGGAGACTATGGCGACCATGGATTGGCGGCAATTATCAACGAGCACATACCTACAGTACAGGCTTACAATGGATTGGGGAAATGGAATGCCTATGACATCAACTTCAAGGCTGCAAGGTTCAAAGAAGGGAAGTTGGTAGAAAAGGCAAGGGTGACCATCTACTTCAATGGCAAAAAAATCCATGAAGACAAATCAATTAGCCAGGTATGGGGAGGTCCAAATTCAGGTCAGGATGGAGGAAATGACGGAGGAAAAGGAATTACAGACCGTCCGGGAGGTATCAAATTACAAGCTGAAGGACATAATGTGCTATATAGGAATATCTGGATCAAAGCCACTGATCTTGGTGAAATGGGAACAGATTTCTAATTCTTCAATTAATGGATTTTATATAGCCTGGCAAACTCCAATACATTAGGATACATCCATTCTTTGATTTCAAATACTTCCGAAGGACTAAAGAATCTGATTTCCTGGCATTCGGGTGAAGGTTTGAATTCAAGGTGAAAAAGCGATGTTGGATAAACGGCATTCACAATATATTGACCTTTAGGATTGATTACAGAAAAAAAATAATGGGGATGGTCTGAAATGTATTTTGCTTCCAAAGCCATTTCCTCTTTCAATTCTCTTCGTAACCCTTCCTGTGGGCTTTCTCCGAAATCCAATCCACCTCCGGGAAGTTCCCAGAGACCATTTTCTTCCCTGACAAGAAGAAACCTTTGTGAAGCATCCACCACAAGGGCTTTTACAGACACCCTGTAAAAGCAATCGGGAATTTGAAATGACATAAGCTTATACTTTATGAATTTTAACCCATTTTTTGACAAAAAAAAACCTGTGAGATTTACCCACAGGTTTTTCTTATTTTTTTCAAATCAAAAGAATCGGATTACCCTGACATTCAAAACCTCACTCTTAGGTTTTGACAACAATTCTCCAGTTACAAAAGACATCACACAGGCGTTAGTAGCATTACTTTCACAAGAACTCCAATATTCAACTGAAGAAAAACCGCCAATCAAATCTCTGTTTTTATATAAGTAATTCATTTCTTCCTGACTTGGCATAAACCAGTCATCGTATCCTCCCACATTAAAATCCAAAGTGACTCGTGCCGCTACGGACCCATCATTTTCGGGATGGCATTGGGTGGGATTGTTGTAGTAGTCCGGTAAAGCATCATGAAACGCCAATACTAATTCAGTGTTGGATCTACCAAATCCAACTTCCGGGGAAGTTCCGCCTACAGCGGTTCCTTGACAACCCCATTGCGATTGAAATACTTCCTCTACAGGGGCAATGATTATTCCTGTTTTCTTACCTTCTACAAATCCCTCTTCTCCTGGCTCGAAAATATGTGCCACAACTCCACCTTGATAAGGTTCACCTACAATAACGTTTTCAGGACTCTCTTCTTTCACACATGAAGAGAAAATAATAAATAAAGATACCAAAAAAGGCAGTACCGATTTTGACGATAATATCACGGGCTTTAACATACTAATTTTAATTTAGGTGGGTATTAAGCTAATCAACAAGACATTGCTGAATAACCACAAAGTTAATATAAAAGAACTTAAAATCAACAATTTCAAGATATTGGAAAACCCTTAAAGTATTTCATCCTCTAAATTTCCCAATCAAAATACCTTAAACGATAACATTGGATGGCATTTTGTCCAAGTTTATTTGCCAATTGATAGTTGGCTACTGCTCCAACACCTGCCCCGATGATGGGGATTAGTTGGGCAAGTTTTACGAGATCCAGGTAATCTCTGTACTGTAGCTGAAAATCCCTCCAATCAAAATCGGAGACATCAGCAGGGAGTTTGGCGATATAATCATTCCAGTCTTCAAGTAGGGATAAAGTCTGATTTCGGGTTTCCTGACTTGAAAATGTCAATTTGAAGATATACAAGAGGTAAAGCCGCTCCTCAAATTTTTTTACATCATAACCATATGCTGCAGCAATCTCGAAGAGCATCTTCATTTTGATGGTGAGAAATGCAGGGAAATCAGCCAAACCCAATAAAATTCCTCCGGCACCGGTAATCGCCCCCTCTGCAGAGGCAGTGTTTTGGTATATTTTAATGATTTTTTTTACTTTAATTTCCCTTTGTTCCAATGATGAACCAATCAAAGGTGAAGGGGTAATATATTTGGTTCCAAATAATACACCTTTTACCATTTTTTCAATCGCATAGGTGATAACCTGATGGACTTTTTCAGGGATCATGCTATTTATGCCTTCCTGAGTGCTTTTTGTCAGCTTATTGATAAACCCAGGTTTCTTTCTGGTTTTTACAAGCCATGCATTAAGTTCGGCTGTGGCAATGTCATCATACATTGATTTTGACAAAGATTGAGACATAGTATTGTTTATTTACCCTTATGTATACATAATCAGATGCCTTAGGGTTCTATTTATGAAATTTGTTTTTAAAAACCTGAAAGTTTCAATCATTCAATATTTTTCTCTATTCTCGAAAGATTGTCTCCCAAATCCCTTACCACTAAAATCCAGCCTCCTTCCATTTCCACAAATCCGTATTCAAAACTATAGGTATAAACATTTCCTTTCCAATTGATATACGTGTGGGTATGGTATTTGAAATGGTAACCTAATTGTTGGAGTCTTTCTTTTGGAATCTTTACTTTTTCAATTCCATCTACAAGAATCCTTTCAAGAATATTCCTGTTTATTTTCAGGTATCCCATGATGTTTCTGACTTCAGTACTGTCACCTATCCTTCTTTGGTTGTTGTGGCTGTTGCGGCAGTAGTCATCACAGAATTTCTTATCTATTCTTCCTAAAATTGATTTACCACAATAGTAGCATTGCTTTTTTTCCAGATCCATAAAAGTCAATTTTAAACAATAACTTAATAACTAATTATGGTAAATTTAATTTACCCTTTAGTTCAAAACAATACCCAGAACTGGGTATTTATTTCATAAAAAGTAAAAAGAGATATAAAAAATGATGGTAAAAGTCAAAGTTTGATTTTAAAAAATTCAATATATGGAGGGTTAAACAAATATTCTTCTTTCAATATTTTTCATGGATTTCTGTCATCAACCTTACCATTTCGGCTCTTATTTCAGAAGTTGGTCTGATAAAATTATTGTTCATAAAGACATATCGGTAGACTTTCCCCTTCTTGGTTTCTATCCAGCCACTCTGAAGGTGCATGTACCTGAGCGAACCTGTTTTGGCCCAAACAAAAGGTTTTCCATTGTCAGTTTTATAGGCATTCTTAATCGTTCCCGACACCCCTCCTGCAGGCAAGAAAGTCTTTAACCTTTCGGCATCTCCTATTTTTTGTTCGAGTTTATGCAATACCTCCAATACCGTATTGGGAGTAAAAAGATTAAATCTTGACAAACCTGACCCATCTTCCCAAATCGGTTTGTTTTTAAGATCAACCAAATAGTTTTTAAGGCTATACTCAATTGTTTTATTCACATCCAGAGTATCTCCCAATTGACCTGAACAAAGAAGTAAAATCTGCTCAGCAAGAAAATTATCGCTCGGCAGCATCATATGCCTGTACAAGCTATCTGAAGGAATACTCAGAAGGGTCTTGATACCTGCAGGCCTATGCCTTCTGATCAGCGTGACATCGCGTTTTAAAGTATCCTGTAACAAAATTCTGGTTACCTCCAAATCCATAGGAAATGGTATTTGGCTTTCAAAACCAACAGGAACCGGAAGACTTGGCATCAGTAATTCCTTTCCGGATTTGGACCTGCGAAGTGCAAATCTGTTGGTTATAAGCGTAGAATCGATTTTAATATAGTTTGATATGCCTATTGGACTTACTATCAATTTATGGCTAGAATCTGATTTAATTATTGTTTCATTACCATAAATAGGGAAATGGCTCAAATCCGCACGCCAGGGACTTGGTTCAAATTCAACATCAGGATCTTTTGCCAAGTATATCGAATAGGGACTGTCTGCCAAAAAATCAAATACCTTGCGGTTATCAAGTTTTGGATGTAAAAAAGAAGGGTCTCCTGTACCCCAAATTACCAATGAATCTCCGTTTACATGGTATTTCAATCCGGGAATTGAATCCCCAAGGATATTTAATGCTGCATACAATGTCAGAAGTTTGGTATTGGAAGCCGGAACAAAATACCTGTCAGGATTCTGTTCATAAATGATTTTGCCTCCCTGTTCTTCAAGGATAAATCCCACGAAATGCTCCTGCATGATGTCGGATTGCTCAAACATCTTTCGGACTTTTCTTGTGTTTAGTTTCTGTGCTTCTGATGCATGTATTGAAAACAAAGCAGACAGAAAGACAAGTAAAAATGCTTTTTTCATCAGGGATTAAGGTGTTTTTTGAGAAAATCAGCTGTGGCACTGTTGACTTTGACCATATTGGAAAATACCATCCAATGATGGCTATCCCCCGGGATAATCAGGTATTCATAAGGCTTCTTCCGCTCCTCAAATCTCCTGACCAAATCAGTTGTCTGACTGACCTGTACATTTCTGTCATCGTCGCCATGGATAAAAAGAACCGGGGAGGTCCAGGTTTCTATGTAGGCCAGAGGAGAAGAAAACCAAGCTGTCTTTACCGCTTCATCATAATCAGGAGCCTTTTCATATCCTTCAGGCATTTCCAACCTGCCAGACAGGTTATGGACACCATGGATATCCACCCCGACTTTGAAAAGTCCTGAATCTTTACCCAAAGCCAAGGCTGTCAGATATCCTCCATAGGAACCCCCATAAATCCCAACCCTGTTTTTATCCACCTGAGGTAAATCAGCCAAATATTCCCCTGCCGCCTTTACATCAAGGTATTCTTCGGCTCCTTGCCAATAGGTACGCGGCGCCTTATGAAATTCATAGCCATAGCCGATTCCCAACCTGAAATTGACTGACAATACCACAAACCCAAGTTCAGCCAGATATTGGTTCACTGCATAAGTATTGGAATAATAGTCCATATAACTCCAGCCTAAAAGCATCTGCCGCTGTGGCCCTCCATGGACAAAAAGTACTGCGGCTTTTTTGGTGGGTCCTCCCTCTTTTTCAAAAAGCTGTCCATGGACAGTTAAGCCATCTGGGGACTTAAAAGTTACCTGTTTTGGCACAACAAGACTCTTTGCAGGAAAATCATTAGGTATAAGATTTTCAGCCAGCAATCTTGATTTTTTACTTTTAATCTCCACCACCGAAGGTAGAAGTGATCTATTTGCAGTGGCTGAAAAATAGGCAACTGCTTTGTTGTCAGCAAAAACAGTTGGGATGGCTTCAATGCCTTCCCCTTGGGTTAAGAGTGTCATTTCCCCTCCATTTACAGCAACCATTCCTATATGCCTTCTGTCGATGTCTGCTTTATCCGGTCCTGTATTCGCAGAAAAAACCAGAAATTTCTTATCTTGGCTTAAGCTGATATGCTCTACCATAAAGTTGCCCTTTGTCAATTGCATGGATGGTCCTGAGTCAGCGTTCATCGCATAGAGATGTGGCCATCCATCCTCATAAGATAGGTAAACTATTTTGTCATCAGCTGCCCAATTAAGGTTAAACCCGCCGTTGGTTGTCGGGACAGAACCTCTGAGGGTTTCAGGAGCTTTCCATCGCTTGGAGGCAATCCCAGTAACGACATCTGCCACCCAGATTTCCCAAGGACTGTGTCTTGGTTCCAATAAAGGCAAAGCCTCACCCTTTCCACCGGGTAATCTCACAAAAGCAATTTTCTGACCGTCCCCAGACCATCTCGGACTGACGTCCCTGCTGAATGAAGGGGCAATCCATTGGATCGGATTAGCACTTCCGCTGAAGATTCCGATTAATGAATGGGTACCCCTGTTGGCAGCAAACAATAGTTTTTTTCCATCGGGAGACCAGGCAATGGCGTTCATATTTCCTTTGGCCTCAAACAACTGAGAAGCTTTTCCCTCTTGGTAATCGACAGTCCAAACTTGTCCACCTTTGAGGAAAGTAATGGTTTTGTTATCAGGTGAAATCGTGGGATAGTCTCCCTCAGTCAGTGCTTTGGCATTGCCTCCTTCAAGGGAAACAGTCCAAATCTCTACTTTAGGAATATTTGAATTGTTTGCCGGATTGAAACCAGCATTCGGATCCCAATTGCTGCCATGTTCCCCTCCCCTTACAAAGAGCAGCCAATTACCTTCCGGAGAAAACTGTAAACTGCTGATTTCCTGACCATCGTCCTTGTCAAAAGAGGTGACTTTTTTGGGATTGAAATCGGGGGCCTCAGCAACATATACATTCCTCAGACCTTTCTCATTCATGGCCCAAGCCATTTTGTTTCCTTTCTTTGAAGTCACCAATTCGGAAGGAAAAGAAAAGGAAGACACCTGTTCCATGGTGAAAGATTGGGCATAAATTCTGAAAATCAGTCCCAAAAACAAGAAGGGCAAGCACATCAAAATCTTTTTCATTATATCGCAGTTAGATTTATTTAAGGTAATCAAATTCATCTATATCCAAAACAAAAAAGTCCTCCGCAGTTGCAGAGGACTTTAAGAATGGTTGAAATTACTGATTCCACCAAATCCTATCCAGAAGTGTGACAGTAGGAACATTGTTTCCATTCCTACTGACTTCTGAATCAGGGTAAGGCAATCTCCTGATAAATTGATTGTTCAAATCCGGGTTTAAATTCTGAGGAAGAGTCATGTCCTTATATGCATAATTAAATCTCCTCGCATCATTCCAAGTCTCTGGATGAAGGAAAGTTGCTATCCATTTTTCTTTAAAAACATCATTGATGGTTAGTGCACCGACTCCCATACTTACCGAAGGGTCAGCCAAATAAGCCACAACTTGGTCATTGGGTACACTCAACATTTGCATATGGGCCCTGATTCCTTCAAGATAAGCTGCATATGCTCTTGGTTTGTCGGTGGAAAATGCCGCTTCGGCTTCAATGAATTTCAATTCCGAATAGGTCATGATCAGGACAGGGCCCAATGTTGATGTATAATATTGGCCGGGAATGAGTGTAGACCTGGCCCCTTGTTCAGGTGCATTTCCCCTGCCTGCTCCATTTTCTACGCCGATATATTCTCCTGCATCTGTGGTTCCAACCATAAGCTGTAATCTTGGATCAACTGTTGGGTAAGAAGTTCCGTCCAAGGCCTCAATGAATTGGGTTGAAATCCAACCTCCCAACAATAAGTTTTCATTATTTATCGCAACCTGAGCCCAAGGATTAAACCTTTGGTCAAAGAAATTCATTTTGGCATCGTCAAGGTTATTTGTCATACCGGCTGCGGCTGCTGCCAAGACATTTGCAGGGTTATAACCCGGAGTACCGCTTGTATGAAGCAGGTATCGGGCTTTAAGGGAATTAGCAAATTTTACCCATTTTTCAATATTTCCTCCATAAATAAAATCATCGGTACCAATAGTTACTGTAGAAGTCAGTCCAAAATTAACAATAGCCTGGTCCAAAAGTGAAAGCACTTCAGTATATAAAGCCTGGTCGTCGTCGTATGCCGGAGTGACTGTTGAGAAGTCAAAGCCTTCAGAATAGGGAACCTCTCCCCACATATCCACGACCATACCAAGGTTTAGAGCCATTAATGTCTGACCTGCTGCGGCATAATGGGTTGCACCCAGATCTTCAGATTTTCTTACTAGATCTGTTATGTCTGACATTACTGAATAAAATGATCCCCATGTCCCACTGTAATCCAATGGCTCCATGATATCTGATGAAGAACCTGGATTGGGTGAGGCCAGGTGTTGGACATAATTACTTGAAATAGAACCTGCCCTGTAGACATTGAGGGTAGATTCAAAAGTAATATTGGTCAATAACCCCTGTATTGGAGCATCCTGTGGATTATTTGGATTTTCATTGACATCAATCCAAGAATCGCATGCTCCTATTAGCAGCATAACTGCTGACATCATTAATATTTTGATTTTTGATATATTCTTCATGATCGTCTTCATTTAGAAACCAAGATTTAAAGTAAAGAATAGGCTTTGCACTCCGGGAAACCCTAGGCCGGTAAATCCAATGGCATTTCCACCGGCGCCGGCACTGAAAGATTCCGGATCAAATCCGTCCCAAGGTGTATATAGGATGATATTGTTGGCAGCAACAGATGCCCTGAGGGACTTGATAAAGGTTCCTTCCAAAATTCTTGCGGGCAAGGTATATCCCAATGTGATGTTTCTCAACTTCAGGAAACTAGCATCCTGAACAAAGTTTTCACTGACACTCCTATAGGTGTTCCTATAAAATCCCGCTCCATAATTTCTGTTGTCCGGCCCTACACCCTGCCCCAGCCACACTTCTTGGGAATTTGCAGAACCGTCAGCAAGGAATCCTTCAAAAACCCTCGTCTCATTCCTGTTGGCCGTATATCCGGCGATACCAAATGCAGCCAAGAAATTGTCAAATTGGTTGTATTGCTGAACGCCTGTCCTTCCATCAATTAGCAGAGATAAATCCCAGTTTTTGTAATTGAAATCATTCCTGATTCCTCCAATCCATTTTGGAATGGCATTTCCCAAGATCAATTGCGTACCGTTTCTAATTGGAAAACCATTTGCCCCGATAAGCAAGTCTTGGTCTCTGTTTAGCGTAGTCAATCCTTCAGGGACTCCTCCTTGATAGTACCTCTGGTAAGAACTACCATAGATGTCTCCATAAGGTCTTCCTTCTATCAATTTCATGGTTACTGTGGATCCGACATAGCCAAACTGACTTCCTACTATGATTTCGTCAATTCCTTCCCTGATAGACTTTACGGTGTTGTTGTTATAGGAAAGGTTGAAATTGATAGTCCAAGAGAAATCATTGCGTTGGATAGGCATTGCCTTTAGGATGAATTCCACTCCTTCATTTTGGATTTCGCCCGCATTGGTCACATAAGAGGAAAAACCTGTTGTGGTAGAAACCGGAACAGGTATGATCTGGTCTTTTGTATTGTTCTTATAGTAGGCAATATCGAGCTCTATCTTATTCTTAAATAAACCGATCTGGGTACCGAATTCTATGGAACTCGTTCTTTCAGGTCTGAGGTTTGGATCCCCAAATCTTCCGTTTCTGGTAAAACCCACTTGTCCGTTCAATGGATAAATTGAAGGTGATAGATAAGTGGCGCCTAAGAGATGCGGATCGGTATCCTTACCAACCTCGGCATAGGAAGCTCTCAATTTCCCAAAAGTCATCCATGCAGGTAAATCAAATGACTCTGAAAAGAGGTAACTTAAGTTGAATGAGGGATAGAAAAAGGAGTTGTTTTCTGTAGGCAAAGTGGATGAGATATCATTTCTTCCTGTGATGTTCAGGAATACTGTCCCTCTATAATCTGCTGTCACATCCCCGTAAAACCCGACCAATCTCCTGATGCTTTTGCCTTGGTCACTGAATACCTGTCTGGTATTGTTGAGGTTAAAGAACTCAGGAATCACGAAGTTTTCACCTAAGGAAGAAAGCCTGTCAAATTTCCTTTCGAAGATGTCATTGCCAAATCTTAAAGAAGTATTCCAGTTTTCATTCCATCTCTTTTGCATGGACACGATAAAGGTGGAAGTCAAGTCCCTGCTGTTGATTCTGATTTCCCTGATAAAACCTGTGGAACTCAACGGGGCTTCTCCGTCAATTCCTTTAGGTCCAGGTGTGATTTCTGTTCTGCTATCTGAATACGCGTCCATTCCCACCCGGTAGGTAAAATTGATCCAATCAGCAGGCTTGTAATTCAAAGTGACATTTCCCAAAATGCGGTTAACATTGTCTTCGAAAGTACTGAACTGCGCATCATAAATCGGGTTGGTATTGCCCCCGACGCTGACCATCGTGCCATCCGGTTTGATATAATTCCTGATGTCTGTTGTCTCAGACCAATATACCATCCTTTCCATAAACCTGTCATGAGGAACCCTGTTTCCTCCTGAGTTGATGTAGTTCAATGAACTCGAAAAGTCAAATTTATTAGAGACTTTTACCTGACCGTTGACTTTAGCGGAAGTCCTGTTCCAGTCACTGAAAGGAATGACACCTTTGTGGTCAAGTCTGCCAAATGAACCAAAGAAAGTAGCATTTTCATTTCCTCCGGAGATATTGACATTGTTATTGATTTGGGATCCGGTCTCAAATGCCCTTCTCCAATTGTCTTGGTATTTGTGATCCGGCACTGTCTGCCTCACCTCTGAGATAGGTGCTCCCCATGCTGGCCAAAAACTGCTTGGGTCATATACCCCACTGAAGCCTTGTCCAAATTGGTCTTGAAATTCAGGATATCTATTGATTTGTTCAAAACCAATTGAAGAAGTCACATTTACACTTGTTGATCCTGCCTTTCCTTTTTTTGTTGTGATGATTACCGCACCGTTTGCAGCCCTTACGCCATATAGAGCAGTTGCAGCAGCACCTTTGAGGACGTTGATGGATTCTACATCATCGGGGTTTAAATCTGCCACCCTATTGGACAATCCCCTTGGGGTACCAGGTGATTCGACGGTAGAGTTGTCAATCTGAATACCATCTACAATAAAGAGCGGCTGGTTATCTGCACCCGGATTCAGGGAAGTCACACCCCTGATGATGATCCTCGCACTTTGGCCCGGAGCACCGCCAGAATTGGTTACCTGCACACCTGCAATCTGTCCCTGCATGGCATTGACCAGATTGGGCTGCTTGGTTCGCATGATATCCTCTGAACCTATTTTTTGGACGGAATAACCCAAGCCCTTTTTCTCTACTTCAATTCCAAAAGCAGTGACAACTACTTCTGACAATTGTTCAATATCTGCCTCCATCCCAAGGTCTATGATAGTACGGTTGTTGATTTCTACAGCCTGCTCCTTGAAGCCGATAAATGAGAAAAGCAATACATTACGGCCACTAGGTACATTGATGGAATATTCCCCATCAATGTCTGTTACCGTACCTATCGTGGTATTTTGCACCAATACCGTCACACCTGGAAGGGGTTGTCCGTCTTCCTTTGTCGTTACTTTACCTGTTACTGTATTTTGCTGCGCAATCATAGGATGTGACAACAAAATGAACATGAAAAAAGTAACCATAAGAGTAATTCTTTTCTTCATAAAGTTTGGTTTAAAATGGTTAAATAAGTTGATTTAATTAAATGCCAATACCAGTCGCCTGGACCGAATTACTAATCGATTTCGATTATTTGGTTATTTTGAGTCTATTTATTTATTAATTTAAAAAAAGGTCCAAAAATGAGATTTTTACTCTATAAGCTTTGGTTTATCTCACCTTTTGATTACTCATATTATCGATAAATTGACAAAAAGCCTATACTTTTAATTAAAAAAAATTAAATTCAAGAGATTCTTTTAACATAAAAAAAACTACAGAAGCATGTTTCTATTAACCGATAATTACCCAAAAATTATTTCGTTTTCAGAATTACTTTTTAGAAACTTAAAAATGTCCGTATTTGGACTTTAAAAAAAAAAACAAAAAAGCCACCCGTTTCACACAGGTGGCTTCCCTCTAAATAGGATAATTTTCTTTATTTGTTGATCGTCACGGTAACGATTTTTTCAATTTCCTTGCCGTCTTCATGCGTAATTTCTTGGGTTACTTTGATATCCTCAGCCTTGATCTGAACATGACCATGACCATCTCCTTCAGAAATATGTGGCGCGATGATCAAAGCGACGATCGAAGTCAATTTGATCAGGATGTTCATCGAAGGGCCTGAAGTATCTTTGAAAGGATCGCCCACAGTGTCGCCCGTAACTGAAGCTTTGTGGGCGTCAGAACCTTTGTACTCCATTTTTCCATTGATCATGACTCCTTTTTCGAAGGACTTCTTGGCATTGTCCCATGCACCACCGGCATTGTTTTGGAAGATACCCATTAACACGCCTGAAACAGTGATACCTGCCAACATCCCGCCCAATACTTCGGGGCCAAAGGCAAAACCAACAATGATCGGAGATAGCAAGGCAATTGCTCCCGGAGCAACCATTTCCCTCAAAGAAGCTTTGGTAGAAATCTCCACACACTTCTCATATTCCGGCTTGGCTTTGTACTCCATAATACCGGGAATTTCCCTGAACTGTCTTCTCACTTCGTTGACCATGTCCATCGCTGCCCTTCCCACTGCCGCTATGGCCAAGGAAGAAAAGATAAACGGAATCATCGCCCCGACAAACAATCCTGACAATACATCTGCCTTGTAAATATCGATAGAATCAATTCCTGCCATACCCACGTAAGCTGCAAACAAGGCCAAAGCAGTCAATGCCGCTGAGGCAATGGCAAAACCTTTTCCTGTTGCTGCAGTGGTGTTACCTACAGCATCAAGAATGTCTGTTCTTTCTCTTACTTCTTTTGGCAAGCCTGACATCTCAGCGATACCACCTGCGTTATCGGCAATTGGTCCAAATGCATCGATAGCCAATTGCATCGCGGTAGTAGCCATCATGCCGGCAGCAGCTATAGCCACACCATAAAGACCGGCACTCAAGAAAGAACCATAAATACCTGCTGCCAATACCAAAATCGGAGCAACAGTGGATTCCATACCCAAGGAAAGACCCCCAATAATATTGGTTGCATGACCTGTGGAAGACTGCTTGATAATTGAATTCACAGGACGCTTGCCCATAGATGTGTAATATTCAGTAATCGCACTCATCAGTGCACCTACGATCAAACCGATCACCACTGCTCCGAAAACACCCATTTTGGTAAATGCTATGGATCCACCTCTGGATAGTACCAATTCACCTGCAGGCAACATATAGTCAATCAAGAAATAAGATGCTGATACAGTCAATAATATAGAAATCCAATTTCCTTTGTTCAAAGCACCCTGTACACTGTCAGTGTCTTTGCTGATTTTGACAAAGAAGGTAGAAATGATGGAAAACAACAATCCCATACCGGCGATTACCAATGGTAACAATACCGGAGCGATTCCTCCAAAATTATCATTGGAAACAATTTCTCTTCCCAAAACCATGGAGGCCAAAATTGTAGCTACATAAGAACCGAAAAGGTCAGCACCCATACCTGCCACGTCACCGACGTTGTCACCAACGTTATCCGCAATGGTTGCCGGGTTTCTTACATCATCTTCAGGAATACCTGCTTCTACTTTTCCTACGAGGTCAGCGCCAACGTCAGCTGCTTTGGTATAGATACCTCCACCGACTCTTGCAAAAAGGGCAATGGATTCAGCACCCAGGGAAAATCCTGCCAATACTTCCAAGGCTGTTGCCATGGCAGCACCGTTGACATCTCCTCCGGTAGAGACTACAAACATGTTGTAGAACACGATAAAGAGCGAGCCCATACCTAAAACGGCTAGACCGGCAACACCGATACCCATCACAGAACCTCCTGTAAATGAGACATCAAGTGCTTTTTTCAAACTTGTTTTGGCAGCTTGGGTAGTCCTGACATTGGCCTTGGTGGCAATGTTCATTCCAAGGTATCCGGCAAAAGCGGAAAGCACCGCTCCGATCACAAAGGATACGGCAATGATCCAGCTGGAATTTGGAACCAATGTTCCTGACCATGCCAAAATAATACCGGCAATGACTACGAAATAGAAGAGAATTTTCCATTCTGCCTTTAAAAATGCCATGGCACCTTTGGCGATGTGACCCGCCAACTCAACCATGTTTGCATCTCCCGGGTCTTGTTTGACCACCCAGGCCGATTTGATGGCCATCACGATGAGGCCGATAATCCCCATAGCGGGGACGAGATATACAATTGCTTGTTCCATAAATTATCTTGGGTTAACCCTAAAATTTTTGATGCGACAAAGATATTATTATTCACTTATCTAGCAACCAATTGAAAAAAAATGGTGGAAGAGGTTGTGATGGTTGTAGTGGTTCTAATGGTTGTAATTGTTGTCTGCTTTGCGTTGTCGGGTTGTCGGTTGTCAAGTTGTCGGGTTGGGATGCGTCATTCTGAGTGTAGCGAAGAATCTCTAGGTTCTAATAGTTGTAATTGTTGTAGTGGTTGTCTGCTGCGCGTTGTCAGGTTGTCGGGTTGGGAACCGTCACCCTGAGGTACGAAGGGTCTCTTGGTTTTAATTGTTGTAGTTGTTTTAATTGTTGTAATTGTGGACTGCTGCGCGTTGTCGGGTTGTCGGGTTATCGGGTTGGGATGCGTCATTCTGAGTGTAGCGAAGAATCTCTAGGTTCTAATGGTTGTAATTGTTTTAGTGGTTGTAATTGTTGTCAGCTGCGCGTTATCAAGTTGTCGGGTTGTCGGGACTGATGAGACTGTTCAATTAACTGTGTCAATGTTTAATTTATTAAATTTTGACTATGAAAGAAAACGGAGATGAATTTGATTTCAAGGCATTTGCCAGACA